>DATBQM010000040.1:0-27892 GCA_036560805.1 Gaiellaceae bacterium | reverse complement strand
CGACGACGATCTCGGTCGCGTCGACGAAGGCGACCGTGCCGGCCGAGCGCGACAGGAGCACGTCGCCCGTGTCGAGCGCCGCGCGCAGCTCCATGCCGGTCCCGACCAGCGGGGCGTCGGTCGTCAGCAGCGGCACCGCCTGGGCCTGCATGTTCGAGCCCATCAGGGCACGGTTGGCGTCGTCGTGCTCGAGGAACGGGATCATCGCCGTCGTGATCGACCAGATCTGCTCCGGCGAGACGTCGACGAGATCGACCTCGCGCGGACCGACCGTGACGTACTGGCCGGCCTGCGTGCGGCAGATGATCTCCGGGCCGCGCAGGCGCCCGGTCTTAGGGTCGACCGGCGTGTTGGCCTGGGCGATGATCTGCTCCTCCTCCTGCGTCGCGTCGAGGTGGACGATCTTGTCGGTGACGACGCCGTCCTTGACGACCCGGTAGGGGGTCGTCACGAAGCCGTGCTCGGAGACCTGGGCGTAGGAGGACAGCGAGCCGATCAGGCCGATGTTGGGCCCCTCCGGGGTCTCGATCGGGCACATCCGGCCGTAGTGGGTGGGGTGCACGTCGCGCACCTCGATCGGCGCGCGCTCGCGCGTGAGGCCGCCTGCGCCGAGCGCCGAGAGGCGGCGGCGGTGCGTGAGGCCGGCGAGCGAGTTCGTCTGGTCCATGAACTGCGAGAGCTGCGAGGAGCCGAAGAACTCCTTGAGCGCGGCCACGACCGGACGGATGTTGATGATCGTCTGCGGCGTGATCGTGTCGACGTCCTCCGTCGTCATCCGCTCGCGGACGACGCGCTCCATGCGGTAGAGGCCGACGCGGAACGCCTCCTGGATCAGCTCGCCGACGGTGCGCAGACGGCGGTTCCCGAAGTGCTCGTACTCGTCGAGCTCGGCCGCGATCGGTGCGCGCGGGAGCGCGATCGCCTCGGCGGCGAAGTCCTTCGAGTCCTCGGGGACGCCGAGCTTGACCGGCAGGTCTATGAGCTTGCGGACGAGCGCGACGATGTCCTCGGTGGTGAGGACGCGGACGTCCTCGGGGACGTTGACGCCGAGGCGCTGGTTCAACTTGTAGCGGCCGACCTTCGTCAGGTCGTAGCGCTTGGGGTCGAAGAAGAGCGCGCGCAAGAGGTTCCGCGCGTTGTCGAGCGTCGGGGGCTCACCCGGGCGCTGCTTCTTGAACACCTCGATGAGGGCCTCCTCCTCGCGCGTGGAGGGGTCCTTCTCGAGCGTGTTGACGATGTACGGCGAGTTCTCGAAGAGGGCGAGGATCGCCTCGTTCGTCGACGTGTCCAGCGCGAAGCCGGTGGACGGGTCCTCGGCGGGGAGAGCGCGGAGGAGCGTCGTGATCGGCAGCTTGCGCTTGCGGTCGATGCGGGCATACGCGATGCCCTTCTTGTCGATCTCGAGCTCGAGCCACGAGCCGCGGCTGGGCATCAGGTTGGCCGTGAACACCTGCTTCGTCGCGTCCTTCGGCTCCATCAGGTAGGCGCCCGGGGAGCGGACGAGCTGCGTGACGATGACGCGCTCGGTGCCGTTGATGATGAAGGTGCCGACCTCGGTCATCATCGGGAAGTCGCCCATGAAGACGGTCTGCTCGCGGATCTCGCCGGTGTCCTTGTTCACGAACCGGACGGTCATGGAGAGCGGGGCCTGATAGGTCAGGTCCTTCTCGCGGCACTCCTTGATGGTGAACTGGGGCTCACCGAACAGGTACTCGCCGAACTCGACGGCGAGGGTTCCGGTGTAGTCCTCGATCGGCGAGATGTCGTCGATCGTCTCCCGTAGGCCCTCGTCCAGGAACCACTTGAACGAGGCCTTCTGGATGTCGATGAGGTTGGGGAGGTCGAGGACGTTCTCGATCTTGGAAAAGGACTTACGCGCGCGGGGCAAAGCGACCTTGGTGGTCAAAGAAAAAGCCTCCCTTGGGGACGTACGAGCTCAGGCGAATTCAGGCGTGCGGAGATGCGGGCGGACGGAACGTCGGCGCAACCACCCAGGGTACCGGAACTGACCCCTTTACCGCAAGCGTGGCCGAACGGCCGTCGCCGGAAGCAGAAGCCCCAATGTAGCTCCGGGCCCGGCTCTGCGCAAGCGGCTCTGCTCAGGCCTCCCCGAGGAACCGCCGAACCGCGTCGGCGAGCCCCTCGAGGCACCCGGGCGCCAGCGCGTACACGACGTAGTACCCCTCTCGCCGGCTCGTCACGAGACCCGCTTCGGCGAGGCGCCTGAGGCTCTTCGAGAGGCCGGCGTTGGAGAGGCCCACGAGCGGCGCCAACTCCTGCGTCGTGCGGGGCCGGACGGCGATGAGCTTGAGCACCCGGAGCCGGGTGTCGTCACCGAGCGCGCGCAGCACGCGAAGGAGGTCGGCCGGCGGGATCCTCGGCTCGGCCGAGCGCGCGACGGCACCGGCCGCGTAGACGAGCGCGACGGGCCAGGGCGGGTCGCAGTTGACGCGCAGGTGCGGCCAGACGAACACGCTCGGGCAGAGCACGAGCGGGTTGCCGCCGTCGATGCGGATCGCGTGGTCGTGGGGCACGTCGACGAGCAGCTCGCGCGCGGAGGCGTCGACGCGGCAGTGCGCCGGCAGCCGGCCGAGCACGGGCCAGATCCCGCCCTCCGCGAGCCTGCGCCCCGACTCGACGACCGACTGCGCGAGGAGCGGCTCGACTCGCTCCCACTCCGCAGCGAAGGCTTCGCGCCAGTAGCGCTCCAGGAACCGGGTGAGCGCGTCGGCGAATGCCGCCGGATCGGTGAGGAGCTCGCGCCCGCCGCGCGCGGCCACGACCGCCGCGTCGATACGGCCGCTCCCGCCGTGGTCGTCGATCGGCCGGGCGAGCGCCGGCACCAGCAGCTCGGCCGGCAGGCGGCGGATGCGCTCGAGCTCTTCCTCGAATGTCTCGGCCTCGTCGTCGGCGCCGGGCAGAAAGAGGTCGGCGAGGTGCGTGCGGAAGACGAAGGCGAACGGGTCGAGCGCGCGCCTGAGCGCTGGGTCGAGGTCGGCCCGCAGCCGGCGCACCCAGTCGTGATGGATCGCGTGGTGCTTCGGCCCGAGCAGCACGTGGAGGCTGAGGGCGCACTCGAGCAGGGGCGAGACCGCGAACGCGACGTGCTCCTCCGGGTGGTCGTCGAGCGCGATGCGGATCATCCGATCCTCTCTTCGGAAGAACAGTTGACCGGTCGATCAGACCCTGCCGATGATCGAGGCGATGCGCAAGACCCTCCTCCTGGCGCTCCCGTTCGCGGCAGGGCTCGCGCTGGCCCTGACCGCAGGAGCCCAGCCGCCGCCGGTGCTGATCGGGAAGGTCGGGCTGCACAACGCGTTTCGGATCAGCCTGACCTTCCCGGGCGGCAAGCCGGTGGTGACGGTGCCGGCGGGGACGTACACGATCGTCGTCCACGACTACTCGAGGATTCACAATTTCGCGCTCGGCTCGGTGACCGCGAACCGTCGGATCTTCACCGGCAGCATCCGCGGCATCGGGACGAAGTCGTACACCGTCGATCTTCAGCCGGGCACGTACGCCTACGCGTGCTCGGCGCACTTCCGGACGATGAACGGCACGTTCACCGTCACCGCGGTCGACACGTCGAGCACGGCGGCCACGACGGGATAATGGGGCCCGGCGACCACCGGGCCCTTTGCCGTTGTCCGCAGCTAGGACGTCGTGGTGGCCGCGGTCGTGGTCGTGGCCGTCGACGTCGTGTGGCCGTGTCCCTGCGTCGGGCCCGGGCAGGTGCCCTTCGTCGCGAGGACGTCGCCCTTGTGCTTGCCCTTGGCCGGCGCCGAGTCGGCGCTGACCTTGATGAGCACGTAGTGGCCGTTGCCGACCTTGTGGCAGACGAGCACCTTGCCGTGGCCGTGACCGGCTTCCGTGGTGGTGGTCGTCGTCGAAGTCGTTCCGGTCGTCGAGACCGTCGTGTCGTGCTTGTTCCCGTGTCCCGGCGGCGGCTTGGCGACCGCGATCGAGGCGAGGGCGCCGGCCGCCGCCACCAGGACGAGGAGAGCTATGCGCAGCTTCATGCCAATTGAGATGCCGCAAGGGCGGGAAAGCTTGCGCGCCCCTACTTCACCTCGACGGTCGCACCGGCCTCCTCGAGCTGGGACTTGATCGAGTCGGCCTCGTCCTGGGCCACGCCCTCCTTGACCGGCTTCGGCGCCGAGTCGACGAGGTCCTTGGCTTCCTTCAGGCCGAGCCCGGTGATCGCCCGGACGACCTTGATCACCTGGATCTTCTGGCCGCCTGCCTCGGTGAGGACGACGTCGAAGGCCGTCTTCTCCTCCTCGGCCGGGGCGGCTGCGCCTCCGCCTGCGGCCGCGACGGCGACCGGAGCGGCGGCGGTGATGCCCCACTCGTCCTCGATCTTCTTCTTCAGCTCGACGAGCTCGAGGACGGACATCTTTCCTAGCGAGTCGAAAATGCTGTCTACACCGGCCATTTAGCTCTCCTCTTCCGTGACGGTTTCTTCGGTGGCGACCGGCGTTTCTTCCGTCGCCTCGTTCTCTTCAGCAGCCGTTTCTTCGGCGGCGACCGCTGTGGCGGTCGCCTGTGTGACTTCCTCGCCACCACCCAGCTGTTCGATCCTGGCGTCGATCAGGCCGTAAAGGTTCTGAAGCGGGGCCGTTACCAGGCCCAGCAGGGCGTTCACCGGCCCGATGATCGCGGCGAGCACCTGGCCGCGCAGGATGTCGACCGGCGGCATGGACGCGAGGCTCTCGACCTCGTCGGGGGTCAGCACCCGGCCTTCCATGACGCCGCCGCGGATCGCCAGGACCTTCGACTCGCGCGCCATGTCGGACAGCGCCTTCGCGGCGGCCAACATGTCGCCGTCCGCCTCGAGGAACGCGATTGCCGTCGGCCCCTCGAGCAGCGTCAGCAGGGCTTCGGAGCCCGCCGCCTCCGCCGCCCGGCGCGTGAGCGTGTTCTTCACGACGGTGAAGCGGGCGCCGGACTCCAGCAGCCGCGACCGCAGCGTGTCGATCTGGGGCATCGTCAGGCCGCGGTAGTCGGCCACGAGCAGCGTGTCGGCCGACTTCAGCCGGTTCGCAAGCTCCGAGACGATCTGCTCCTTCTGCTCTTTCTTCACGTCATTTCCTCCGGAAATGACCAGGCCCGCGCGGAGGCGGGCCAAGGGCGAAGAGCGAGCTCTTCGAACTGCCCCACCTCGACTGGTCTTCTGCCCCGCGGGGCTGCCAGTGGTCTTCGGCGGTCACTAGTCGGTTAGGCCGTAACTGTAGCTTCCTCGAGCTCCTCGGTGATCCCGCGGATCTTGGCCGGGTCGACGTGGATGCCGGGGCCCATCGTGCTCGTGATCGTGATCTGCCGGATATAACGGCCTTTCGCGGCCGACGGCTTCGCCCGGACGATCTCGTCCAGCACCGCCGCGTAGTTCTCGACGAGCGCCCGCTCGTCGAAGCTCTTCTTCCCGATCGACACGTGGACGTTGGCGCCGCGGTCGGTCCGGTACTCGAGCTTGCCGGCCTTCGCCTCGCGGACCGCCTTGCCCACGTCGAACGTGACCGTGCCCGTCTTCGGGTTCGGCATGAGGCCGCGCGGGCCGAGGATCCGGCCGAGCCGGCCGACGTTCCCCATCTGGTCGGGCGTGGCGATGGCGACGTCGAAGTCGGTGAAGCCTTCCTCGACGCGCTTCGCCAGGTCGGCGGAGCCGACGACGTCCGCCCCTGCCTCCTCCGCCTCGCGGGCCTTGTCGCCCTCGGCGAAGACGGCCACCCGGACGTCCTTGCCCGAGCCGTGCGGGAGCATGAGCGTGCCGCGCAGCTGCTCGTCCGCATGGCGGACGTTGAGGCCGAGCCGGAAGTGCACTTCGACGGTCTCGTCGAACTTCGCGGCCGGCGCTTCCTTCAGCTTCCGCACGGCCTCGACCGGTGTGTAGGCGTGCTCGCGGTCGATCTGGCCGAGCGCTTCGACGTAGCGCTTCCCGTGCTGAGCCATTACAGGTCCACCTCCACACCCATCGAACGCGCCGTGCCGGCGATGATCTTCGCCGCCTGGTCGACGTCGCGCGCGTTCAGGTCGACGAGCTTCGTCTCCGCGATCTGGCGCACCTGCGCCCGGGTGAGGCGGCCGACTTTGTCCTTGTTCGGCTCGGCGGAACCCTTCTCGAGCCGCAGCGCCTCCTTGATGAGGACGGCGGCAGGCGGCGTCTTCGTGATGAAGGTGAAGGAGCGGTCTTCGAAGACCGTGATCTCCACCGGTGTGATGCGGCCGTTCTGGTCGGCCGTCTGCGCGTTGAACGCCTTGCAGAACTCCATGATGTTGACCCCGTGCTGGCCGAGCGCAGGGCCGACAGGCGGCGCAGGGTTCGCCTGCCCGCCCGGGATCTGGAGCTTGATTACGGTGAGAATCTTTTTAGCCATCTGATCAGTCGAGTTTCTTGACGTTGTCGAATCCGACCTCGACCGGCACCTGCCGCTCGAAGATGTTCACCATCACCTGCAGCTTCTGCCCGTCGGCGTTCACGTCGGTGATCTCGCCGTCGAAGTCTGCCAGCGGGCCTGAGGTGATCTTCACCGACTCACCGAGCTGGAACTCGACCTGGGCGCGCGTGGCGACACCCGTGCCGGTGCCCGTGTGCAGGATCCGGTCGACCTCGGGCTGCGAGAGCGGCACGGGCTTCGAGCCGGCGCCGACGAAGCCCGTCACGCCAGGGGTGTTCTTGACCACCATCCAGGCGTCGTCGTCGAGATCCATGTTCACGAGCACATAGCCGGGGAGGACGCGCTTCTCGGTCTGTACTTTCTGCCCGTCCTTCGTCTCGATCACCTGCTCGGTCGGGACGACGACGCGCCGGAACCGCGGGCGCTGGCCCATCGACTCGATGCGGTGCTCGAGATTGGCTTTCACCTTGTTCTCGTGCCCGGAATAGGTATTGATCACGTACCAGCGAAACATCACGGTCTCCCTATCGCAGCAACACGTGCTGGACGACGTACTTCCACAGCTCGTCGTTCAGCCACAGGTAGAAGCCGACGATCAGGCAGGCGACGAGCACCACCGCCGTGCCGCTGACGAGGGCGTGCTGGCTCGGCCACTCGACCTTCTTGAGTTCGGCCCAGGCCTCCTGGACGAAGTGCACCGGCCCGCTGCCCGGCACATGGCGCTCCTCCGACGACGGCGCGCTCTGAGGACGGCGTGGCTCGTCGTCGCCGTTCGCGGTCGGGCGCACAGACGGACGCACGGGCGGGCCGCCCGCCAGCGCCGGCTGTGACTGCTCGCGGCGCGCGCGGCGCTGCTGACGGGTCTGCCTGGCCATGCGAGGTCAGCGAGTCTCCCGGTGGATCGTGTGATGGCCGCACCAGCGGCAGTACTTCTTGAACTCGACCCGGTCGGGCGAATTTCTCTTGGACTTGTTCGTCTGATAGTTGCGCCGCTTGCAGTCGGTGCAGGCAAGCGTGATTGCGACTCGGACTCCAGTGGCCATTTTCTGTCTTTACCTCGAAGGTGAACGCGTGTCGAATAGCGCCGGGTGGGCTCGAACCACCGACCTCTGCATTATGAGTGCAGCGCTCTAACCAGCTGAGCTACGGCGCCCCGGACGCCGCAGGAGTGTAGCGGAACTCTCGAAATCCCTTAGCCTCGGCCCATTCGCGTGTACGTCACCGGCGGCGGGCTGGGCTTCATCGGCGGCCATGTCGTGCGCGCGCTCCGCGAGCGCGGCGTCGACGTCGGGGACGAGTACGTCGACGTCCTCGACGGCGCCGGGCTCGAGCGGGCGATGCGCGGCTGCGACGCCGTGCTCCACGTGGCCGCGCTGTACAGCTACGCCCGCCGGGACGACGCCGCCCTCGCGCGCGTGAACATAGACGGGACGAAAACGGTGCTCGACGCGGCCGCCCGCGCCGGCGTCGGCCGGGTCGTCCACACGAGCACGGCCGGCACGTGCGGCCCCGTCGCCGGCAGGGCCGCGACCGAGGACGACGGGCCGCCCGCGTGGGAGCTCGCCGTCCCGTACAAGCGGACGAAGCTCGAGGCGGAGAAGCTCGCGCTCGCGGCCGGCGCAGTCGTCGTGAACCCGACGACGCCCGTCGGTGAGGGCGACACGCGGCCGACGCCGACCGGCCGGATGATCCGCGACGTCGCGCGAGGCCGCTATCTCGCGTACGTCCCGACGACCGGGCTCAACGTCGTCGACGTCCGCGACGTCGCCGCCGCGCACGTGCTCGCGCTCGAGCGCGGCTGCCCCGGCGAGCGCTACCTCCTCGGTGGCACCGATATGTGGCTCGGCGACTTCTTCGCCGCGGTCGCCGCCGCGGCGCATCGTCCGCGGCCGCGGCTGCGCGTCCCGTACGCTGCGGCGCGCGCGGCCGCCGCGCTCCGCCTCGTGAACGGGAACGAGGTCGCCCTCGCCCGTCTCCCGATGTTCTTCAGCTCCGAGAAGGCCGAGCGCGAGCTCGGCTACCGGCGGAGCGCGATCGAGCCCGCGATCGCGAGGGCGGTGGCGGCTGCGACGAGCACGCCGGCGCGCGCGGCACGGCGCGCGAGCGACGGCGCCGGCTTGCGGCCGTAGACCATGCGCTCCGGCTTGGGGCCGCGCGGCCCTTCGGGCCCGTGCTCGCGCGCGAGCTGCATCACCTGCGCGACATGGAGTGCGCGGCGCCCCGTCTTCCCCTGCTCGATCTGCGTCTTGCACGAGAAACCGTTGGCGACCACGAGCTCGTCGGCCGGGAGAGAGCGCACCTTCGGAAGAAGCCCCTGTTCTCCGATCGTCACCGAGAGATCGTGGTGGCCGGCCTCGAACCCCCACGAGCCTGCGAGCCCGCAGCACCCCGCCTTCAGCTCGTCCGCCTCCACCCCCATCTTCTTCAGCAGCTCGAGGTCCGCGTCCATGCCGCCGGTCGCCTTCTGGTGGCAGTGGCCCCAGACGAGCGCCTTGCGCCCGAGCTGCGGGGGCTCGATCTCGAAGTGCTCGAAGAACTCTGCGAAGTGGTACGTGCCCTGCGCGAGCCTCTTCCCGTCCTCGTCGTTCGGGATGAGCTTCTCCAGTTCGTCCTTGAAGACGGCGGTGCAGCTCGGCTCGAGGCCGACGATCGGGATCCCGGCGCGGTACCAGTCGCGCATCAGGTCGATGTTGCGGCGCAGGTACCGCTCCGCCAGGTCGAGGAAGCCGTAGTCGTACAGCGGGCGCCCGCAGCAGACGTGCCCCTGCGGCATGACCACCTGCCAGCCGGCCGCCTCGATCGCCTCGACTGCTGCGGCGCCGACATCGGTGTGGAAGCGGTTGTTGAACGTGTCCGGAAAGAGGACGACCTTGCGCCCGCCCGGGTTCGACGTGCCGCGACGCTTGAACCACTGCTGCAGCGTCAGCGGCGCGAACGCGGGCATGTCGCGCTGTTGCGTCATTCCCGCGGCGAACTTCAGCCCCTGCTCGAACGGAGGCGTGCGCGCGAGGAGGTTCGCCGCCTCCGGCATGTGCGACACCACGCCTGCGACGCGGTCGATGAGGCCGAACGCGTATGCGTGGCGCGGCCGCATACGCCGCGCGTACCGGTGGTGGAGGAACTCCGACTTGAGGGTCGGCATGTCGACGCCGACGGGGCAGTCCTTCGTGCAGCCCTTGCACGAGAGGCAGAGGTCGAGCGCCTCCATCACCTCGTCCGACTGCCAGCGGTCGGTGATGACGTCGCCGCGCAGCATCTCGAACAGGAGATGCGCGCGCCCGCGCGTCGAGTGCATCTCCTCGTGCGTCGCCATGTACGACGGGCACATGACGTCGACGCCCTCGGGCGTACGGCACTTGGAGATGCCGACGCAGCGAACCGTCGCGTGCGCGAAGTCGCCCTTGTCGCGCGTGTACGCGAACTTCACCTTCGGCCGCCACATCTCGTAGTCGACACCGAGGCGGAGGTTCTCGTCGATCTTGTACGCGTCGACGACCTTGCCCGGGTTCATCCTCCAGTCGGGGTCCCAGATCCGCTTGAAGTCGCCGAACGCGGCCACGAGGTCGTCGCCGAACATCTTCGGCAGGAGCTCCGCGCGCGACTGGCCGTCGCCGTGCTCGCCGGAGAGCGAGCCGCCGAGCTCGAGCACGAGGTCACTCGCGTCGTCGAGCCAGCGACGGTACTTGTCGATTCCCTCGCGTGTGACGAGGTCGAAGTTCCAGCGAGCGTGCACACAGCCCTGGCCGTAGTGCCCGTACAGCGCGCTCTCGTACTCGTAGCTCTTCCCGAGCTCCTCCAGGCGGCGGAGGTACTCGCCGAGCCGTTCTGGCGGGACGGCTGAGTCCTCCCACCCCTCGTGCGTGTCCGGCTTCCCCGGAATGAACGCGGTCGCGCCGAGACCGGCCTCGCGCACGTCCCAGAGGTGCTGCTCGGATTCCGGGTTGTCGTACAGCTTCATCGCCGACGAGGGATGGCCCTCGCGCTCGAGCTCGCGCATGAGCGCACGCGCCTTGTCATCCGACTCGGCCTTCGAGTCGCCGCCGAACTCGACGAGGAGCCAGCCGTGGCCGTCGGGCATGAGCGAGAGGTTCGCCTTGTGCATCCCGATCGTCGTCATGTCGGTGATCAGCGTGTCGTCGACGCCCTCGATCGCATCCGGCTCGTGCGAACGCGCGATCGGGACGTGGTCGGCGGCCTCGTACTTGTTCGGATACGCGATGACGAGGAGGGAGCGTGCGGCCCGGGCCGGAATGAGCTCGAGCGTCGCCTCGAGGATCGTCACGCACGTCGACTCGGTTCCGACGAGCGACCGGGCGACCTCGAAGCCGCGCTCCGGCAGCAGCTCGTCGAGGTTGTAGCCGGACACTCGGCGAGGGATCTGCGGGTAGCGCCGCCGGATCTCGTCCGCGTTGCGCTCCGCGAGCGCGCGCAGCTCGGCGGCGATCTCCTCCGGCACGCCGGCTCCTCCGCGCCCGATGCGCAGCCGTTCGCCGCGGTAGGTGAGCACCTCGAGCTCGACGACGTGGTCGGCTATACGCGAGCCGGGGCCGTGGAACTCCGACATGACGGAGTGTCGGCCGCACGAGTTGTTGCCGAGCATCCCGCCGAGCGTGCAGTACGCGTGCGTCGACGGATCGGGGCCGAACGTGAGCCCGTGCCGTGTCTCGGCCTCCTCGCGCATGTGGTCGAGAACGAGGCCGGGCTGGACGCGCACGACGCGCCGCATCGGATCGATCTCGACGATCTCGCGTAGGTACTTGGAGAAGTCGACGAGCACGGCGACGTTGCAGCCCTGCCCGGCGAGGCTCGTGCCGCCCCCGCGGTTGACGATGGGCGCACCGTGCGCGTGGCAGATCCGGTGCACGGCGACGGCGTCGTCGAGCGTGCGCGGGATGACAACCCCGATCGGCGGCTGCCGGTAGTTGGACGCGTCGGTCGCGTACAGCGCGCGCGCGCCGGTGTCGAAGCGGACCTCGCCTTCGACGGCCGCGCGCAGCTCGGCGGCGAGGGCGCGCCGGTCGACCTCGGCGGCGCGGCCTCGGCGTGGGACGACGGCACTCACGACGCCCATCGCTGCAGCTCCTTGACCTTCAGCTCGAGGCCGTTGCCGGGGCGGGAGCGGTCGGGGCGGAGGACGCCGCCCTCGGGCTCGGGCGCACCATCGAACAGCATCCGCTCGATGCGAACGTGGTCGTGGAAGTACTCGAGGTGCCGGAGCCGCGGCACTGCGGCGAACGCGTGCGCGGAGACGGCCGGCGCACAGTGCGCCGAGAGGTCGAGTTGGAACACGTCG
Organism: Gaiellaceae bacterium; assembly: GCA_036560805.1. GTDB lineage: Bacteria > Actinomycetota > Thermoleophilia > Gaiellales > Gaiellaceae > Palsa-739. The sequence continues at coordinate 16,204 of DATBQM010000040.1, read as the reverse complement.
CACAGGCCCGAAACGCCGAGCAGGCCGCTGATGCCGCCGCACCGGGTGACATCGGCCTGGAGGCAGTCGACCGCGCCGACGAGATGCCCGAAGTCGGCGGGGACATACGCGTACTCGCCGGCCGCGATCTCCATCCCGGCGGGCGCTCGGTCGCGCAACAGGCGCAGTCCGTCCGCGTCGGCTGACGAGACCGGCTCCTCGAACCAGGTGACACCCCACCCGAGCGCGTACCGCTCCGCCCAGGCGAGCGCCTCCTTTCGCCCGAACGCGCCGTTCGCGTCGACGAACAGCTCCACGTCATCGCCGATTGCCTCTCGCGCGGCGTCGAGCCGCACCGGGTCGCGACCGGGCTCGCGCCCAACCTTCATCTTCACGCGCGGGATCCCTGCGGCGGCCCAGTCCCCGAGCTGCTCCTGCAGGCGGTCGTCTGTGTACGAGCAGAAGCCGCCGCTCCCGTAGATCGGGACGGCATCGTGTGCAGCGCCGACGAGGTCGACGAGCGCGACCCCCAGGCGGCGCGCCTCGCGGTCCCACAGCGCCTGGTCGACCGCGGAAATCGCGCACGAGGCGATGCCCGGCCGTCCCATGTTGCGCACCGCCTTGTTCATCGCCTCCCACGATGTGCGCACGTCCTCGCGCACACAGTCGGCGAGCGTGTCGCGAATCAGGAGCGCGGCCGCGGCGTGGCAGTACGTGTAGCCGATGCCCTCGTCGATGCGGACGATCACGATCGTCGTCGAGTCCCACTCGAGCGTCCCGTCCGACTCCGGCTCGTCGGTCGGGACCGTGACTGCGTCGACCTCGATCCGCACTAGCGCGTGAGGAACTCCGTGAGCTTCCCGCGAAACGCCTTCTCCATGACGCCGGTCCGCTCGGGGTCGCCTTTCGCCATCGCGTGCGCCATCTTCTTCGCCTGCTCGAAGGTGATGTGCGGCGGCAGCGGCGGCACCTCCGGGTCGGTCTTCACCTCGAGCACGACCGGGCGGTCGGAGGCGAGCGCCTCCTCCCACGCGCCGCGCATCGCATCGCCGGAGTCGCAGAAGATCCCCTTCAGCCCGACGAGCTCCGCGTACTTCGCGTACTCGAAGTCCGGTAGCCACTGCGTGCCCCGGAACTTCGGGTCGCCTTCCATCACACGCTGCTCCCATGTCACCTGGTTCAGGTCCTGGTTGTTGAAGACGCAGAAGATGAGCCGTTTGTCCTGCCAGCGCTCCATGTACCGCTTGACCGTCAGCATCTCGTTCATGCCGAGCATCTGGAAGGCGCCGTCGCCGACGAAGCAGATCACCGGGCGGTTCGGATGCGCGAACTTCGCCGCGATCGCGTACGGGACTCCGGGCACCATCGTCGCGAGGTTGCCGGAGAGCGACGCGAGGTTTCCCTGCTTCAGCTTCACCTGGCGCGCGTACCAGTTCGTGGACGAGCCGCTGTCGGCCGTGACGATCGCGTCGTCCGGCAGCACCTCGGAGAGCTCGTGCGCGACCCGCTGCGGATTCATCGGGTCGGCGTCCTGCAGCGCGCGCTTCTCGACGATCTTCCACCATTCGACGACGTCCTTCTCGATCGTCTCGCGCCAGGAGCGATCCTCCTTGCGGATCAGGTGCGTGTTGAGCGCGCGCAGAGTCTCCTTCGCGTCGCCGATGAGCATCACGTCGGCCGGATAGCGGATGCCGATGAACGCGGCGTCGATATCGATCTCGACGCAGCGCGCCTGCCCCTCCTTCGGCAGGAACTCCGCGTACGGGAAGCTCGTGCCGACCATGAGCAGCGTGTCGCAGCCGATGAACATGTTGTTGCTCGGGATCGTCCCGAGCAGGCCGACGGAGCCGGTGACGTACGGCAGGTCGTCAGCGAGGACGTCCTTGCCGAGCAGCGCCTTGGCGACGCCGGCACCGAGCAGGTCGGCGGTCTCCTGCACCTCGGCCGCAGCGCCGCGCGCGCCTTGGCCGATGAGGATCGCGACCTTCTCTCCTTCGTTGAGAAGCTCGGCCGCGTGCTGGATCTGCCGCTCCTGCGGCAGCACACGCGGGCGCGTGTAGCCGACGCTCGAGTAGACGGAGCCGTGCGCGCGAGGCGGCGACGGAACCGCCTTCGCCTCCTGCACGTCGTTCGGGAAGATCAGCGTGCACACGCCTCTGCGGTCGAGCGCGATGCGGATGGCGCGATCGACGAGATGGCGCGCCTGTGCCGGGTCCATGCACGTCTCGACGAACAGGGAGACATCCTTGAACAGCGACTGCAGGTCGACCTCCTGCTGGTACGACGAGCCGATCGCGCTGCGCTTCTGCTGCCCGACGATCGCGAGCACGGGAACGTGGTCGAGCTTCGCGTCGTACAGCCCGTTCAGGAGATGGATGGCGCCGGGGCCGGAGGTGGCCATGCAGACGCCGACGGTGTCCGGGCCGGCGAACTTCCCGTGCCCGCACGCCATGAAGGCGGCCATCTCCTCGTGCCTGGTCTGGATGAACTCCGGATCCCCGTTCGCGCGGTCGAGCGCGCCGAGGAAGCTGTTGATCCCGTCGCCGGGGTACCCGTAGATGCGGTGGACGCCCCACTCGCGGAGGCGGGAGAGCACGAAGTCTGAGACGTGGTCGGCCATGAAGGCCCGATACCCGCTTCTCCAATCGCTACTCGTGCGCGGCGATGAACTCCAGCGTCCGCCGCCAGGCGTCGTCGGAGGCGTCCGCGAACTCCTCCTGCTTCCGGTCGAAGAAGCTGTGGGGCGCGCCCGGATACTCGACGAGCTCGTGCTCGACGCCTGCGGCGGTGAGCGCCTCGTCGAAGGCGGCGTTGTCCTCGTGCGAAATGTGCGCATCCGCACCTGCCTGGAGCGCGAGAATCGGCGCCCCCATCCCGGCGACGTCCTCGAGCGGCGGCCGTCCGTAGAAGCCGACCGCGCCTGCGAGCCCATGTGCGAACGCCGTTGCCTGCCACGAGGCCCGTCCGCCGAAGCAGAACCCGACCGTGACGACGGAGGCAGCTCCGCGCCCGCGCAGGTAGGCGACGCAGGCGGCGACGTCGGCCTGGACCGTCGCCGGCGAGGTCTGCTCGCGATGGCCCGCGTAGTCGAAGTCCTCGCCGCGCTTGTCCGCGCCGGCGGTTCGGCCGTAGAAGTCGAACGCGATGGCGGCGTAACCGCGCTCGGCAAAGCGGAGAGCGAGCTCCTCGTAGAACCGGTACAGGCCCCGGACGTCGGGGATGATCACGATCCCGGTCGAGGCGGACTCGTCCGGCGCCGCAGCAAAGGCGGCGAAGCGGTTGCCGTCGGCGGCCTCCAGGACGAGGTCGTCGTGCGAGACGGCCGCGCCCGAGAGGGCCGGGATGGGCGGAAGCGAGTCGCTGTCGAAGCACATGGGGCAGGAGCTTACGGGCGGACGGCGTAGACAGGCCGAGCGATGGCCGAGGAGCAGTCGCACCGCGAGGAGATGAATGCGGCGATCCGCGCGCAGCGCGAGCGGCTGCGGAAGGTCGCTCCCACGACGCCGTCCGCGAAGCCGCTGCTCGTTCGGCTGGTCAGCCGCCTGCGCGGCAAGTAGCGTTCCCGGAGATGAGACGGGGCGCCGCCTGGCTCCTGGCCGGACCGCTGATACTCGGCGGCTCGCAGTTCGCGCATGCGATCGCGTACCGGATCGCGTATCCGCAGGCGCACGTGCGCGTGCTGCACATGCTCGCAACCGGGCATTCGTACTTCACGCGGCTGCCACTCGTGCTCGCGGCCGCGAGCGCATGCGTCCTCGTCTCACTCGTCGTCGCCGCGATCGACGCTGCACGCGGCCGGCCGTCGCGTTCGCTGCCCGCATGGGCGTTCGCCCTGCTGCCGCCGCTCGCCTTCGCGCTCCAGGAGGTGCTCGAGCTCTCGCTGCACACGGGCACCTTCGCGTGGCGCGCCGTGCTCGCGCCGACCTTCGTCCCCGGCTTGCTGCTGCAGCTTCCCGTCGCGCTCTTGATGTACGCCGTCGCCCGGCTTCTGCTGCGCGCGGCGGAGCGAATCGGGCTCGCGCTCGCGGGAGCTCTCCCGCGGCCGCGTTGCATACCCGCATTCGCCGCGGCACCGACCACGCCGATCGTCCGGCTGCTCGCCGGCCGCCGGCTCGCACGCGCTCCTCCGCGCATCGCCTCGTCCCTGACGTAGGCAAACCCGCGAAGGAGGAGAGATGAAGCATCGGATCGCGCTGGGCGCGCTCGTCGCGCTTGCAGCGCTCGCGACGGCCGCGGCAGCGTCCGCGCACGCGATCATGAGCCCCGCGGTCGCGCTCGACAAGAAGCTTCAGCAGTTCACGCTCTCGGTCCCGACCGAGAAGGAGAAGCTCACGACGACGGAGATCGAGCTCACCGTCCCGTCCGGGTTCGCCATCGACTCGTTCGAGCCGCCGCCCGCCGGCTGGAAGATGCAGGTACGGGCGACGGGATCGGGCGACAGCGCCGTCGTCCAGAAGGTGACCTGGACCGGCGGACACGTTCCGACCGAAGAGGACGCGGTCTTCCGCTTCAACGCATCCACGAGCAACGCGAAGACGTACACATTCGACGTGCGGCAGACGTACTCGGACGGCTCCATCGTCGATTGGAGCGGGCCGGAGACCGCGGATACGCCGGCGCCGACGATCGAGTCGCTTTCCTCGATCGGTGGCGGCGGGACGTCGACGCTCACGATCGTCGCGCTCGTGCTCGCCGGCGTCTCGCTGCTCGTAGCTCTCGGGTCGCTCGCCTCCCGCGGAGGCCGGGCGCTCACGTGAGGCTGACGTTCGTGCTCGGTCTGTTCGTCGTTGCCGCAGCGGTGCCCGACGTCGCCTCGGCGCACGTCGGGCGCACGCTGCCCGTTGCGACGAACTTCATCGCGCGTGTCGTCGACGCCGTGCCGGGCCTACAGGCGAAGGTCGTCGACGGCGACCAGACGCTCTGGATGCGCGCTCCCGCCTCGACAGTCGTGCTCGTGCCGGGCACGCTAGGCGAGCCGCTGCTCCGCTTCGACGCGCGCGGCGTGTGGCTGAACCTGCGCTCCCCGACGGCGCAGGCCGACCACATCGACCGCCTCGACCTCCGCCCGTCCGCGAACCCGCGTGCGCAACCGTTGTGGCACCGGGTTGCTGGTGGCCACGCATACGCATGGCACGAGCACCGGTTGCACGCGCTCGAGCCGCTCGCGCGGGGACGCAGCTCGGCGGAAACCGTCGGGCCATGGTCGGTCCCTGTCGTCGCGAATGGACGCCGTCGGTCGCTCGGCGGCGTGCTCGACTATCGGCCTCCCGGACGCTCCTGGCTGCGCATCGGCCTCGCGGCTCTGCTCGCAGCGATCGGCGCAGCCGTTGCTGCGCGGTCGAGGACTGCGCTCGTGGGCCTTGCGCTCGTCGCGACTGCGTTCGTCTGGGCGATCCGCGTCGGCCGCGAGCTGTACGGCCGTCCGGATGTGCCGGCTATCGGCTACGCCGAGATCGCGCTCACCTGCGTCGTCGGTGCCGTCCTTGTCTACGGGCTTGTCAACCGCGAGCCGGGAGCGCGCGTCTTCACCGCGTTCTTCGCCGGGTTCGGCGCGCTCTACGAAGGGCTGACGATGCTGCCGGTGCTGACGCACGCGGTCGCGCTCAACGCGCTGCCGACAACCGTCGCGCGCGTCGCCGAGGTGCTGGCGCTCGGCGCCGGCGTCGCAGCGCTCACCGGCTGCGTGCTCGGCCAGCTCAGGGAGGCGACGTGAACGTTCGCCTGCTTGCCTCGCTTATCGCGCTAGCCGCCGGCGCTGCCGCCGTCGTGCTCGTGATCGCGCTCCTCCAGTCGACGCCCGGGCCTCAATGACGCGGGAAGAGAAAGCTGCGATGCGGTGGGATGAACGGCCCGGTCTCGAGCACGAGCTCGTCGCCGTCGCGCAGCGGAAGCAATCGCGGGTCGCCGCGCACGCGCAAGCCATTTCGAAACAAGGAGACAGCCCCGTGGAAGCCCAGCAGACGCGCTCGCCTGAGCGGCATGCCCCAGACGGAGAAGAGATCGCCGAGCCGCGCGGGCCGGTCGAAGCGAACGACGCCCGTCGGGGTGTCCGTCCACTCGTGCGCGCGGCAGCGCGCACTGCGCACACCGATGCGCGCCGGGATGACGATCGCGAATCCGTTCGCGAACAGCTCGAGGTGCACGCGCTTCGGCGCGGCGCCCGCGACGGCGCACGGCGCGTGCATCGCCGGGCGCGGCTGATACAGCGGGCCTGCGCCGATCGGCGTCGGTACCGGCATCTGCTCGAGGCTATCGCGCTCGTCGGCCTCCTGGCGGGATGCGGCGGCGGAGGCGGGTCGGCCGCACCGCAGATCACCGTCGGAGCCGCGCGGACCTACGCGCTGTCGGGATTCCGGCCGGCGAAGCCGGTGCAGGTAGGCACGCCGACCCGCGTCTCGTTCACCATCCTCTTGCCGGACGGGAAGCCGCTCACGCAGTACAAGCACGGCGCCGGGCCACACAACGGGGTGCACCTGATCATCGTCCGGCGCGATCTCGCGACCATCATCCACCAGCACCCGCCTGTCGGCCCGAACGGGCTGATCAGCGACACGGTCACGTTCACGAAGCCGGGCCCCTACCGGGTCGTCATCGACGCCTACCCGAAGACGTCGGGCCCCGTCCCGAACTTCCAGGAGTTCGCAAGCATCCGTGTAGCCGGCGCCTACCACCCGCAGGCGCTGCCGCCGCTCGAGACGACGCAGACGGTCGACGGCTACACGATCACGCTGCACGGAACGCCGCACTTACGCGCGATCCAGCCCGCATTCCTCGACTTCACGATCACGGCGCCGGACGGGAGGCCCGCCCAGTTCCAGACGTGGTTCGGTGCGCTCGCGCACGCGATCTTCTTCAGGCGCGGCACGCTGGACTATTTCCACACGCACGTGTGCGCCCCCGGCGTGAGTGGCTGCACGAGCATCTTCGGCGCGGCGCGCGTCACCGGGACGTCGGCGACGCCGGGACGGCTGAAGGTGGGCGTGCTCGTTCCCGTGTCCGGCACGTGGCGCCTGTTCCTCCAGTGCCGCGTGAACGGACACGTGATCACTGCTCCATTCACCCTGCAGGTGCGTTGAGACGCGCGCTTGCGATCGCGTTCGTCGCCGCGGCTGCTCTCTCCGCGCCTGCAAGCGCGTGGGCGCACGCTGCGCTGCTGAAGACGTTCCCGACTGCGAGCGCGGAGGTGGACACGCCGCCGGCCGAGCTGCGGCTCGTGTACGACGAAGTGGTCGAGCCGCGCTTCGCGGTCATCTCCGTGACCGACGCCGCCGGACACCAGCAGGTGGACGGCACGGTGCACCGCTCGCCGTCGAATCCGTACGAGCTCGATGCGCCGCTGAAGCGCTCCGCCGAGGGCTGGTACCTCGTCTTCTGGCGCGTCATCTCCGCCGACGGCCATCCGGTGCGCGGGGCCTTCCTGTACCGGATCGGGCCGAACCCGGGCCCGTCGCCGCAGTTCGTCATCCCGAACCTCTCCGAGACAGCGGTGACGCCCGGGCTGATCAGCTTCCGCTGGCTGACGTTCCTCACGACGATGGCGGCGATCGGGCTCTTCGTGATGCGCACGGTGACCGCGCGGCCCGTCGTCTCCCGCGTCGCCGGAACGCAGCTGCGCGCGTTGTCGTGGGCGTTCGGCATCGCCGTGACGCTCGCCCTCGTGGTTACGCCGATCTACGTCCTGCTGGCGACCGCGCAGTTCGCCATCCGCTCGTTCTGGTCGTTCGGCTCGCTCATCCCGTTGATGGACGTGTCCGCGTTCGGGCGCGGCTACCTCCGGCTCGAGCTCCTACTAACGCTCTTCGCCGCGGCCGCCGCCGTTGCGATCTGGCTCGATCGCCCCGAGCGGCCGAGCCGTTCGATCGCCGGTCTGCTCTCCCTGTGGGGCGCCCTCCTCGCCGCGGGCGCAGTGCTCCTCGTGCCGGGAGCCGCCGGCCATGCCGCGCAGACGGCGCCGCGGTCCGCGTCGCTGCTGCTCGACTGGTTCCATCTCGCGTCCGGCTCGCTCTGGATCGGAGGCCTCATCGGCCTGCTCGTGCTCTGGCGCAGCCTTCCGGTGGCGCAGCGCACCGCAGGCCTTGTCGTCTCGGTGCCGCGCTTCTCGAATACCGCCTTCGTCTCCGTGCTCGTCCTGCTCGGCTCAGGCGTGGGTGCGGCCGTGATCCACCTCCCCACGCTCACGTCGCTGTGGCAGACCGGGTACGGCAAGGCGATCCTCGTCAAAGCCGGCCTGCTGCTCGCAGCGATGCTTGTCGCCTCCGTGAATCTCCTGCGCACAAAGCCATCGCTCGGCCGCGACCCGAACGCCGCAGTCCTCTTGCGCCGGCTCGTCTCGATCGAAGTCGTGCTCGTCACCGCCGCCATCGTCACGGCCGCCGTACTCTCGAGCCTGCCTCCGCCGCCGAAGGCGCTCGCGAGCCTCGGCGCTCCTGCAGCCACGGTCGGCCCCGGCCCGGTGACGCAGGTCGTCGAGCACGGCGCCTACCGCGCCGAAGTGCGCGTCACGCCGAATAAGGTGGCCGTCCCGGACGCGTTCGCCGTGCGCCTCACGCGGAACGGCTCACCCGTGCGCGGCGCCACAGTCATTGTGACGTTCGCGATGCTGGACATGGAGATGCCGACGCAGGCGTACCGCCTCGCGGAGACGTCGGCCGGTCTCTACCAACGCTCGTCCGAGGCGCTCGTCATGGTCGGCCGATGGGGCCTGACCTTCGAGATCCAGCCGTCGGGGGCGGCTGCTTTCGACGTCGTCGTCGTCGACCACGCACACGGATGAGGACGATCGCCCTTCTGGCCGTCGTGCTCGCCGCCGCCGTCGCAGCGCAGTCGGCGCGCGCGGACGGAGATCCGGCGAGCGACTACCTGCTCGTGCAGAAGGTCTTCCTCTCGTACGAGCTCTCCCCCTACCCGCAGCAGGAGCACGCGCTGACGAAGCTCGTCGCGCGGGTGAACAAGCAGGGCTTTGCCATTCGCGTCGCAGTCATCTCGAGCGCGTACGACCTCGGCTCCGTCACCGTGCTCTGGCGCAAGCCGCAGACCTACGCGCGGTTCCTCGGCGCGGAGCTCGCGTTCGTGTACACGCAGCGCCTGCTGATCGTCATGCCGAACGGCTTCGGGTTCAACTGGCCCAAGCACTCGGCAAAGGCCGGATACGCGGTGCTCGCGAAGCTGCAGGTCAAGCACGGCGGCGCGGGCATGCTCGAGTCCGCGACCGCGGCCGTCCAGGCGCTCGAGAAGTCGGGATGAAGGCGGTCGCGCTCTGCGCGGTCGTGCTCGCCACCGGACTCGCCGCGCAGTCGGCGCGCGCCGATGGGGACCCGGCGAGCGACTACCTGCTCGGCGAGAAGGTCTTCCTTCCCTACGACGCGAAGTTCCCCGCGACGCACTCGGCCGAGCTGACCGCGCTCATCGCGGCCGCCAACAAGGCAGGCTTCAAGATCCGCGTCGCGATCATCTGGAGCGCCTACGACATGGGCTCGGTGACGACGCTATGGAAGAAGCCGCTGACATACGCGAAGTTCCTCGGGCTCGAGCTTGGATTCGTGTACAAGCAGCGACTCCTCGTCGTGATGGCAAACGGCTTCGGCTTCAACTGGCCCAAGCACTCGCCGGCGGCCGAATACGCGCTCCTCTCGAAGATCTCGATCCCGCCCGGCGCGGACGGCCTCCTAACGGCGGCCGAAGCAGCCGTGAAGCGCCTCGCGGCTGCCGGCGGCGTCGACGTGGCCGCGCCTGCGCACGTAACGACACCGGCGCAGCGCAACACACACGACCGGGAGATCATCCTCGCTGTCGTGCTCTGCGTCCTCGCGTTCGCCGCGACGGCCCGCTACCTGATTCGAAGACGCCGCTAGATCGAGCGCTTTTCGTTCGCGCGCTTCTCGGCGCGCTTTTCCTTCAGCGACTTCTGCGGAGCCTTCTTCGTCAGCTTCTTCTGCTTGTCGGCGCCCTTCATGGTGAAGAGCTTACGTGCCCGGCCGGTCGGCCGCTACCCGCCACTGCTGCCGCTGTTGCTGACGAGGTGGAGCATCTTGAACATCGGCAGGTACATGGCGATGAGGATGATGCCGACCATGATTCCGACGCCGATCATCATCAGCGGCTCGATGATCGAGGTGAGCGACGACACGGCTGCGTCGACCTCCTCCTCGTAGAAGTCGGCGATCTTCGTCAGCATCTTCTCGAGCTCGCCGGTCTCCTCGCCGATCTTGACCATCTGGCTGACCATCGGCGGGAAGACGGGGTTCTCGATCAGCGGCGTCGCGATCGGGACGCCCTCGTGCACCTTGACGCGGACCCCTGCAAGCGCCTCCTCGACCACCCAATTGCCGGCCGTCTGGCCGGTGATCTCGAGCGCCTTGATGATGTCGACACCGGCGGCGACGAGCGTCGAGAGCGTGCGCGAGAAACGCGCCATCGTCACCTTCCGCACCGTGTCGCCGATCTTCATCGGAATGCGCAGCTTGATCGTGTCCCACTGCTTGCGGCCGGGCTCAGTGCGCTTCCAGCGGAAGAAGCCCCAGAGGCCGAGCGGGATGATGAGCAGCACGTACGGCGCGCTCTTCAGCAGGTTTGACGCGTCGACCACGTACTGCGTCAGCTGCGGCAGCTGGCCGTTCAATGTCTTGAAGATGCCCTGGAAGATCGGGACGAGGAACAGCAGCATGCCGATGAGCACGAGCGTGGCGAAGCAGATGACCATCGTCGGGTAGACCATCGCGCTCTTGATGCGGCGCCTGATCCCCTCCTGCTTCTCGATCTGGAACGCGACGCGGTCGAGCACGATGTCGAGGATGCCGGCCGCCTCACCGGCCTCGACCATGGCGACGTACAGCCGCGAGAAGACACGCGGGTGCTTCGTCATCGCCTCGGAGAGCAGCAACCCACCTTCGACGTCGCCGCGCAGCGCCTTCACGACCGTGGCGAGCGCCGCGTCGTCCGTCTGCTGCTCGAGGATGACGAGCGAGCCGACGACGTTGAGCCCCGCCTCGATCATGGTCGCGAACTGGCGCGAGAACACCTGCAGCGACTTCGGCTTGACCTTGTTGTTGCCGAAGTTCAGCCCGCCCGCCTTGCCGCTGTCGCCGCCGCTGATCTCACGGAGCGACTCGGCGAGCAGGCCCTTCAGGCGCAGTTGTTCACGAGCACCCGCGAGATCCGGGGCGATGATCTCCCCCGTGAGCTCCGAGCCCTGCGCGTTGATGGCCGAATAGGCGTACGAGGCCATGCGAGAGAGCTATCGGCAGCCGCGGTCGGCGACTTGAGATCGCGAGAAGGAACGCGCCCCGCGGCGAAGAACGTCGCCGCCATGTACAGGAAGCTCGGCGACCCGCAGCGTGAGGTGGACGAGGAGATCGGCCACATCCGCGGCCTCGTCCTCATCCGCAAGCTGATGGCGGAGCGCGGCTCGCCCGCGTCGGAGCTCCGAGAGTGCGACGCCGTCATCGCCGAGTGCCGGCTGCGCCTGGCCGACCTCGCGATCCGCGCCGGCGCGTACGCCTCCGTCGCTGCCTAGTAGTAGTAGGTCTAGCCGCCGGAGCCCGACGGCACGATCGAGGCGGGCGTGGTCGTCGTCGGCGTCGTCGATCCCGGCGTCGTCGACGTCGGCGAGGCCGGCACCGGTGTGCCTTGCGGCTCGAGCAGCAACGTGTAGCGCGTCCCGTCGGCGGTGTTCTGCAGCGTCACCGGCTGGCCGACCGTAAGGGTGAGCGCGGCCGCGCCGTCGGCGTAGGAGCCGCCGGCGATCGTCACCTTGGCGGTCTTCCGCGTGAGCGACACGAGATGGAAGAGGGATGCCCCGACCTGGTCGAAGACCGCACCCGACGTCGGGAAGTCGGCGGCCACGTTGACGCTCATGAGCTCACCGTTCACCGAGATGACGGCCGCGGTGGGCGGCGGCGCGGGCGGCGCGGGCGGCGTCGCACCCGTCTTCCCAGCCGGCGCGGACGCGCCGCCGGTCGAGCTCTTCGGAGTGGACGAGGAGGACGCTGCCGCGCCGCCGATCTTCTGGACCGACTGGATGAACGGGTCCTTGCTCGCGAAGTTCGCGAACTCGGTCAGCTGACCGGGGTCGGCCTGCGGCTGGACGAACGCGACGATCGTCGGGGTCGACGCCGACGTTGCCGCCGGAGTCGCGACGGGCGGCGGGCCTGTCGTCGGCGCGGGCGTCGTACTTGCCGGATTCGGCGCGGCCGGCGTGGACGAAGACGTCTCGACGATCGGCGCCGTCGCGGTCGGATGCATGAGCTTCAGCGTGTGCGGCACCTCGTACACGAGGATGAGCGCGAGGAGGCCCACGAGGATGATGGCGAGGCGCTTCTGCTTCTTCGCCTTCTCCTGCGCGCGGTCGAGCGCGATGTTCTTCACCTTGCGCGCCATCAGGGAGTCGCCCCCGTCGCGGACGGCCCCGAGGCCGTGCTCGGCGTCGTCGTGGTCGGAGTCGTCGCGGTGGTGGTGGTCGTGGTCGTCGTCCCGGTGGGAGGCGGCGCGGTCGTCGACGAGGACGAAGAGGCCGACACGGCACTCGTGCCGTACACGTACGTGTCGAGATCGATCTGCGCCTGGTCCTGCGTGGCGCCGTTCGGCGTCAGCGTCACCTTGTCGATGTTGAACGCGCGTCCGTTGGCCTCGAGCGCGCCGCCCCGGACGTAGACGAAGTTCCGCAACCGGTAGAGCAGATCGGTGAGCGTGTAGAAGTTCCCGTTCACGCTCATGGAGATGTGCTCCATCGCGTAGCCGTTCCCGCTGTCGGTCAGCGGGTCGGGGTTGATCGTCGTCAGCGTCACGCCGGCGGCCTGCGCCGTCTGGTCGAGCTCGAGCAGGAGATCGGGCATGTCGACGATCGACGGCATCGCCGTCTCGAGCTTGTAGATGTCGGCCGTCTTGATCGTCGGTGCGCTCGTCGCGCTCCGCGCCGCCGCGGCGCGAGAGAGATCGTCGGCGATCTGCTGCTGCACCGCGACCGTCTGCTTGTGAAGATCGCCGATCTCCTTCTGTTTCGGCCCGAGCAGGACGAACCAGCCGAGCCCGAGCACGAACACGCCGCAGACGGCGACGGCGATGACGAACGCGTGCTTCTGGATGTTCACGTTCTTCTTCACGAGGTCGCGGTGGTGGTGGTGGTCGGGGGCGTCACGGGCGTCACCGGCGAGACCGGCACGGCCGCACCCTTGACATCGGCCGTGATCTCGAAGGAGACAACCCCCTGGTTGATGCCGGAGCTCTTGAGCGTCACGTTCGTCAGGTCGGGGATGAGCGCCATGCGCGAGAGGAGCCGCGCGACGTCGTCGTACGTGAAGGTGAGGCCGATGAGGTCGAAGCCCTGCGCGCTCGCCGTGACCGCGGACGGAGCCGTGAGCCCGAGCGACTGGACCTGGATGTGGGGCGGCAGCACGAGCGAGAACTCGCGCAGGATGCGATCCCAGGCGATGCGCGACGAGATCACGTTCGACACCGCGGCGAGCCGCGGCTGCATCTGCTGCGCGACCGCCGGCGGCGGCGGAGTCACCGACTGCGTCTTCGGGGGAAGCGGGGTCGCGGCGAGCTGGATCTTCGCCGCATTCAACGTTTTCTGCGCGCTCGAGACGCGGGCAGTCTGGACGAGGTTGCCCCCGCCGATCACGATCATGGCCGCAAAGCCGGTGATGGCAGCCGCGAGGACGGCAGGCTGCGGCGCGCCGCGCGATACGCCGCCTTTCGCTTCGCCGGGGAGGAGGTTGACGGCACGCATCGGCCCTAGTCCTCGATCCCGAGCCCGATGGCGATGGCGAGCGAGCCGAGCTCGTCGTCGACGGCGAGCTTCTTCGGCACCTTGAGACGGGCAAGCGGGTCGCCGACGCGGACGCGGACGCCGATCATGCTCTGTAGCTCCGCTGCGAGCCCGGCAAGGCCTGCGGTTCCGCCGGTGATGACGATCTCACCGATGCCGAGCGAACCGGGCTGATGCTGGTAGAACTGGAGCGAGGAGACGAGCTCGCGCGCGAAGGCCTGCACCTGGCGGCGGACCGCGTCGACGGCGAGCGTGTAATGCGCGATCTCGACTCCTTCCGGCACGGCCGGCGATTCGAGTGAGACGAGCCGCTTGAGCGGCTCCACCTCGGACGGCGCGAGGTCGAGCGCGCGGGCGATGGCGACGCTGAGCGTCGCGCCGCCCCAATCGATCACGCGCGTGAACTCGCAGATGCGCCCGTCGGATACCGCGAACGTCGAGCGGTCGTGCCCGATGGACACCGCGACGAGCGCGGAGTCGCTCTCGTCGTCCTCGCCGCGCGGCGCCGCGAGCGCGCGCAGGAGCGCGAACGCCTCGAGGTCGACGCCGGCGAGTGTGATGCCTGCCTTCTTGCAGGCCGAAACGTAGCGCTCGACGAGCTCGCGATACGCGACGACGAGCAGAACGCGCTGCATCACGGTCCCGTCTGCGTCGACACTCTCGCCGAGCACGTGATAGTCGAGCACCGCCTCATCGAGCGGGATCGGCAGCGCCTCCTGTGCGCGGAAGCGAATCGCGTTCTCGAGCTGCTTCTCGTCGTCGATGCCGACGAGATCGAACACGCGGACGCCGATGCGGTTGCTCGCGATGCCGAGCCGCACGTTCTTGCGCGGGAGCTTGTTGCGCGTGAAGAACTGCTTGAGGGCGATAGCGAGCGCTTCCGGGTCGCGAACCTCGCCGCCGACGACGACGCCCTGGTCGAGCGGCTGGCGGACGACCTGCACGAGCTCGGCTGCGCCGTTGTTGTTCACGCGCGCGGCAGCGAGCTGCGAGGCGCCGATCTTGAGGCCGACGAGGCGCTTGACCGGATGGCCCGAGCTCGCGTGGGCCTTCGGGGAAGGCTTCGGCAGAGAGAGCTTGACGTCGCGGAGCCGCGTCCGCGGCTTCTTCTCGCGCTTGGCTTTCGGCTCCTTCGGCCCCTTCGGTGCATCGGCGACCTTCTCGACCTTGGGCTCCTTGGACTTCGACTTGCCGAGCTCGCGCTTCCAGATCGACGGCTTGCGCTCGGCCGGCGCGGGAGGCGCAGGAATTGGCGCGGCGACGGGCTGCGGCTCGGGAGCGGGCTCCGGCGGCAGCTCGGGCCCTGCGAGCCAGGGCTCCACGACCGCGGTCTCGTCGATCGCGCGCAGCGCCTCTTCCGCGAGCGCGCGCACCTGCGCGCTGCGCGCCTGCTTGCGGCGCAGCGAGAGGTCCTTCGTCCAGATGGACTCGCCGGCGGTGCCTACCTCCGGCTTGCGCCTGAAGCTGATCTCTTTCTTCCAGATGGAGACCGGCGGCGCCGATAGCGCGTCCGGCGTCGGATCGACAAGCTCCGGCGGCGCAGCGCCGGCTTCGGCCTCGGCCGGCTTCCGGCGGAAGCTGATCTCCTTCTTCCAGATCGAATCGGGCTCGACAGGAGCGGGCACCTCCGGCTGCAGATCGACGACCGGAGCGGGCGGCGCGGGCGGCACGACGTCGACGACCGGCTCGACGACCGGCGCGGGCGTAACGACCGGCGCGGGCGCGACGACCTGCGCGACCTCGGCCTGGGCGACCTCGACGAGCTTGCGCTGGAACGCGAGCTCCTTCACGCGCAGCGACTCCGCCGTCTCCGGCGGCTCCTTGTCGCGCTTCCGCTTGCCGCCGATCTCCTTCTTCCAGATCGATTGCTTCGGGGCCGGCGGCTCGGCAGGCGGAGCCTCGTCGGACTTCTTCCGCTTGAAACCGATCTCCTTCTTCCAGATCGAGTCGCTCATACGCCGCCTCCGGCGACCCGCAGGCCTGCGCCTGCGACGGCCGCGTGCTGCGGCGCCTGGGGCGCCTGCGGCGCGTGCGGCTGCGGCACGTTGAGCTCGAGTGCCGCGAGCACCCCGCGCACGTCGAGGCCGGAGCGCTCGAGGATGCCGGCAAGGATGTCGCGGCGATTCGTATACGCGAACGCGTCTTCCGGGTTGACGACCCGGCGAAGCGTGAGGTCGGCGAGCGCCTGCTCCATCGTCTGCATGCCGCGCGACGAGCTCGTCTGCATGACCGTGTACAGCTGCTCGACCTTCGCCTGGCGCACGAGGTTCCGCACGGCGTCATCGGGCAGGAGGATCTCGAGCGCAGCGACGCGGCCGTCACCGACGGCCGTCGGCAGGAGCGCCTGGGTCACGACGCCCTGGAGCGAGTTGGCGATCATCACCCGCACCTGCTGCTGCTGTGCCGGCGGGAAGACGTCGATGACGCGGTCGATCGTGGAGGACGCGCTCTGCGTGTGGA
>DATBQM010000039.1:0-22998 GCA_036560805.1 Gaiellaceae bacterium | reverse complement strand
TGTCGTGACGCCGGGCGGGAGGATGATGCCGAATTGGTTGCTCCCGACACCGGTCGGCAGCCCTAGCGATAGACGATACGCATCGATCTCGTCGATAATCGATTGGATACTGACGCAGATCGAGCCGTGCGAGCATTGCGGCGAGTCCGGCGCAGCGTGAACCAGCGCCGAACCGCCAAAGTGCACGTTGTAGTTGCCCGGGCCGCTTCCGTCGAAGTACTGCGTGATCGCGGCAAAGGGATTGGACGTCTTGCCGTCGTCGGCAGCCACGTCGCGCACCCATTGTTCGATCTTGGATTGGTAGCCGGCCGGGAACGCCGGCCAACCGGGTGCCTGCCAAAAGATCTCGTACACGTTCTGCGTATGCATCACCGGCCCACCTTGGTACGTGAGCAGGTCGCCCGACGTGTTTCGCGGCGAGACCCGACGGGGCGCTGCGCCACTGGAGACTGGGCGCTCCGCGCCCGACCGATAGATCACTCCCCCGAGGCGCTGTGGCACGGGTCGAGTCGGCGACGTCGCCGACGCCGCTCCGAGGAACGTGCACGCCAACGCGACCGCCGCCGCAATAAATCCAACCCTCACCCTCACCGCACGCCTGACAATAGGCGACGAACGGCCGGATTCAAACCCCCAAATCGGGGTTCTTATCCCACGGATCGCTCGGTCAGGGCGTCGACCTCGCCCTCCGAAAGCGGGAAGTGGCAGGCGGCCACGTCCTCGGGGCCCTTCGCCTCGAGCGGCGGCTCGATCTCCCGGCAGACCTGCTCCGCCTTCCAGCAGCGGGTGTGGAAGCGGCAGGCGGGGGGCGGCGCGACCGGGCTCGGCACGTCGCCCTCGAGCACGACGCGCTTGCGCGTGCGACCGGCCGCCGCCTTCGGCACCGGCACGGCCGAGAGGAGCGCGCCCGTGTACGGGTGGCGGGGATGGTCGTAGAGGCGGTCGGCGGAGGCGAGCTCGACGATCTTCCCGAGGTACATGACCGCGATGCGGTCGCACATGTGCCGCACGACGGAGAGGTCGTGCGCGATGAACACGAGCGTCAAGCCCATCTCGTCGCGCAGCTCCTGCAGCAGGTTGAGCACCTGCGCCTGGATGGAGACGTCGAGCGCGGACACCGGCTCGTCGGCGACGATGAGCTTCGGCTCGAGTACCACCGCGCGGGCGATGCCGATCCTCTGGCGCTGACCACCCGAGAACTCGTGGGGATACCGGTTGAAGTGCTCCGGGTTGAGGCCGACGCGCTCCATCACCTCGCGCACACGCGCGCGCCGGGCATTGCGGTCGTCGACACCGAGCAGCCGGAGCGGCTCGCCGATGATCGTGCCGATCGAACGACGCGGATTGAGCGACGCGTACGGGTCCTGGAAGATCATCTGGACGTCGCGGCGCAGCGGCCGCAGCTTGTGCTCCGACCATCCGCTGATGTCCTGGCCGTCATAGACGACGGATCCGCTCGTCGGCGCGAGCAGGCGCGTCAGCAGCCGCGCCGTCGTCGACTTGCCGCAGCCGCTCTCGCCGACGAGGCCGAACGTCTCGCCGCGCTTCACGTCGAACGAGATGCCGTCGACGGCATGCACGCGCGCGACTTCGCGCTGCAGCAGGCCCTTTCGGATCGGGAAGTGCTTGACGAGGTCGTGGACGGAGACGAGGCTCTCGTCTACCGCAGCACCGGGTGCTCCTGTTGCAGCGACTGCCACACGCGCCTCCTCTCCTCGACCGGAAGATGGCACCGAACGAGGTGCCCCGGCTCGGCCGGCGCGAGCTCGGGCTCGGTCTCGAACGCCGGCGGCGGCGCATACGGACAGCGCGGATGGAACTTGCAACCGCGCGGCGCGTTGATGAGGCTCGGCGGCGACCCCGCAATCGGGCTCAGCCGCTCGGTGCGCGGCGCGTCGAGACGCGGGATCGACTGCAGGAGCCCCCAGGTGTACGGATGCTGCGGCTGCGTGAACAGCATCTCGCGCGGCGCCTGCTCGAGCACGCGGCCCGCGTACATGACGGCGACGTCGTCGCACATCTGCGCGACCACGCCGAGATCGTGCGTGATGAGGACGACCGCGGTCCCGAAGTCGTCGCGCAGCGCCTGGATGAGCTCCAGCACCTGTGCCTGCACCGTCACGTCGAGCGCCGTCGTCGGCTCGTCGGCGATGAGAATGTCGGGGCGGAGCGCAAGCGCCATCGCGATCATCGCGCGCTGGCGCATGCCGCCCGACATCTCGTGCGGGAACGAGTCGAAGCGCTCCTCCGGGCTCGGGATGCCGACCGAGCGCAACGCCTCGATCGTCCGCTTGCGCGCGACGTCGCGCGGGATGTCCTCGTGCACGCGGATCGCCTCGACGATCTGGTGGCCGACCTTGAAGAACGGATGGAGCGACGACAGCGGGTCCTGGAAGATCATCGCGATGCGCGCACCGCGGATGGCGCGCAGGTCGTCGGTCGACATGGTCACGAGGTCGTGGCCGTCGAACAGGATCCGCCCGGTGATCGTCGCGTTCGGGAATCGCGTCAGCCCGATGATCGTCTGCGCGGTGACGCTCTTTCCCGAGCCGGACTCGCCGACGACGCCGAGCGTCTTGCGCGGGTCGAGCGAGAGCGAGACGCCCTCGACGGCGCGAACGACGCCGTCCATCGTCTTGAAGGAGACGTGGAGGTCTTCGATCTCGAGCAGCGCCATCGCTTACCCGTACGTCACTCTCGGGTCGAGGAAGGCGTACATGATGTCGACGACGAGGTTCGCGAAGACGATGAAGAACGCACCGAACAGCACGGTGCCCTGGATCGCCGGCAGATCGGAGTTGACGATCGCGTCGTAGGCATAGCGCCCGATGCCGGGGATGTTGAACACGATCTCGGTGAGGATCGCGCCGCCGAGCAGCAGGCCGATGTCCATGCCCGCCATCGTCACGATCGGCGTCAGCGCGGCGCGCAGGCCGTGCTTCGTGATCACGCGCGACTCCCGCAGGCCTTTCGCGCGCGCGGTGCGGATGTAGTCCTCGTGCATGGTCTCGATGAGGTTGCCGCGCGTCATGCGCGCATAGAACGCGGCGAACGCGGCGGCGAGCGTGAGCCACGGGAGAACGAGCGAGTTGAACCAGACCCCGACGTTCTGCGTGATCGGGACGTAGCTCCCTGCGGCGCCGAACCACTGCAGCTGTCCCGTCCCCTTCGCGAAGAGGAAGAGCGACACGAGGCCGAGGAAGTAGACCGGCGCCGAGATGGCCACGAGCGAGCCGCCCATCATCACCCGGTCGAGGATGCTGCGCGGCCGGATGGCCGACACGATGCCGACCGGGATGCCGATGAGCATCCAGACGATGAAGCCGCCGACCGTGACCGAGATCGTCGCCGGGAGCCGCGAGAAGATCTCGGACTTGACCGACTCGCTGTTGTAATACGAGTAGCCGAGGTTGAAGTGCTCGACGAGCCCCTTGAAGTAGATCCAGAACTGCGTGTAGAAGGGCTTGTTCAGACCGAGGTTGATCCGGATCTGATGGACGAGCGCCGGCGTCGCGTTGCGACCGGCGCGCAGCGCCGCCGGGTCCGCCGACGGGAACACGTTGAAGATGACGAACGTGAGGAAGCTGACGACGACCAGGAGCAGGAGCGCCCACAGCGTGCGCCTGACGATGTAGGCACCCACCTAGGCTCTCCTGCTCCCAGTCACGTTCATCAGCCTCCTACTTCACCGACATGAACGACACGTCCGGCTCTCCACCGTTCCAGAGCTCGGTCGCATGCGTCACCTTGGGCGAGTAGAGCGTCGGCGAGTCCTCCCAGATCCACGGGATCGCCGCGGCGCTCGCGGTGATCATCTTGTCGATCTGGCCCCACTCCGCCCAGCGCTTCTCGGAGTTGAGCTCGAGCTTCGCCTTCGCCATCAGCTTGTTGATCGCCGGATCGTTGAGCTGCGACCAGTTGACGTTGTTCGCCGGCAGGATGTTCGTGCCGTCGAAGTTGGCGTCGAGGTCGGCCTGCGGCTCGTGGAAGTCGGCGAGCCACCCGACGTTCGGGCAGATGTTCGGTGCGTTCTTCGGCACGCCGCAGAAGCGCGTGTACATCGCCGCGTGCTGGACGGAGATCGTCTTCACGTTGAAGCCGATCTTCTGCAGGCTGTTCGCCACGACTGCGGCGGTGTTCGAGCCCGGAGCCACGTTGTCGGCGACCTGGGTCACCTGCGGCCCGGTGTACTTGCCGCTCTTGAAGCCCGCCTTCTTCAGCATCGCCTCGGCCTTCGCCACGTCACCCGAGTTGTTCGCGCTCGGGAACGGGTTGTAGCCATAGCCGCCGGCCTGGTTGAAGCCGTGGCTGCCGAAGCTCGGATCGATGAAGTGCGTTGCGATCTTGCCGTCGATCGCGCCGCCGCGCGTGAGCCGCATTGCGTTGCGGTCCAGCACGTAGGCGACCGCCATCCGAACGTACTTGTTGTTGAACGGCGGCTTCTGCGTGTTCAGCGCGACGAAGCGGCTACCTGCCGTCGGCGTGAAGTCGAGCTCGGGCTTCTGGCTCGAATTCGACTCGATCTGCTTCATGTTCGCGGCGGGCGGCGGGAAGTCGCCGTTCGCGTCGGCCTGGCCGCTGAGGATCTGCTTCGTCCCGACGGTCGGGTCGAAGCCCTCCTTGAAGACGATCTTGTCGGCGTACGCCGGCCGCCAGCTCGTCTTGGGGTTCCAGTTCGGGTTGCGGACGAGCACGATCTGCCGTCCCGGCGTGTAGCCGGTGATCGTGCCGGCGGCGTTGTTCTGGATCATGTACGGGCCGGTCGCAACCTGGTGGTTGCCGTACGACGAGCTCTTGCCCTTGTCGAACTTCCGGGCGTAGTCCGCCGGCACCGGCGCGGTCAGCGGCTCCTGCAGGCCCGAGACGAAGATGCCGCTCGGCTGCGAGAGCTTGAACACGATCGTGGTCTTGTTCGGCGTCTGGATGCCGGAGATGTTCGGCACCGAGTTGCCGATCTTCGTCGGTGCGCCCTGAATGACCCCGAAATACGCACCGGCGTAGCCGTTGCCGACCGCGGCGTCGAAGCCGCGCTCGATCGCGTACTTCACGTCAGCAGACGTCACGACACGGTTGACCGGCGGGCTGAACTTGATGCCGGGCCGGATGTGCACGGTGACGGTCTTGCCGTCCTTGGAGACGGTCGGCATGCTCGACGCCAGGTCGGGCGTCGGCTGGATGCTGTTGGGCTTGTACGCGAGCAGCGGACGCTGCGTCACGTAGGTGATCGCGTACGTGAACTGGTAGTACGCGGCGCCGGGATCGATGTGGTCGACGTCACCGTTCGAGAGAATGGTGATCGTCCCACCCTTCTTCCCCGCGGTGATCGTGTGGCTGGCGCCCTGTACGCCGCTCGTGCTGCCGCCACCGCCGCAGCCCGCTGCGACGAGGGCGAGAACGCCGGCGGCCACGCCGGCGACGGCAGCGATTGGCCGTCTCATACACCCTCCTTCATGTTGATGTCCGTGGGTCGAGTGCGTCGCGGACTCCGTCGCCGAGCAGGTTGAACGCGAGCACCGTCAGGAGCAACGCGCCGCCCGGGAAGGCGAAGTACCACCACGCCGTGCTGTAGATCGGAGTCGAGTCGGCGAGCATCTGACCCCAGCTCGCACGCGGCGGCTGGATGCCGACGCCGAGGAACGAGAGTGCCGCCTCCAGGAGAATGTTCTGCGGAATGATCAATGTCGAGTAGACGACGATCGGGGCAACAAGGTTAGGGAGGAGCTCGCGGAAGATGATCGTGCGGCTGCGCGCGCCGCTCGCGCGGGCCGCTTCGATGAACTCCTTCTCGCGCAGCGAGAGAACCTGGCCGCGAATGATGCGGCCGATGTAGGTCCAGTTGATGACGACGATTGCGACGATCACCGTCCCGAGGCCCGGATGGACGAGCCCGGCCACGCAGCCGTTGCCGAGCGAGCACGCCGACGCGATCCCGAGCGCGAGCAGCAGGATCGGGAACGCGAGCGTAATGTCGATGAGACGAGAGATGATGGTGTCGACCCAGCCACGGAAGTAGCCGGCGGTCATGCCGAGGACGACACCGAGCGCCACCGAGATCGCCGTGGCGATGAGCGCGACCTCGAGCGACGCCTGCGCGCCGTAGAGCACGCGCGAGAAGACGTCTCGTCCAACCTGGTCGAGCCCGAAGAGAAACCTCGACGACGGCCCCGACGGCAGGCCGAAGGAGTCGAGGTACTGCGGGAACTGCGCATCCGGCGGGTGCGCGATCGCCGCCGTGATCGGGCCGGCGAAGATCGCGACGAGGACGAGGAGCACGATGAACACGAGCGCGGCAATCGCCACGCGGTCGCGCTTGAACCGCACCCAGAAGAGCTGCCACGGCGTCCGTCCGACGATCTCGAGCTGGACGAAGTCGGCGGCACCCTCGCGGCGAAGCTGCTCTTCCTCGCGGACGGCGCTCATCTCAGAGGACCTTTCCGCCCGGTTACCGGCCGGAAACGCCGAGTAGCTGCCGCAGCCGTGTTGTCACGGGGGTGAACCGTATACGGCTGGTGCCGCGCGCCGTCGGGGCTACCAGCGCGATCCCCTCGGGCGCTCCGGTACGGGGCGCGAGCGTCAGCGTCAGGCTCGTCCCCTTGAGGGCGAACGAGAGGCGATCGTGCGCGAGGCTGAGCCCGTGCCGCTCCTGCGCAAGCGTCTGGAGGCGGCGCGCGAGCACCCGTGGGCACCCGGCGAGCTCCATCAGCACGAGCGGAGACATCGCCTGCATCGCGGCGCCGCCGCCGGTCGCCGAAAGCGTGTGCGGTGGTACCGCAAGCAACACGTATCCGTCGTCCAGCCGGAGGACCGCTCCGCGCCGGCGACGGCCGGCCTCGACGACCCAGTCCTGGAGGCACCGTCCTTGCAGCACGCGGCCGTCGTCGAGCGTGATCGTGCTGTCGACGAGCCGGTACCGCTCGAGCCAGGCGGCCGAACGGATGGCGGCGAGCGTCGCCTGCGAGGGCGTGCGCAGCGCCGTCCGTTGAACGATGAAGCCCAGGCCGAGCACGGCGGCAACGACGACGGCTGCCGTCCCGACCGTCACCCACGATCCCCGGGCTCTCACGGGAACCGCAGCGGCAACACGACGATCGCCGCCGCCAGCAAGGGCAGTGACACGCCGATGATCACCCGGTGCACGCGAGGGTCGCGGCCGAGGGCGGCGAGACCCCAGAACGCCGCAGGCGCGAGTAAGCCGAAGCGTCCCACCGAGTTGAAGGAGCCGCTGAACAGCGGCAGAACGACGATCGCGAGGCTCGAGAGCAGCCACGGCCAGCTCACACCGGCGCGCGCGGCGGCGGCGATGAGCACGAGATACAGAATGACCGCGACGACGTCGCGCGTCACCCACGCATCGTGCGCGAATGCACGTCCGAAGCCGTCGATCGCGTGCACGAAGCCGACCGGCGAGAACGCGCGCCCCCACGCGCGTTGCGCCTGCGACCACGCCATCGGATCGCCGATCGCACTGCCGAGGTAGAGCGAGAAGGAGCCGATCGCGGCGGCAGGCGCGAGCACGGCGCCGAGCGCGACTCCGCGCGCCCGCGGCGAGAGCACGTAGCGCTGGTCCCATGCGAGCACGGCGAGCGGGAGCGCGACGAACAGCCCTTCCGGACGCGCGAGCGCGGCTGCCGCTGCGCAAACCGCGGCCCAGCCCCAGCGCCGGCGAAGCCCGGCGAGCGCGGCGAGCGCGATGAGACCGAGGACGATGCTTTCCGGATAGACCATCGAGAACGCGAAGCCGAACGGGAAGATCGCGAGATACGCGCTCGCCCTCCGCGCCATCGACTCGCCGAAGAGCGCGCGGGTGAGTGCGTAGAAGGCGAGAAGAGCGCCGAGGAACCCGACGTTGGAGAGCACGAGCCCCGTCGTCGTGTATCCGAGCCCGAGCGCATGGCCGGCGCGCAGCATGATCGGGAAGAGCGGGAAGAACGCGGGATCGCTCTGCCTTCCCGGGATGAGGAGATAGCCGTTGCTCGCGACCATGCGGTACCAGCGGGCGTCCCACGCTTCGAGTGGGCCGAGCGCGTGGGCATGCGACACGAGCCGGATCCAGCCCGTCGGCCCGACGCTGTGGACCACGACGGCAGTGGCGAGGATGATCGCCCTTCCCGCCACCCACCAGCCCCCCACCCACGCGAGGACGGGCAGGCGGCGCGCCGACTCGTCGGCGCGCCGGAGATCTAGCGGGACCGACCCGGCATGCTCGAGCGTTGCCACCCGGCATAGTGGTAGTCGTAAGCGCCCCGAAAGAAACGTTTTCTTACGGAGCTTTTACGTATCTGATGTGTGCCGGGGCCCCAGGGGCGGTATGGATTGGGTCGTGCGCCGGTCGACGATCGCCTTGACGCTGCTCGCGCTTGCCCTGACACTGCCGGCGGCGAGCTCCGGGTCGACGAAATCGTCGAAGACGTACCTCTCGCTGGCGCAGCAGGGCGTCTCCGACGTCCGCACGCATTGGTGGAACGCCTCAGCCGGTTGGTACAACGACACGTACAACGGGCAGCCACCGTCGATGCCGCTGGCGCGGCTCTGGAGCGCGTACCCGCTGTTCGAGACGCTCGTCGGGATCGAGCTCGCGCAGCCGACCTCGGCGAACAAGGCGGCGCTCTCCGCCTTCGCCGACAAGGCGGCGACGCTGTACTGGAACCCGAACGTCAAGCCCTACGGCGGCTACGGCTACTACCCGGGCATGACCAGCTCCCAGGCAAACGTCTACTACGACGACTCGGGCTGGTGGGGTCTCTCGTTCATCGACGCGTACCAGGCGACGCACAACGCCGCGTACCTCGCGGACGCGCGGCGCGCGATGCGCTTCATCGTCGGATCGGGCTGGGACTCCAAGCTCGGCGGCGGGACGTGGTGGGACACCTTCCACCATCACAAGACGATCGAGCCGCTCGCCGCCGCGGTCATGATCGGGACGCGGCTGTACACGATCGGCAACGACAAGTGGGCGCTCGGATGGGCGCAGAAGCTCCTCACGTGGGCGAACGCCCACTCGTTCAACCAGAAGCAGGGGCTCTACCAGCGGAGCGCGACCGACAACACGGTCATGGACTACGTCCAGGGGCTGATGTCGACTGCGAACTGGGAGCTGTGCAAGGCGCTGAAGAAGCCGGCGATGTGCACGAAGGCGCAGCAGGTCGCGAACGCGTCGCTCTCGGTGTTCGGCCAGAACCTCGACTGGGCGCCGATGTACGACGTCGTCTATCTCCAGTGGATGCTCGAGTACGGCAAGGAGAGCGGCGACTCCCGCTTCTACAACCTCGCCGTCCACAACGCGGCGCGCGCGCAGTCGCAGGCGCTGAACGAGAGCGGCTACTACCTGAACAACTGGGACGGCAAGCCCCTCGCCGACGGGCTCGGCGAGGAGGCGTCCAACCTCGAGCTCTTCGCCTGGTTGGCCGCCTCCCCACCTTCGTAACGCCTACGGCGCGATGTTCTGGTTCATCCGGAACAGGTTCGTCGGGTCGTAGCGTCCCTTCAGCGAACGGAGTCGCTCGACCTTCTTCGTGCCGAAGCTCTCCGTCAGAGCGTCGGCTCCGACCTCGGTCGCGAAGTTGAGCGAGATCCCCTCGGCGATGCGCGGGGCGAGCGCCTTGGAGATGCCCTTCACCCACGCGATGTTCTCGTCGCTCGCCGCCGGGTCCTCCCACATGCCGTTCAGGTGGAAGTTGAACGGCGCGCTGCGGCCGCTGATCGCCGTGTCGTTCTCGCCGACGCGGCCGATTGCGCCGCCGCCGTTGAGCATGATCACCGCGGTGAACGGCGACGGGCGCGACGCGCCCGCCTCGAGGAACACATCGACGACGCTCTCGTCGAAGTCGTCGAGGTTGTGCGCCCGCCAGTAGTTGTGGCGTCCGTACGGGTTGGCCGGGTCGATCAGCCCCTGCACCATCGTGTACGGCATCGGCTGCCAGAGGTCGAATACCGGGCCGAGCGCGCGGAGCTTCGCCATGACCTTCTCCGCCTTGTCGTGCGCGCCGGCGATCATGCCGAGCACGGCGACGACGTGCTTGCCCTGCCACTCCTCCGGCACGAACGGGAGCGGCGGCGCGGTGACGTTCGCGACCGCCCAGCCGATGTCGTCGTTGTCGTGGCTCAGGTCGCGCCACATGCGCACCACGTCGCGCCCCTTCTTCGGGTCGAACGCGGCGAGGCCGCCGTACACGATCGGCGTGAGCGGGCCGAGCTTGAACTCCATCTCGGTGACGACGCCGAAGTTACCGCCGCCGCCCTTGAGGCCCCAGAGCAGCTCCTGGTTCTCGTTCTCGGAGGCGGTGACGAGCTCGCCCTCCGCGGTGACGACGTCCGCGCGGACGACGTTGTCGGCGGCGAAGCCGTACTTGCGCTCGAGCCAGCCGCTTCCGGTGCCGGTGGTGAAGCCGACGATGCCCGTCGTCGTCACGCGGCCGCCGGTGACGGCGAGGCCGAAGGCCTGCGTCTCGCGGTCGAGCTCGCCCCAGTTCACGCCGCCCTGTGCGCGCACCGTCTTCCCGGCGGGATCGACGCGGATGCCCTTCATCGCCCGCAGGTCGAGGACGATGCCGTCCTCCACCGACGAGAAGCCGGCGACCGAATGGCCGCCGCTGCGGATCGCGAGCGGGAGGCCGCTCGTCCGCGCGAGCCCGATCCCGCGGATCACGTCCGCGGCGCCGGCCGGGCGCAGGATGACGCGCGGCCGCCGGTCGAACATGCCGTTGAACACGCCCCGTAGCTCGTCGTAGCCCGGATCCGAGGGCTCGACGATCTCCCCGCGGAAGTCCGGTCGCAGCTGCTCGAGGGCGTCCGCCTCGAGGGCCGGGACCGCCGTCGTGGTTGCCATGTACCCACCTCCTTGTTGCGTCTGTTGCGAGCCTAACGCGCTCTGCGTCGTTTGCAAGACGGCGCTGAACGGGGATTCCTTCCATTGGCGAACCGGTCGGCCGCCCAACCCGTATCCCTGGCATGAAGCTCTACCGCCTCATACCGATGCTCACGCTGACCCTCGTCGTGCTCGCGCTCCTCAGCGCCTGCGGCGGCAAGGGCGGCGGCTATTAACGGTTCCTGAAATCTCCGGCCGCGCTCGCGCGGTGGGCGACAATCAGGTCATGGCCACCGTCCTCGTCGTCGACGACGAGCCAATCGTCCGCGACGTCGTCGTCCGGTACCTGCAGCGGGACGGGTTCGACACGCAGGTGGCCGCCGACGGCGATGCCGCGCGCCGGCTGATCGAGGAGGCGCCGCCGGCGCTCGTCGTGCTCGACGTGATGCTGCCCGGCACCGACGGTCTCGCGCTGTGCCGGTGGATCCGCACACGCGGCGACCTTCCCGTGATCATGCTCACCGCGCGCGGCGACGAGGCTGACCGAATCGTCGGGCTCGAGCTCGGCGCCGACGACTACGTGACGAAGCCGTTCTCGCCGCGCGAGCTCGCGGTGCGCGTGCAGACGGTGCTGCGTCGTGCGCAGCCCGCTGCGAGCGACGCCGCGCGGCTCGAGCTCGACGGGCTCGCGATCGACCCGCACACGCGCGAGGTGGTGCTCGACGGCGAGCGCCTGCGACTGACGGCGAAGGAGTTCGACCTGCTCTTCTTCCTCGCGTCCAACCCGCGCCAGATCTTCTCGCGCGACCAGCTCATGGGGCGTGTCTGGGGATACGAAGCGGCGGTCGACACGGGCACGGTGACGGTGCACGTCCGCCGGCTGCGCGCGAAGATCGAGCGCGATCCGTCGAGCCCCGCGCACCTCGAGACCGTGTGGGGCGTCGGCTATCGGTTCATGCCGTGATCGGCTTCGCATTCGCCGTTGCGGCGTTCACGCTCGGCGTCGGCCTCGTCGCGACACTCGGTCTGACGCTATTGCCGACGGCGCGGCTCCAGCTGATCGCCTTCGCGCTGCTGGCCGTGCTCCTCCCCATCTGGGTCGTGTTCTTCTCCGGCTGGGCGATGTTCCACATGGGCGACGACGTGAAGATCCTCGCGGTCGCCAGCGCGGCTGCTTCCGCGGCGGTCGGTGCAGCGCTCGTGATCGGAACGTCGATTGCACGGCGCATCGAACGATTGCGCGTCGCGTCGGCCCGGCTCGCTGCCGGCGATCTCAGCGCGCGCGCACCGGAGACCGGCCCGCGCGAGTTGGCAGAGCTCGGCCGCTCGTTCAACGAGATGGCCTCGAGCATCGAGAGCCTCTTCGACGCGCGACGCGAGCTCGTCGCGGCGGCGAGCCACGACCTGCGCACGCCGATCGCCTCGATCACGGCGATGCTCGAGGCGATCGAGGACGGACTCGCCGAAGGATCCGAGTACCTCGTGCCGTTGCAGGAGCAGGCACGGCGACTGGCCGGGCTCGTCGAGGATCTCTTCGAGCTCGCGCGCATCGATGCGGGCTCACTCGCACACGAGCTGCACGTGATCTCACTCGCGCCGCTCGTCGAATCGTGCATGCGCGGGCTCGAGGCGGAGGCGAAAGCGCGCAACGTCCACCTCGAACAGCGACTCGAGGCGACGCCGCCGGCGCGCTGCGCGCCGGAGCAGGTCGAGCGCGTGCTCCTCAACCTGCTGACGAACGCGCTGCGGCACACGCCCTCCGACGGGACCGTCGCCGTCGCCCTCGCGCACGCCGAGGACGAAGTGCGCGTGTCGGTCGAGGACACCGGCGAGGGGATCACGGCGGAGACGGCGCGGCGGATGTTCGACCGCTTCTGGCGCGGCGACTCGGCGCGCAGCGCCGACGGAAGCGGAGCCGGCCTCGGTCTCGCGATCGCGCGCGGGCTCGTCGAGGCGCAGGGCGGACGCATCTGGGCGGAGCCGCGCGAGAACGGCGGCGCCCGCGTGTCGTTCACGCTTCCTGCGGCTAGCTGAAGAGCGCGGCGATCTCGTCGCGCTGCTCCGCGTCGAGCGGAGCCGCGTCGAGTGCAGGCGTCAAATGCGCCGGCCGTCGCGGGCCGACGACGATCGCCGTCACGCGCGGGTCGGACAGGAGCCACGAAAGCGCGAGCGTCGCGGGGTCGCCCATCGCCTCGAGGCGCTCGAGCCGGTCGTAGACGGCGTCGTCGCGCAGGTGCTCGTACGGCTCCGGCCGCATCGTCATGCGCGAGCCGGCCGGGACGTCGGCGCCCCGGCGGTACTTGCCCGTGAGCCAGCCGCCGGCCAGGGGGCTGAAGGGCTCGAAGCCGAGGCCGTGCTCGGCGCACAGCGGCAGCACCTCGTCCTCGGCCTCCCGGTCGAGCAGCGAGTACGAGTTCTGCACCCAGGCGAATGAGCCGGCGGCGAGCGCTTCGGTCAGATGAGCGCCATCGACGTTCGAGACCCCGTACGCGCCGATCTTCCCCTCGGCGACGAGCTCGTCTAGGGTCGCGGCGGTCTCGGCGATCGGTACGTCCCCGTCCCAGGCGTGCGTGAGAAACAGCTCGACCCGCTCGACGCCGAGCCGCTGCAGGCTGCTCTCCACCTGCCGCCGCACGCGCGCGGGCGCGAGCCCGTGATCGGCGCCCTCCGACATGGGATTGAACGTCTTCGTGGACAGGACGAGCCCGTCCGGCCTGCCGCGCGACCGCACCCATTCGCCGATGTAGGACTCGCTACGGCCGCCACCGTAGGCGTCGGCGGTGTCGAACGTCGTGATGCCCGCGTCCCAGGCCGCGTCCATGACGGCGAACGCGTCGTCCTTCGTCTCGCCCTGCCCGAAGAACGCCGGCGACGACCCGACGCCGCCGAAGTTCCCGCAGCCGAGGACGATCCGCGAAACGGAGATTCCGCCCAGGTAGGCTCGCTCCATGAGCGCGACCGTACTCGACGTGGACGCCGTCCGCAGGCGCTTCTCATCGCTGCGCGGCGGGTTCGCCTTCCTCGACGCGCCCGGCGGCTCGCAGGTGCCGGACGAGGTCGGCGAGGCGATCGCCCACGCGCTGCGCGACGCGAGCGGGAACCTGGGCGCGCCGTACGAGACCGGGCGCCGCGTCGAGGCGATCGTCGACCGTGTGCGCGCCGACGCGGGCCGTTTCCTCGGCTGCTCGGCGGACGACGTCGTCTTCGGCACGAACATGACCGTGCTCGACTTCACGCTCTCGCGCACGGCGTCGCGCGACTGGAAGGAAGGCGACCGCATCCTCGTGTCCAGGCTCGACCACGACGGCGGCGTCGCGCCGTGGCTCGAGCTCGCCGCTGATCGCGGCTTCGAGCTCGACTGGATCGACGTCACCGACGACTTCCGGCTCGACCTCGACGACCTCGAGCGGAAGCTCGACGAGCGCGTGCGCGTCGTCGCCACCGTCGCGTCGTCGAACGCGCTCGGCACGATCGTCGACATGAAGCGCGTGAGCGAGCTCGCGCACTCGGTCGGCGCGCTGTCGTGGTTCGACGCGGTGCAATACGCGGCGCACGAGCCGGTCGACGTGCAAGCGCTCGACTGCGACGTGTTCGTCGCCTCGGCGTACAAGTTCTGCGGCCCGCATCTCGGGGTCGCGTACGGGCGTCACGAGCTGCTCGAGTCGTGGCGGCCGTACAAGGCGCGGCCGGCGTCCAACACGCCTGTCGGCCGGAGGTTCGAGCCCGGCACCGCGCCGTACGAGCTCTTCGCAGGCTTCAGCGCGACCATCGCGTACCTCGAGTCGCTCGGCGGCATGGAGGTGCTGCGCGCGTACGAGCACGAGCTCGGCCGACGCTTCCTCGACGGATTACCGGAATCGGCGACGGTGTACGGGGAGCAGACGATGGACGGGCGGCTGCCGACGTTCCTCTTCAACCTCGAGGGCGTGCCCGCGGCCGAGATCGCCGAGACGATGGCGGAGCGCGGGTACGGCGTGTGGGCGCACGACAGCTGGTACTCGCTCGGACTGCGCGAGAAGCTCCCATATCCGAAGGACGCCGTGCGCGTCGGGCTCATCCACTACAACACCGCCGACGAAGTCGACGGCTTCCTGCACGAGCTCGCGCGACTCGGCTAGTTCTAGATCGTGAAGTTGGCGGCGCTCGTCGCCGTGCCCCCGGGCGTTGTGACCGCGATATGACCGGTCGCCGCGTGCAGCGGCACGATCGCCTTGATCGACGAATCGCTCAGCACCGTGAAGGAGGCGGCGACGCCGTTGAACTTCACCGACGTCGCCCCGGTGAAGCCCGAGCCCATGATCCTCACCTGGACGCCGTGGATCCCGGCGCTCGGCGTGAAGCTCGCGATCGTCGGCGTCAGCGCAACGAGTGGGACGACCGTGTAGAGACCCATGCTCGTCGCCGTTCCACCCGGCGTCGTGACCACGATGTGGCCGGTCAGCGCGGCTGCGGGCACCGTCGCAGTGATCGAGCCATTAGACGAGCTGAACGAGATTGCTGGGACGCCGCCGAAGGTCACCGCCGACGCGCCGGCCAGATTCTGGCCGAGGATCGTCACCGCGCTACCCGGCATGCCCTGTCCCGGGCTGAGCCCGAAGATCAGCGGGTGCAGCGCAACCACCACAAACGGGTGCGCGCTCGTCGCCATCCCGCCGGGCGTCGTCACCAAGATTGAACCGGTCGCCGCACCGACTGGGACCGTGAAGCTGAGCTGCGTCGCCGAGCCGAGCGCGAATACCGCGGCGATACCGCGCAGCTTCACGCTCGTCGCCCCCGTGAAGTTGGACCCGGTCACGGTCACCGACGTTCCCGATGAGCCTTGGCCCGGATTGAAACCGCTGATGGCAGGCGCCGGAAGGATGATGAACGTCTCGTCGCTCATCACCATGCCCGTCGAGGTCGTCACCGCGACGCGCCCGGAACCCGTGCCCGGAGCGACGACAGCGGTGATCAAGGAGTCGGAAGTGACGCTGACGCTTGCAGCCGGGGTGCCCCCGATCGTCACCGCTGTCGCGCCGGTGAAGCCCGACCCCGTGATTGCGACGGTCGTGCCGATCCCGCCACTCTCCGGACTGAAGCCGGTTATCTCCGGAGGTGGCAATCCGGCAAAGGTCGCCCCGACGGATGTCTCCGCCGCGACAGTCACCTGACAGTCTCCCGAACCCGAGCACGCGCCCGACCAGCCGATGAACCGGGACCATGTGTCTGGCGTCGCCGAGAGGGTGACCACCGCGCCCTGGTCGAAAGGCGCGCTGCATTCCGTCGGACAGTCGATACCTGCGGGCGCGCTCGCGACCACGCCGCCGCCGCCGTTCTCGTCGACGTCGATGTCGAGGCGCGGGCGCGGCGTGGCCCCATACTCGTAGGCTCCGATGTCGACGGCGCCGACTCGAGCGCGATCGTCGAGGTCGAAGGCAGGCGCCATGTCGCTCGTGCCGGCGTCGATCGCCGGGCTCGAGGCGGAGAGGTGGTAGTCGCCACCCGCCGGATTCACGAACCGCGGGTCGGCCGCGATGTTGCCGTTCACTCCGGCGAAGCCGGGTTGCTTCACGACTGAGAACTCGACATCGGTCGGCGGGCTGTCGCCGGTGAACGGCCATCCCGCGCCCCAGAAGATCGTGTTGCGCACGTCGATGCCCGTAACGCTGTTGCCCGTTCCGCTTCCATACGTCGTGCCGCTCCACAGCGCAGGGGATGCAGTAGCACTCGCGATCGTGTCGTTGGCGATCTCGATGCCTGTGACGTTATTGCCAGACGCGTTCTGCTCGCCGCCACCGTTGAGAAGAATTGCCGGCTGGTCGCCGAACATCAGGTTGTCGACGATCCGCGTGTTCTCGATGGTGTTCCCGTTCGCGTTGTCGGCGCCGCCGGTGAGCGTGATTCCGGATTGGATCGATCCCATGTCAAAGATGTTGCCGTCGATGATCGTTCCATCCATGACGTTGCCGGAGGCGAGGTCGCCGAATGCAAGCGTCCCCATCCATACGGGGTTCCCAGAGTGCTTGAAGACGTTCCTCGAGATATGGGTATCGAGAATCTCGTCACCTGTCGCCGGGGAATCGTTCCACCGGTCGCCGCTCGCGCCCGGCTGGAGCTCGATAGAGAAGAACACTCCATCGAACGTGTTCCCTTCGATTGTCAGCGCATCGATCACTGAATGGTCAGCCCAGTTCTGGGCGAAGACCGCGTCGCCGTCGTCGGTGCCGGGGCCGGTGAAGGTGTTGTCGCTAATCCGCACCCTGTTGATTTCCGCGTTTCCCGTGATGACGGAGATGCGCCCTGCGAACGTTCCGGCGAGGTTGGCGAATGTGTTCTCGTCGACACCGATGTCATGGAGGGACGCAGGGCCGGGTGTGCTGAGACACGGCGAGTCGGCCGCCGAACCTCCTCGGCCCGTCCCTCCGCGAATGAGCACCGACTCCACACCGCCCGGCCCACCTCCTAGGAACGCAAGTCGCCGGATCTCGACGTTCGAGGCCTCGACGAGGAAGGTCGCGCAGGCGGGGAACGTCGGGCTGGCGACGATCGACACCGCGGGCGAGCCGCCACTCGAGTCGAAACCCATGACGGTGAGGTCGTCGTGAGTCAGTCGAAGCGGGTCGGCCTGTTCGAGGTGAATGGAAGAGCCGGCGAGGCTGTCCGCGAAGCGCACGTAGACGTGCGCCCCGGACGCCGCATTGTCCGCGGCGAGCACGGCCTCTCGGAGGGAGATTCCATCCGCGCCCGGATGTGCGGCCAGCGCGGCGGGAGACGACGTGTCGCCGTTCACCACGTCGTTGGCGACCGTCACGACGATGGACGCACTCGGCGTCGTTCCGTCGGCCGCCGCGACGCCGCCGAGGAGGAACGCACCAAGGCCGGCCAGCACGGCCGCCCCGATGAACAATGACGGCGCGCTGAGCGGGTTCCGCAATCCACCGCCCAACGTACCGTGGAGTCTGATTCCTTACAAGGACGCGGGCCGGCCGCGACGCGACTCGGCTAGATCGTGAAGCTCGCGCCGCTCGCCGCACTGCCGCCGGGCGTCGTGACCGTGATGGGGCCGGTCGTGGCGCCGATCGGGACGGTGGCGAGGATGGTGGTGTCGTTCTGGACGGTGAACGAGGCCGGCTTCCCGTTGAACTTCACCGAGGTCGCGCCGGTCAGGCCCGTCCCTCTGATCCTCACCTGGACGCCGTGGATCCCGCCGCTAGGACTGAAGCTCGTGATCGTCGGCGTCGGTGCAACGAGCGGGATGACCGTGTAGATGCCCGTGCTGGTCGCGGTGCCTCCGGGCGTCGTCACTGCGATGTGACCGGTGAGCGCGGCCCCAGGCACCGTCGCGGTGACCGAGCCATTGGACGAGCTGAACGAGATCGCAGGGACGCCGCCGAACGTCACCGCCGACGCGCCCGACAGGTTCTGTCCGAGGATCGTCACTGTGCTACCCGGCAGGCCCTGCCCCGGGCTGAGCGTGTAGATCAGCGGGCGCGGCGCGACAACTACGAACGGGTGCGCGCTCGTCGCCGTACCACCCGGGTTGGTCACCGTGACGTTGCCCGTAACTGTTCCCACCGCGACGACCGCAGTGATCTGCGTGTCGGAGTCGATGCTGAAGCTCTGCGCCGAAGTGCCGCCGAACGCCACCTCAGTCGCGCCGGTGAACTGCGCGCCCGTGATCGTCACCGTCGTACCCGTGGGGCCGCTCGAGGGCGCGAAGCCCGCGATCGAGGGCGGGATACCAGGCGTCTGTGCGTGCAGATGAGCAGTCACATTGCCGGCCGTCGTGTGGACCGTGAGCGTTCCGTTCCACGTTCCGCCCCCGGTCGGGTGAACGCTCACGCCGACGCTGCAGCCGTTGCCAAAGGCTTTCTCCATGACGGCGTACGTACAACCGTCGCTCGTGATCGACCACCCGGCACCGGAGATCGAAACGCCGGAGACTCCGACGAGGTCGCCGCCGTCGTTCGAGGCGAACGACGTACCGGGTGTCGAAGATCCGACTGCGACGGTTCCGAGGTCGACATCACTCGCGGCCACGACCGGCGTGATGAGGGCGCTCTGCTGGACGGCGCCATCGTCACACGTCGACCCGGTGATGACGGCCTCGCGCTGATCGACGCCGTTGAGCCCGCACGACGACGCGCCGTGCCCGTCGGCAGCGAGCGGCGTCATGATCGACGGCGTCGGCCCCCCGTTCGGCAAGACAGCGGGCATCGAAAGCGTCTGGACGACTGCGTCGGTGCCGTCGATGTTCGGACAGCCCTCGTGCTGTCCTTCGAGCAGGTTGTGGCTGCTCGGCCCTGGACCGTGGTCGAACGGGCTGACCTGCTCCCAGTCGTTGGCCACGCTGCAGTTCGCGAACGTGTTGTCGGCGACGATCGTGTTGACTGCCTGCACGCCGTTGCCATTGAAACCGGTGTTGACGCCGCTCTGGTTGTGACTGATCGTGTCATTGAGGAGCGCGACGTCAGCGTTGGTAATGCCGACCCCCAAGCCGTTCCCTGCGATTGTCGAGTTGCGGATCGTGCCGAAGCCGAAGATCTGGGCTCCGGCGCCGTTGCTCGTCCCGTTGTTCAAGATGGCGCTGTTGTCGACCTCGAGGTTGTATGCGGTCGAGCAGCAGCCGCTGAGGTAGTAGATCCCGAACGAGCTCGCGTTCTGGACGATCACGTCTCTCAGGGTGACCGTATGCCGGAAGCCGAAGTCGTACAGGCCGTACCCGATGCCGGTGCCGTCGATCGTGAGGTTCTGGAAGGTGAACCCGCCGGAGCTGAGGTTGACGTCGAGCTCCACGACGGCGGTCGACGGCGAGCCGCAATGGCCCGAGTCGTACTTGATCTCGGTGAGGCTCGCCTCGGGACCGTTGAGAGAGATCGTTCCACCTGAGAGGCCGGCGATCCCGACCCCGACGAAGCTGATCGATCCCAACGTCGCCCCGCTGACGATGAACGGGCAGTACTCGCCCGGGAGCATCCGGATGGTGTCGGCCTCCGGCGTTACCTGCGCCGCGGCG
Source organism: Gaiellaceae bacterium (assembly GCA_036560805.1). Classification (GTDB taxonomy): domain Bacteria; phylum Actinomycetota; class Thermoleophilia; order Gaiellales; family Gaiellaceae; genus Palsa-739. Next base: position 3,199 of record DATBQM010000039.1, on the reverse strand, counting down.
ATCGCATCCGGTAGCGACGTGCACGTGCCGCCGCCCGGAACCGGCAGGACCACCCCGACGCCGCAGACGGTGTAGGTCGCAGCGCCCGCGTTGCCGGCGTGCGCGAGCCCGAACCCGAGCCCGGCGAGCCCCGTTGCGACGACGACGGCCAGTCTCCGCAGCATCTCCCCGACGCTACGAGGCGCGCCGGGCCTTGTCAATGGGTCTAAGGCGTCTCGCCGTTCTAGATCGTGAAGGTGGCGGCGCTCGTCGCCGCGCCGCCAGGCGTCGTGACCGCGATATGGCCTGTCGTTGCAGCCGCGGGCACCACGGCGTTGATGACCGAATCGCTCACGACCGTGAAGGTCGCCGCCTTGCCGTGGAACTTCACCGACGTCGCTCCTGTGAACCCGCTGCCGTGGATCATCACGTGCGTCCCCTGGACTCCCGACGTTGGGGTGAAGCTCGTGATCGTCGGCGCCGGGATGACCACGTAGACGCGGATGGTCGTCGCTGTCCCGCCAGCAGTGGTGACCGCGATGTGCCCGCTCGCCGCGCCCGCGGGCACGGTCGCCGTGACCGATCCGTCCGAGGACGAGAACGTCACCGCGGGCACGCCGCCGAACGTCACCGCGGTCACGTTCGACAGGTGCAGGCCGAGAATCGTCACCGTGCTGCCGACCGCCCCCTGCCCCGGGCCGAACGACTGGATCACCGGGTGCGGCACCGTGACGACGAACACGTGCAGGGTCGTGCGCGACCCGCTCGGCCCCGTGACGGTGATGGCGCCCGTCGCCGTCCCCGGCGCGACGACGGCGTCGATCTCGGTGTCGGACACGACGGTGAAGCTCGCGGCTGCGGTCCCGTTGAACGACACTGCCGAGACGCCCGTCAAATGCGACCCGTTGATCGTCACGGGAGTGCCGACGGGGCCACTCGACGGCGTGAACGACGAGATCGACGGCGGAGTCGACACGTGCGCGTGCAGCTGCGCGACGGCGTCGCCTGCCGTCGTGTGAATCGTGAGCGTCCCGTTCCACGCGCCGGCTCCGGTCGGATGGACCGTTACACCGACGATGCAGCCTCGGAGCGGGGAGAAGGACGAGGTCTCGAGGATGGAGAACGTGCACTCGTCGTCGGCGATCGCCCAGCCGGCACCGGAGATCGAGACGCCGGAGACGCCGACGATGTCACCGCCGGTCATCCCCAGCGACACCGTGCCGCTTTGGGTGGAGCCGACGGCGATCGTGCCGAGGTCGAGATCGCCCGCAGCGACCGTGTGCGCGCCGCTTCCGCCCAACTGGACGGCGCCGGGATCGCACGTGCTCGCGGACGGGTTCACGTATTCGCGCTGGTCGACGCCACCCAGGCCGCAGCTGGGGGTGTCCATCCCCAGGTCGCTGCTCGGCGGCATGATCGACGGCGTCGGCCCGCCGTTGGGGCCGACCGCCTGCATGCCGTTGGGCGTCAGGGTCGCGTCGCGGACGTCGCCGTGCGCGCTGCCCTGGTTGATCGGACAGCTGAAGTCGCCTACGAGATTGCCGAAGCTGCCCGGCTCGAACCCGCCGCCCGACTCCCAGTCGGGGACCTGATTGCAGTCCTCGAGGGTGTTCCCGGCGACGACCGAGTCGACGATCTGCATGCCGCTGCCGAAACTCGGCGCGGTCACACCGACTCGGTTGTGGCTGATCGTGTCGCTCCCCAGCGAAACCTCGTAGTTGACGAGGATGAGGCCGGTGTTCGTGTTGCCGGCGATCGTCGTGTCGTACACCGACGCGTCGGCGCCTTCGAGGTCGACGCCGAAGGTGTTGTTGAGCACGGCGCTGTTCTCGAGGTCGAGCGAGGTGGTGTTGCCGTTGAACCCGCTCGTGAAGTAGACGCCCCAACCGAACTGCCCCGAGAAGTGCTGGAAGACGTCGTCGCGCAGAATGGTGTTCGTCGCGACGCCCGCCTGGCGGAAGCCGTACTCGCCGCCTGCCGCTCCGTCGGCGGTGAGGTTCTCGAAGACCATCGGCGCGCTCGAGGTGACGCGCGCGTTGACTTGGATGGCGTAGACCGACGAGTCGCAGTGGACGGAGTCGTTCGTGATCGTCGTAAGGCTCGCCTCGGGACCGGAGAAGCTGACCGGGCCACCGGAGAGGTCGACCCCGGCGAAGCCGACACCGACGAACCTGACGGGCTGCGCGAACGTCCCCTCGAGGTCGATCGGGCAATACGAGCCCGGGAGCATCCGGATCGTGTCCGCCTCCGGCGTCAGCTGCGCCGCGGCGATCGCGTCGTCGAGCGTCATGCAGCTCCCGCCGCCGAGAATCGGGACGACTGAGCCGAAGCCGCACACGGTGTACGTGGCCGCGCCCGCGTTCCCGGCGTGCGCAAGGCCGAACCCCGCTGCTGCGAGGCCCGTTGCGACGACGACGGCCAGTCTCCGCAGCATCTCCGCGACGCTACGAGGCGCGCCGCGCATTGTCAATGGGTCAGGGCGTCTCGCCGGACAGCACGCCTGCAAGCACGGATGCGTCGACATTGCCGCCGGACACGATGCAGATGCATCGGTCTCCGCGGTATCTCGCCGCGGCGAGCGCGAGCGCTCCCGCACCTTCGGCCACCACGTGCGCACGCGCGGCGAGCACGCGCATCGCCTCGGCGACCTCGTCGAGCGGCACGGCGACCGCCTCATCGACGAGCTCGCGCGCGCGGTCCCACATGGTCGGCAGGAGCGCGCGGCCGCCCGCACCGTCGACGAACGACGGACGAAAGTCGATCTCGGCCGGGCCGCCGGCGCGGAACGCAGCGGCGAGCGGCGCGGCCGTCTCCGGCTCGGCGGTGACGATGCGCACGCCGGGCCGCAGCGCCTTGACCGCGCTCGCGATGCCGGTCGTGAGGCCGCCGCCGCCCCACGGGATGACGACGGTGTCGAACTCGCGGAGATCCTCGACGAGCTCGAGCCCGATCGTCCCGTTGCCGGCCATCACGAGCTCGTCCTCGACCGGATGGACGAAGAGACCGTCCACGCCTTCGTAGCGCCGGTCGACCATCGCCTGCCACCACGCCTCGTGCGAGACGGAAACGATTTCGCCGTCGAGGCGCTCGACCGCGTCGAGCTTCGCGCGCGGTGCGTCCTCGGGCGCAACGACGCGGGCGCGGACGCCCGCCTCTCGCGCGGCCCACGCGACGCCCTGCGCCATGTTCCCCGCGCTCGCCGTCACGACGCCGTCCGCGA
>DATBQM010000038.1:0-20442 GCA_036560805.1 Gaiellaceae bacterium | reverse complement strand
GATCACGCCGATCTCGCCGCCGCCGTCGCGATAGCGCCAGCGGAGGGAGGTGGAGTCGGGGCTGTCCGGCTCGACCGGATCGAGTGGCCACACGGCGGCGATGCGCGCGACGATCTCGTCGGCGGAGACGACGTCGTCGAGCCGCCAGCCGTTCGTGTGCCCGACGTCCATGTACTCGATGAAGCGCAGCACGTGGCCGGTTCCGCGGAAGCGCTCGGCGAGCGCGACGATGCCGTCGTCGTTGGCGCCGCGCTTGACGACCGCGTTCACCTTCACGGGCAGGCCGGCCGCGGCCGCTGCGTCGATTCCTTCGAGTACGCGGTCGACGGGGAAGTCCACGTCGTTCAGCGCGCGGAACTGCGCGTCGTCGACCGAGTCGAGGCTGACCGTCACGCGGCTGAGGCCGGCGTCTGCGAGCGCCTGCGCCTTCTGCGGCAGGAGCGCGCCGTTCGTCGTCAGCGCGAGCTCCAGATCGGGGATCGCGGCAAGCTGGGTTACGAGGCGCTCGACGTCGCGGCGCACGAGCGGCTCGCCGCCGGTGAGGCGCACGGTGCGGACGCCGAGACCGGCGAACACGCCGACGACGCGCGCGATCTCTTCGAAGCTCAGAAGCTCCTTGCGGTCGAGGAACGCGTGGTCGCGCCCGAAGACCTCCTTCGGCATGCAGTAGACGCAGCGGAAGTTGCAGCGGTCGGTGATCGACACGCGCAGCGTCTCGAGCGGCCGTCCCATCCTGTCGCGTAGCGTGTCCACGGCTCTACGGTAGCGAGGCGGCGAGCTCGCGCTCGGACGGCGCCGAGATTCCGGCCGCCGCGTACGCGTCGGGCTGGTCGAGCGTCTCGTGCTCGAGGAGTGCATGCGCGAGTGAGTCGAGCTTGTCCCGGTTGTCGCGCAGCAGGTCCAGCACTTCCAGCCGCGCGCCGGCAACGAGCGTGCGCACCTGCTCGTCGATCAGCGTCTGTGTCTCCTCCGAGATGCCCGAGGCGCCCGGAAGCAGTGGACCTTGCCCGTCCTGCGGGATGACGGTCACCGTCCCGATCTTCTCGTCCATCCCCCAGCGGCCGACCATTCCGCGTGCGATCTGCGTCAGCTGCTGGAAGTCGGACTCGGCGCCCGTCGTCAGGTCGCCGAAGACCACCTCCTCGGCGGAGCGGCCGCCGAGCGCGACCTTGATCTTCGCCATGAGCTCGTCGCGCGAGTAGTTGTAGCGGTCGGCGTCCGGTGCCGAGAACGTCACGCCGAGTGCGAGGCCGCGCGGGATGATCGAGATCTTTCGCACCGGGTCGGCGCCCGGCGTGAGCATTCCGACGAGTGCATGCCCGCCCTCGTGGTAGGCGGTGCGGCGCTTGTCCTCCTTGCTCATCAGCACCTTGCGCTCCGCGCCGAGCACGATCTTCTCGAGTGCGTCGGTGAAGTCCGCCTCCAGCACCTGGTCATGACCGCGTCGCGCCGCAAGCAGTGCGGCCTCGTTGACGAGGTTGGCGAGGTCGGCGCCGACCATGCCGGGCGTCGTCGCCGCGAGCCCGGCGAGGTCGACGTCGGGCCCGACGGGAACGCTGCGCGTGTGCACGCGCAGGATCGCCTCGCGGCCGTTGCGGTCCGGCGGGCTTACGGTGACGCGGCGGTCGAAGCGCCCGGGTCGCAGCAGTGCCGCGTCGAGCACGTCCGGCCGGTTCGTCGCGGCGATGACGATCACGCCCGTCGACGAGTCGAAGCCGTCCATCTCCGTGAGGATCTGGTTGAGCGTCTGCTCGCGCTCGTCGTTGCCGCCGCTGAAGCCGGCGACGCCCGACGTGCGCGAGCGCCCGATCGCGTCGAGCTCGTCGATGAAGATGATCGACGGCGCCGCTGCCTTCGCCTTCGAGAAGAGGTCGCGCACGCGCGACGCACCGATCCCGACGATCGCCTCGACGAACTCCGACGCAGCCATCGAGAAGAACGGGACATTCGCCTCGCCGGCGACCGCGCGCGCGAGCAGCGTCTTGCCGGTCCCGGGCGGCCCACTGAGGAGGACGCCGTGTGGGATGCGCGCGCCGAGCTTGCGGTACTTCTCCGGGTCCTTCAGGAAGTCGACGACCTCGGAGAGCTCCTCCTTCGCCTCCTCGATGCCGGCGACGTCCTTGAACGTGACCTTGTCGCCGCCCGGCTCGTACTGCCGCGCGCTCGAGCGGCCGAACGCACCGAGCATGTTCTGCACGTTCCCTGCGCGGCGCATCGCGAAGAAGATCAGCCCGATGAAGAGGATCGTCGGCCCGAAGCCGACGAGCAGGTTCTCCCACCACGGCGCGCCCGTGTCGAGCGGCTTCGCGTTGACGACGACGCTCTTCTTCTGCAAGAGCGACGACAGCGCGTCCGTGTTCGCGAAGGCGGGGATCTCCGTCTGGAACTGCTTCGTCTTCTTCGATCCGGCGTAGCTCTCGTTGATGGTGAACGTCCCCTGCACCGCCGTCCCCTTCGATGTGATCGACGCGACGTGACCGTCGCGCACCTGCTGCACGAAGAAGGGGCTGTACGGGACGCGGACCCGGGGCGGGCCCTTCGTCGCGCGCGACGCGGCCCAGTAGTTGATGACGAGAAGGGCGAGGATCCACCCGACCCACCAGCCCCAGCGGATGCGCCGCTGCGGCGGCTTCGGCAGGCGCGGGCCACGCGCCGGATCAGTGCTCACACCCGAATGATGCCTAGCGCGAGGCCCAGACTTTCGCGAGCTCGACGATCGTGGCCGCCGCGAGGCCCATGTCCTCGACGCAGATCCACTCGCGCTCGCTGTGCGCGTCCTGGCCGCCCGTGTAGATGTTGGGCGTCGGCAGGCCCATCTCGGTGAGCGCGGAGCCGTCGGTGCCGCCGCGAATCGCCGTCCGTCTCGGCTCGAAGCCGATGCGCCGGACGGCCTCCTCGAGGTTCTCGACGATCTCCGGAACGCGCTCGAGCGTCGCGCGCATGTTGCGGTACTGGATGCGCGACTCGACCTCGATCGAGCATCGCGCGTCGGTCGCTGCAACCTCCTCGGCGAGCCGACCCAGATACTCGACGTTCCGGTCGAGCGCGTCGTCGTCGAAGTCGCGGACGATGAAGCGCAGCTCGACCTCGGACGAGTCGCCGTTGACGAGCACCGGGTGGACGTATCCCTCGCGATCGGAGGTCGTCTCCGGCGAGAGCCGGTCCTTGGGCAGCCGCTCCACGATTTCGGCAGCGAGCTTGATCGCGTTGACGAGCTCGCCCTTCGCGAGGCCGGGGTGGATCGAGCGGCCGCGGACCCGCATCCGCACCTGTGCGCCGGAGAACGTCTCCTCCTGGATCTCGCCGATCGTGGAGCCGTCCATCGTGTACGCGGCGTGCACGCCGAAGGCGCCGACCGGGAAGTGGATGACGCCGCGGCCGATCTCTTCGTCCGGGTTGAACGCGACCTTGATCGTCCCGTGCGGCACCTCCGGGTGCGCGACGAGGTACGCGGTCGCGGCCATGATCTCGGCGACGCCGGCCTTGTCGTCCGCGCCGAGCAGCGTCGTGCCGTCGGTCGTGATCAACTCGTGGCCGACGTGCGTGGCGAGCTGCGGCGACTCGGCCGGGCGGATGACGTTCCCCGAGCTCCCGAGGACGACGTCGCCGCCCTCGTAGCGGATGCGCTGCGGGTTGACGTTCGCGCCCGTCACCTCGCGTGCGGTGTCCACGTGCGCGAAGAACGCGATCGTCGGGACGTCGTCGTCCACCGTCGCGGGAATCGTGGCGGTGACGTAGCCGTGCTCGTCGATCCGCGCGTCCGCCGCGCCGAGCTCGCGGAGCTCGTCGAGCAGGAGCCGGAGCAGCTCGAGTTGCTTCTCGGTGCTCGGATAGGTCTCCGAGTCCTCGTCCGCCTGGGTGTCGATCTGGACGTAGCGGAACAGCCGCTCGGCGGCGTCTTCGGCCAGCTGCGTGGCGAGCTCCATGCGCCCGAGTCTACGGTTGCAGTTGATGCGCAGGCGGCTCGTGCAGCTCTACCTCGGACTCGTCCTGTACGGGTTCAGCGCCTCGCTGCTCGTGCTCTCCGGTCTCGGGCTCAGTCCGTGGGACGTCCTTCATCAAGGCCTTGCGAAGCACTCGAGTCTCGCGATCGGAACGTGGAGCATCCTCGTCGGGCTGTTCGTTCTGCTGCTGTGGATTCCGCTCCGAGAGCGGCCGGGAATCGGAACGGTCAGCAACGTCGTCTTCATCGGTGGGACGATGGATGTCGTGCTCGCGCACCTCTCGCCGCCGCACGAGCTCGCGCTGCGGATCGCGTGCCTCGTCGTCGGCGTCTTCCTGAACGGTGTCGCGACGGGGGCGTACATCGGTGCCGGGTTCGGGCCCGGGCCGCGCGACGGTCTGATGACGGGGCTCGCCAGGCGCGGGCACTCGATCCGGGTCGTGCGGACGTCGCTCGAGGTCAGCGTGGTCGTGATCGGCTGGTTCCTCGGCGGCACGGTCGGCGTCGGGACGGTGCTGTACGCGGTGTCGATCGGGCCGCTCGCGCACGTGTTCGTCCCGTTCTTCTCGCGCGGCCGCGTGACGGCGCCGGTGCTCGAAGGCAATTGATCGCCGTCGGTCTCTCGCTGCTGTCCGCCGTGCTTTTCGGCGGGATGAGCGTCGCGCTCCGCTTCGCGCTCGACCGCGAGCGCGACGTCATGCTCGGCACGTTCGTCACCGTGTCCACGGCGCTCGTCGTCGCGCTCGCGTGGGCGGCGGCGGAAGCGCCGTCGCGCGGCGTGCACGCGAGTGCAGCCTGGCCGTTTGCGCTGGCGGGCCTGCTGCAGCCGGGGGTGGGGCAACTGTTCGGGACGCTCGCGATCCGCGAGACCGGATCGTCGCGCGCGTCGATGGTCTTCGGGACGGCGCCGCTCGTCGCGGTTGCGATCGCACTCGTCTTCCTCGGCGAGCCGGTGAGCGCACCGCTCATCGTCGGGGCCGTGCTGATCGTCGGCGGCAGCGTGGAGCTCGCGCGCGAGCGGAGCCGGCCGGCGCACTTCCGCACGATCGGGCTGGCGTACGCGTTCGTAACCGTCGTGCTGTTCGCGTCGCGCGACAACGTCGTCCGCTGGCTCGCGAAGAGCACGAGCGCGCCGCCGGCGGTGAGCGCGAGCGCCGCGCTCCTCGGCGGCCTCGTGTTCATCACCGTCGTCGCGCGCCCGCGGCTCTCCAGGCGGGCGCTCCCGTTCGTCCCCGCGGGGATCTTCTTCGGGCTCTCGTACGTCGCGCTCTTCGAGGCGTTCTATCGCGGCCGGGTGAGCATCGTCTCGCCGCTCGTCGCCACCGAGTCGCTCGTGGCCGTCGGCCTGTCGGCTCTGCTCCTCCGGCACACGGAGCTGGTGGGGCGGCGGCTCGCCATCGGGGCCGTCCTCATCGTGGCCGGCGGCGCCCTCATCGGCGCATTCCGGTAAGGAGCCCGTATTCGTGGCTGCCACCGGGCCTATTCTCCTAGGCAAAACTACCTGCTCAGAGGCCTAAGTTCGGGTGGCTGCCACGCGCGCGGAGGCGTCACGGCTTCGCCTCGGCAGGGTTCCTCCGAATCTGATATAACGAGCATCAGATTTTCTCACAGGAGGCATAAACCAGCATGGCGAAGACAATCGGCATCGACCTCGGCACGACCAACTCGTGCATGGCCGTGCTCGAGGGCGGCGAACCCACGGTCATCCCGAACGCGGAGGGCGGCCGGACGACTCCGTCCGTCGTCGCGTTCACGAAGGACGGCCAGCGGCTCGTCGGCGCCCCGGCGCGCAGGCAGCAGGTCACCAACCCGACGAACACCATCTTCTCGATCAAGCGCTTTATGGGGCGCAAGTTCGACGAGGTGTCGGAGGAGATGAAGATCGTCCCGTACGAGGTCGACAAGGGCCCGAACGGCGACGTGCGCGTGAAAGCGGAGGGCAAGGACTACGCCCCGCCGGAGATCAGCGCGATGATCCTCCAGAAGCTCAAGGCGGACGCCGAGGCCTATCTCGGCGAGACCGTCAGCGACGCAGTCATCACCGTCCCCGCGTACTTCAACAACGCGCAGCGCGAGGCGACGAAGGACGCCGGCAAGATCGCCGGCCTCAACGTGCTGCGCATCATCAACGAGCCCACCGCGGCGGCGCTCGCGTACGGGCTCGACAAGGAAGGCTCCGACCAGACGATCCTCGTCTTCGACCTCGGCGGCGGCACGTTCGACGTGTCGGTGCTCGAGCTCGGCGAGGGCGTCTTCGAGGTCAAGTCGACCGCCGGCGACAACCACCTCGGCGGCGACAACTTCGACAAGGCAGTCGTCGACTGGATGGTCGCCGAGTTCAAGAAGGACCAGGGCATCGACCTCGCGGCCGACCGCATGGCGCTCCAGCGCCTGTACGAGGCGGCGGAGAAGGCGAAGATCGAGCTGTCGTCGACGATGACGACGCAGATCAACCTCCCGTTCATCACCGCGACGCAGGAGGGCCCGAAGCATCTCGACCTCCAGCTGACACGCGCGAAGCTCGAGGAGATCACCGCCGACCTGCTCGCACGCACCGTCGGACCGACGAAGCAGGCGCTCGCGGACGCGGGCCTCGACCCGTCGAAGATCGACCACGTCGTCCTCGTCGGCGGCATGACGCGCATGCCGGCGGTGCAGGCGAAGGTGAAGGAGATCGTCGGCAAGGACCCGCACAAGGGCGTCAACCCGGACGAGGTCGTCGCCGTCGGCGCGGCGCTCCAGGCGGGCGTGCTCAAGGGCGAGGTGAAGGACATCCTCCTTCTCGACGTCACGCCGCTGTCGCTCGGCATCGAGACCAAGGGCGGCGTCATGACGAAGCTCATCGAGCGCAACACGACCATCCCGACGAAGAAGTCGGAGACGTTCACGACGGCGGAGGACAACCAGCCGTCCGTCGAGGTGCACGTGCTCCAGGGCGAGTCGGAGATGGCGACCTACAACAAGACGCTCGGCAAGTTCCAGCTCGTCGGCATACCGCCGGCGCAGCGCGGCATGCCGCAGATCGAGGTCACGTTCGACATCGACGCGAACGGGATCATCAACGTCTCGGCGAAGGATCTCGGCACGGGGAACGTCCAGCAGATCCAGATCCAGGGCGGCTCCGGCCTGTCCGAGGACGAGGTGAAGCGGATGATCAACGAGGCCGAGACGCACGCTGACGAGGCCCACCGGCTGCGCGAGGCCGTCGACACGAAGAACATGGCGGAGACGCTCGCGTACCAGACCGAGCGCACGCTGAAGGAGCACCGCGACAAGCTCGACGAGTCGGAGGCCTCGACGATCGAGGGCCGGATCATGGAGCTGCGCGGGGCGCTCGAGGGCGACGACCTCGCCGACATCCGCGCGAAGGCGGAGTCGCTGCAGGAGGCCTCGCACAAGCTCGCCGAGGCGGTCTACGCCCAGGCCACGGCACAGGCCCAGCAGTCCGGCGGCGGCAACGGCTCGGCGACCGCCGACGACGAAGTCGTCGAGGACGCCGAGTACGAAGACGTGACCAATGACTGACGAGCACGTCGAGCAGGAGCAGCAGGAGGAGCAGGAGGTCGTTGACGACCGCCTGCTCCGCCTCGCCGCCGACTTCGAGAACTACAAGAAGCGTGCCGCACGCGAGCGGGCCGAGTATGTCGCGCTCGCCAACGAGCGGCTGCTGAAGGAGCTCCTCCCGATCCTCGACGACCTCGAGCGCGCGTTGAACGCGGCCGAGGAGCACGAGGAGGCGCAGCTCGAGGAGGGCGTGCGCCTCGTCCATCGCTCGCTCGCGTCCCTGCTCGAGCGGCAGGGCGTGAAGGAGATCGCCACCGACGGCAAGTTCGATCCGCACGTGCACGAGGCGCTGCTCGCGCAGCCGTCCGAGGAGGCGGCGCCCGGCGACGTGCTCGACGTCATCCAGAAGGGCTACGCGCTCGGCGACCGCGTCGTGCGCCCCGCGCGGGTGATCGTCGCCGAATGACGTCCCTGTACGACACCCTCGACGTCCAGAAGAACGCCTCCGACGACGAGATCAAGAAGGCGTACCGCAAGCTCGCGCGCAAGTACCACCCGGATGCGAACGGTGGCGACAAGGACGCCGAGGAGCGCTTCAAGGAAGTGCAGCAGGCGTACGACGTGCTCTCCGACGCGGAGAAGCGCAAGAAGTACGACCGCTTCGGCTCGCAGAACGGACGGCCCGGCCCTACCGGCGGCCCGAACGTCGACTTCGGAAACTTCGACTTCGCCGACATCGGCGACATCTTCGGCGGCTTCTTCGGCGGCGGTGCGACGCGGGGACGCGCCCACACGGCGCGACAGCCGGTCCGCGGGCACGACGTCGAGACGGACGTGCATCTCTCGTTCGAGGACTCGCTCCGCGGCGCGGAGGCGAAGATCCCCGTCGAGATGCTGACGGCGTGCCGCGAGTGCGGCGGCACGGGCGCGCGTCCCGGGACTGCGCCGGTGATCTGCCCGGAGTGCAACGGCCGCGGCGTGAAGGCGGAGAGCCAGGGGCTCTTCGCGCTCTCGCAGCCGTGCCCGCGTTGCCGCGGCAACGGCACCGTGATCGAGCAACCGTGCCCGAAGTGCCAGGGCACCGGGCGCGAGCGCCGCATCAAGACGTACACGGTGAAGATCAAGCCCGGCGTCAAGGACGGTACGCGCATCAAGCTGAAGGGCAAGGGCGAGGCCGGCGAGAACGGCGGCCCGGCCGGCGATCTCATCGTCGTGACGCGCGTCGCGGCATCGTCGACATACGAGCGACGCGGTGACGACCTCATCGTGCAGGTGCCGGTGTCGTACGCGACAGCGAGGCTCGGCGGCTCGGTCGAGGCGCCGACGCCGGACGGTCCCGTGTCGCTGAAGATCCCCGCAGGCTCCGAGGACGGAAAGCTGCTGCGCATCAAGGGCCGCGGCGCACCGAAGCTGAACGGCTCCGGCAAGGGCGACGTGCTCGCGCGCGTGCGCATCGAGGTGCCGAAGCGCGTGAACAAGAAGGAGCGCGAGCTCCTCGAAGAGCTGAAGAAAGTAGGTGGCTGATGGATCCGGATCTGCTCAAGCAAGGACCGCGTGAAGCGCCCGAGCCGCTGACGGCGGAGGAGCGTACGAGCCGCAAGGGCGTGAAGGCGGCCGGCGGCGGCATCGCCGCGGGCGGGATCGGACTCGCGAAGGCCGGCTTCCTCGGGAAGTTCCTCATCTACCTCTTCCTCTGGAACGGCGTGCGCAGCGCGTACCTCCTCGGCGGCTGGATCGGGATCGCGCTCCTCGCGACCGCGATCGGCGGGTTCGTCTACTACCGCAAGCAGAGGCGGGCCGCAGCGTCGTGAGGGACCGCGGCATGTACATGATCAGCGTCGCGGCCGAGCTCGTCGGCATGCACCCGCAGACGCTTCGCCTGTACGAGACGAAGGGCCTCGTGCGGCCGACGCGCACGCCGGGCGGCACGCGTCTCTACTCGGAGGCGGACGTCGAGCGGCTGCGCATCATCCAGCGCCTCACGACCGAGATCGGGCTCAACCTCGCCGGCGTCGAGCTCGTGCTCCGGCTCGAGGACGAGCTGCGCAAGGCTCATGGCCAGATCGAGCGGCTTCAGCGCGAGACGAAGCAGCAGGTGCAGAACGTGCACAAGCACTACCGCCGCGACCTCGTGCTCTACCGAGAAGACCGACTACCCGAAAGAACGTAATTGGATTTCAACAAGCTCACCGTCAAGTCGCAGGAAGCGGTCGCAGCCGCGCAGGAGCTGGCGCGCCGCATGGGCAATCCGGAGCTCTATCCCGAGCACCTCGTCATCGCGTTGCTCGACCAGGAGCTGCCGCGCGAGCTCGTCCCCGATCCCGACGCGCTGCGCGCGCACGCGGAGGCCACCTTGGCCGCGAAACCGCGCATCGAGGGCGCGCAGCAGCAGCCGGCTGTGTCCGCTGCCCTTGCTCGCGTGCTCGACAAGGCGGAGGACGGGGCGAAGCGCATGCAGGACGACTACGTGTCGACCGAGCATCTGCTGCTCGCCCTCGACATCGTCCCGCGCGACCAGCTCGAGGCGAAGATCAAGGCAGTGCGCGGCGGCCAGCGCGTCACCTCGCAGAATCCGGAAGGCACCTACCAGGCGCTCTCGAAGTTCGGCCGCGACCTGACGGAGGCGGCGGAGCAGGGCAAGCTCGACCCCGTCATCGGACGCGACGAGGAGATCCGCCGCGTCATCCAGGTGCTCTCGCGCCGCACGAAGAACAACCCCGTGCTCATCGGCGAGCCCGGCACCGGCAAGACCGCCATCGTCGAGGGCCTCGCGCAGCGCATCGTGGACGGCGACGTCCCCGAGGGCCTGAAGGGCAAGCGCGTGTGGGCGCTCGACATCGGCGCGCTCCTCGCGGGCGCGAAGTACCGCGGCGAGTTCGAGGAGCGCCTGAAGGCAGTCCTCAACGAGGTCACGACTGCCGAGGGCAACCTCATCCTCTTCATCGACGAGCTGCACACGATCGTCGGCGCCGGCGCGGCGGAGGGCGCGGTGGACGCAGCCAACATGCTCAAACCGATGCTTGCGCGCGGGGAACTGCGTTGCGTCGGTGCGACGACGCTCGACGAGTACCGCAAGCACATCGAGAAAGACGCTGCGCTCGAGCGGCGCTTTCAGCCGGTCTTCGTCGGCGAGCCCTCCGTGCCGGACACCATCGCCATCCTCCGCGGGCTGAAGGAGACGTACGAGTCGCATCACGGCGTGCGCATCCGCGACGCAGCGCTCGTCGCCGCCGCCGTGCTCTCGGATCGCTACATCTCCGACCGCTTCCTCCCCGACAAGGCGATCGACCTCGTCGACGAGGCCGGGTCGCGCCTGCGCATGGAGATCGACTCGTCGCCCATCGAGCTCGACGAGGCCGAGCGGCGCGTGCGCCAGCTCGAGATCGAGCTCGCGTCCGGCCCGGAGAACCGGAAGGCGTTGGAACAGGAGCTCGCGGAGGTGAAGGAGCGTCGCAACGGCCTCGCAGCGCGGTGGGAGCGCGAGAAGGCTGCCCTCGACCGCATCAAGGAGATCACGAGGCTCGTCGAAGAGCTGAAGCGCGAGGCCGAGCGCGAAGAGCGCGCCGGCAACCTGCAACGCGTCGCCGAGATCCGCTACGGGGAGCTGCCCGCGCTCGAGCAGGAGCTGTCCGAAAGCCAGCTCGACGATCCGATGGTGAAGGAAGAGGTCGACGAGGACGACATCGCCGCCGTCGTCGCGCGGTGGACGGGCATCCCCGTCGACCGGCTGCTTGAAGGCGAGACGGAGAAGCTCATACACATGGAGGAGCGCCTCCATCGTCGCGTCGTCGGCCAGGACGAAGCGGTCGAGGCGGTCGCGAATGCGCTGCGGCGCGCGCGCACGGGTCTGCAAGACCCGAACCGGCCGATCGGCTCGTTCGTCTTCCTCGGCCCGACGGGCGTCGGCAAGACCGAGCTCGCCCGGGCGCTCGCGGAGTTCATGTTCGACGACGAGCGCGCGATGGTGCGGCTCGACATGTCGGAGTACCAGGAGCGCCACTCGGTCGCGCGCCTCGTCGGCGCGCCGCCCGGCTACGTCGGTTACGACGAGGGCGGTCAGCTGACGGAGGCGGTGCGCCGGCGTCCATACTCGGTCGTGCTCCTTGACGAGATCGAGAAGGCGCACCCCGAGGTGTTCGACGTGCTGCTGCAGGTGCTCGACGACGGGCGCTTGACCGATAGCCAGGGCCGCACCGTCGACTTCCGCAACACGGTGCTGATCATGACGTCGAACATCCGCAGCGTGGGCGAGCTGCGCGAACGGTTCCGTCCCGAGTTCCTCAACCGGGTGGACGAGATCGTCGTGTTCCGGGCGCTCTCGCGTGAGCAGATCGCGGAGATCGTCGAGCATCAGCTCGAGCGAGTCCGCGAGCGGCTCGCAGAGCGCGGCATCACGCTGGAGCTGACCGACGCGGCCAAGGAGGCGCTCGTCGAAGCAGGCTGGGACCCGGCGTACGGCGCGCGACCGCTCAAGCGTGCGATCCAGCGGCTGCTCGAGAACCCGCTCGCGCTCCGGCTGCTGGAAGGCGATTTCGGCGACGGAGACTCGATCCGCGTCGACGCCGTGGACGGCGAGATCACGTTCGAACGCGCAGGCAACAGAGCCGTAACGAGAGCTTAAGAAACCGTTCACGGGCTTCCAACGAACCTTCGGAAGTCAACTGGAGGAGGAAACGTGAAGAAGCTCGTTGCACTGCTCGTCGTCGTCGCTGTGGGCGCGATGGCCGCCGCTGCGTTCGCGGCCACGCGCACCACCACCTGGACGGCTGCGCTCTCATCCGGGCAGGAGATCCCGAAGCAGGTCGTCAAGAACACCGCCGCGCACGGTCAGTTCAAGGGCACCCTGAAAGGGTCGAAGCTGACGTGGAAGCTCACGTTCTCGAAGCTCACCGGCCCAGCGACCGCCGCGCACATCCACATGGGCGGCATGCACGTGTCCGGGCCTGTCGTCGTCCCGCTGTGCGGGCCGTGCAAGAGCCCGGTCACCGGCACGGCGACGTTGACGAAGGCGCTGATGACGGCGTTCAAGAAGCACAACCTCTACGTCAACGTGCATACCGCGAAGAACCCGAACGGGGAGATTCGCGGCCAGCTCGCAGCGGGCTAGGCTCCGCCGTGTGCTGATCGTCGCCGCAACCGAGCGCGAGCTCGAGCACGTCCGCCGGTTCGACACGTTCTGCTGCGGAATCGGACCGGTGGAGGCGGCGGCGCGGACGGCGCAGGCGCTCGCGGAGCGAACGCGGGTCGCCGTGCTTCACATCGGGATCGCAGGGGCTCGAGGAATCGAGCCCCTGTCGGTCGTCCTCGGCTCGATGGCCGTGTACGAGGACGCGAGCGGCCCGCTCGTCGAGTCGGACGTCGAGCCCGACGCGGCGTTGCTCGCCCGCATGCGCGCATCGCTTCCGGACGCACACGTGCTCCCGATCGGAACGAGCGCGCATGTCGGTGGAACGAGCGCGTGCGAGGTCGAGGCGATGGAGGGCTTCGGCGTGCTTCGCGCGTGCGCGCTCGCAGGCGTCCCTGCCGTGGAGCTCCGCGTGATCTCGAACGCGATCGACGAGCCGGATCGCGCGAAATGGAGGTTCGACGAGGCCTTCGAGTTGCTCGGCGCGACGCTAGACCGACTCGACGTCGTCTAGGAACTCGGCGTTGCCGTACTGCGGCGGCGCGCCGTAGGCGAGAAACGTGATCTCTTCGCCGGTCTCGTTGCGCGCCTGCATCGGCGTCCCGATGTGCACGACGATCACGCCTCCGGGCTCCACGTCGACGCGCTCGGGCGGCTCGCCGAGCGCCATGGTCAGCGTGCCGACGATGGGGATGAACACCTCTTCCTGGTCCGGGTCGCGGTGCCGCTTGCCGCGGACGTGCGCCGGATAGCGCCACATGCGCGCACGAGACTCGGTCATCCCGGCTGCATCGGTGATCGCCGCAGCGTGCCGCGGCGCCTGCCCCTCGTGTCCGGGCCGTTCCTCCCAGGCGAGGTCCTCGTTGCGCACCACGTCGTAGCTCATGACCCGAGGATACCCTCCTGGCCGTGTCGGAGTCGCGTCCAGCTGCGCTTCCGCCGGCGGAGCGCACCGTCGGTCAGCTCATCGCCGAATCGATTCGTATGTACGGCGCACATTTCTGGACGGTGCTGCCCCTTGGTCTGCCGTTCGTCGTCGTCGACGTCGCCGGAGTGGGGCGCAGCACGAACGTCCAGACGCTGTTCCTCTGGGCATTCGCGCCGCTCTTCGCCGCCGCGTACGTGCGCGCGTCGCAGATCGTCACCGGCGGCGACCCGAGTCTGGCCGCGCTCACGGTCGCATTCGTCCTGTTTCTTCCGTTCCCGCTTCTGCTGCGCCTGTACATCCTCCCGGGCATCCTGTGGTTCGGGCTCTTCGGGCTCGCGGTGCCTGCAGCGGTCGCCGAGCGCCTCGGCTTCCGGGCCGCCCTTGCGCGCGGCCGCGAGCTCGGGCGCGCCGACCTCGTGCACGCGACCGGCGGCATCGCGGCGCTTGCCCTCGTCTACGGCGTCAGCCGCGTGTTCCTGCTCGTACTGCTCCACACGCAGGGGAACCAGGCGCAGGCCGTTGCGCTCGTGCTTGCCGATCTCGTGCTGTCGCCACTCCTGTTCGTGGGCGGCGCGCTGCTCTACCTGGACCAGGCCGCCCGGCTGAAGTAGTCCGGTGTCAGGACACCGAACTCGGTGTCTGACACCGGCGTCAATTCGATAGGTTCACGCCATGCCCATCTACATCTTGCTCTCGAGCCTGTCGCAGCAGGGCGTGCAGACCCTGAAGTCGAATCCCGATCGCTTGCGCGAGGTGAACCGCGACGTCGAGGAGCTCGGCGCCAAGGTGCTCCACCAGTGGGCGACGCTGGGCGACTTCGACTTCGTCAACGTCGTCGAGGCGCCGGACACCGCGACGATCGCGCGCGTGTCGGTCGCGCTCGCGTCACGAGGGTCGACGCGGATCCAGACGCTGCCCGCGCTGACGATCGACGAGTTCGTCGCGACGCTGAGCTAGCTCTCGATCGCGACGCGCCGCACGGTCACGCCCCACGCCTTGCCCGAGGCGAAGAGCTCGTCCGGGTCGACGTCGGCGAGCCAGCCGAGGAAGTGCGGTTCGGGCTCGTCCTCGGTCGAGCCGAACACGGCGGCGTAGAGCTTCGCCTGGGACGTGTCGGTGCGCTTGCCGCTCGCGATCTCGTCGGCGCGGCGCTCCGCTTCCTCTGAAGCGGGGCCTTCCATGTATCCGCGCGGCATAGTGGGAGTGTGCCCAACGCGTTGGCAGTCCGGGGTCTGACGAAACGCTACGGCTCCATCCAGGCGCTGAAGGGCGTCGATCTCGAGGTCGCCGAGGGCGAGCTCGTCGGGCTCCTCGGCCCGAACGGCGCCGGCAAGTCGACGCTCGTGAAGATCGCCGTCGGGCTCGTGCGGCAATCGGCGGGCGAGGCGTCGATCGCCGGCGCGCGCGCCGGTTCGCGGGCTGCGCGCGCACAGCTCGGCTACCTCGCCGAGATGTTCCGCTTCCCGGGGTGGTACACGGCCGACGAGGTGCTCGAGCTGCACCAGCGGCTCGCCGGATCGCGCGGCGGGGAGGCCGAGCGCAAGCGGCTGCTCGAGCTCCTCGCGCTCGCCGACGCGGCCGACCGCCGCGTCGACGGCATGTCGAAGGGGATGCAGCAGAGGCTCGGCGTCGCGCAATCGCTCGTCGGCGAGCCGCGCGTGCTCATGCTCGACGAGCCGACGTCGGCGCTCGATCCCGTCGGCCGCCGCACCGTTCGTCTCCTGCTCGAGGAGCTGCGCGGACGCGGCGTCTCGGTGCTCCTCAACTCGCATCTGCTCTCGGAGATCGAGCTCGTCTGCGACCGCGTCGCCATTCTCCTCGGCGGAGAGCTCATCGCCGCCGGGACGCCGCACGAGCTCTCGAGCCCGCGCGGCGTCGAGCTGGAGACCGACGACGGCGTGAAGCTCATCGCGGGCGCGACACGCGAGGACGCGCCGCGCCTCGTCGCGGAGTTGGTGGCCGCCGGACGCAAGGTGTACGGCGTGCGCGTGCTCACGTCCACGCTCGAGGACGTCTACCTCGAAGCGGTCGGGGGCGAGACCTCGTGAGCTCGGTCTGGGTGATCGTCGGCTACGGCTTCCGCGAAGCCGTGCGCCGGAAGATGTTCGCGGTCGTGATCGTGCTGACGATCGCGTTCCTCTTCCTCTTCTGGCTCGCGAACCACTACGTCTTCCGCGACCTGTCGACGATCACGCCGCCCGCCGACGTGCACGTCGACACGCGCACCTTCGCCGGCGCGTTCCTCGTCGGCCTCTCCATGTTCGCGACGCTGTTCCTCGGCGTCGTGCTCGCCGTCTTCCTCACGCTCGGGACGGTCACCGGCGACGCCGAGCGCGGCCTGCTGCAGCCGCTCGTCGCGCGGCCGCTCGGTCGGTCGACGCTGCTGCTCGCGCGCTTCCTCGGCGCCGGCGCCGTTTGCACGGCGTACGTGCTCATCGTGTACTTCGCCGGCATCCTCATCACCGGGCTCACCGGTCATTGGTATCCGGATCAGGTCGCGTGGCCGGGCATCGAGCTCGCCGGCGGCGTGCTCGTCGTCACCGCGCTTTCGCTGCTCGGATCCGTCGTGCTGTCGTCGACGGCGAACGGCATCGCCGTATTCATGCTCTTCGGCGCGGGCCTCGTCGCCGGCCTGCTCGGGTCGATCGGGCATGCGCTCAACTCGCACACGATCAAGCACGCGTCGACGATCGCGTCGTGGGCGCTGCCGTTCGAGGCGCTCTATCAGGACGGCCTGCGCATGATCACCGAGCACGCGTCCGGCCTCACCGGATTCCTGCTCCAGCTCGGGCCGTTCGGCGGCGCGTACGTGCACGGCTGGGGGATTCGCGCGTGGGCGGTCGGCTACGTGCTCATTGTCGGCGCCGCCGCGCTCGTCACCTTCGCGCGGAAGGACTTGTAGACGCGATCTCGCCCGCGAGGCGCGCGTTCTGCGCGACGAGGTCCTTGTTCGCGCGCTGCGTGCGCCCGCCGCTCTCGCGGTGGAGGTAGGAGAGAACGAAGGGCGTCACGGCCTGGCCGCTGACGCTCTGCGCCTGCGCTTCGAGCAGCGCCTGCTCGATGAGCGGTTCGACGTCGTCGAGCGGGTCATCCGGCGGGCGGCCGAGCAGAAGGCCTCCGCCGCCGAGCTGCCAGTGCGCCTGCGCGATACGTGCGGCTTCGTCCGCCGACTCGACGCGCGCGGAGACCGGCGGACCCCCGGCGGCGGCGTAGAAGAGCGGCAGCGTGTCGGTGCGGAAGCCGAGCACCGGGACGCCGAGCGTCTCGAGCAGCTCCGCCGTCGCGGGCACGTCGAGCAGCGACTTCACGCCGGCGGAGACGACGAGTGCCGGCGTCCGCGCCAGCTGGCCGAGGTCGGCGGAGACGTCGGGTGGATCCGGGAAGCTGCGGTGCACCCCGCCGAGGCCGCCCGTCGCCATGAACGAGATGCCCGCTGCGCGCGCGACCGCTAGCGTGCCGCCGACCGTCGTCGCGCCGACTGCACGCTGCTCGACCGCGACTGCGAGGTCGCGCGGGCCGACCTTGCGCGCCGACGCGTCGAAGCGCGCGAGCTCGTCCTCCGTGAGCCCGACCACGATCTCGCCGTCGAGCACTCCGATCGTCGCGGGCGTTGCTCCCGCGGCACGCACCTGGCGCTCCGACTCCATGCCGACCGCGATGCCTTCGCCGGGCGGGAAGCCATGTGCGACGAGCGTCGTCTCGAGAGCGACGACCGCCGTCGCCTCGCGCACCTCGCCTGCGATGCGGATCACGCGGGACGTTCCATCTCGACGAAGCGGCTGTCGCCCTTCGTCACCTCGCGGAAGCCGGCGCGGCGGTACGCGCGCAGCGCGCGCTCGTTCCAACGCGCGACCCAGAGGCGGAAGCGCAGGGGCTCCCACTGCGCGCGCGCGTACTCGAGCCCCGCGTCGATGAACGGCTGCGCGAGCCCTTGCCCGGTGAGGTCGGGACGCATCCCGAGCCCGACGCGCACCTCGTCCTTCTCCCGCACGAAATTGAAGAAGCCGACGAGCGTGCCGTCGTCGCCGATGATCGCGCGCAATCCCTCGCGGCGCACCGCGCTCGAGAACAGCTCGACGCGGCGCGGATCCGACGCCGTGTCGTACCACTCGTACGGGAACTCGTACCGCCATTCCGCAATCTCGGCGGCGTGCGCCTCGGTGAGTGCCTCCACGTTCACGGGAGCGAACCTACCGTCGCGACGCAACGGGCCGCTGCATCGAGCCCGCGGCGAGCCGCTTCCTCGAGCGAGCCGCCGAGGAGGAAGCCGGCCGCGAACGCGTCGCCGGCGCCGGTCGTGTCCACCACGTCCGCCTCGACGGGGGAGAGGTCGAGCCGTGCGTCCGCCGTGACGACCGTCGCGCCGCGCGGGCCGCGCTTGATCACGCCCGTCGGGGCGGTGAGGTAGGCGCCGCCGAGGATCTCCCACTCGGCCTCCGTCGCGAAGAGCACGTCGGGCGCGACGGTGTCGATCAGCTCGCGGAAGCGCACCGGGCCGAACGTGCGGATCTCGGTCCACGCGGCGACGTCGACGGAGATGCGAGCGCCGCGGTCGCGCGCGATCGTCGCGGCGAGGAGCGCGGTGTCGGACACCGGCTCGCGCAGGAGTGCGTACCCGGAGAGGTGGAGGACGTCGCACTCGAGCCACGCGGCATCGAGCTCGTCCGGCTCGAACGTCGTCGCGACGCCGCGGTCGGACGCGAGCGCGCGATCGCCGTCGCCGACGATGGAGACGACGACGCCCGTCGCGCCCTCGGCGACCGGGCCGACGAGCTCGACACCGCGTTCCATCAGCTCGCCCGAGACGAGCTCGCCGGTCGCATCGTTCCCGCGCTTCGCGATGCAGCGCGCCTCGCCCCCGAGGGCCACCGTCCACGCGGCCACGTTGGCCGCCTGGCCGCCCGCGCCGGCCCGCGTTGCCGCCCGCACGTCGCCACCGGGAGCGAGCGGCTCGTCGAGCCGCACGATCACGTCGAGCATCACGTCGCCGAGGGTCGCGATCAACACTCCTACAATCGTCCCATGGAAGGCGAGGACAGAGCCGCTCGATTGCGGTCGTTCCTCATCGGCGGCGTCGTCGGCGCATCTGCCGCGGTAGCCACCGCGCGCCGCCGCCGCGACCTCGCGCGCCGGCGCCGCGAGCGCCGGCTCCATCCCGCGGGGCTCGCCGCCTTCGAGGAAGCTCCCTGCTTCCAGGAGCTGCTCGAGCGCGAGAACGAGGCCTAGCGGCGGTAGGCGGGGGCGAGCGCACGGTGCGCAAGCACCTGCTCGTCGGGCCGCCATGGCGGCAGCTTCAGTGCGAGCTGTGTCGACAACGCGATCGCGTTCGCCTCGTACTGCGCACGAAGCTGCGTCAGCCGTTCCTTGCAGGCCCCGACCGCTACGAGCGGAAGGTCGGTGTCTTCGAGGAGGCCGCGGAGCCACGCCGCATCGTCCTCCCCGATCTCACGCGCCGGGCCGGTCCGGCCGTCGGCGAGCTGGTGCGCGAGGTCGGCGAGCGCGTGGCGCCCGACTCGGAACGCGAGGTCGGCCGTGCGCGGCTCGAATTGCGTCTCGTCGACGACGGCTAGAAGAACCGCAGACGTGTCGACGATCGCGGTCAGCGCGGACAGCCAGTTCTGGCTGACGTGCTGCGAGCGGTAGTAGGCGAGCAGGGGATACGCGAGGTGCGTCTCCATCATCTCCGTCGCCCAGCGCTCGGCCTCGCGGAGCGTCTCCACGACCTCGGCCCGTCCGTGCGCGAGCACGCCGGCCGCGCTCGGCGGCGCGCCGGCGCGCGTCGACAGCCGCGAGATCGCGATCTCGCGGAGCGAGTACGCGGAGTACACCGCGGGCAGATAGCCGATGACGGTGAAGAGGACGCCCACCGCCGTCGCCGTCTCGGCGAATCCGACCACGCGATGCCACGTGCCCTCGTGGTCGAACGTCGCCGCGAGGAACGTCCCCGCGCTGACGTCCAGGCCGAATCGGCCGCCGCCCGCCCATTGCAGGCACGCGTAGCCGACGATGAGGCCGAAGACCCAGACGGCCAGCTCGAGCAGGAGTGCGAGCGGCCCGAAGTACCCGAGAACCGCATCCGCTGTGACCGGGGAGAATCGGTGGGCGGTCCACCGCCACGGTCTCCACACCGTTTCGTAGATCCCGCGGGCGATGCGCGGATCGCGCTTCACGCGGCGCGGCAGGAGGAAGGCGACGAAGAACTCCGCCAGCATCAGGGCGATCAGGACGGCACCCAGCAGGCCGACGAGGATCCTCACCGCGCGAACGTTACGACAGGAGCCCCCGCTAGCCTTAGACACCAGTGCCGATCTACGAGTACCGCTGCCCCAACGGCCATGTCTTCGAACGGTTCCAGTCGATGACGGCGCCCGCCCCCGAGAAGTGCGACATCTGCGGCGCCGTGCCGGTCGAGCTCGTCCTCTATCCCATTGCCATCCACTACAAGGGGTCGGGCTTCTACTCGACCGACTACGGCAAGGGGAAGTCTTCGAAGGACGGCGGGGACTCGTCGCCCGCGCCGGACACGAAGAAGACCGAATCGAAGCCGGCCGAGAAGAAGACCGCGTCGTCGGGCGACTCTTCTACTTGAACGGCTGATTCCCGATCTCGCAGCCGGGCCCGAAGAGCCCGGTCCCGGGAGCGGGCGGCTGTGGCGCCGAGTTGCCGAGCACTTCCTGCGCGACCTGGATGTTCTCCTCGGTCCCGGTGATGAATCCGTTGCCGGTCGCCGAGCCGCCGAGCCGGCAGTGCACGATTTCGCCGGCGCGGAACTTCACCCACGCGAGCTGCATGAAGTCCCATGTCGACAGGTCGGTCGAGATCGGTGCGAGCAGGGACGAGCCGTCGAACGGCAGCGAGAAGAAGCGCGTGGGGCTTGCGAGCTTGGAGAGCGTCGCCTGCATGACCGCCTGCTGGTTCTGACTGCGCTTGAAGTCCGTCCAC
>DATBQM010000037.1:0-29516 GCA_036560805.1 Gaiellaceae bacterium | reverse complement strand
ACGCGGCGTCGCTGCGTCAGGCTTTCGCCCATTGCGCAAGATTCCCCACTGCTGCCTCCCGTAGGAGTCTGGGCCGTGTCTCAGTCCCAGTGTGGCTGATCGTCCTCTCAGACCAGCTACGGATCGTCGCCTTGGTGGGCCTTTACCCCGCCAACAAGCTAATCCGCCGCGAGCTCGTCCTTGGCCGAAGGCCGAAGCTATCTTTTCCGACCGCCCCAAGAGGCTGTCGGGCCATCCGGCATTAATCCGGGTTTCCCCGGGCTATTCCGGTGCCAAGGGTGGATTACTCACGTGTTACTCACCCGTTCGCCGCTGTCCCCAGACCCGAAGGTCTGGTTCTCGCTCGACTTGCATGTGTTAAGCGCGCCGCCAGCGTTCGTCCTGAGCCAGGATCAAACTCTCCGTGAAGATAGTTGGCACGGCCCGAAGGCCGGCCAGTCTTTTCACCTTGAGCTTGTGCTCAAAGTCCCATCCCGAAGGATGGAGACAGGTTTCATCTGAGCCGAACGGCCGAAGCCGTCCGGTCTCGACGTAAACGCACGCTGTTGAGTTTTCAAAGACCAGGCCGTCGTGACGGCGTAAAAAAGGCCCCGACTCGCGCCAGAGGCCCAGAGGAAGCTCGGAAATCGTATCCCGAATCGTCCGAAGGGCGCTCCGTTTTCGTCGTTTGCAGGGACTTTCCTACACCGCCCGCTCGGGCAGCCCGTGGATTGTAGCAAGGGGAACGCCTGCGTCAACTGGAAACAAGCCGCAAGAAGCGGCGTTTTCCAGCCTGGAGCGTGCGTCCGTCGAGCTCGGACCACGGGTGGTCGTACCCCGCGACCGGCTGTCCCTCGAGCTTGACGCCGCCCTGGTCGATCGTCCGCCGCCAGTGGCTCGTCGACTCCCCCAGCGTGGCGGCGAGAAAGGAGGGCAAATGGAGCGGATCCGGGCCCTCGAGCCGGGCCTCCTCCACCGCCTCCGGCGCCTCGTGCCGGCGCACGACCCGCGTGAAGTGCTCCTCGGCCGCCCGCGCCGCCTCTTCCCCGTGCGAGCGCGCGACGATGAGCCGCGCCAGGGCGAGCTTCGCCTCCATCGGAACTCCTGCGGGGACGGGTTGCTCGGCGACGAGCGTCCACCACTCCGGGAGCTGCTCGTCGGGGATCCGCATCGTCCGGCCGAACATCTCCTCGGGAGCGGCGAGCAGCGGGATGTTGTTGCCGACGGACGAGCTCATCTTCTCGCCGTCCCAGGAGAGGAGCAACGGCGTCGTCAGCGCGACCTGCGGCTCGAGCCCGTAGGCCGCCATGACGTCGCGGCCCGCGAGCAGGTTGTACGTCTGGTCGGTACCGCCGAGCTCGACGTCGGCCTGGATAGCGACCGAGTCGTACGCCTGCATGAGCGGGTACAGCAGCTCCGAGATCGAGATGGGCTCGCGCGCGGCCATGCGCTTCGCGAAGTCGTCCCGTTCGAGCATCCGCGCCACCGTGATCACGCGCGCGAGGCGGACGACCTCGGCGTAGCTCAGCTTCGACAGCCATTCGCCGTTGTAGCGCACCTCGGTGCGGTCGGGATCGAGGATCACCATGGCCTGCTCGAGGTAGGTCTTCGCATTGCGGTCGATCTCTTCGTCTGAGAGGACGGGGCGTTCCGCCGACCGTCCGGACGGATCGCCGATCCGCGTCGTGTAGTCGCCGACGATCAGGACGCCGGTATGCCCCTCGTCCTGGAAGGCGCGCATCCGCTGCAACGGAATCGCCCGTCCGATGTGGATGTCGGGCGAGGTGACGTCGATGCCGAGCTTGACGCGCAACGGACGGCCGAGCTTCAGCTTCTCCTCGAGGCCGCCGGCCGGCAGAACGTCGACCGCGTTCAGGGTGAGATCTGCGACGCTCACGGAAGCGCGACCGAGAGCGCGACCGGCTCGATGTCGTCGGCGGGCTCGAAGCCGAAGACCTGGCCGACGAACGAGAGGGTCGCCTCCAAGGAGCGCACGATGTTCTCCTCCTTGCGAAAGCCGTGCCCCTCGCCTTCGAACGGGAGGTACGCGTACGGAATGCCCTTGCGCTCGAGCACCTCGACCATCGCCTCGGCCTGCGCCGGCAGCACGACCTTGTCATCGAGACCCTGGAGCAGCAGGAGTGGCCGCTCGAGGCGGTCGACGAAATGCACAGGCGACCGCGCTCGATAGAGATCCGCACGCTCGGGATACGGCCCGATCATCGAGTCGAGGTAGCGCGACTCGAACTTGTGCGTGTCGAGCGCGAGCGCTTCGGCGTCGGCGACGCCGAAATAGCTGACGCCTGCGGCGAATGCCTCCGGGTCGAAGGCGAGCGCGCAGAAGACGACGTAGCCGCCTGCGCTCCCGCCCTCCACCCACGTACGGTCGGGATCGGCGTCGCCGCTGTCGGCGAGATGCTTCGCAGCGGACACGCAGTCGGCCCAGTCGATCTCGCCCCAACGTCCGTTCAGGAGCCGCCGGTACTCGCGTCCGTACCCCGTACTGCCGCGGTAGTTGACGTCGACGACCCCGATCCCGCGCTGCGTGAAGTACTGCGTGTCGAGTCCGAGGTGGGGCGCCACGTGCGCGGTCGGGCCGCCGTGGCAAGTGACCTGGAGCGGCGGTGCCTCGTCCTGCGGCCTTTCGACCCCGGGATTCGACGGCGGGTAGTAGAACGCGTGGGCGTTCACTCCGTCGGCGGTGGGGAACTCGATCGCCCGCGGCACCGAGATCGTCGCCGGGTCGAGCTCGAGCTCGAGGGAGCGGCGGAGCAGCTGCTCGCGGCCCTCGTTTACGTCGTACGAAACGAGGGTCGACGCCTGCGTCGGCGAGCCGGCCGCAAAGACCACGCGCGAACCGTCGGCGGCCAACGCAGTCGACGAAACGGCGGTCCACCCGAGGTGAAGATCGCGCAGCGAACCGTCCTCGAGCACGTGCAGCGCGTCGGCGGCGCGGCGCGTGACGACGCAGGCGATCCGCCCGTCGCCGAGGAAGGCGTACCGCTTCGTGCCGAACACCCAGGCAGGCCCGCCGATCTCGGCGTCGTCGAGCGACGTCAGCTGCTCGCCGTCGCGGTAGAGGTTCCACCAGCCGGTCCGGTCCGAGCACCAGTGCAGCGCACCGTCGGGCGACCACTGAGGGTCGATGACGGACTCGTCGGAGCCGCCGGCGACGACCTCGCCGTCGACGTACAGGAACGTTCCGTCCCACGGCATATTCGGGTGGTCCCAGGCGAACCAGGCGAGGCGCGTGCCGGTCGGATCGAAGCGCGGCGCCATGTAGAAGTCGTGGCCGGACTGGATCACCGTCGGCTCGCCGGAGCCGTCGGCCGGCAGCGAGACGAGCTCGTTGACCACCTCTCCGCCCTCGTGCCGTTCGCGCACGCAAACGATCGTCGAGCCGTCCGGCGTGACGACGCCGTCGGCGTACCGGAGGGAGTTCGGCTCCGGCGGCTCCGGCGTGATCGGCGTCCCGTCCCGGTAGAGGCGGCTGTCGGAGAACTCGGAGTAGAAGACGGCGTCGCCGTGGTACCAGACGGCGCCGCCCCCGTATTCGTGCACGCGTGTGCGCGCGTTCGAGCCGGGCGGCGTCAGATCTCCCGCGGCCGAGTCGACGACCACGACGCGGCCGCCCTCTTCCGCGCGGGACTCGCTCCACCGCGTCCGCGGGCCGTCCACGGCGATCGTCCCGAAGCGGCGCGCGCCTGCCCGCGCGACGGTCCTCGCGTCGAGCGTGCCGGGCCAGGTTCCGTACGGACGAAGAGTCACGCGGGCGAGTCTAGTGCCTGCCCGGAGCTAGAATCCGCCCCCGTCCGTGGCCGCGCAGACTCATCGCAGGCGCCGGGTCCGCAAGCTCCGCCTCCTGGCGCTCGTCGCCGTCCTCGGCCTCCTGGCGATGACGGCGTTCTCGTACGGCGTCATCCTCGCGGTCGGGGAGCAGCTGAGCGGGCTCGATCCGGCCAGGCACCAGCACGAGCAGGTGGACGGATACGTGTACGCCGCCGACGGCCACACGATCCTCGCCGTGCTGCGCGGGTCGCAGAGCCGCGTTCTCGTCCCGTCGAGCGCCATCTCGCCGTGGATCAAGCAGGCGATCGTCGCGACCGAGGACAAGCGCTTCTACCAGCACCGCGGCATCGACGTCCGCGGCATGGCGCGCGCGTTTTGGAACGACGTGCGCGGCCGGCCGGTGCAGGGCGGCTCGACGATCACGCAGCAGTTCGTGAAGAACGCCCTTACCGGCGACCAGCGCTCGATCACGCGCAAGCTCAAGGAGGCGGCGCTCGCGTGGCAGCTCGAGCAGAAGTGGTCCAAAGACCGGATCCTCACTGCATACCTCAACACCATCTACTTCGGGAACGGCGCCTACGGAGTCGAGCGCGCCGCGCGCACGTACTTCGGGCACCCCGCGGCGAAGCTGACGCTCCCGGAAGCAGCCCTCCTCGCCGGCATCCCCGAGGATCCCAGCCTGTACGACCCGGTCGCGCACCCGCAGGCCGCGCGGGAAAGACGCGCGACGGTCCTGGATCTGATGCTGCAGCAGCACGTCATCACCCCGGGAGAGTTCCGCGCCGCCTCCAAGGCGCCGATGCCCCGGCCGCAGGATGTCCACCTCTCGGGCGTGCAGGGACAGGTGCCGTACTTCGGCGAGTACGTGAAGGAGCAGCTCATCGACCGCTTCGGCTCGAGCAACGTCTTCGGGAGCGGCTTCCGTGTCTACACGACGATCAACCTGCGGCTGCAGAAACTCGCACGCGACGCCGTGCAGAAGGTCCTGCCGAGCCCCGACGGGCCGCAGGCTGCGCTCGTGGCGATAAATCCGATGACGGGAAGCGTGCTCGCGATGGACGGCGGCCGCAACTTCCACGTCAGCCAGTACAACCTCGCCACTGCGCGCGAGCGGCAGACGGGATCCGCGTTCAAGCCGTTCGTCCTCGCAACCGCGCTGCGCGAGGGGATCTCGCCGCTGACGACGTATGTGTCGAAGCCCGTCTCGATCTTCCTCGGCAACAAGTATTGGAGCGTCCACAACTACGAGGGCGAGTACCTCGGCCCCATCGATCTCGTCAAGGCGATCGCCGTCTCGGACAACTCCGTCTTCTCGCAGCTCACGCGCGACGTCGGGCCTGCGAACGTCGTCAAGACAGCGCACGCGGTAGGCATCACCGGTCCGCTGCAGAGCTACTTCGCCATCGGCCTCGGCGTCGAGCCCGTGAGCGTGCTCGAGATGGCCCGTGCGTACGCGACGTTCGCCAACGGCGGCGTGCGCGTGGACGGAACGGTCTTCGGGAACGAGCCGCGCGTCGTCACGGAGATCGACAACGACGCGAACAAGGTCGTCTACGCGAACGTCCCGAAGGGCGTGCACGCACTGTCACCGGACGTCGACGCGCTGCTCACGCAGTTGCTCGAGGGCGTCGTAACAGGCGGCACGGGGACGGCGGCGCAGCTCCCCGGGCGCGTCGTCGCCGGCAAGACGGGCACGACGGAGAACTACGGCGACGCGTGGTTCTGCGGCTACACGCCCCAGCTCGTGACGTGCGTATGGGTCGGTTATCCGGCCAAGCTGACGCCGATGCTGCACGAGTTCCACGGCGGCCCCGTCGTCGGCGGCTCCTTTCCGGCGCTCATCTGGAAGGCGTTCATGCAGCCGGCGCTCGCAGCGATGAACGCGCAGCCGAAGACGTTCCCTTCGCCGCCGTACATGTCGGCGGCGGCTCGGAGCGTCACGTACCGCGACGGGCGCATCGAGCTCGACGACGGCCTGTGCAAGTCGACGTCGCTGATCGTTTACTTCACGGGGCGTGGGCCGAGCCGGACCGCCGACTGCAAGCGCAACGAGGTCGACGTCCCGGACGTCGTCGGCTGGACGATCGCCAGCGCGCGCACGCGGCTCGAGGCGCAGCCGTTGACGACGCAGTTGGTGTTCAAGCCCGCGTCCGCAGGGCAGCGCATCGGCGTCGTGCTCAAGCAGTTCCCGGCCGGCGGGACACTCTCGTCGTTCGACAAGGTGACGCTCGTGCTCGCGAAGCCGCTGCACGGGCTCGTCCCGCGAACGGTCGGCCTGACGCTGCATGCAGCGCAGGTGCGGCTCCGGAAGCTGAAGCTCGTCCCCAAGGTGACCGGAAAAGCCGGACGCGTCGTCTCTCAGCAGCCGAAACCGGGCGTCGCCGCTGCGCCGGGCATGAGGGTGACGCTGGTCGTCAAGCCGTCGTGAAGTGCCAGGTCCTCGTCTGCGTGTCGTTCGGGCCCGCGACGGTGACCGTCGCCGTGTAGCGCGCGTGTGAGCGCAGCGGCGAGATCGGGATGAGGAAGAACGTGCCCGGCGAGACGTACGGGGCGATCTTCGGATGCTTCGTGGCATCGACGACGCGGATCGCGACCGGGCCGCCGGGCCCGACGACCTTCGCCGCGGCCAGGTGGAACGCACCCTGGAACTGCCAGGGCCCGGCGGAGAACACGTAGACGGTCGGCCCAGTCGTCCGCCCCTGCGGCAGCCCGACGACGTCGCCGGGCGACGCGGGCCACTCGCCGTGCACCGTCTGGCTCGTGACCACGTTCGTGCGTCCGTTCCCCGGATACGTGTACACCGTGTTCGCCGCTATCTGTCGTCCGTAGCCCAGCGCGATCTCCATGCACACGCGGCGGCCGCTCTCGTACGCGCCGATCTGCATCAGTCCGGGCGCCATCAGCGTCGCCATGTGCAGCGGCAGGTTCTCGAACGGATTGCCGTCCTCCCAGCCAGACGTGTACGACTGGTCGCCTGCTCCGCCGGCAAGCTGTCCGTCCTTCGTGAAGCCGGGCTTCCCGGGCGTCTCCTGGTGCGTCCACGGGATGCCGTTCAGCTCCTCGTAGCGCACGTGATGCTCGCAGCCGGTCGTCCACTGCGCGTTCAGGGCGATTCCGCCGGGAATGCCGTTCGCCACCCGCTGTGCGTTCAGCTTCCCGACGATCTGTCCCGGCGTGACGGCCGCGATGAGCGCCGCGAGGAGGAACCGCATCCGGCGATCTTTTCAGGTTACGCCGGTCGACTCAGAACGGCCGCGAAAGAAAGGGTGAGCCTTTCAGGCCGTAACGCCAGCTCTGCTCCACGGCGCGCGTGATGCCGATGCGCGGCCCGGTGACGATCGCCGGCGTTCCCGTGCGCTCGACCAGCTCGAACGGCGGGGCGTCGAGCGCGACCCCGTCCTGCGCGCCGGTAATCGCGAGTGCCTGGCACAGCTTCCCTGGACCCGAGCACAATGCGCGCTCTGCAAGAACGCCGCGCCGCGCGCGCATCTCCTCGAGCCCGCGCTCGGGCGCGAGCGCACGGACGAGCACCGCCTCGGCCCGGCCCGGCTCGTCGCACACGAAGTTGATGCACCAGTGGATGCCGTACGAGCGGTACACGTACGCATAGCCGGACGGCCCGAACATGACCGCGTTCCGCTCGGTGCGGCCGCGGTACGCGTGGCTCGCGGGATCCTCCTGGTCGTACGCCTCCACCTCGACGATCGGCCCGCCGATGCCGTCGACGAGGAGCGTCACGCCGATCAGGTCGGGCGC
This sequence comes from Gaiellaceae bacterium, assembly GCA_036560805.1. Taxonomy (GTDB): domain Bacteria; phylum Actinomycetota; class Thermoleophilia; order Gaiellales; family Gaiellaceae; genus Palsa-739. Next base: position 21,992 of record DATBQM010000037.1, on the reverse strand, counting down.
GACCTCGTGCACCGAGCGCGCGAAGAAGTCATGTCCGAGCACTGGCGTCGTATCGAAGCAGGACGGGGAAGACCGCGGCGAGCACGAGCGTGCCGAGGACGCAACCGATACCGCCGGACACGATCGAGAAGCGCAGGCTCGTCAGCTGCGCGACGACACCCGCCTCGAGGTTGCCGAGCGACGGCGTGCTCGCAACCTGCGCGAACTCGATTCCGCCGAGCCGGCCGCGCATGTGGTCGGGGGTGACGGTGAGAACGATGGTCGAGCGGAAGATCGCGCTCACCTGGTCGGCCGCGCCGGCGAGCCCGAGCAGCATGAGCGCGAGCCAGAGCGTGTGGGTGAAGCCGAAGCCCGTGATCGCTGCACCCCAGCCGCAGACGGAGAGCACGATCGCGCGACCCTGGCGCCGGAGGCGCATGGCCCAGCCGGAGAAGAGCGACACGAGGAACGCGCCGACCGCCGGCGCCGCGAACAGATAGCCGACCGACGCGGGATCGCGAAACACGTGCTGCGCGAGCGCCGGGAAGAGCGAGCTCGGCATACCCAGCACCATGGCCAGCGTGTCGACGAGGAAGAACGAGAGGACGAGCTGCTGCATGCGCAGGTAGCGGAAGCCGTCGACGATCGTCTGGAACGTCATCCGCGGTGCACCCTCGTGCGGCGGAACGGGCGTAAGCCGAAACGCGAGGACGAGCGAGACGAGGATCCCAGCGAGCGACACGCCGTATGTCGCAGCGAAGCCGATGCTCGTGATAAGGACGCCGGCAATCGCAGGGCCGACGACGAGGCCGAGGTTGTTGTACAGGCCGTTCAGCGCCGCGGCCGCCGGGAGCTGCTCGAGCGGGACGAGACGCGCGGTCAGCGAACGGATCGCACCCGCGCCGAACGAGAACGACGTCCACGCGACGAAGCCGAGGCCGAAGACGAGGCCGACGTTCGGGTGACCGGCTGCCGAGACGACGACGAACGCCGCGGACGCAACGGCGATTCCAGCCGTGCTTCCGACCAGCAGCCGGCGGCGGTCGCGCGTGTCCGCGAGCGCGCCGCCGATGATCGTGAACACGACGAGCGGCACGAACTGCACGAGCGCCACGAGCCCGACGTCGAGCGTCGATCCCGTGAGCCGGTACACCTGGACCGGGACGAGCACGAGCATCATTCGCCACGCGACGTACGCGATCGACTGGCCGATCCAGAGACGGCGGAAGCCGGACGATTCCCGCAGCGGCCCGACGTCCACCGCAAGCCGGCGGATCGCACCCGTCACGGCGCTACTCGAAGAACGTGTCGTCGTGCGAGTACGGCGGCGCGCAGCAGCACATCAGTTTCAGCTGCTCCGGGCCGTCGTTCTCGAGCGTGTGCCACGCGCCGGGCGGGATGAGGATCGCATCGCCGGCGGACACGCGCCGTGTCTCGCCGTCGATCTCTAGGACGCCCGAGCCGGCCGTCATGAGGTAGATCTCCTCGCTCACGCGGTGGTTGTGGCGCTCGGTCGCCTGTCCGGGCTCGAGCGTCGCCTCGGCCAGGCTCTGCGCGGCCGTGTGGTGGAGCTCCCGGATCGTGGAGCCGTCCTTCGTCGTGAATGCTTCGACGCCGGTCGGTGACGTCACGCGCACGTCAATCCGTCCAGACGATCGTCATCAGCCGCCGTCCAGTGACGCAGCGCTGCGCTGACGTCGACCGCGACGACTTCGTCGAGGTGCAGCGCCAGTGATAACCGGACGCGACGCAGGTACCCGAGTGCCCGTACGTGAAGCGAACGCAGTCAAGAGCGACTCGGCGGCCGCTGCTGCACGTGATGTTCGTGACCCGCAGATTCCGACTGTGGACAGCGTTGTCGCCGGGGCCGATCGGCGCGGCACAGCGACGGACGACGGATGCATGGGCCGTCGCTGTCGCCGAGCCGGCCGCAGCCGCCAGAGCCACCGCCGCGATCATGTTCAACTGACGACGGACGCCAGCACCTCAGCCACACGCTCCTGCGCGTCGCGCTCGAGGGCGGTGAAGAACGGCAGTGCGAGAGTGCGCGCGCTCGCGTCCTCCGACACGGGGCACATCCCCTCCTGGAAGCCGTACCGCTCGCGCATGTACGGCTGCAGATGGATCGACGGCAGATAGCGGTTGTAGCCGATGCGCTCGCGCTCGAAGGTGGCGATGACGCGCTCGCGCGTGCCGTTGTCGGGAAGCGCGACGACATAGACGAACCACGACCGCTTGTGGTCGGCGTCGTCGGCGCACGGCAGCTCGACGCCGGGAAGATCGACGAGGAGCTCGTCGTAGCGCTTCGCGACGGCTGAGCGGAGCGCGAGGATCTCGTCGAGCTTCTCCAGCTGACCGATCCCGATCGCAGCCCGGATGTCGTCGATGCGGTAATTGAAGCCGAGTCGCACGTGCTCGAGCCAGCCGCCCTCGTCGCCGCGGCCCTGGTTGCGCAGCGAGCGCAACAGGCGCCATTCCTCCTCCGAGTGCGTCGTCACCATGCCGCCCTCGCCCGTCGTCATCTGCTTGTTCGGATAGAAGGCGAAGACGGCGCTCGGCCCCTGTGAGCCCAGCGGCGCGCCCTTGAACTCCGCACCGAGCGCCTCGCACGAGTCGTCGATCAGCGCGAGACCGTGCTTATCGGCGATCGCGCGCAGCGCGTCGAGCTCGCACGGGTACCCGAAGATGTCCACCCCGACGATCGCCTTGGTGCGCGACGTGATCGCAGCCTCGACCGCACGAGGAGCGACGTTCAGCGTGCGCGGATCGATGTCGGCGAACACAGGGACGCCGCCCTCGTAAATGAAACAGTTCGCCGTCGCTGCGAACGAGTACGGCGTCGTGATCACCTCGTCGCCCGCGCCGATCCCGGCGGTGACGCACAGGAGATGAAGACCTGCCGTACCCGACGACACCGCGGCGGCATACGGCGCGCCAACCTTCGCCGCAAACAGCTCCTCGAAGCGGTCGATCGTCGGCCCGAGCGACAGGCGGCCCGAGCGCATCACCTCGACCGCGAGCTCTTCCTCGCGTTCGTCGAGATACGGCCCCGACAGCGGGACCGCGCCGACTTCCTGCTTCACGCCTCGGTGCGGCTCGGCGCGTACTCGAGCCACTGCGCCCAGCGCTCGCTGCGGCCGTGCACGGTGTCGAGATAGGACTGCTGCAGCTCGAGGGTGACCGGCCCGGGCGGCCCCACGACGTGGTCGTCGATCTCGCGGATCGGCGTCACCTCGGCGGCGGTGCCCACCATGAACACCTCGTCCGCGAGATAGAGATCGGTGCGGATCAGTGGTTTCTCGACGACGCTGTACCCGAGATCCTGCGCGATCTGGATGACCGTGTCGCGCGTGATGCCGACGAGAATCGATGCGGAGAGGTCGGGCGTGTACACGACACCGTCGCGCACGACGAACACGCTCTCGCCCGAGCCGTCGGCGATGTATCCCTCGGCGGTGAGCAGGATCGCCTCCTGATATCCCGCGCGCACGGCCTCGCCGACCGCGAGCATCGAGTTGATGTACACGCCGGTCGCCTTCGCGGCGTGCGGGATGACGTTCGGCCCGACGCGCTGCCAGCTCGAGATCTTCACCCGGATGCCGTCGCGGAGCGCGTCGTCGCCGAGGTACGTGCCCCACGGCCACGACATGATCGCGACGTCGACCGGGTTGCCCTGCGAGCCGACGCCCAGCTGGCCGTACCCGAAGTAGGCGATCGGTCTCAGGTAGCACTCGGGCAACCCGTTCGCGCCGACGACTTCCCAGGCCGCGGCCCTCAGCTCCTCGACGGAGTACGGGAGCTCCATATACAGGAGCTTCGCCGACCGCTCGAGGCGCTCCATGTGCTCGGTCAGGCGGAAGATGGCCGTGCCGCGCTCGGTGTCGTACGCGCGAATCCCCTCGAAGACACCGGACCCGTAATGGAGGCCGTGGGTGCCGACATGAACGGTCGCGTCCGCCCAGTCGACGAGCTCGCCGTTCATCCAGATCTTGCTCGTCTCCTGCATAGGCTCAATCGTACCCGTCGGTTCCGCCGTCAAGCCTCGGTGAGATCGCCGATATCCGCTTTGGCGAGCCGCGCGAGGTCGGACGGCCCGAGGCCGGCCATGTGGCAGTCCGAGCCGGCGCCGATCCACACGATCTCGTGGCGCAGCAAGCTCCGGTCCATGAGGACGCGCGAAACGTTCGGCGCCGGGAACGGCGCGACCGCGCCCGGCTCGAAGCCGGTAGCCGAAACGACCTCCTCCGGCTTCGCGACGCGCGCATACCCGGCCCCGGCGGCGGCGGACAGGCGCTGCGCGTCAGCGCGCTTGTCGCCCGGGACGAGCGCGAGGACGGGCCGCCCGTCGCACACGAAGACGAGCGATTTCACGATCTCGGCGCGGGTGCAGCCGATCGCGCGAGCGGCTTCGCCGGCGGTCGGCGTCCCCTCGGGGAACTCTTCGATTCGGGCGTCGACAGCCGCCGCGCGAAGCACCGCCGCGACCCGCTCGACCGGCTCCGGCCAGCTGTTCACAGTGCCAAGGTAGTGAACGGAACCGATTCGCGTACTTCGCCGTTGTGTTGCCTACATGGGTACACCTGAGGAACGAAAAGCCCGGACCGAGTCCGCCTTCCGCGAGGTGAACGAGCGGATCGCCGAGAACGCCTTGCGCTTCGAGGCCGGATCGACGGAATTCATCTGCGAGTGCGACGACCCGCAATGCACGACACGGGTCGAGGCGACGCTCGAGGAGTACGAGCAGGTCCGCGCCGACGGCGCACGGTTCCTGCTCGCACCCGGCCACGGCGACAAGAGCATCGAGCAGGTCGTCGAGCACCGCGGCCACTTCATGATCGTCGAGAAGGTCAACGCGACGGCCCGCGCGCTCGTGCGCCGGCTCAACCCGCGCGGCGCGACGGCTTGAACTAGAGCTCGATCACGCGGGCGTCGTCGAAGCCCTCGGCGCGAATGCGCTCGACGAGCTCCGCCGGCGGCCGCGTGTCGACGCTCAGCGCCATGAGCGCCTTGCCGCCGCGGCGGCTGCGCGACACGGTCATGTTCGCGATGTTCACGCCCGCGTCGCCGAAGAGCGTCCCGACGCGGCCGATGACGCCGGGCACGTCGTCGTAGCGGAAGAGCACGAGGAGCGGCGCGAGCTCGAGGTCGAGCTCGAAACCGAGCGCGTGCACGAGCCAGGGGCGGTTCTCGCTCCCGATCGTCGTACCGGCGACGCGTGTTCTCTCCTCGCCCGTACGCACCTCGACGCGCACGAGGTTCGTGTAGTCGCGCGCGGACTGCGAGCGCTCCTCGCGTACCTCGATGCCACGCTCGCGCGCGATGAGTGGCGCGTTGACGTAGTTGACGGGGCGGTCGGCACGCCCCTGGAACGCCCCGTTCAACGCCGCGACCGTCAGCAGGCGCGTGTCGTAGTCGGTGAGGCCGCCGTACGCGGTGATGACGATCTCGTCCGCGCGGCCACCGGCGAGGTCGAGCGCGAGCCGGCCGAGCTTCGCCGCGAGCGGGACATACGGGCCGAGCACCTCGAGATCCTCCGCGCCGATGGCGGGGATGTTCACCGCGTTCGTGACGAGGCCGCCCTCGAGCGCCGCCGCGACCTGCTCGGCGACGATGACGCCGGCGCGGTCCTGCGCCTCGTCGGTCGACGCCGCGAGGTGCGGAGTGACGACCACGCTGTCGAGCTCGAGCAGCGGCCCGGAGTACGGCTCGGAGGAGAAGACGTCGAGCGCAGCACCGGCCACCTTGCCCGACCTGAGCGCGTCGAGGAGCGCGTCCTCGTCTACGAGCTGACCGCGCGCGGCGTTGACGAGCCGGACGCCGTCGCGCATGCGCGCGAACGCGTCCGCGTCGATGGACTTGCGCGTCTCGTCGGTCAGCGGAAGGTGCAGGGTGATGAACTCGGCGGCACCGTAGACCTCCTCCGGCGTCTCGACACGCTCCGCGCCGAGCTCGCGGAAGCGCTCCGCTGCGACGTACGGGTCGTACGCGACGACGCGCATGCCGAGGCCGAGCGCGCGCCGCGCCACCTGTTGGCCGATGCGGCCGAAACCGAGCACGCCGAGCGTCTTGCCGGCGAGCTCGACGCCGCCGTACGTCTTCCGCTCCCAGCGGCCCTGCTTCAGCGCCGCGTGCGCCTGCGGAATATTGCGCGCGAGGGCGACCAACAGCCCGACGGTGTGCTCCGCGGCGGAAACGACCGTCGACTCCGGTGCGTTCGCGACGACGATGCCGCGGCGCGTCGCGGCCTCGACGTCGACGTTGTCGACGCCGACCCCCGCGCGCCCGATCACCTTCAGGTTGGTCGCGCGATCGATGACCTCCGCGGTGAGCTTCGTCGCCGAGCGAACGACGATCGCGTCGTACTGGCCGACGATGTCCTCGAGCGGCGACTCGAGGTCGACGTCGACGTCGAAGCGCTCGCGCAGCAGGTCGACGCCTGCGTCGGCGATCGACTCGCGGACGAGAACCTTCATGCGACCGATGAGTGCTCGTATGCCTCGAGCGCCGCGGTGACGGCAACGCCGCGCTCGATGTCGGCGCCCAGCTCTGCGAGCACGATCTCGATCGCCGCGAGCGCGGTGGTGATGTCGAACACGTCGAACCAGCCGATGTGGCCGATGCGGAAGATCTTCCCTTTCAGGTCGCCCTGGCCGCCGGCGAGCGTGATGCCGAAGCGGTTGCGAACGCCGGAGATGACCTCCGCGGAGTCCGGCGATAGGACGGCGGTGACGACCGCGCTGCGGTCCTCGTCGGGCGAGAAGAGCTCCAGGCCCATCGCCTTCGCACCGGCGCGCGCCGCGCGACCGAGCCGCACGTGCCGCTCGAACACGGACTCGAGCCCCTCTTCGAGGAGGAGGCCGAGCGCGACGTCGAGCGCAGCGACGAGCGAGACCGGCGGCGTGAACGGCGCGTCGAGCTTGCGCTGCGCGCTGCGCGTCCGTTCCCAATCGAAGTAGAAGCGCGGCGTCGAGCCCGTCGCCGCGAGTGCGGCGTCGGAGACGGCTGCGAGCCCGAGGCCGGGCGGCGTCATGAGCGCCTTCTGCGACCCGGAGACGACGACGTCGAGGCCCCAGGCGTCCGTCTCGCACGGGACGGCGCCGAGACTCGACACCGCGTCGACGACGACGAGCGAGCCCGCGTCTCTCGCGGCCGTGGCGATCGCCTGCACGTCCGCGACGACGCCGGTCGACGTCTCCGACTGCACGACCCAGACCGCCTTCGCCTCGCGCTCCGCAAGCCGCGCACGGACGTCGTCCGGATCCGGCGTCTCGCCCCACGCATACCGGAGCTCGTCCACGTCGGCGCCGTACGCCTTCGTCATCGCGATCCAACGCTCGCCGAAGCTGCCGGCCGACACGACGAGGTGCCGATCGCCCGGCGAGACGAGGTTCGCGACCGCGGACTCGAACGCGCCTGTCCCGGACGATGTGAAGAGCAGGACGTCCGACTCCGTGCGGCATACCTCGCGCAGGCGGGTCAAGCAACGCTCGTAGATGGGCCGGAAATCAGGGCTGCGGTGGTGCACGACGGGCGCGCCCATCGCCGCCAGCACCTCCGGCGGCACGGGGGTCGGCCCCGGCGTGAACAGGTACCGCTTCATCGCTGCCACACTACCGCCGGTCGTGGACGCGCTTCTCGCATTTGCCGCCGCGTTGATCGCTTTACGTCTCGCCGGCTCGCTCGCGCGCCGCTGGCGGACCACGGGGCGTGCGGAGCTGCGCATCTGGGCCTGGTCGCTCGCCGCATACGCGGTCGCGGCGGGAGCGATCGCATGGGGCGAGGCGGCGCAATGGGACGCGCGCGCGTTCCGCGTGTACTACGCCGCTGGCGCACTGCTCACCGCGCCGCTTCTCGGGGCCGGGTCACTCGCGCTCGCAGGCGTACGCCGCGCGGGCTCGATCGCCCTCGCGTATGGCGGCCTCGCCGTCGGCGTCGCGCTCGCGATGCCCGTCCACGGCGCGTTCGCCGCGCACGGGATTCCGCCGGCGCAGGACCACGTAGCGTTCGCGCCCGCGCGCCTGCTCGCGATCGCGGCCAACGTCCTCGGCACGGCCGCGGTCGTCGTCGTCGCCCTCCGCTCGTTCCGGCGGCGCCCCCTCGGGAACGGCCTGATCGTCCTCGGCGTTGCCGTCGCAGCGGCCGGCAGCGCCCTCGGCGGCCTCGGAGCCTCTGGCACATCTGGATCAATCGCGCTCGGAGCAGCCCTCCTGTACTGCGGGTTCGTCGCACCCGCGACGATCCCACGTGGGTTTATTCACACGGTCTTTACGAAATCGCCCCTAGGGTGACCTGACGCATAGCCGCGCCGAGTGGTGATTCCCCGTGCGGCGGGGTGCACCAGCCCACTCGGCCTACGACGTGCAAACGACCTCGGGAGGGGACTTCTTTGCGGCGATTACTCCTGGCTTCGGCCATGTTGTTCCTGTTGTGCGTTTCTGCGGCCTTCGGCGCCCAGCACCGGGTGAAGACGGTCAGCCACTCGAGCCGCCGGGCGGCGCTTCGGTATCTCGAGGGCCGGCTCCACAACGCGGAGAAAGAGACCTGGTATTGGCAGCGCCTGACCGGCGAGCCCCGGACGGACACCGCCGGCCGGACGCTTTCGGGCATGGCGGTCGGCGATCTCGAGCAGACCGTCGCGGACTGGGAGCGTCGGGCTCGCCGAGCCCACCACCTGGCCCAGAACCCACCCCACATGCAGCAGTGGATGTGCATCCACCACTACGAAGGCGCCTGGAACGACGTCGGCGGCCCGTACTGGGGCGGTCTCCAGATGAGCCTCACGTTCCAGGAGCGGTACGGCGGCTGGCTGTACCAGTGGAAAGGGACCGCCGACCACTGGACGCCCTTGGAGCAGATCTGGACGGCGGAAAAGGCTGCTCAGAGCAGGGGTTTCTGGCCCTGGCCGAACACTGCGAGGCTGTGCGGCCTGATCTGACATCAACGTGACTTGACAAGGACATCATTGTGATGTCATAGTGCCGTCATGCAGATCGACGGTTACGTCCAGGCTCTTCGCGACGACCTCGCCCGAGTCGCTGCGGTCGGCGACGAGTCGACCGCCCGCGCGGCCGAGCTCCTCTCGGCCGCGCTCGAGGCCGCAGTCGCCCGGCGCCTCCTCGAGGCCCTCGGCGAGGCCGCCCTCGAGCTCAACTCACAGCTCGACGACGGACGGGTCGAGGTCCGGTTCGCCGGCAGCGACCCCGAGCTCGTCTACGTCCCCGACGAGGCCGCCGCACCCGCGGAGGCCGCCGACGAGGCGTTCACCGCCCGCATCACGCTGCGGCTACCCGAGAGCCTGAAGACGCGTCTCGACGCGGCCGCCTCCCTCCACGGCACGTCAGTCAACACCTGGCTCGTGCAGGTGCTCCAGCGCACGCTCGAGCCGCGCCCATCGTCCGGCGGCAGCCGCCGCCGCCTGACCGGCTACGGCCGGAGCTGAAAGGAGCCCGAGATGTTCATCCTCACGCCGCCCCCGACCGTCCGCATCCACTGGATCTACGAGGACCCCGCCGGGGACCCGAAGTCCGCCGTCCGCAAGGCCTCCTGAGATGGCCGTGCACACCTTCCATACCCCGCACCCCGTCGAGCTCGAGATCAAGATCCCGGCCGGCGACATCGAGGTCGAGACGATCGACGGCGACGAGTCGACGGTGACCGTCGAGGGCTCCGACAAGCTCGTCGAGCAGACGACTGTCGAGCTCGTCGGCAACCGCCTCGTCGTCGAGCTGCGCAAGAACGCGTTCGGGATCACCATTTCGATCGGAGACTTCAGCTTCGGCGGCTCGAGCCTGCGCGTGCGCGCACGTGTTCCCCACGCCAGCCGCACGGAGCTCTCGACTGCCGCTGCGGACATGGACCTGCGCGGGCGCTTCTCCGCGCTCGAGGTGAAGTCCGCGTCCGGCGACCTCTCGGTCGAGGGCGAGATCGAGGGCAACGCCGAGGTGAAGACGGTCAGCGGCGACGTGCGGCTGCCCACAGTCGGCGGCGAGCTCCGTGTCCAGTCGGTGTCCGGCGACGTCAGTGCCGCCTACGTCGCACGCGACGTCACTGCCAAGTCCGTCTCGGGCGACATGCGCATCGACTCGATTCGCGAAGGGCGCGTGACCGCGCAGTCGGTGTCAGGCGACATCGAGGTCGGCGTCGCCCCCGGCACGAACCTCGACGTGGACGCCGGCTCGGTGTCCGGCGACCTCACATCCGAAGTCGCGCTCGGAAGCGACGCCGGCAACGTCGGCGACGGCCCGATGCTCGTCGTGCGCGGCAAGACCGTCAGCGGCGACTTCAAGGTGTTCCGCGCGGCGTGAGAGTGCTGCTGGGACGCCGCGACGTACGCCTGCTGCTCGGCGGGCAGTCGCTGTCGATGTTCGGCGACTGGGCGATGTTCATCGCGCTCGGCGTGTGGGCGCGCGTGCTCACCGGCTCGAATGCCGACGCCGGCATCGTCTTCTTCTTCCTCGGCGTGACCGGGCTCATCGCGCCGCTCGGCGGAATCGTGGTGGACCGTCTGCCAAAGCGGCGGCTCATGATCGTGACGCATCTCGCACTCGCCGCAGTCATGTGCCTGCTGTTGCTCGTGCACACACGCGCGGACCTGTGGCTGCTGTACACGGTCACACTGCTCTACGGGCTCGGCGGCGACATCTTCGGCGCCGCGCGCACGTCGATGTTGAAGGCGATGCTGCCCGACGAACAGCTCGGCGAGGCGAACAGCGTGCTGCAGACGGTGCGCGAAGGACTGCGGATCATCGCGCCAATCACGGGCGCGGGGCTCTTCGCCGCCTTCGGTGGACACGTCGTCGCAGTTATCGACGCCGCCACCTTCGTCGGCTCGGCCGCGACGCTCGTTGCGCTGCCGTTCACAGAGCCGCCGGTCGCAGCGCGCGGGCAGCACTTCCTGCGCGAGGCATCCGCGGGCATCTCGCACATCGCGCGCACGAAGGTGCTGCGCGAGCTGACGATCGGCCTCTGTGCGGCGCTCCTCGTCATCGGGTTCTGCGAGACGCTCATCTTTGCGATCGTCATCGACGGCCTCCACCATCGCGCTCCGTTCGTCGGCGTCCTCGACACCTTCCAGGGCGTCGGTGCGATCGCCGGCGGCCTGACCGCGGCAGCGCTCATGCGGCGCGTCGGCGACGTCCGCCTCACCGGCCTCGGCCTCGTCCTGTTCGCGCTCGCATCCTTCGGTTTTCTCACCCCCAGCCTCGGAGCCGTCCTCCCCTCCGTCGTCGTCTTCGGGGCTGGGGTCGCGTGGGTGGTGATCGCCGCCTCGACCGCCTACCAGCGGCGCACCCCCCAGATGCTCCAGGGCCGCGTGTCGGCGGCCACGAACATGCTCTTCAGCGTCCCGCAGACCGTCTCGATCGCGCTCGGCGCCGCACTCGTCACCCTCATCGACTACCGCATCGAGATCGTCGTCATGGGCCTCGTGACGCTGTTCGCAGCTGCGTATCTGTTCACGCGTACGGAAAGCGAGAGTGTCGAAGCCGTCCGGACTAGAGAGCCGCCAGCTTTTCCCGAACCAGTCGGTTGACGACCTTCGGATCGGCCTTGCCGCCGGTCTCCTTCATCACCTGGCCGACGAAGAAGCCGAGCACGCCCTCCTTGCCGCCGCGGTACGTCGCAACCTGCTCCGGGCTCGCCGCGAGGACCGCGTCGATGATCGGCGCCAGCTCGGACTCGTCGCCGACCGCCGCCTGCCCGAGATAGTCGTTCGCGTCGATGCTGCCGGTCGCGGCTGCCGCGAACGCCTGGTCGAGCGCCTCACGCGTGACGTTCGCGTGCAGGATCGCCGCGAGCGCGCCCGCGTTCTCCGGCAAGAAGTCGCCGCGGTTCATCGCGACGTTCGCGGCCGCGCGCCAGTCAACGCCCTCCGCCGCGAGCAGCTCCGCCTTGCGCTCGTTGCCGGTGGACACGAGCTCGTTCGCGAGCGCGAAGCCGACGTGCGGCTCGAGCCGGCGAATGCGCGCAGCAGGCAGCTCGTGCAGCTCACCGCGCAGACGCTCGACGAGCTCCGCAGGCGGCTCGACCGGGACGAGATCGGGCTCCGGGAAGTAGCGGTAGTCGTCCGCCTCCTCCTTCGAGCGGTGCACCGTCAGGCGGTCGGTGTCGGCGTCGTAGTCGTACGTCGACTGGACGACCTCCTCCCTCGCTTCGTGCGCCGCGACCTGCTGGCGCACGGCCGCCTCGATCGCGCGGCCGATGAAGGTGAACGAGTTCATGTTCTTGATCTCCCACCGCGGGCGGAAGCCTTCCTCGCCGCGCGCGCGCACGGACACGTTCACGTCTGCGCGCAGCGTCCCCTTCTCCATCTCCGCGTCGCTAATCCCGAGCTCGACGATCGTCTGGCGCAGGAGCCGCAGGAAGCGCAACGCCTCTCCACCGGTGCGCATGTCCGGCTCTGTGACGATCTCCAGGAGCGGCGTGCCGCCGCGGTTGAAGTCGACGAGCGAGGCGGTCGCCCCGACCGAGCGCCCGGTGGCGCCGCCGGCGTGCACCGTCTTCGCCGCGTCCTCCTCGAGGTGCGCGCGCACGATGCGAACGACCTCCTCGCCGTCCTCGGTGGGGACCGAGAGCTTCCCGGGCCCGCACAGCGGCGCCTCGTACTGGCTGATCTGGTAGCCCTTCGGCAGGTCGGGATAGAAATAGTTCTTGCGCGCGAAGATCGCGCGCTCGGCGATCGCGCAGTCGAGCGCGAGCCCAAGCTTGATCGTGTATTCGATCGCGCGCCCGTTCGGCACCGGCAGCGCGCCCGGATGCGCTAGGCACACGGGACACGTGAGCGAGTTCTCGTGCGCGCCGTATTCGAGCTCGCAGCGGCAGAACATCTTCGTGCGCGTCTTCAGGTGCGCGTGCACCTCGAGGCCGATGACGGGTTCCCACTCAGCCACGCTCGACGAGCTCCTTGGCCGCGCGAACCGCGTCCTCGATGTCGTCGTGGACCTCGACCATCGCCACCCAGTCCTCGAGCGCGGGGGGCAGGACGCGGACGAGCCAGAGCTCGCGCTCGCCCGCCTCGAGCGTCAGCTTCAGGTCGCCGACGCGGACCGCACGCGACCCGTCGAGGACGCGCGGTGTCACGCCGAACACGCGCTCGACCGCCGGGACGAAGTCCGCAGCCGGATCCTCGAACCGCATCGTGCTCATCGCAACCGCTCCGGGACGACGTCGAAGGCGATCGCCTGCTCGAGCGCGTGCCCGACGCGGAAGAGGGTGTTCTCGGAGAACTGCGGCCCGATCAGCTGCAACCCGACGGGCAGTCCTTCCGAGAGGCCGCAGGGGATGTTAAGCCCGGGCAGTCCCGCCATGCACGACGGGATGGTGAGGAGATCGGACGCGTACATCGCGAGCGGGTCGGACGTGCGGCCGCCCAACGCGAATGCAACGGTTGGCGACGTCGGCGTGACGAGCACGTCGAAGCGCTCGAACGCTTCCGCGTGCTCGCGCGCGATCACCGTCCGCACCTTCTGCGCCTGGCCGTAGTACGCGTCGTAGTAGCCGGCCGAGAGTGCGTAAGTCCCGACGAGAATGCGCCGCTTCGGCTCGTCGCCGAAGCCCTCGTCGCGCGTGTGCTTGTACATGTCGAGCCGGTCGGCGGAATCGGGCGAGCGGTAGCCGTAGCGCACGCCGTCGTAGCGCGCGAGGTTCGACGAGGCCTCCGCGGGCGCGATGAGGTAGTAGCAGGGCAGCCCGAAGTCGACCGAGCGCGGCAGGGAGCACTCCCCCACCTCGGCGCCGAGCTGCCGGCACAACGCGATTGCGAGCTCGACGGACTTGCGGACACCGGGCTCGATCGCCTCGTGCTCGTTCAGCTCGCGAGGGATCCCGACGCGCAACCCCTTGAGGTCGTCGCCTTGTGGGAGCACGACCTCGGGCGCGTCGACGGTGGTCGAGTCGCACGGGTCGCGGCCGGCGATGACGGAGTACAGAAACGCGCAGTCGCGCACCGTGCGCGCCACGGGGCCGACCTGGTCGAGGCTCGACGCGAACGCGACGATCCCGTATCGCGAGACGGTGCCGTACGTTGGACGCAGCCCGACGTTCCCGCATAGCGCGGACGGCTGCTTGATCGAGCCGCCCGTGTCGGAGCCGAGCGCCCACGGCGCCAGCCCGGCCGACACCGCGGCCGCCGACCCGCCGCCGGAGCCGCCCGGGACGCGTGCGGGATCCCACGGGTTGTGCGATGGCCCGTACGCGGAGTTCTCCGTGGACGAGCCCATCGCGAACTCGTCGGTGTTCGTCTTGCCGAGGACGCGCAGCCCGTGCGCCCTGCAGCGCGCGGCGACGGTCGAGTCGTACACGGGGACGTAGCCCTGGAGGATCTTCGAGCCGGCCGTCGTCGGGATGCCCTTCGTCCCGATCACGTCCTTGAGCGCGATCGGGATGCCCTCGCCGCCGGAGTCCTCGCACACGTGCAGGTAGCAGTGCAGCTCCGGGTCGCGCTCGCCGATCGCCTCGAGGTAGGCGGCGAACAGCTCGTCGCCGGAGACTTCCTTCCGGTCGAGGAGGTCCTTGGCGCCTTCCGCCGAGAGCCGCAGCGTGTCGATCACGACGACCCGCTGGGCGGCACCCGGAAGAAGTCGCCCTCGCGGTCCGGCGCGTTCCGAAGCGCGTCCTCGACCGAGAGACAGGGGCGCGGCTCGTCTTCGGCCCAGACGTTGACGACGTCGAGCGGATGCGAGGTCGGCGGGACGCTGCGCAGGTCGAGCTCCGCCACCTTCGAGACCGCGGCGAGGATGTCGTTCAGCTGCACCTCGAGCCGCGCGAGCTCGTCCTCACGCAGCTCCAGTCGCGCCAGATGGGCGACGTGGAGCAGCAAATCGCGCGATATCTCGGTCATGGCTTGATCCTTCCAGAAACGACGAGGGCCCCTGTCGGGGCCCTCGCACATCTGAGTCCGACAGGTTCCTAGATCGCCTGGACGTTCGCGGCCTGCGCGCCCTTGGGGCCCTGCACAACCTCGAACGACACGCGCTGGCCCTCGGTCAGCGACTTGTAGCCGTCCCCAGCGATCGCCGAGAAGTGGACGAAAACATCATCGCCGCCTTCGCGCTCGATGAAGCCGTAGCCCTTCTCGTTCGAGAACCATTTCACGGTGCCCTCAGCCAACTGTTCCTCCCACATGACTACACCGACGGACGAAGCCGCCGACCGACGTAAGCGGGGCCGAGTTTAGCTCAGTGAGCGGGATTCGCAAGGCCCCGGGCGCGTCTCGCGCGGGCTGCGGTGACGGTGTTCTGGAGCACCATGGCGATGGTCATCGGGCCGACGCCGCCCGGGACCGGTGTGATGTACCCCGCGCGCTCAGCAGCAGCTGGGTCGACATCACCGTGGAGGCCGTCGTCGGTGCGCGTGAGGCCGACGTCGATCACCGTCGAACCGGGCTTCACCATGTCCGGTTTGACGATGTGCGGCTGCCCGACGGCGGCGACGAGAACGTCAGCCTCGAGCGTGTGGTGCGCAAGGTCGCGCGTGCGCGAGTGACAGGTAGTGACGGTCGCGTTCGCGGCGAGCAGGAGCTGCGCCATCGGCTTTCCGACGATCGCCGAGCGGCCGATGACGACGGCGTTCGCGCCGCTCAGCGGGATGCCGTATTCCTCGAGCATGCGCATGACGCCGAGCGGCGTTCCCGGGACGAGTGTCGGGCGGCCCAGGTAGAGGCGACCTGCGTTGATCGGATGGATGCCGTCGATGTCCTTCGCCGGGTCGATCGCCTCGATGACCACGGCCTCGTCGATGTGCCCCGGCAGCGGTAGTTGGACGAGCAGGCCGTCGACGGCGTCGTCTGCGTTCAGCTCGGCGATCAGTGCGAGCACGTCCTCCTGGCTCGTGTCGGCCGGGATCCGGTGGTCGAAGGCCTCGATGCCGGCCGCTTCCGCCGCCTTCTGCTTCAGGTTGATGTAGATGTGCGACGCCGGGTCGTCGCCGACGAGGACGGTGGCGACGCCGACGTGGTCGAGCTCGGCGACGGCGGCGGCCACCTCTTCGCGCACCTTGGCTGCGAGGCCCTTCCCGTCTATGAGCGTCGCTGCCACGGGGCGAGCCTAAGGCATCGCTCGCGATGCCGACCATAGAGGAGGCGCCGATTCACTCGGCGCCTCCGTCTCTACTAGCCTGCGCTCGATGCGCCTTCCCAGGAAGAACGATCCCGCGTCGATTGCCGCGCGCCGGCGTGCGCTCGGGCTGGATGGTGACGTCGACCTCGGCGCGTATGCCAAGGCAGCCGAGTCGGTCACCGGCGTCGCCGAGATCCCCGTTTCGGTCGCGCAGCTGAAGATCGCGCTCGGGCAGTACGAGCTCTCGGAGGACGGGGACGTCGTCGAGATCGGCCGCGAGCTGGAGGACGTCGTCGTCCCGCTCGCGCACACGGAGGGGAGCCTGACCGCCTCTTTGCAACGCGGCGCACGTGCGGTCGGGGAGTCGGGCGGGTTCCGCACCTACGTCGTCGCGGACCGGATCACGCGGGCGTCGTGCTTCGTGTGTCGCGACGCCCGCGATGCACTCGCGCTCGCGCGCTGGATCGACGAGCGCGTCGACGAGATGCGCGTGTGGTTGCGTTCCGCCGAGATCGCCGAGCTCTCGAAGCACGCTGTCCTGCGCGAGGTGAAGACGCACGTCGTCGGGCCGATGTGCCACGTCCTCTGGCGTTTCACGACGGGCGACGCGGTCGGCGCGAACATGATGACGCGCAACGCGTATGCGCTGAACATGGCGTATGTCGCGCCGCAGTCGCCCGTGCCGATCGAGCGCTCGCTCCTCGAGGCGAACATGGGCGGCGACAAGAAGCCGTCGTTCGAGTACTTCCAATCCGGGCACGGCAAGACGGTCATCGCGGAGACGACGCTGACGGACGACGCGATCAGGCGCGTGCTGCGGACGACCGCAGACGATCTCGCGGAGCTCGCGTGGGCTGGGACGCAGGGCGCGATCGCGTCCGGGATGCAATCGGTGGCGTTCACGCCGGCGTCGGCGATCGCAGCGGTGTTCGCGGCGACCGGGCAGGACCTCGGCATGGTCGGCACGAGCTCGATGGCGCACGGGACAGAGCGCACGGTCGACGGCGGCCTGCACGTCGCCATCCGCTTCCCCGGGCTCGAGGTGGGGACGATCGGTGGCGGGACGACGCTGCCGACCGCCCGCGAGTGGCTCGGCCTCATGGGCTGCGCCGGCGCGGGCAAGGTCTACCGCTTCGCCCAGATCGTCGCGGCGGCCGCCCTCGCGTTGGAGATCTCAGCCTCCTCGGCAATGGCGACCGCCGGCTCCGAGAACTTCTTCCGCGCCCACTTCGAGCGCGGCGGCCTACGAACCTGACGTCGGCGGCCCCTGCGGCAGCGGGCGCGTCGAGGTCACG
Organism: Gaiellaceae bacterium; assembly: GCA_036560805.1. Classification (GTDB taxonomy): domain Bacteria; phylum Actinomycetota; class Thermoleophilia; order Gaiellales; family Gaiellaceae; genus Palsa-739. Next base: position 4,666 of record DATBQM010000037.1, on the reverse strand, counting down.
TTGCCGTTCGCGTCGAGCGTGACGACGGATGCGGCGGTCCCATCCGGAATCGAGGCGTCCGCCTCGAACAGGTTGTTCGTCACGGGTGCGGACGCGAGGACGTTGCCGTTCGCGTCGAGCAGCTCGACGGTCGCGACGCCGTCGGCTGCGACGCCCTGGAGCTGCGCCACCGGCGGGAACATGAGCACCTGCCGGTCGGGGGATGGGAAGCCGTCCGCGTTCAGGTCGCAGCCGAAGCCCTTCTCGTACTGCGTGGCCGTGTGGTCGATCGCGAGGCAGAAGTTGCCGTCGGCGTTCCGCGTGGCGTAGAAGGTCGTGCCGTTCAACGTGCCGAGGTTCTGCATCGTCGAGCCGACCTTCAGCTCCTGCATCGCCTGGTCGAGCTTGTCCGCACCCGGGAGGACGTCGCTCGTCGACACGGTCGCGCCCTCATTCGTGATGCCGAGCAGATCGCCCAGCCGGCCCGCGAAGGCAACGGCCGGCACGGCCACAGCCGTGGCGAGCGCGATCGCCACCGCGGCGCGGCTTCTCGGGATACGCACCCGCTCGGGTAGGTGCAGGGGTGCTTCCGTGGGAATCGGATTCGCCGCCGCGAGACGGGCGACGACGTCGTTGGCACTCATCGGGTCACTCCTTCCGGCTCGGGTCGAAAGGACGCAGCGGCTGCGAGGCGCGAAGCGAGCCGCGACTTCGCCCGGTGGTAGCGGACGCGGCACGCGACCGCGGAGCAACCGAGGACGACGGAGGCGTCGCGCAGCGACAGTCCCTCCCATGCCACCAGCCGCAGCACCTCTCGGTCGCGTTCGCTCAATGCGCCGAACGCCTGGGCGAGCACCCCGTCCCCGACCGGCTCCGGCTCACTCGCGATCGCCGCTCGCGGCGGCGCCTGGCGGGCGAGCTTCCGGCGGTGATTCGCGAGCGCCTTCCGCGCCACCGCGTAGAGCCATGGGAGAGCCTCGTCCGGCACCCGGTCGAGCTTCCGCCAGCAGACGAGGAACGTCTCCGAGACGATGTCGTCGACGACGTCCTCCGCGGCTCGACGACGGACGTATGCGCGTACGGCCTCGTGGTGCTCCGCGTAGATCTGCTCGAACCGCTGCATCTCACCCTGTCTATGTCGCGACCCCGCCGGGCGTTACAGCGTGTGACGAATCGCGTTCCTGGCAACGTATGGGGTACATGCTCGCGCTTCTCGCAGTTGCGGCCGCCACGCAGTGCCAGGCGCGCTCCGTCGGCCCCGGGTCGCTCCGCCGCGGCGGCACGGCCGGCGCCGCCTGCATGGTCGCCGCCTTCGACGACCACTGCCGTCCCGCCGGCTACACCCTCTCGTCGTTCGGCGTCGACACCGTTCGCACGTTCTCGTTCCGCACAGCCGCTCGCGGGAACGGCTGCGCCGTCTACATCACGGAGACGTTCCGCGTGGTTCCGCAACAGCCGCGCGTCCTCGATCGCCGCGTATGCGCGCGCGTACACAAGACGGACGCCGGAATCGTCGCGGACCGCTGCACGCCGGCGGGCACGGTCTCCCTCACGAAGATGTCCTGAAACGCGGCCCGAGCGGCGGCGACGCTCCGCTCACCGGCCGACGCGGTAGCGCACGTGCGTCGCGAGCGGCGAGTGGATGACCTCGACCGGCTCGAGGCGGGGATCGGCGACGCCGTCGAAGAGCCGCTCACCGGAGCCGAGCAGGACCGGGACGAAGTCGAGGGCGAGCTCGTCGATCACGCCTGCCGCAAGCGCCTGGCGCACGGTCGACGCGCCGCCGGCGATGTCCACTCCGCGATCACCTGCGACCTCCGAGGCGCGCGCGAACGCGGCGTCGAAGCCGTCGCCGACGAAATAGAACGTCGTCCCGCCCGCGAGCTCGATCGGCTCGTGCTCGAAGTGCGTGAGGACGAAGACCGGAGCGTGGTACGGCGGCTCGTCGCCCCACCAGCCGCGCCAGTCGCCCTGCCACGGCCCGCGAATCGGCCCGAACATGTTGCGTCCCATCACGTACGCGCCGCGCGGGCGCAGCAGCAGGTCGCGTGCGCGGGCGTCGGCGTCGTGCAGCGGCTCGTCGAGATGCCAGTGATGCAGCTCGATGCCGCGACGGCCGAGAGGGTGCTCGAGGCTTTGGTCCGGTCCTGCGACAAAGCCGTCGAGCGAAATGGACATGTGACACGTGGTTTCGCTCATGCTGCTTGTTGGATCCCGAGGAGGAGCAAAGAGTATGGGCATGACGTATGTGCACGCGGTGGCCTCGCTGGACGGCTTCATTGCCGATTCGGCGGGCAGGCGCTAGCGCTGGGACTCATCGACCACGTGGCGATCGACATCGTGCCGGTCGTCTACGGCAGGGGGAAACCGTATTTCGGTTCGCTCCCTGACGGTCACCTGATGCTCGAGGATCCCGAGGTGGTCATTCAAGGCGACGGAGTGCTCCATTTGCGTTACCCGGTGCAGCGGGGACGCTAGACGGGTCTCTCTCCCTCGTGCGCCGCCTAGAACGGAACGGCGACGTCGGAGACGTCGAGCCCGAGGCTCGCCGCCAGCCGGACGCCGTGGTTCAGCTCCATCTTCAGGCGCTCGCGGTCGCGCGCCTCCATCAGGTGGCCGATCATCTCGCGCGCCTTCGGTCGCCACAGAGCGTGCGCCGCGAACTCCGGCAGCATCCTGTTGGCGGCGTCGATCAGCTGCTGCTTGATCCCGTCCGGCGCGCGCGCGAGCAGGATCCGCTCGTACGCCATGCCCGACCCGTGGTGAATGCCGTCGTCGACCGCGAGCCGGTTGCAGATGTCCTCGAGGATCGTCCCCCGCGACGAACGCGCGATCAGCCTGAAGCGAGGGATGATCAGCCGCTCGAAGAAGACCTGCATGAGGAAGACCTTTTCCTCGAGCGTGTCCGCCTCGAGGAACATGTGGCCGAGCCGGTCGAGGTGCGGGTCGCGTTCCCCCTCCCCGCCGACCATGCCGATGAGCTTGAGCCACGCCTCGGTGTGGCGGGACTCGTCCTGCACCATCGTCGAGTAGTAGAGGCGCGCCTCGGGATCGGGCGCCGCATTGAGGAGCTGCGCCGCCATCTCGCAGGCGATGACGTCCGCCTGCAGCTGCTGCATGACGACCGAGCGCCAAACGTCGCGCCGCCGCGCCAACCGCTCCGGCGAGCCCTTGCCCTCCGGCACCGGCGGGAGCTCGTTCCAGGGCACGTCGCGCACCTGCCATTCCTGGTGCTTCGCGAGCTCGTAGAAGCGGAGGACGCCCGCGTAGGCGGTCCGGTCTTCTCCCTCTTCGACGACTGCTTCGGCGCTCATCGGCGGGACCATATCCTCCTCCCGGTGATCGCCCTGGTGTTCAGCTACGAGGTGCGCGAACCCGAGGGTTTCGAGCGCGCGTACGGCCCCGAGGGGGACTGGGCGCAGTTCTTCCGCACGGGGCGCGGTTACATCGGCACCGAGCTCCTGCGCGACGTCGAGATACCCGGCCGCTACCTCGTCGTCGACCGCTGGGAGACGGCCGAGGCCTACAACGCCTTCGCCGCTGAGCACCGCGAGGAGTACATGCGTCGCGTCGACGACACCCGCTTCCACTACGAGCAGGAGCTCCGCTTCGGGACGTTCGAGACCGTCTGGGACAACTCGGACGAGGGATAACGGCCTGCCGCTCCGCAGCCGAAAAACCGACTGAGACCCGACCTGCGGCAGGGGGAGCCAGCCGCATGGTCAAGAGGATCGTCGTCGTGGGAGCACTGATCGCCGCCGGAATGTTCGCGGCCAAGGACGGACGCGTACTCCACGATGCCGGGCTGACCGGCTCGTGCACTGTCGTCCAGACCGCAGCGAATGGGGAGCAGACCGAGGCCTGCAGCTCCGGGAAGCTCGAGGGCGCACCCGACCTTTCGCGCAACGGGTGCACCGACACCGGGCTCTACGCCGGCCTCGTCTACTGGAACTGCCCCGCCCCGGTCGCATCGGCGCCCTAAACAAATCCGCCGAAAAGCAGTCTCAGTAGCCAGAGTAGGCTTCCAAACGGGAGGTTCTTCTGTGGCTGCTGCTGACGAGCTGGGTGCCGCCAACGAGATCGCCGAGCGACTGCTCGACAACATCGAGACGGTGGTGCACGGCAAGCGCGAGCAGATCAAGCTCGTCATCGCCGCGCTCATGTGCAGCGGCCATGCGCTCCTCGAGGACGTTCCCGGCACGGCGAAGACGGTGCTCGCCCGCGCGATCGCCGGCTCGATCAGCGGCGCGCACGCGTCGCGCATCCAGTGCACGCCGGACCTCCAGCCGACGGACGTCACCGGGCTCTCGATCTTCAACCAGCGCGAGCGCGACTTCGAATTCCGCCCTGGGCCGGTGTTCGCGAACGTCGTCCTCGTCGACGAGATCAACCGCGCGATGCCCAAGACGCAGTCGGCGCTGCTCGAGGCGATGGCAGAGCAGCAGGTCACCGTGGACGGCGCGACCCGGCAGCTGCCCGCGCCCTTCCTCGTGCTGGCGACCCAGAATCCGATCGAGTACGAAGGCACGTTCCCGCTGCCCGAGGCTCAGCTCGACCGCTTCTTCCTGCGCACGAGCCTGGGCTATCCGGGCGAGGAGCAGGAGATCAAGATCGTCCGCGAGCAGCGCCACGGGCATCCGCTCGACGGCCTCAAGACCGCGGTCACCAAGGACGAGATCACCCAACT
>DATBQM010000036.1:0-6113 GCA_036560805.1 Gaiellaceae bacterium | reverse complement strand
GGTGAGCACGACTTCGCGGCCCTCGGCGGCGAGCGCGTCGCGGAGGAGCTCCGCCTGCGTCGACTTCCCCGATCCGTCGACTCCCTCGAAGGTCACGAACACGTGGTGCCTACGATAAGGAAGTGCGCGCGATCGTGACCGGAGGGGCGGGCTTCATCGGCTCGAACCTCGTCGAGGCCCTGTTGGCGCGCGGGGACGAGGTGCACGCGCTCGACGACCTGTCCAAGGGATCACGCGAGAACGTGGCGGTTCCCGCGCAGCTGCACGTCGCCGACATCCGCGAGCCGGACGAGGTCTTCGACGTCGTGCGACCGGACGTCGTGTTCCATCTGGCCGCCCAGGCGGACGTGCGTGTGTCGGTCGAGCAGCCCGCCGTCGACGCGGACGTGAACATCCTCGGCACGATCCGCGTGCTCGAGGCGGCGCGCCGTCACGGCGCGAAGGTCGTGTTCGCCTCGTCCGGCGGCGCCGCATACGGCGAATGCGACGGGCCGGCGCGCGAGTCCGCGCCGCTCCGGCCGCTCGCGCCGTACGGAACGTCGAAGTTGTGCGGCGAAGAGTACCTCGCGACGTGGAACCGGCTGTACGACGCGTCGCACGTCTCGCTCCGCCTCGGCAACGTGTACGGGCCGCGGCAACGGCCTCACGGCGAGGCCGGGGTCGTCGCCATCTTCATGGGCCTGCTCGGCAACGGCGGAACGCCGACGATCTTCGGGGACGGGTCGCAGACGCGCGACTACGTGTACGTCGGCGATGTCGCGAATGCCATGCTGCTCGCGCTCGAGCGAGACGGCGGGGTGTACAACGTCGGCACCGGCGTCGAGACCTCAGTCGTCGGCCTGTTCGACGCGATTCGTGCCGCGAGCGGCGTCGAGCGCGAGCCTGCGTTCGCGCCCGCACGGCTCGGGGAGCTCCAGCGCAGCGTCCTCGACCCGAGCCTCGCCGCGAGCGAGCTCGGCTGGGCGCCCGAGCGCTCGCTCCCCGACGGGCTCGCCGCAACCTGGGACTGGATCAGCTCTTCCTAGAAGGATCGAGCGCGGGACCGGCGAAACCGACCGGGCCGTGGCGACCATCGAGCACTATTCCGAGCCCTTCCCCTGGCGCACCGCGACGCTCATCGCGTCCGCGGTCGCAGCCGCCGAGCTCGTCGGCCTGTTCGTGATCGGCGCGTTCGTGCTCGCGCACCCGTTCCGTCACGCCGCCAAGACCACGACGACGGCGTCGACCGTCGCCGCCGCGAGCGTCGCCCAGCACACGGCGACCGTGCGGCGCCACATCGTGCCCGTGCCGGCGAAGGATCGCGTCACCCCCATCACCGCGAAGGCGCTTCGCCCGCGCGCGAAGGTGCGCGTGCTCGTGCTCAACGCGAACGGCGTCCAGGGTGCGGCGCATATCGAAGCGGCGCACCTGCAGGGCCTCGGCTACGTCATCGGCGGCGCGGCGAACGCGCCGAGCCACCACTACGCGCAGTCGATGGTCATGTTCGTCCCCGGATACCTGAAGGAGGCGCGCAGGCTCGCGCGCGAGACCGGGATCAAGATAGTGGCGCCGGTGGACGGGCTGACGCCGTCGACGCTCAGTGCGTCGCGGCTGGTCGTCCTCCTGGGCAGCTAGGCGGCCACACCTTCAGCACCTTGTAGCGCGCCTGGTCGAGGCGTCCGCACGGAATGCCGGCCGGCCCGAACTTGTCGAAGTGCCAGGCCTCGCTGTACGCGAGGTATGCCTGCGTCCAGAGGCGCTCGCTCCAGTAGAAGTCGCCGGCCTCGAACCAGAGGTTCGAGTTCTGCGGCTCGAGCCCGAGCGCGTCGCGGTAGAGCTGCTCCGCACGGACCGGAGTCTCGAAGGCCGCTTCCTCCGTGAGTACGTCGGTCGACAACGGGTCGTATGAATGCGCGCGCTTCACCTGTGCGAGCGTCGCGGCGGTCGCGAGCTGTCGCTGCGCGAGCCACGGCGCCGAGAGCGAATAGATCGCGCCGAACGCGACGAGCACGGCGGCGGCCGCGACGAGTGGACGGCGCGACGGCAACGGCGGCGACACGCCGCGCACGACGAGCGCGCCGACGACGAAGAGCAGCGGCCCGCACACGCCGAGGTAGTCCCAGTCGACGTCGGCGACGAGATGCACGAGGAAGGCGGCCGCGCCGATTGCGAGCGCGGTGACCGCCGCCCTCTCTGGTCCCTGCGCGAGCGCACGCGTGCGCACGACCGCGATAACGGCGGCACCGGCCGCGGCGAGGAAGAGGAGCAGGCCGACGATGCCCGTCTCGCTGAGGAACTGGAGCGGGACGTTGTGCGGCTCGGTCGTCGTGTTCGGGCTGCTGCGCAGAAGCTCGTCGGTGAACTGGAACGTCCCGGCGCCGGTGCCGCCGGCCGGGTGCTGGACGAAGCCGTGCCACGCCTCCTCCCACCAGGTCCAGCGGTTGCTCGAGTTGAGGCTGCCGAAGCGCGCGGTGTTCGAGGCGATCTGGCTGGAGGCCGGATTCGCGAACGAGTGCCAGATGCGGCCGGCGAAGACGATCGCGACGATGACAACGACGGCGGCGACTGCGATCCCGGCGCGCGCGGCCCAGCGGTCGACCCGCTCCCGCACGGTGTCAGACAGCGTGCGCGACGCGAACGCGCGCGCGGCTCCTGCGACGACGGCGCCTCCGGCGACGACCGCGAGCGCGAAGATCCATCCGTCGTGCGCGCGCACCGCATGCGTCTGGCCGTCCTTCGTGATCCCCGGGAGCGCGAGCGCAACGCCGAAGATCGCCGCGGCGACCGCACCGCCGAGCGCGACGGTGACGAGGCTCTCGACACGGTTCGGCGCAAGCACGATCCACGCGAGCGCCGCGAGGCACGCGAGCGCGACGCCGAATCGCGAGTACGTGAGCAGCGCCGTCAGCCCTGCGCCGTACAGGAGGACAGAGCCGAGGACCCCGCGACGCGACGCGAGCCACAACGCGACCGGAACCGCAACGGCGGCGAGCAGCGCGAGCTCGTTCCAGTAGTCGAGCGGCGCGCGCAGACGGGCAAGCCGGCCGTAGTCGGAATAGAGCGACGGAACGCACTTCGCGAGCAGCGCCCAACCGATGAGGAGCGCGAGCAGGACGGACGCGCCGAGCGCGATCGATTCGGCCGGCCGACGGAGCTGCGCCGCGGCGAGCGCGCCGAGGAGCGCAAACGCCGCGTACACGAGCGTCCGGTTCGTGTACTGCCACGAGTCCTCGGGCGACGCCGACCACAGAGTCGTCAGCCCGACCCAGACCGCGAGCGAGAAGAGCGCGACGAGAAACCCGGCGCCCGCGGTATGCAGCTTCGGCGCGGGCAGCACGCCGACGAGCACGGCCGCGCCGGCGAACGCGGCGAGCAGGAGCGAGACGCCTCCGAGCCAGACGAGCGAAGAAAGGGTCGTTCCTCGCGCGAAGAACAGGACGGCGAACGCCAGCGCGCCCGCGGCCATTGCGAGGACGGCTCCCGCAGTCGCGCGCACGGGGGCGGACGCTAGCATTGCCAAAACGCCTCGGACGCCCCGTTCACAAACGGTTTACATGAGCCAAACCGCGAGAACACTGGGATTGGGGAGACTAGGCACAGGGATGGCGGGTCGGACGTTTGGCTCGTCCGCATACGGAGCACGGGAGACCACGATGCTGACGACAAACGCCATGCGCGGGACGAGGCTCTTAGGAGCGCTCGCCGTCGTCGCGGCGCTCGGCGCCTTCGCCGGCGCGCCGGCAGCGTCTGCGGCCCCTGCGGCGACGTCGAAGGCCACGAGCGGGTGCTGGCTTCAGGTCGTCAACGACTGGCTCGCGCATGGCGAGGTCAAGAATTACTACCCGATTCCCTGCTACGCGCAGGCGATCCAGCATCTCAGCGCCTATCCCGACATCAAGCAGTACTCGAGCGCGATCGACGACATTCACCGCGCGCAGCTCATCGCCATCCAGGAGGAGCGCGGCGGCGGCGGCCCGAACGGCGGCGGCAGCAGCAACGACTTCGGCGGCCCCGGGGTCGGCGGCGTCGGAGGCGGCGGCAACGGGCCGACCGGCGGCATCTCGGGTGCGCACAAGGGGCTCCTCAGCAAGCTCGCGGCCGACATCGGGCCTGGCAACGCACAGTCCATCCCGCTTCCGCTCCTCGTGCTCGGCGGCCTCGCGCTCTTGCTCCTTCTGACCGCCGCGGTCACCTGGTTCGCGCGGCGCATGCAGTCCCGCCGCGTGACGCCGGCGCCGGCTCTCAAGCGGCGCTAGTCCGTCCGACGCTGGGCCTACATTCCCGGACCCCCCTCTTCGGAGGGGCCATCTGGCGGACTACCCTTCGGGAGGGGCAATGGCGACGGCGAATAAGCAGACGGGCACTGAGATTTCGGACGTAGAGGTGATCAACACCGTCAGCGACGAGGGTGCTCGCCTCGGCGTGCGCCGCTTCTTCACGATCCCTGGGCGCGACCCCTTCGACGAGATCGAATGGGAGACCCGCGACGCCGTGATCCCGGGCCGCAACGGCCCCGCGTTCGAGCAGCGAGGCGTCGAGTTCCCGAAGTTCTGGTCGCAGACGGCAACCAACATCGTCGCGCAGAAGTACTTCCGCGGCCGCCTCTCCTCGCCCGAGCGGGAGTCCAGCGTCAAGCAGATGGTCGGACGGGTCGTCGACACGGCCGTTGCCTGGGGCACGCGGGGCGGGTACTTCGCCGACGACGAAGAGCGCGACACGTTCGAGGCCGAGCTCAAAGCGATCCTCGTCAATCAGTACGCCTCGTTCAACAGCCCCGTGTGGTTCAACGTCGGCTTCGAAGAGAAGCCGCAGTGCTCGGCGTGCTTCATCCTCTCGATCGAGGACTCGATGGAGGACATCCTCGACTGGATCCGCCGCGAGGGCGTCATCTTCCGCGGTGGCTCCGGCTCCGGCGTCAACCTCTCCAAGCTCCGCTCGTCGAAGGAGCAGCTGTCCAAAGGTGGCTACGCGTCCGGCCCCGTGTCGTTCATGCGCGGCGCGGATGCGAGCGCGGGCACGATCAAATCGGGCGGCAAGACGCGCCGGGCGGCGAAGATGGTCGTGCTCGACGTCGATCATCCGGACGTCGAGGAGTTCGTCTGGTGCAAGGCGAAGGAGGAGCGCAAGGCGCGCGTCCTCGAGAGCGCCGGCTACGACATGTCGCTCGACTCGCCCGACTGGGCGTCGATCCAGTACCAGAATGCAAACAACTCGGTACGCGTCAACGACACCTTCATGGAGTCGGCGGCCGAGGGTCGCGAGTTCAATCTCACGGCGCGCACCGACGGCGCCGTCGTGTCGACGGTCGACGCGCGCGACCTGCTTCGCCAGATCGCCGCGGCTGCCTGGGAGTGCGCTGATCCCGGCGTGCAGTACGACACGACGATCAACAGCTGGCACACGCTCCCGAACACCGGCCGCATCAACGCGTCCAACCCGTGCTCGGAGTACATGTCGATCGACGACTCCGCGTGCAACCTCGCCTCGCTCAACCTGATGAAGTTCCGCCGCGAGGACGGGGAGCTCGACGTCGAGGCCTTCGAGCACGCATGCGACGTCGTGTTCCTCGCGCAGGAGATCCTCGTCGGCTACTCGTCGTATCCGACGCCCGAGATCGAGCGCAACGCGAAGCGGTTCCGCCAGCTCGGTCTCGGCTACGCGAACCTGGGCGCCCTGCTCATGTCGCGCGGCCTCCCGTACGACTCCGACGAGGGTCGCGCATACGCGGCCGCGATCACGGCGCTCATGACCGGGCGCGCGTACCGCAAGTCGGCGGAGATCGCATCGCGCATGGGGCCGTTCGACGGCTACGCGGTGAACCGCGCACCGATGGTCGGCGTGATCGCGAAGCATCGCGCGGCGGTCGGCAACATCGAGAACGCCGACATCGTGCCGAACGATCTGCTGACCGCCTGCCGCAAGGCGTGGGACGACGCCCTCAACCTCGGCGAGGTCAACGGTTTCCGCAACGCGCAGGCGACGGTGCTCGCGCCGACCGGGACGATCAGCTTCATGATGGATTGCGACACGACAGGTGTCGAGCCGGACTTCTCGCTCGTCAAGTCGAAGCGCCTCGTCGGCGGCGGCGAGATCACGATCGTGAACAAGACGGTGCAGGCCGGCCTCGAGAAGCT
>DATBQM010000035.1:0-10649 GCA_036560805.1 Gaiellaceae bacterium | reverse complement strand
GTGTGCTGCGAGACGCGCGGGTTCGCTTCGAGCGCGCCGAGCGGGTTCCCTGCATACGAGACGAAGATGAAGCTCAGAAACGTGGACAGAAACAGCACCGGGATGCTGTACAAGATTCTGCGAACGATGTACGTGAGCATGTGTCGCCGCCGGGTCGGAGTATGAAGGAAAGGATCCGCGCCCGCCGAGGCGGGCGCGGATCCTAGTCGATTCGAGCTACCTCTGGACTACTTCGTCCAGGACCAATCCTCCGCGTTCCAGGCAGGACCGACGGAGAGCGAGGCGTTGCTGTGCTGCATGCCCGAGATCCCCTTCTTGTAGACCAGGATCGACGGGTACGTGTACAGCGGGATGATCGGAAGGTCGACCGAGAGCTGCTGGTCGATCTTCTCGTAGGTCGCCTGGCGCGTCGTCGGATTGAAGTCCGAGTCGGCGGAGGCGAGCAGCTTGTCGACCGCGGAGTTGCAGTAGCTCGTGAAGTCGCCCGGGCTATTGCACTTGTACACGCTGTCGTTGCCGGACGGATCCGGCGTGCCGAAGACATACGCGTACTCGGCCAGGTCGTAGTTGTGCGACGGCAGGGTCTGCGCGAACAGCACTGCCGGCCCCGGCTGGAACACCGGGTCGATCTGGATGCCGATCGCACCGAGCTGCTGCTGCCAGATCAGCGTGCTCGTCGCGCGGCGGGCGTTACCGGTCGTCGTGTAGTACTTGAACTCGGCCTTCTGGACGTTGCACGTCCACACGGCGGTGTTGCCGCGCGTCGGCTTGGACGGGCCACCCGTGCAGTGCGCCTTCAGAAGTGCAAGGGCCTTGCCGGGTGCGGACGACCACTTCGCGAAGTCCGGATGCGCTGCCGGCCCGAGAATGTACTCGAGGCTGTTCAGCGGCTTGCTGCCGGGTGCGTACGAGTGGAAGAGCGCCCTGATCAGCGCGACGCGGTTGATCCCCATGAAGATCGCCTGACGCATCCACTGCTGCTTCAGCAGCGGGTTGCCCTTCGGGCCCTGCTGCACGTCGATGTGCTCCATGATGAAAGCGCGGTTCGTGTTGTACACGAGGCCGGGCTGATTCACGAGCTGCGACAGAGCAGTCTGAGGCGACGGGTAGATCGCGTCCAGCTCGCCGCCGCGCATTGCCTGGATCTCGGTGTTCGTGTCGGCGGTGAACTTCCAGTCGATCTCCTTGAGGGCCGGCTTCTTGCCGTACCACATCGGATTGGCCCTCTCCGTCGTGCCGGAGCCCTTCGTCCAGTTGGTGAGGATGAACGGGCCGTCCGAGATCGGCTTGCCGTCGCTGCCGCAGATGCAGTTGCCCCACAGCGTGTTGAAGTCCTGGCCTGCGAGCGCCTTCGACGGATAGATCAGGCCGAAGATGTCGCGGTAGTCGACGAACGGGCCGACCGCGCACGTTCCGGCTGTCTCGGTGCCCGCCGGGCACGAGGTGCGCCAGAAGAACGTGATCTTCTTCGTCCCGCTGATCTTCGTCCTCGACGGGTCGATGTTGATGTAGCCCGTGTTCGAGGTGACCTGGTTGTTCGGGTTCAGGAACTGCTGGAGCGTGTACTGGAAGTCCTGGGCCGTGACCGGAAGCTTCCGGCCGCCCCAGTTCCAGTTGGCGTCCGGGCGGATCGTGTAGGTCAGGCTCGTCTTGTTCGCGACCGCCGACGTGATCAGGTCGAGGTGGTAGCCACCCTGATCGTCGATGATGTACGCGCCGCGAATGACAGGCGTCAGTTCGTACCCCGCCCAGGCCGAGCTCTGCGTGGCCTGGTTGACGTTGAAGCCCGACGGGTCCTGCTCGTCACCGAGGACGATGACCGAGCTGGCCTTGCGGCCCGCGGTCGTCCTCGGCACCTTCGCCCAAGACTGGGCAAAGGGGGCGGCCCTCAGCTCCGCCGTCCGCTGCGCCGCAGTTTTTGCGGTCGCAGTCGCGGACGCCGCGAGCGCAACCGTGGCGGCTCCCACGAGGGCGAGCGCCCAGAAACGTCTATGCATCGATTCCCTCCGTCTTGTGTGCGCCGGGAGGCCGATCGTCGGCGGCGCTGCTCTCTCCCACGCCCGGTCCGGGCGCCCCGCTTAGGTCCATAAGACGACGGCTCGGTAGCTTAGTTAGCCGCCTCGCGAACTTCCAGTGGGCTCAGACCGGCGTCGGGCCGCCGCGGTACGTGCGGTCTCGCTCGGCGAGACCCAGCGGTCCGAGGCTCCGCAGGATGGCGGCGTCGCTCAGCGCCAGTGCAGGCGCCGAAAGCGTCGACTCCGCCGGGGTCGAGCTCGGAGTGTGGAGCAAACCGCCGACGCTGGCGGCCAGCCCTGCGATGACTGCGGCGGCACCCGCCACGAGGGGCGCTATGCGCCTGTGGGCAGCCGCACCGCGCACCAGCACCTGCGGCCCGGGGTGCTCGAATGGGGCGGACCGCAGGCGATCCGCGATCGCCTCGAGCTCCGCAGCGTAGGCGGAGCAAGCTTCGCATTGGCGCAGGTGGTTCGCGAGACGCGTCGACCCCAGCTCCGGCAACTCGCCGTCGAGCCTGAGCGACGCCGCCTCGCGCGCCTGCTGACAACCTCTGGGCAGCGCGGGAAGGAGCATCGTGATCTCTATCTACGACGTTCCAGGCCGCCAAGAGTTAGTCAACGGCCCCAACGCCAGCGCTCGACGTCCCAGAACGGCCCGGACGGACCGGCATTGTCCACCACCCCGGCCAGGGTGGCCCTCCGAACGAGGACGGCCGGCCGCTGGTAGAGCGGAAGCACCGGAACAGCGCCCGCCAGCGCCTTGTCCGCCGCCTGGTAGTCGCGGGCGCGCCTTGCAGGATCGGTCTCCCTGGCGCCCGCCGCGAGGAGCTCGTCGACCTTCCGGCTGCAGAAGCCCGTGAAGTTGGCTGGCCCGCCGCACCGGTAGCTGTCGTACCAGTCGCCCGGATCGCCGCCTGCCGTCTCGACGAACTCGGCGATGTCGAAATCGCCGGACGCGATCCCGGTCGAGCCGTAGAAGACGTTGGCAGGGACGGGGCGGTCGACGATCTGGATTCCGATCGCTCGCAGCTCCGCCTTCACGATCGCCTCGGTCACTGCGCCTACGGTGTCGCCCGCAGGCCACGTCCAGCTGAACGTCGTCGGCAGGCCCGAGCACTGCCAGATCGCCGTGTTTGCGGGATCGAGCGATACAGGCCCGCCGGTGCAGCGCTTCGACATGAGCGCGAGCGCCTTCGCCGGGTTGAAATTCCACTGCTTGAAGTCGGGCCTGTATTCCGCCTCGGTCGGAAAGTAGAGAGCGTCGTTCGTCGGAGGGGCGCCGCTTGCGAGGTCGCCGTAGACCGCGTTCACGATCGAAGTACGATCCGTCGCGAGCGCGATCGCCTGACGGATGAACGGCGCGCGGAGAAGCGCGTTCGACGCGCCCGTTCCCTCCCGGAACTCGAGATGCTCGCCCTCGTAGCCGGCGATCTCCGAGAACGTGAATCCCGCCGTGTTCTTCACCTGACCGAGGTACGCGCCGAATGTGGGTGCGATGACGTCCACTTGATGCCCCTGGACGGCTTGCACCTCCGCGGCCGTGCCGGAGAGGACCTTGAAATCGATCTCACGAACGGAGGGCTTCGCCCCGGCCCAGAACGGGTTGGCGTCGAGCACGGAGCCGACGCCTCTCGTATACCTCGAGACGTAGTACGGGCCGTCGGCCACGGGCTTGCCGTCGTTCCCGCAGATGCACGATGTCCAGATCGTGTTGAAGTTCATTCCACGCAAGGCGAACGACGGATAGAGGCTCGAGAACAAGCTCTGCCAGTTTCCGTAGCGGCCGCACGGAAAGTCCGCCGTGCAGTTCGCCGTCTTCCAGAAGAACGTGACTCGCCTCGTTCCGCTGTGCCGGTAACGCGTCGGGTCGAGGTTGGCGTATCCCGAGCGATCCGCGATTTGGTTGTTCGGGTCGTCGATCTGTTGGAGCGTGTACACGAAGTCGCGATACGTGACCGGGACCTTCCTTCCGCCCCAGTACCAGAACGCGTTCGCCTTGATCGTGTACGTCACGCCGGCGCCGCTCGCGGACGCCGCTGATACGAGCTCCTTCAGCCACCTGCCATTCGGGGCCTGACCGAATGCGCCGCGCAGCGCCTCTTCCGCGCCCATCCACGACGCCCACTGGTCGTCGCAGCAGCTCAGGCTCGTGTTGAACCCGGCGATGTCGTGCTCGGCCCCGACCACGACAGGTCGCCCGCTCGCGTGTGCTCCGGCCAGCAGCGCGGCGGCCACGATCGAGATCAGCCGGATCACGAGGGCGGCACGAGCCCCGAGCGAATGACGTCCGCCAACGTGCGCGGCAGGGCTCCGACGAGCACGACCCGCTGCTTCGGTGTGAGGCGCGCCCGAAGCGGGGGCCCGAGGATCTTCGGTTCACACGACCGCGCCTCGAAGTCGGCG
Source organism: Gaiellaceae bacterium (assembly GCA_036560805.1). Lineage (GTDB taxonomy): Bacteria > Actinomycetota > Thermoleophilia > Gaiellales > Gaiellaceae > Palsa-739. The sequence continues at coordinate 6,231 of DATBQM010000035.1, read as the reverse complement.
AGGTCCTGGCGGATGATCGTGTAATACAGATCCGACGGGTACGCCGTGTTCGCGGTCGAGTGCTCGACGAGCGCAACGGCGTCGCGCGCGATGATCCGCGCGTCCGCCGCGCAGGCGGCTGGGCTCGGCGACGCCGAGACAGTGGTAGCGGGATGCTCGCCGTATGCGGGCACGACCACCGATCGCTTGCGCGCGCCACCGCCGCAGCCGGCGAGAACGACGGTGCAGAACAGGAAAACCCATACGCGTTTCACACCAGGGATCCCCCTAACAGGTGGCGGCCGGAGATGCGTTTTCGACGACCCTTCATCTGCGGCACAACGTAACTGCGGAGAAAGAGACGATCCATGTTCGATGCGCTTGGCACGGGCGGTGCCCTGGTGCCTGAACGGGAAATCGAAGCGGCCCCCTCCCCCCTCGGGCAGCTGCTCGTGGAACGCGGCCACCTGACGGATCAGCAGCTCGAGGCGGCGCTCGCCGAGCAGGGCCGCAGCGGCCTTCCGCTCGGGCAGGTGCTGATCGGTCTCAGTTACGTGACTGCGGCGACGATCGCGCAGGCGCTGGCGACGCAGCAGGGCGGCCTCGTGAAGACGGAGTTCGGCCTCTCGACCGGGTTCGGCACGCCGGGCCTCGTCGCGTTCCCGCCGGTCAGCCCGCCCGCGTCCGTGCCGCTCGCGACCTCGTGGATCGAGCAGCAGCAGCCGGAGCCGAAGCCGGTCGAGGCGGAGGTCATCGCCCTGCACGTGCCGGAGCCGGCCCCGGTCGTTCCCGCCCGCAACGAGGCGCTCGAGGCGGCCACCGCGAAGATCGAGGCGCTCGAGCTCGAGCTCGCCGCGGCTTCGTCCGCCGGCAGCTCGCTCGAAGAGGCGGAGTCGAAGATCGCGCAGCTCGAGTCGGACCTGGCAAACGCACGGATGGATGCGGCCCGCATCCCGGCCCTCGAGGTCGACCTTGCGGCCGCGCGGCAGGCCGAGGCGGAGCGCGACGCGCACGCGGCCGAGCTCGCACAGGCTCGGGGCCAGCTCGCGTCCGCCACCGAGAATCTCACGGCCGCGTACGAGCGGCTCCAGCAGTACGAGGCCGCGTGGGCGGCGCAGCAGGCGCAGTTGGCGCAGCAGCCCCGAACGGCCTCGCCGTTCGCCTGGCAGTCCTAGCGAGAGTGGAGCTAGGCGGGCTCGAACCGCCGACCTCCTGGGTGCGATCCAGGCGCTCTCCCAGCTGAGCTATAGCCCCGCGAGCAGTCCAGTCTAGCCGGATTTCTCCATGAGCTTGCCATCTCGAATGGTGCGCGCCATATCGGCGGACTGCTCGCGATACCAGGTGCCGTTGTCGAACTGGATGGCAGGATAGAGCGGCTGACCGGTGCCTTCGATGACCGCGGTCCGGTTCTTGCGCCGCGGCCACGGCCCGGGAACGACCTCGTACTGGATCCCCTGCTTGTCGAGCGCCTTCTGCACGCGCCAACACGGATGCGTTCCGAACTTCGCCCACATGTTCCCGCAGCGGTAGAGCTTGACTGCCATCGGTGCCTCCTATGATCGGCGCATGCGCGCGGTGATCCTCGACGCGTACGGCGAGCCGCGTCTCTCGGATCTTCCCGCACCGGAGCCGTCAATAGAAGTGCTGGCCTGCGGCCTGTGCGGCTCGGATGTCGAGAAGATCGGATCGGCCCCTGCCGGGACGGTGCTCGGGCACGAGGTGGTCGCGCGCGTGAACGGTAAGCGGGTCGCGCTCGTGCATCACCGGCCGTGCGGGAAGTGCGAGCGCTGCCGCGCGGGACACGACTCGACGTGCGAGCGGTTCGCCGAGGCGACGATCGTCCCCGGCGGCTTCGCAGAGCGTGTCCAACCGGCGGACGGCGTCGAGCTGCCCGACGGGATCGACGACGCGCGCGGGACGTACGTCGAACCGCTCGCCTGCGTGCTCCGCGCGCTCGAGCTCGTCCCGCGCGGGCCGGTGCTCGTCGTCGGCTGCGGCTTCGTCGGGCAGCTCTGGTGTGCCGTGCTGCGCCGCCGCGGCGACGACGTGCTCGCGCTCGATCCGCGCGCCGACCGCCGCTGCGCGCCGGAGCCGGACGGCCCCGTGCAGACCGTCGTCGTCTGCGCGCCGGCCGACGCTGCCGAATGGGTCGCGCCGGCCGGCACGCTCGTCGTCTTCGCGCCGGGCGTCGTCGTCGACGCAGACGCCGTGTACCGGCGCGAGCTGACCGTGCTCGGGTCCCGCTCGGCGACGCCGGCGGCGATGGAGGAGGCAGCACGAGTGCTCTTCACGCTAGACCTCCCCGAGCCGGTCGTGCTTCCGCTCGAGCGCTTCGCCGAGGGGCTCGAGCTGTACCGGCGCGGGAATGCGCTGAAGGTCGTCTTCACGCCGTGAGGGCGTTGCGCTGGTACGGGCCCGGCGACGTACGCGTCGACGAGGTCCCCGAGCCGGTTCCCGGCCCCGGCGAGGTCCTCGTCCAGGTCGAGGTCGCGCTCACGGACGGCACCGACCTGAAGGCGTTCCGCCACGGCCATCCCGTTCTCCTCGCCGAGCCGCCCGCGCCATTCGGCCACGAGTTCGCCGGCATCGACGTCGCGACCGGGCAGCGCGTCGCAGGCGTCAACTCGGTCCCGTGCGGATCGTGCGCGGCGTGCGACCGCAATGAAGAAGCGCAGTGCGAACGGCGGACGCTCCTCAACGGTGCGTATGCGGAGTTGATCGCCGCGCCGGAGCGGAACCTGTTGCCGGTGGCGTCCGGCCTCGCGCTCGAGGTGGCGGCCATGGTCGAGCCGCTCGCGTGCTGTCTGCACGGCGTCGAGCGCGCCGCCGTCGGCGCAGGGGACACGGTTGCGGTGCTCGGCGCCGGGCCGATCGGCCTGATGCTGTGCGCGTGCGCAACCGATGCAGGCGCGAATGTCGTGCTCGTCGGCGGCCGGCCGGAGCGGCGCGCGCTCGCAACGGACTTCGGGGCGACCTCCGGCGACGGCGCGGGTGTAGACGTCGTCATCGAAGCGACGGGAACGGAGGACGGCTGGCGCTACGCCGTCGCGCTCGCGCGCCGCGGTGGAACCGTCGTCCTGTTCGGCGGCCTACCGGGCGGCACACAGGTCGCGCTCGACGCGACGCGCATCCACTACGACGAGCTCACGCTGCGCGGCGCGTTCCATCACACGCCGCGCACGGTGCGGGCCGCGCTTGCGTTCCTCGCGAGCGGCGCGCGGCCGTGGGAGAAACTCCTGACGCACGAGGTCGGGCTCGACGGTATCGCCCCGCTCTTCGCCGACCCGCCGCGCGAGTACTTGAAGGCTGTGGTCAGGCCGCAAAAAGTGTGAGGTCGGGCTCGCGCTCGCCGCGGAGGACGGCGAGGTCGACCTCGACACAGCGGAACCCGCGCGACTCGGCGAGCGCGACCGCCTGCGGCTTGATCGTCTGCGCGGCGAGGACGCCGCGGCACGCTGCCTTCGCCGGGTCCTCGCGGATGAACGCCACGTAGCGGGTCAGCTGCTCCACCGCCTCGATCGTCCCGATCCGCTTGATCTCGACCGCGACCCACTCGCCGGCCGCGTCCTTGCACATGAGGTCGACCGGGCCGACGTCGGTCGGCCATTCGCGCTTGACGAGCGTGAGCTCCTCGCCGAGTGCGCCGGGCGCGGCGGCGAGCTCCTCCTGCAGGTGGCGCTCGACGCCGTCCTTCTGCAGCGCCGCCGACTCGCCCATGTCGTGCACGACGTCGCTCAGCACATCGGCGAGGCGGATCTCGAGGACGTCCTCGGTCTTCGGCTTGCGCACGACGAGGCGGTCCCCCTCGTCGTCGACGACCGTGGGCGCCGTCATCCAGTTCAACGGCTTGTAGCCGCCCGCGTCGTCGTGGACGAGCACCGAGCCGTCGGCCTTGAGGATGATCAGCCGAACGGCCTCCGGCAGGACGGCGTTCAGCCGGCCGGAATAGCGGACTTCGCAGCGGGCGACGAGCAGGCGCACAGCGGCAACCTACTGTCGGTTCCGGACAGGCCCCGCGGGTAGCCGCGGGGCCTGCCGGGGCTGGTGCCGTTACCACCAGGAGCCGCGCGTGCGCCCGCGGGATCCGCCTGCGAACAGGCTGATCAACCAGACGAGCGCGAGCACGACTGCGACCACGAAGAGCCAGTGGACCGTGAAGCCCACGCCGAACGCGATGATCGCAAGCAATGCCAGCAACACGAGGAGGAGCATCGAGCCTCCCTTTGGTCTCGGGTATGAGTCGATACAACGAACGAGCGGGCGTTGCGGTTCCGCTAGCGCGAGATCCGAGAGCCGCCGACGATCGCGTCGCCGCCGTCGTCGTCGAAGCGCACCCAGGCCTTCCCCTTGCCGTCGTAGTCGGGAGACCAGACGAGCAGGGTCGCGCCGCGGCCGCCGACCGACACGTGCTCCGTCCCTTCCGGCTCCGCGCCCGACCAGACGCGCACGAACGGGTTGTGCTCGCGCTCGCGGCCGATCGTCGTCTCGTCGGTGTGGCCGGGCAGCACGCGGAGCGCGTCGGGCAGCGCCATGAAGACGTCCATCACGGACGAGCGCACGAGCTCCGGGTCGCCGCCTCCGACCGCGTCCTTGAAGAGCGTGTCCCCGGTGAAGACGAGCTCGTCGCCGACGACGAACGCGACCATGTCGTCGGAGTGCCCCGGCGTGGCCAGGCCGTGGACGTGGACGTTTCCGAAGTCCCACTCTCCAGGCGCGGTGAGGACGGGGACGCCGTAGCGAGAGCGAAGCTCGTCCTCCCAGGCGACATGGTCGTGGTGGGCGTGTGTCCGAAGAATCGCGGCCGGCTCGGCGCCCCAGCGCTCGAGCGCCGCGGCGAGCGGCACGGGATCCGCGCCGGCGTCGACGAAGACGGCCGTCCCGCCCTCCTCGTCCGCCACGACGTAGGCGTTGGAGAGCCAATCCGGGTGCATGTTCCGCTCGACGAGCATCGCCGGATAGGCTACGTCCCATGGCCGGACTCCTGTCACGCACAACGCTGATCATCAAGGCGAAGTACTCGAAACTCCTCAACCGGGCCGAGAACCCGACCGAGACCCTCGACTACTCGTACGAGCAGATGCTCGAGCAGCTCCAGAACGTCAAGCGCGGCGTTGCTGACGTCGTCACCTCGAAGAAGCGGCTCGAGCTGCAGCAGCAGAAGCTCGAGCAGAACGTCGTCAAGCTCGAGACGCAGGCGCGCCAGGCGGTCGGCGCGAATCGCGAGGACCTCGCGCGGCAGGCGCTCGAGCGCAAGGCGGTCGCGCAGCAGCAGCTGCAGAGCATGGACGACCAGGTGAAGGGGCTTGCCGACCAGCAGGAGAAGCTCGTCGCGTCACAGCAGCAGCTCGAGACGCGGATCGAGTCGTTCCGCTCGCAGAAGGAAGTGCTCAAGGCGCAATACTCGGCGGCCGAGGCGCAGGTGCGCGTCGGCGAGGCTGCGACGGGCATCGGCCGCGGGATGAACGACACGGGCCTTGCGATCGAGCGCGCGAAGAGCAAGACGGAGGAGATGCAGGCGCGCGCGGCGGCGATCGACGAGCTGACGAGCACGGGTGCGCTCGAGGATCTGAGCTCCGGCGACCAGACGCAGCTCGACCGCGAGCTCTCGCAGATCTCCGCGTCGTCGCAGGTGGACAGCGAGCTGGCCAAGTTGAAGGCAGAAGTCGGTGCGGGCGACGGCGCAAAGAAGGAGATCGGCGCGGGCGACGCCGAGCCTGCTGCGCCTGCGCCCGAGCAGCAGTCGTAGCTTGGGCCTCGGCGACGTCCTCTTCGGGCGCAAGAAGCTGAAGGCTCCGGCCGCCGAGCGGCTGTTCGCCATCAGCACCGCTGCCGTGACGCTCGACACGGCGTGCTCGCTGAAAACAGCGGGCGTCGGCGCCGTCATCTTCAAGCCGCTCTCGGCCGGCGAGTTCACGGCTGCGGAACAGGAGATCGAGCAGCTGCTCGAAGCGGTCGCAGCGTCCGCCGGCACCAAGCTCGACCGGAAGACGGACGCGTTCGGCTTCGAGTGGGTGATCGCACGCGACCCCGACCTCGAGGATCAGGTGGCGGCCGTGCACACGGTCGCGTCCGAGCTCGAGGCGAAGGGCTTCGGCGGGCAGCTGCTCGCGGCCGCGTTCAAGTTCGAGGGCGGGAAGAACCCGGTGTACTGGATCTATGGCTTCAAGACGGGAACCTTCTGGCCGTTCGTCCCGTGCGGCGACAAGGAACGCGACAACGCCGAGGAGATGGAGCTGAAGGCAAAGCTCGAGC
>DATBQM010000034.1:0-17651 GCA_036560805.1 Gaiellaceae bacterium | reverse complement strand
CCTGCGATCGGGTGGAGCCCGCAGTCAGTGGCTCGCAGCGCTTAGCGCTTCGAGAACTGCGGCGCCTTGCGCGCCTTGTGCAGTCCGGCCTTCTTGCGCTCGACCTGACGAGCGTCGCGCGTGAGGAAGCCCTCGCGCTTGAGCGGCACACGCAGCTCCGGATTCGCTTCGACGAGCGCGCGGGCGATGCCGTGGCGAACGGCACCGGACTGTCCGGTGAGGCCGCCGCCGTGGACACGGACGCGGAGGTTGTATTGCCCCTCCACCCCGGCCACCTTCAGCGGCGAGACGGCGATCGTCTGCCAGACCGAGCGCGGGAAGTACTCCTCGAGCGTGCGGCCGTTGACCCAGGTCGAGCCATCGCCGGGCCGGAGGATGACACGCGCGACCGAGGTCTTGCGCTTGCCGGTGCCGCGGTACTGAGCGATCTGGCTCAAAATCAACTCTCCAATTCCAGTGGCTTGGGGTTCTGCGGGCCGTGCGGATGCTCGGGCCCGGCGTAGATCTTCAGCTTCGTGATTTGCTGGCGCGCAAGCCGGTTCTTGGGGAGCATCCCCTTGACCGCGATGCGCAGCACCTCCGTCGGCCGGCGATCGAGCTGCTCGCGCAGCGTGCGCTCCTTCAGACCGCCGGGATAGCCGGAGTGGCGGTAGTACTTCTTCTGGTCGAGCTTGTTGCCGGTCACGTGGACCTTCTCGGCGTTCACGACGACGACGAAATCACCGGTGTCGATGTGCGGCGCGAACTGCGGCTTCCGCTTGCCTCGGAGGGTGTCGGCGATCTGCGTGGCGAGCCGCCCCAGGGTCTTGCCTTGGGCGTCGACGAGATACCACTCGCGCGTGATCTCTCCGGGCTTGGGTGAGTACGTCTTCATAGGAAAGCGGCGCGGGTGGCGCGCCGGGGCGGGATTGTAGCGAAATACGACCGCAATCCCTCTGAAAACGAGACCGCCCCACCGTGTGACGGGTGGCGAACGTACGGGGCATCGAGGACTGCCGCTGCCAGGCGCCCCACGGCGACGACCCGCCTCCCACGGGTCAGCTCCCGGAGGAACGGCTCAGCCTCCTCCACCTCGGCCCGGGTCGGGCGCCGATTGGAGCTCGCGGTGCCGGGATGCGTCGGCACGACGTTCCAGAGCAGCACGGCCCCCTCCAGCCCGAGCTCGGCGAGGACGCGGTGGACGATCGTCGCGGTCGCCTCGGCCGGCCCCGTGCCGGTGAGCTGCCGCTCGGACGTGAAGGCGAGACCGCTCACCCGGGCGCCGCGGTAGCCGGCCGCCTCTCCGACGAGGACGGTGTCCGCGCCGGCGCGCTCGTCGAGGTGCGCGCGGAGACGCCCGCGACGCACTTCCGAGTCCGCGTACTGGTTGTAGGTGAGCCCGACCCGCGCAGCAGCGAGGCGGTTTACCAGGTGTTCCACCGCACCAGCTCGTCGAGCGCACGCCGACGCTGCGTCGCGCGGCTCGTCTTTCCGCTCCAGCCGGGATCGGGCGCGCCGCGCCCGACGGTGACACCGGCGACGATGCGCAGGTCGTCCGGGATTCCGAGCAGCGCGCGCCACGCCGGATCCTGCTCCACCGGCACGCCGTACACGCCGGCCGAGAGTCCTTCGTCGATCGCCGTGAGGAGGACGAGCATGAGCGTCGCGCCCGCGTCGACGTACCAGAACGGCACGGGCCAGTCGATCTCCTGGCCGTCCTGGAGCTTGTCGTCGCTGCGGTAGCGCTCGTGGTAGTCGGCCTCGCGTGTCAGCACGAGCACGTGCGCGGGCGCGCTCGGGAACCAGGGCTCCAGCTCCGGGTCCTCGGGGCCGGCGGCGAGTGCAGCGAGGTCGGCGAGCAGGCCGAGATCGTCGACGACGAGCAGGCGCTGGCCCTGGCTGAAGCCAGCGCTCGGTGCGCTTCGGACCGTGGCCACGACGCGCTCGAGCATCTCGCGCGGGATCGCCTCGCCGGTGTAATGCCGCACCATCCGGCGGCGCTTGAGGATGTCCCTGAGGTCCATCAGGAGTAGGAAATCAACTCGAGCAGCGTCCCGTCCGGATCACGGAAGTAGACGCTCGTCCCGTTGCCCATGCCGCCCTGGCGCTTCGCCGGCCCGAGCTCGATCTCGACGCCGTGCGCGAGAAGGTGCTTGACCGCGTCCTCCGGCGTCCCGTCCCAGACGAAGCAGAGGTCGCTGTTGCCGGGCCGTACCGGGTCGGCCGCGCGCGGCACTGGGCTCGAGCCGGGCCCGTGCACGTTCAGCTGCTGTCCACCATCGAGCTTGTACGCGTACCGCCCGCGTGAGATCTCCGTCACCTCGACGCCGAGGACGTCGCGGTAGAAGTCGTTCGACCGTTTCCAGTCGGTGACAGCGAGGATCACGTGATCTAAGCGCGGGGGCAAGCCCGGGAAAGGTAGCGCGTCACTCCCACTCGATGGTGGCCGGCGGCTTCGAGGTGACGTCGAGCACGACGCGGTTCACACCGGGGATCTCGTTGACGATGCGGCTCGAGATCGCCTCGATCAGTTCGTACGGGAGCCGCGCCCAATCGGCCGTCATCGCGTCGTCGCTCGTCACTGCACGCAGGACGACGGGATAGCCGTACGTGCGCTCGTCGCCCTGCACGCCGACCGAGCGGATGGCGGGCAGCACGGCGAACGATTGCCACAGATCGCGATAGAGACCGGCCCTGCGAACTTCCTCCTGCAGGATCGCGTCCGCCTCGCGCAGGATCTCGAGCCGTTCGGCCGTGACGTCGCCGATGATGCGGATCGCGAGGCCCGGTCCCGGGAACGGCTGTCGCCAGACCATCCGCTCTGGCATGCCGAGCTCCTCGCCGACACGCCGCACCTCGTCCTTGAACAGCAGGCGGAGCGGTTCGACGAGCTTCATCTTCATGTCGTCGGGCAGCCCGCCGACGTTGTGATGCGACTTGATGGTCGCGGCGACACCCTCGGTGCCGCCCGACTCGATCACGTCGCTGTACAGCGTCCCCTGCACGAGCCAGTTGACGTTTCCGAGACTCCGCGCCTCCTCCTCGAACACGCGGATGAACTCGCGGCCGATGATCTTCCGCTTCTGCTCCGGATCCATGACACCGGCGAGGAGGTCGAGGAAGCGCTCCTGCGCCTCCACGTGCACGAGCGGAACGTGGAAGTGCTCGCCGAACGTCTCGACGACCTGTGACGCCTCGTCCCTGCGCAGGAGGCCGTGGTCGACGAACACGCACGTGAGCTGGTCGCCGACGGCCTTGTGCACGAGCAGCGCCGCGACGGCCGAGTCGACGCCACCGGAGAGCGCACAGAGCACGCGCTCGGAGCCGACCTGCTTGCGGATGCGCTCGACCTGTTCCTCGATCACCGCGGCCGGCGTCCACGCGGGCGGCGCGCCGGCGATCTCGTACAGGAAGTTCTTCAGCACGTTCATGCCGTGCGGCGTGTGTACGACCTCGGGATGGAACTGCACGCCGTACAGCGCCCGGTCGCGCGACTCGAACGCAGCGACCGGCGTGGCGGGAGAGCTCGCGACGACGGCCGCGCCCTCGGGAGCGGCGACGACGGTGTCGCGGTGCGACATCCAGACCGTCTGCTCCGACGGCGTGTCCTTGAGCAGGCGCGACTCGGTGACGTGCATGGCCGTCTTTCCGAACTCCGAGACGCCGGTGCGGTCGACGCGGCCGCCGAGGTCGAGCGCGAGCAGCTGCGCGCCGTAACAGATGCCGAGCGTCGGGATGCCGAGATCGAACACGCGCGGGTCGACGTGCGGCGCGCCCTCCGCGTACACCGACGCCGGGCCACCGCTGAGGATGAGCGCGTACGGATTGCGCACACGCACGGCCTCCGGGGAGATGTTGTGTCCGACGAGCTCGGAGTAGACGCGGCACTCGCGCACACGGCGCGCGATCAGCTGCGAATACTGCCCGCCGAGGTCGATCACCAGCACCGGCCGGTCCTCCGCGGCAGGGAACGGGATCACGTTCGGCTCAGCGGCGATAGTTCGGCGCCTCTTTCGTGATCGTCACGTCGTGCGGGTGCGACTCGCGCAACCCCGCGCCGGTGATGCGCACGAAGCGTGCGTCCTTCAGCTCGTCGATGGTCGGCGCGCCGCAGTAGCCCATCGCCTGGCGCAGCCCGCCGACGAGCTGATGCACGATCGGCGCGAGCGGCCCCTTGTATGGGACGCGGCCCTCGATCCCCTCCGGCACGAGCTTGTCGACGTCCTCGACGTCGTTCTGGAAATAGCGGTCCTTCGAGAAGCCACGCGCCTTCATCGCGCCGAGCGAGCCCATGCCGCGGTACTCCTTGAAGCGCTCGCCCTGGTGGACGATCACCTCGCCCGGCGCCTCGTCCGTGCCGGCGAGCATCGAACCGAGCATGACGGTGTCGGCGCCTGCGGCGATCGCCTTCGCGATGTCGCCCGACGACGTGATGCCGCCGTCGCCGATCACCGGAACGTCGACCGCCTGCGCAGCCTCGTGGATCGCCGTCACCTGCGGGACGCCGACGCCGGCGACGACGCGCGTCGTACAGATACTCCCCGGGCCAACACCAAGCTTCACTGCGTCGGCGCCGGCCTCGACGAGCGCCTGCGCCGCCTCGCCGGTGGCGATGTTCCCGGCAATGATCTCGACCGCGACCGCGTCCTTGATCTTCCGCACCATCTCGAGCACGCCGACGGAATGACCGTGCGCCGTGTCGACGACGAGGACGTCCGCGCCCGCGGCGGCAAGCGCCTGCGCGCGCTCGAGCGCGTCGGGGCCGACTCCGACAGCGGCGCCGACGCGCAGGCGTCCGCGCTCGTCCTTCGTCGCGTCGGGGAACTGCACTTTCTTCTGAATGTCCTTGACGGTGATGAGCCCGCGCAGCCGGCCGTCCGCATCCACCACCGGCAGCTTCTCGATCTTGTGGCGGCGAAGGATGTCCTCCGCCTCCCCGAGCGTCGTGCCGACGGGGGCCGTGACAAGGTTGCGCGCGGTCATGAGCGCCGACACCGCCTGATCGACGTCGTCCTCGAAGCGGAGGTCGCGGTTCGTGAGGATCCCGACGAGGATCCCGTCCGCGTCGGTGATGGGGACGCCGGAGACCTTGTAGTGCGCCATCAGCGCGAGTGCCTCGCGCACGAGCGCGTCGGGCGGCAGAGTCACCGGCTCGACGATCATCCCGGCCTCGGAGCGCTTCACCTTGTCGACCTCGGCCACCTGATCCGCGATCGACAGGTTGCGGTGGACGATGCCGATGCCGCCCTCGCGCGCGAGCGCGATCGCGAGGCGCGCCTCGGTGACGGTGTCCATCGCCGCCGAGACGATGGGGATGCTCAAGTCGATCGAGCGCGTGAGCCGCGTGCGCGTCGAGACCTCGTTCGGGAGCACTGCCGACTCGGCCGGGACGAGCAGCACGTCGTCGAACGTCAACCCTTCCCTGGCGAACTTCCGGTCCAGCTCGAGCAGCCGCTGCAGCTCGTCCGGACGGAGGTCGACGCTCAAGGAGGCAAGGGTACCAACCTACGCCGACGGCACTCCCGTACAAACACCCTCCTAACACCGGCGCGTTACCGTGCGTTCGATGCGCACGCTGCTCGGCGCGCTCGCTCTTGCGGCCTCGATTCTCCATTCGTCGGCGCGTGCGGGACAGGTTGAGACCCTGTACACGGGTCCTGCCCACCGCACCATCGCCGCGTTCGCGCAGGACGACGGCCTGGTGGCCTGGTTCGCGCCGAACTCGAAGGCATGCAACGACGTCTGGGTCTGGCAGCTCGGGGGCGCTCAGCAGCACCTCCCGGCCGAGGGCTCGGGGTACCACAACGTCACCTGCGGCTGGCAGGTGCCCGCGGGCTCGCCCGTCAGCCTCGCCGTCGCGGAAAACGGCGGTTCCCCGGCCCTCCTGTGGTCGCTGCACGAGTCGGCCGCGCAATCGCTCAAGTTCGACTACGTGCTCGGCGCCACCGTGCACGATCCGCGAGAGCGCCGCTTCCAGGAGGTCGCCCACGCGAACCACGGCGCCGGCCTGTGGCTCGGCGGCGTCGCAGGAAGCGGCAGCACCCTCGTCTACGCGGTCGCACAGGTCGCGTACAAGAACCAGGTCGACTGCCTCTCTGCGCCCAAGGAACCGGGAGCGTGCGACCTGAAGATCGCCGGAGGCGGGATCTACCGCGTCGTCGGGCGGAAGGCCCCCGTCGCCGTCAAGGGCGCGCCCGCGTCGGTCGCCGTGGCCGCCTCTGGTGGCGACGTGGCGTACGTGCCCGCCGTCGGGTCGTCGACGACGGACGGCCACCCGCTCGCATCCCCCAACGCGCCCGTCGAGGTGCGCGACGCCGTCAACGGCTCACTCCTGACGAGTGTCTCGCCGAACGGGACGCCGGTCGCGATCGCAATCTCCCCGACCACGCTCGCGGTGCTCAGCCGCTCCGCCGGAACGGTCGTCCTCAGCTGGTACGACCTGCCCTCGGGCAATGACGTGCGCAGCGTGAAGGTACCTGCGGCGACCGCGCCCGAGCTCTCAGCCGGAGACGGAACGCTCGTCTTCCGCGTCGGCCGCTCGATCCGTGTCGTCGACACCGCGACGAGGCGCGTCCGCGCGATCGCAAAGGCGGCCGCGACCCCGGTCGGCCTATCCATCGCGGGCAAGCGGGTCGCATGGGCGGAGAACCTCGGCGACCGCGCGCGCATCCGCGCGATCACACTCGCGGGGTGAAGCTGCTCGCTGCAGCGGTCGCCGCGGTGGCGCTGGCAGGCGGCGGCGCGCACGGCACCACTGCCTCGCTCATCGTCTTCTCCGCGGACCGGGCGCCGTCGATAACGGGGGATGTCTTCAAGGTCGATTGGGACGGCCGGGTCGTCAACCTGACACACAGCCCGTGGCAGGATTCGCAGCCGCTCGTCGCGCCGGACGGGAAGCGCGTCGCATTCCTCAGCGACCGGGGCGGCATCGGAGGTCTCTGGGTGATCGGAACCGACGGCACCGGCCTTCGCCGCGTGCCGGCCCTCGGCTTCCCGTCGGATCAGTACGTGCAGATGGCGTGGTCACCCGACAGCAAGACGATCGCGCTCACCTCGGGCACCGTGAATCATTACGGGCTCTCGCTCGCGACGCCCGGCGGGCAGCCGCGCGCTCTCGCGCACGGGCAGGATCTCGGCTCGGTGTCGTGGTCGCCCGACGGGAAGCTCGTAACAGTGCTGACCATGGGCGAAGTCGACGCATACACGCCGGCCGGGAAGAAGGTGTGGAGCGTGACGAGCGGCGGCGGCCCCGTCGGTTGGTCGCGAATCGGCGAGTTCGCAACCGGCCGGTACGACGGCCGCATCCATGTCGTCGACAGGAACGGCACGGAGCGATTCAGCGTCGCTGCGACGTTCGCCGCATGGTCTCCACAGGGCGAACGGCTCGCGAGCGTGAACGGAAAGCGCCTCGCGATCACCACGTACCGGGGAGGGCTCGTGCGGCATTACACGCTTCCGCTCAGGAACGTCGGGATCTCGTGGGCGTCGGAGACCGCGATCGCGTTCGGCGATCCGTACACAGGAGGCGGCTATCGCCTCGACTTGACCTCCGGGAAGGTCGCACCCGCCGACACGAGCTCAAGCGGTCTCAACACGAACGGATCAGGTACCCGCTTCGCTGTCCGGGACGGGACGCACGTCTACACACACGTCATCGGCTGCGACGATGACGGCGGACCGAGCGCCGCAATCGCGTCGCTGCAGCACGTCCCGGGCACGCGGTCGATCGTGTACGCGAGCTACTGCGCGGAGCCGTTCGACAATCTCTATGCGATGAACGGCGACGGCACAGGGCTGCACCGGCTGAGAAACGACCAGGCGCAGGAGACCACACCGCGCATCTCGCCCGACGGGACGCAGATCGCCTACGAGTGGGCGGATGCGACTGGCCTCAGCTGCAAGGGCTGCCCTACCTCCATCCGCACGCTCCATCTCGACGGGAGCCGCGGTGCGACGCTTACATACCCACCCGATTGCACCTTCGACAACTCGCCGAGCTGGTCGCCGGACGGGACGACGATCGCGTACTCGCACTCGTCGTGCTCCGTCGCCCCGAGGCTGTACACGATGTCCTCGTCCGGCGGGACCCCGCGCAACCTCAATGCGGAGGCAAGCCAGGTTGCGTGGGGCCCGAAGCTGCTCGCGACGATGAACGGTGGAACCGATCCGAGCTCGATTTGGACGATCAGACCCGATGGGACGGGTGCGATGAAACTCGGCGCAGGCCTGGTCACGTCACCGGCGTGGTCGGCGGACGGCCGTCTCGCCTACCTCGACGGCACATCCGTCGTTCTGCAGGGAAAGAAGGTTGCGCTGCCGTTCGCGCAGGTCCGGAGCGTCACATGGTCGCCCGACGGAACCCGCTTACTCGTCGCCGCGAAGCCGAAAGGACAGCCGACCTTCGACCTCTACACGGTCAGCGCGGACGGCGGCGCCGTCACGCGCCTGACGTCGAACCTCGACGTCTCAAGCGCTGACTGGCGCTAGCTCTTCGAGGTTCACGTCGCCGGCAAGGCGGCTCGCCTCGCGCGCGTCGAACCGTCCCGCACCGACTTCGAGCACCGACGCCGCTGCGCATCCGACGGCGCTACGTAGAGCATCGTCGACGGGCAGGTCGTTGAACCGCGCTGCGAGGAAGCCCGCGAGCAGGACGTCGCCCGCGCCGACGGACGCGACCGGCTCGATGCGCTCGATCGACGCGCGGAACCTGCGCACCGTCCGTTCCTCGCGCACGAGGGCGAAGCACGACGTCTCCTGCGTGATCAGCACGTTGCGCGCGCCGAGGTCGGCGATCGTGTCGAGCGCCATGAGGAAGTCCGCCTCGTCGGAGAACTCCTGGCCGACGAGGCTCTCGGCCTCGCGCTGGTTGGGCGAGACGAGGAATGGCTCCGCCTCGACGCCGTAGCGCAGCGGCTCACCCTCGCAGTCGACGACACACGGAATGCCGCGGCGGTTGAGCTCGCGAATCGCCTCGGCATAGAAGTCGTCGTCAACGTCGCGCGGCAACGACCCGGAGAAGACGACGAACGACGCGACACGCGACAGATAGCGCAGCTTGTCGAGGAGCATCTCCAGCTCCTCGGGCCGCACCGCGGGCCCCCACTCGTAGATCTCGGTCAGCGATCCGCCCGTCGGGTCGACGACGGCAGTCGAGGTGCGCGACTCGTCGGAGATGCGCACGAAGTCGTTGAGGATCGCCTCGAGTGCGAGCTCTTCGACGATGCGCTCACCGGTCCGCCCGCCGGCAAGCCCGGTCGCGATCACCGGCGTTTCGAGCGCTTTCAGCGCGCGCGCGACGTTGATGCCCTTGCCGCCTGCAGACGTGAAGCTCGCGCTCGCGCGATGGCGGTGCCCGAGCTGCACGTTCGGAACGGTGAGCGTGCGGTCGACTGCAGCGTTGAGGGTGACGGTGACGATCACGGGATGAAGGCCCAGAGGTCTTTCACGGTTCGCGTCGCGTACCAGCGTAGACGCCCGCCGACGCCCGGCCGGGGGACGGAACGCGCAGCCACGAGGGGCCGCGAGCCGAGGAGCCGCTTTCCGGCCCAGATCTCGATCCGTCCGAGCGTCTCGCCGCGGCGGACGGGCAGCGCGACGTTGGCCGGCGCGACGATCCGCCGGACGATCGGGTTCCCCGCGGGAACGAGCCGCACCAGCGGCGTCGGCGCGACGAGGGCAACGGCGGCGCGGCCGTACGGGAGGGACACCTGCGCGATCGGGCCCTTGCCGACGAGCGTCAGCGTGCGATAGCGGGACACGCCCCAGGCGAGCAGTCGGTCGAGGTCGGAGTTGCGCTGCGCGCGCGTCGGGCTGCCGAGGATGACGGCGTAGATCGTGTAGCCCGGCCGCCGGGCAGCCGCCACCTCGCACCACCCGGCTGCATCAGTGTGCCCGGTCTTGACGCCGATGAGCCCGGGAAACACTCCGAGCAGGTCGTTCCACGTGTGCAGCGGGACCGTCCCGTTCTCGATCGTGTCGGTGCGCTTGCGCACGATCTCGCGGACGATGGGAGAGCGCATCGCCACCTGCGCGAGCAACGCGACGTCATGCGCGCTCGATACGTGCCCGGGTGCGTCCAGTCCGTCCGGGCGCACGAAGTGCGTGTCCGTTAGCCCGAGCGTCTGCGCTTCGTCGTTCATCCAGTCGACGAACTGCGGGAGGTCGTCGTCGGAGGCACCTGCCGCGAGCGCATCGGCGGCGTCGTTCGCGCTCTGGATGAGTGCGCCCTCGAGCAGGTCGTGCACGCTGACCACTTGGCCGGCGCGCAACGGGATGCTTTCCTCGCCGACGTGCGCCGCCTGCGCCGTCACGCGAACGTCGTCGTCGAGCCGCAGGTGCTGCAGCGCGACGATCACGGTCATGAGCTTCGTGATGCTCGCGATCGGCAGCCGTTCGTCCGCGTTCGACGACGCGAGCACCTTCCCGTTCGTCGCGTTCACGACCTCGTAGGCGCGCGCGTCGACGGTCGGCGGGGCAGCGCGGGCCGCTCCTGCGAATGCCAGCGCGACGAAAAGGACGAGCAACCCCCGGCGCATGCCGCCGGGAAGGCTACTTCACCCTGATTCGTTGCCCCACGCGCAGCCCGGTGGGGCTGACATGCGGATTGAGGCGCTCGAGCGCGGCGATGCTCGCGTGCGTCTTCGCCGCGATGACGGAGAAGCTGTCGCCGCGCTGCACGACGTAGATCCGTGTGAAGGCCGCCGTGCGCTTGGCGTGCACATGTCGCGGCGCCGTCCGGGGCGGCGGCGGCGGCGCGGGCGCCTGATGCTGGAGGCCGTAGTGGATGCCGAGCACGGCCGCGGTGACGGCGAGGAGCGAGGCCGCCGGTGCCGCGTACTGCCTCACCAGCGGGATGCCGCCCAGACGTCGTGGGCCAATCGCGCGGTCGCGCCCCCGGCGGCGCCGCGCCAGTCCTCGGTCACGTTGCGGTACGCGTAGATGATCGATCGCGAGGCCGCAACGAGGGCGCTCGCAGGCCCGCTCGTGAACGCCGGCGCGAGCTCGGCCGGCTTGCCGCCCTGGGCGCCGACGCCCGGAAGCAGGAGCACCGCTTGCGGCAGCAGCCGCCGCGCTTCGGCCACCTCTTGCGGGAACGTCGCGCCGACCACGGCCCCGACGGCCGAGAGCCCGCCCTCCCCGACGAGATCCTCGCCCCACTCCCCGACGAGCCCGGCCACGTGCTGCCAGAGGAGCGTCCCGTCGGAGAGCCGGACGTCCTGGACGTCGGCGCCGCCTGCGTTGGACGTCTTCACGAGGCAGAAGAGACCGGCGCCGTCGCGGCGGCATGCGGCGAGAAACGGCTCGAGCGCGTCGCGGCCGAGATACGGATTGACGGTCACCGCGTCGGCGAGTGGCGGCTCGTCGCCGCGCGGCTCGACGTATGCCGCTGCGTATGCGCGCGCGGTCGAACCGATGTCGCCTCGCTTCGCATCGGCGATGACAAGTAGCTCCGCCGCGCGGGCGTACTCGCACACCTCTTCGAGCGCGCGCATCCCGTCTGAACCGACCGCCTCGAAGAACGCGAGCTGCGGCTTCACCGCGACGGCATATGGCGCGACCGCATCGATGATGCCGCAGCAGAACCGCGTGCACGCGGCGGCCGCATGCTCGCGCCCGAGAACGATCTCGCCGCGTAGCTCGACGGGAAGCTGGTCGACGACCGGATCGAGGCCGACGACGATCTGGCTGCGCTTGCGCTCGACCGCCTCGGCGACGCGGTCGGCGAAGTTCGTCACGGCCACGCGAGCCACATCTCCAATCTACTGAGGCCTCCGGAATGCGCGAGAGGCCGCTCGCGCGGCCTCTCGACGATCCTCGGAGGAGACGTGCCCGGGCGTCGGGGCGCTAGCCCCCCTTGACGGCCGACTTCAGGGCGCTGCCGGCCGAGAACTTCGGCACGCGCGCGGCCGGGATGTGGACCTTCTCAGTCGGGTTGCGCGGATTGACGCCGGTGCGCGCAGCGCGCTGCTGGCTGGTGAACTTGCCGAAACCGGTGAAGGCCACCTCTCCGCCGTCCTTCAGGGTGTCCGTGATGGCCTCGAGGAACGCGTCGACGGCCTTGCCGGCATCGCGTGCGGTCAGCTGGCTCCGCCTCGCGACCTCGTTCACAAACTCCTGCTTGGTCACGTGCCTCTCCTCCTGTCGTTGATCGAGCCGAAATGACCCTACCAGGGGTAGCGGATGCGCTCAACCATGCGGTTTTGCGGGGCTTTTCACCTCCTCCAGGAGCTCTTTTGCGGTGAAGATCGGCCGGAGGCGCACGGCCTGCCGCGCGAGGGCGTCCGCGCCGCCTTCCTGCCGGTCGACGACACAGACCGCGGTCTGCACTGCGAGACCGGCTTCGCGCAGCGCGTCGACCGATTCGAGCAGCGCGCCGCCCGACGTGACGACGTCCTCGACGAGGCAGACGCACTCGCCGTCGTCGTACGGCCCCTCGAGCCGGTTGCCGGTGCCGTATTCCTTCGCCTCCTTGCGCACGATGAGGAACGGCAGCCCCGATTCGAGCGACGCCGCGGCGGCGAGCGCGACGGCGCCGAGCTCGGGCGCGGCGAGCCGGGTCGCGTCGGGCGCGTGCGCCTCGACCTCGGCGGCGATCCGCTCGCCGAGCGCGCGCAGAATGTCCGGGCGCGTCTCGAAGCGGTACTTGTCGAGGTAGTAGCGCGATCGCTTCCCCGAGCGCAGGACGAAGTCGCCCTCGAGGTAGGCGTGCTCGACGAGCGCGCGGCGAAGCTCGTCGGTGTCCATCAGTGACGGGCGGCGGCGAGGGCGTCGCGCGCGATCGGGAGCAGTGCGTCCGCCTCCGGTGTGCCGTCGTCGTACGTGATCATCGATCCGTCGCCGAAGTACACGTCGACGCGCTGGCGCCGGCGCGCAACCGTTCGCCGATAGAGGACGCTTCCCGCGAAGAGGCCGGTGGCGAACCCGAAGAGCCCGAGCGCCTTACGCCGCATCGTCCACCTTCTTCGGCGCGCGCTTGCGCCGCGGCTTCTCCGCTGCCGCACTGTCGCGCAGCGCGCTCTTCAGGTCGTAGAAGACGAGGCCGGTCGTCGGGTCCGGTCCAGTCGTCGCGGCGATGCGGCGGAGGCCCTCACTGACGACGAAGACGCTGCCGTCCGACATCGACGCCTCGACCTGGCTGATGTCGCCGGCACCGAGGGCGGACGCACGCTGGAGGAGGTCGCCGGCGGCCCGGGCCAGCGCGGCCGCGCCCTCGTCTGCGAGCGTCGCGCCGGTGACCTTGCCGCCCTCGTCGAAGAGCACGGCGGCCTCCACCTGCGAGGAAATCTCGGTCAGATCCGCCAGTGCCTGAGCCGCGTCCATGGGTGGCCGAGGCTACCACGGTGCAAACTGGGGCCGATGCGACTCAGGAAACGGGCTCTCTTCGCGAAGTTCTTCAACGACCGCGGGACCCACCTCGCCGCGATGGTGGCGTACTTCGCGCTGCTCTCCTTCGTCCCGCTCATCTTCCTGGCGCTCTCGCTGCTCGGCCTCGCGCATCGGGCGGACGCTTCCGATTTCCTCGTGCGCGAGCTGAAGCGCGCGTTCCCCGGTACCTCGCTCCAGAGCATCCTCACACTGGTCCGCCGCGTACAGGGCAACGCGGCGACGCTCGGCATCATCGGCGGCGTCGGACTGCTGTGGTCGTCGCTGTCGCTCTTCAGCGCGCTCGAATCCGCGTTCAACATCGTGTACGGGCGGCCCAACCGTCCCTTCCTACGCGGGAAGACGGTCGCCGCCGCGTTGATGGCGAGCGTGCTCGTCACGCTGTTCGCGAGCCTCGTCGTCGGCGCGCTCGGTGTCGAGGTGTTGAAGCGATACGCGCCGGGGTTCGTGGGCGATCAGGCCGTCGCATATGCGCTGTCGGTGGCGGTGTCGCTCCTCGGCGTCTTCGTGTTCCTCGTCGCCGTCTACCGGCTGCTGCCGAATGCGCCGGTCACGGTCCACGACGTGCTGCCCGGAGCGGTGATGGGCTCGGTCATCCTCGAGGCGTCATTCCAGGTGCTGCCCGTGTTCGTGCGCCTCGCCGACGTGAACGTGACACTACGCGTCCTCGGCGGTCCGGCGATCCTGCTCCTCTGGCTGTACGTGATGGCGAACGTCATCGTCCTCGGCGCCGAGCTGAACTGGTGGGTGGCACACAGGCGCACCACTCAACCCTCAGGGCTTTAGTTCGGCCGCGCCTTCCTGGATCACCGACTGCACCGTCCCGTCGCGGCGGATGAAGAAGAACCACGTGTGCGCCTTTGCGCCGTGGTTCCACGCCTCCGTCAGCGTCACGACCGCGCGCGCGGGCTTCACCAGGGAAATGTCGGTTGCACACGTCGCCTGCACCGTCACGGCCTTGTCGTGCAGCACGCACGGAAGCGTTCCCGGCTTGTGCGGAAAGAGCGCACCAAGCGCGCGGGCTTCCGGACCCTTGGAGAAGAACGAGCGCAGGACGTGCGTCGCGGTGGGGTCGGTGCCGCCGCACCCCGCCAGCAGCAGCGCGGCGCCGAGTGCGGCGAGCAGGGCCTTGGCGGCACGTGCGCGGTGAGAGTGCGATGCCTTCCACGCGTCGCCGAGCTCGGCGACGGTCCGCTCCTCGCCCTCGGGGACGAACACCGGGTCGTACCCGAATCCCTCGGCGCCGCGCGGCTCGTCCGCGATCCGTCCCACAAGCGTGCCGCTGCCACGCACCTCGTCGTCGTCCGCCGTCAGGAGCACCAGCTCGGAGACATAGCGGGCCGCGCGCTCGGGCACACCGTCGAGCTCGCCGAGCAGCTTCGCGATCGCAGGTGCACCCTCGGGGGCGTAGCGTGCCGATTGGATACCGGGACGGCCACCGAGTGCGTCGACTTCGAGGCCTGAGTCCTCGCCGATCAGCCGGTGTCCGGGGCCGAGCACCTCGCGTCCGAAGCGCGCCTTGATGCGCGCGTTCTCGAGGTACGCCGAGCCCGTTTCCTCGGGCCACCCCGCCGCGTCGAGCGGCTCGATCGTCCAGCCGGGGAGCAGCCGCTCGAGCTCTCGCGCCTTGTGCGCGTTGCGCGAGCAAAGGGTTGCCGTCAATCGGTCCAACGCACCTCGAGCACGCCGTCGATGTCGCCCACCGCGGCGACGATCGCCGGAGCGTTCAACCCGCCGTGCGGAAGCTCGACGTCGAGCGCGACGCTGCGACGGTCGCCCTCCTGCGCGATCTCGAGCGAGATGACACGCGCGCCGCGCTCTTCGATCACCTCGAGGATCGGAACGGGGCTTCCGCCCGCGGGTATGTCGACGACGAGCCGGTCGACGTCCGGGCGCCAGCGGTGGATGACCTTGTACGCGACGATGCGCATCGGGCCGAGCGTGATGAGCGCGCCGAGCGTCGCGATGATCGCGCCGGAGTAGTAGCCGGCGCCCGCCGCCATGCCGATCGCCGCGACGAGCCACAGCGTCGCAGCCGTCGTCAACCCGCGCACCGAGAGGCCCTGGCGGATGATCGCGCCTGCACCGAGGAAGCCAATGCCGCTGACGATCTGCGCGGCGATGCGCGTCGGGTCGATGCGCGTGCCGGTCGCGGTGAAGAAGTTTTCGAAGCCGTACGCGGATACGAGCGTGAAGAGCGCGGAGCCGACGCAGACGACGAGATGCGTCCGCAGCCCCGCCTGCCGCTCGCGCAGCTCTCGCTCGAACCCGATCGCGCCGCCGAGGCCCGCGGCGATCACGAGCCGTAGGAGGACATGCGGCCAGTCGAGAGTCGGAACCGCGCTAAGGACGTGGAGCATCGACTGCCTCCTGCTGGAGTCGTGCGATTTGCTCGATTCCCCCCTCAGCGAGCCCGAGCAGCTCGTCGAGCCGCTCCCGGGTGAACGGATCCTTCTCCGCTGTCGCCTGCACCTCGATGAGGCGACCGTCGCCGGTCATGACGACGTTCATGTCGGTGTCCGCGTTCGAGTCCTCCGAGTAGTCGAGGTCAAGCAGCGGCACGCCCTCGACGACGCCGACGGAGACGGCGGCGACGGAGTCCGCGAACGCGCGCGCGAGCCCGAAACGGTCTACCGCGCGCCGGCCGGCGACATAGGCGCCGCAGATCGCGGCGCAGCGCGTGCCGCCGTCCGCCTGCAACACGTCGCAGTCGAGCCACATCGTCCGCTCGCCGAGCGCGCGAAAGTCGGCGACAGCGCGCACGGCCCGGCCGATCAACCGCTGGATCTCGATCGTGCGCCCTTGCTGCTTGCCGCGTGAGGCCTCGCGCTCGACGCGGTCGCCGGTCGACGCGGGGAGGAGCGAGTACTCGGCGGTGATCCAGCCGCGACCTTGGTTGCGCAACCAGCGCGGGACCTCCTCCGAAATCATCGCCGTACAGAGAACGATCGTCTTTCCCTGCGTCACGAGCGCCGATCCGTGCGGCTGTTCCAGATAGTCCGGCGCAATCGTCAGCGTGCGCAGCCGATCGGGCTTGCGCCCGTCAGCGCGGCTCACGCGGCCGCGCCTTCGAGCCGCGCAACCGACACGTGCTCGACCTCGCCGATCGGCAGCTGCAGGAAGCGGCGTCCCATCTCGCGGAACGACGCGGCATCGCCCGTGGTGAGGAAGCGATACGCGCCGGTACGCGCAGTGTCGTTCTCGATTCGCTTGCGCGCGAGGGTGTCCGCCACCTCGCGGGCTGTCTCTTCGGCGGAGAAGACGAGCGTCACATCGCGTCCGAATACGCGCTGGAAGAGCGGGCGGATGAGCGGGTAGTGCGTGCATCCGAGGATCACGGTGTCGACGCCGGCGTCCTTCAGCGGCGCGGCGTACTCACGTACCGCGTCCTCGGTCTCGTCGCCGTACGGATCGTCGCTCTCGATGAGAGGGACGAGACGCGGGCACGCGACGGGATGGAGCTCGACGCCGGCATCGAGCGCGTGCACGAGCTCGCGGTAGCGCCCGGCATCGACGGTTGCCTGTGTCGCGAGCAGACCGACACGCCGGTTGCGTGTCGCCTGCACGGCCGCGCGCGCCTCGGGCGCGATCACGCCGATGACGGGGACCGACAGCTCCGACTGCAGCTGCGGCATCGCGGCCGACGTCGCGCTGTTGCACGCGACGACGATGAGCTTGACGTCCTGCACCTCGAGGAATGCGCCGATCTCGCGCGCGAAGCCGCGCACCTCCGCGAGTGGGCGCGGCCCGTACGGCAGGCGCGCATGGTCGCCGAGGTAGACGAAATCCTCGTGCGGGAGCGTCACGAGGCACTCGTGAAGGACGGTGAGCCCGCCGACTCCCGAGTCGAAAACGCCAACTGCCCGCACATCCATGGACGCTGATCGTAGGCTAAGGGGATGCTCACTCTCCTGCTTGCCGCGCTCATCGGCGTCGCCGCGCCGCAGCCCGTCACTATCACCGCCTCCGACGGCACCCCGCTTGCCTGCTCGATCGTAGAGCCGGACGGCACGCCGCCGAGCGCGGGCTGGCCCGCCGTCATCCTCTTCCACGGCCTCGGCGGCTCGCACACCGACATGGAGCCGCTCGCGACACAGGCGCTCGCTCCGGCGGGCTACGCATCGCTCGAGTGCGATGCGCGCGGGACCGGTGCGTCCGGCGGCGTGTGGGGCCTCGACGGCCCCCGCGAGGACCAGGACGCGCGCGACCTCTTCAACTGGCTCGCGGCGCGCCCGGAGATCTCCGACACGCAGATCGGCGCGTTCGGCATCTCGCTCGGCGGCGGGGCC
>DATBQM010000033.1:0-13765 GCA_036560805.1 Gaiellaceae bacterium | reverse complement strand
TCCCACTCCGGGCCAGTTCTCGTTCAGCCACGGGATGAACGCGTACTGCAGCCGGTACGGGTTGCCTAGGCCGTCGATGCTCGTCGTCTGCGTGTGGTACCCGCAGTACACCGGCTCACCGGTGCCGATCGTGCCCGGCGGCGTGAGGATGATGTAGGTCGCCTGCGGGTCGTAGTTGAAGTGCGCGGCGGCGCGCTGCGCCTCCATCGCGATCGGGTCGTCGACGAGGTTCTCGGCGAGGCCGAGCGCGACGATGTCGGACGGGACCGGCGTCGGGTCGGTCCAGACGCCCTTCAGCTGCCGCCTCGGGTTCGTGACGAAGCCGGTGCCGCCCACGCAGCTCGTCGAGCCCGGCAGGACGCCGTTGCAGTACTGCGTCTGCACGACCGCCCACGGGCTGCCGCCGACGTTGCCGAAGAACGAGTTCACGTAGGTCTGGAGCGTCTTCGACGAGAAGAGCTTGCCGTCGGTGTCGGCGGTCGAGAAGCCGCTTGCCCATTCCGGGCCCCAGTAGACGAGGTAGACGGCAGGCTTCGTCTCGACGCCGATCGCGCCGCTGCCCGCGTTGCCGCCGTGGTAGATCAGGTCGTTCGAGGTCGAGTCGGCGACGGTGCCGCTCGGGGCCTGGCCGGGCGCCCAGAAGAAGTGCTTCGGGTTCGTCAGGTCTTTGGTGCCGGACGAGGCCGTGGATGCCCCGAGCAAGGCGGCGACCGCGGCGAGTAGCGCAAGCACGGCCGCCCGCCGTGCGACCGACTGAAGTCCGTTCATGTGCAGGTTCCCCCCATGGCGAGGTCGATATGTCTCCGTTGCATGACCGGGGCGCATAAACGGCAAACGTGAAAACGGGATCCGAGATCGGCCCGCGAAGCCTGGCGATCGACATCCGAGCCCACTTCTGGATCCATCTCTGTTTGGAAAGTTGTGGAGAACCCCCCGTTCGGGGGAGTGACGCTTCCGGCACCCCGGGTTTGAATGGGGCCCTGCCAACGACATCCGGCCGCCTTGGTGCGCGACCGCGCTTTTGTCGAAGGAAGCCCCAATGCGGACATCACGCCTCCTCATCCTGTTGCTCGCCGTCACGTTCGCGCTGGCCGTCTCGGTCGTCTGGCCGGTGGGCGGAAAGGCCGACGGGGGCGACACGCAGCCCCCGCTCGATCCGACGCCCGTTCCGGCGCCGGCGCCGAATCCGCTCCCGCTCCTGCGGACGCCGGCGGCGGTCCGTAAGCACCTGCGGGCGAAGCGCGAGGCTCCGGCGCTCGGTGAGCGCGTGGTGAGCTACGCGCGGCACTTGATGGGCGTGCCGTACTCGTGGGGCGGCTCGTCCCCCCGTACCGGCTTCGACTGCTCGGGCTTCGTCCGCTACGTCTACGGGCACTTCGGGGTCTCGCTCGCGCACTCGAGCTTCGCCGACTTCTTGCGCGGGCAGCAGGTCGGCCGGTGGGCGATGAAGCCCGGCGACCTCGTCTTCTTCGACGGCGAGGGCCACGTCGGCATCTACGTCGGGCACGGGCGCTTCATCCACGCGCCCCACACAGGAACGGTCGTTCGCATCTCGACCATGTCCGGCTGGTACGCGAGCCGCTTCGACGGCGCGCGGCGCCTTCTGGCGAGCTCGTAGATCCCGGCTACCCTGCGCGTGTGGGTCTGAGGGGGACCGCGATCGTCCTCGCTGCGGCGGTCGCCGCAGCGGCGTTCTCCGGCACCGCGCGGGCGCAGGGCACCCCGTGCGGGACGACGCCCGGCCTCCTGTGCTCGACCGTGGTGGTACCTCTAGACCGCTCCGGCATGGTGCCCGGAACCGTGAGCCTTCACGTGGAGGAGCTGCCCGCGACGGGCCAGCCGCGCGGCGCGGTCTTCCTCATCGCCGGCGGCCCCGGCCAGGGCTCGGCGCGAGCGTTCGCGCTCGGCACGCCGGACGACGCGCTCTTGTTCCGCTTCCTCTTCCCGGGCTACACGCTCATCGCCTACGACGACCGCGGCACCGGCGACTCCGGCCTCCTCAACTGCCCCGCGCTCCAGGTCTCCACCGCTCCGACGGGCGAGGATCTGCTCGCGTCCGCGTGCGCATCGTCGATCGGGCCCTCGGCCTCCCTGTACGGAACCGCCGACCACGCCGAGGACCTCGACGCCGTGCGGGCGTCCCTCGGCTTCGACAAGATCGTGCTCTTCGGCGTCTCGTACGGGACGAAGCTCGCACTCGCGTACGCGAATGCCCATCCCGACCATGTCGACCGACTCGTGCTCGACTCGGTGCTGCCGACCAACCTTCCGGATCCGTTCGAGGCGAACGTCGCGCAGGCGATGCCCGCGACGCTGAGTGCCTACTGCGCGAACGTCTGCCGCGCGGCGACGCCGGACTTCGCCGGCGACGTCGTCGCCGTCGCGAACCGGCTGGCGGCGAAGCCTGCACACGGAGCGGTGCTCCTCGCCAACGGGACGAAGAAGGAGGACACGCTCGGCGGCGTCGGGCTGCTGTCAGTCGTCGTCGATGCCGACCTCAACCCCGGCCTCGCCGCCGAGCTGCCGGCAGCGGCGCACGCAGCGCGCCTCGGGTACATGGGCCCACTCCTCCGACTGCACGTCCTCGACACGATCGGCTCGCAGCTGTCGGCACCGGACCTGAGCGCTGCGCTGTTCGCGGCGACCGACTGCCGCGACGGTCCGTTCCCATGGCCGGCGAGCTCCGATCCCGCCGACCGCCCTGCCCTCCTGCGCAACACGATCGCCGCGCTTCCGCCCGGGACGTTCGGCCCGTTCGGGAGCTGGGCGGCTGGCCTCGGCAACGCGACCTTGTGTGACACCTGGCCCACGCCTGCCGGCGGGGCAAATCTCTCCGCCGGCGCGCCGCCGAACGTGCCCGTCCTCGCGCTGAGCGGCGGCTTCGACATGCGCACGCCGACCGCAGGGGCGCAGTCGGTCGTCGCGCAGTTCCCGCAGGGCAAGCTCGTCGTCGTGCCCGGCATCGGGCACAGCGTCGTCTCCACCGACCCGTCCGGCTGCGCCGCGCTCGCGGTGCACGACTGGATGCTCGACCCGACGTCGAACGACTCGTGCACGCGGCCGCCGTTCCTCGTCGCGCCGATCGGCGCGTACCCGAATGCGCCGGCACACCGCGACGGCCCGTCCGCGACGTTCAGCCTGGTCTCGAAAACCGTCGCCGAAGCCGAGGCGGCGTGGCTCCTCGGCGCTTCGTCCGACACGTCGAGCCCGATTCCGGGGCTCGCGAGCGGCAAGCTCGTCGAGGCCGGGGGTTCGTCGGATTCGTTCCGGCTGACCGGCTACGGGCTCGTTCCCGGCGTCACCGTGAGTGGGGTCGTGAAGCTGGCGCAGCGCGGCAGCGTGGCGCTGAAGTTCCAGGGTCAGCTGACCGTGGCAGGCCGACTGGCCTCCGCCGGGACGCTGCAGCTCGTCGGCTCACGCCTCAAGGGCACGCTCGGCAGCCGCTCCGTTCTTCCCTAAGGGGTCTAGCGGAGCTTCTGCGCCATCGCGGTGAGGAGCTTCCACGCGATGCCGGAGTTCGACTCGACGAGCGGCTTGAAGTCCCACGGCGTCATGCCGTAACACACCATGTCCGTCCGGGCGGTGACGGTCGCGGTGCGATCCGAGCCGGTGAGCAGGGCGATCTCCCCGAAGTAGTCGCCCGGGCCGACCGTGCCGACCGGGCTGCCGTCCACGCTCACGTCCGCCTCGCCCTCGTCGACGACGAAGAAGCCGGCGCCACCCGCGCCCTGCTCGAGGACGACGTCGCCGGCGGCGACGCGCCGCTCGCGCATCGAATTCGCGATCTGCTCGAGCTCGCGGTTGTCGAGGCCCGAGAAGAGCGGGACTTTCTTGAGGACGTCGGTCGATGCTCCGGCCACGGCGGAGTTATACACCGTCACTGCGCCGCAGATGCCCGGTTATCCGCGAGGATGTGCCGGTGAAGGTGATCGTCGTGGGCTGCTCGCCCGCCTGGCCCAACGCCGGCGGGGCGCAGTCGGGCTACCTCATCGAGGGCGCGGGCCGTCTGCTCCTCGACTGCGGGCCGGGCGTTCTCGCCCGCCTGCGCAACAGCAACGGCGGCTGGCCGAGCGTGGACGCGATCGCGATCACGCACTTCCACCTCGACCACTGGGGCGACCTCGTGCCCTGGACATTCGGCGCGGCGTTCGGTCCCGGGCGGCGCGCGTCGAAGCCGGAGCTGTGGCTCCCGCCCGGCGGAAGCGGGCGGCTCCGACAGCTCGGCGGCCAGCTCGCGTTCACCGACCAGCTCGAGCAGGCGTTCGAGTTGCGCGAGTACCGCGCCGAGGATGCGTTCTCGGCCGCCGGCTTCGACGTGACGCCGATGCGGCTCTCGCACTACGAGGAGCTGACGTTCGGCCTGCGCGTGAGCGACGGCATGCACACGGTCGCGTATTCAGGCGACACCGCGCCGACTCCGCGTCTCGCCGAGCTCGCGCGCGACGCCGATGTGTTCCTCTGCGAGGCGACTCTCGGAGATCCAGAGCCGGCCGAGCGCGGCCATCTCACCGCGGACGAGGCGAACGATGCGTTCGAGGCGTCGGGTGCGCACCGGCTGGTCGTCATCCACCGCCCGGACGAGCTCCCACTCGATGCGGGCCTCGAGCGCGCGTACGACGGCTTAGAGCTCGATCTCTGAGAACGCGCGCGCGGCCGCTCCGCCGAGCAGTCGATGACCGTCGACTGACGGATGGTCGCCGTCGTCGCTCCAGCCGTCGAGCGGCGCGAGCGTGGCGTGGAACGGGAGAAGCGTCACGCCCTCGATCTCGTGCACCAGCACGTTGAGCGCTGCAATGTCTCGCGCGGCGCGATCGTCGCCACGCGGCCACGGCAGGACGTCGGCGAGCGCGACGTGCAGGCCGAGCGCACGCCCACGCGCGACCATGGCCGCGAGATTGCCTGCCGCGTCCTCGAGCGAGCGCCGCTGCACGACGTCGTTGATGCCGCCCTGCACGACAAGGACGTCGACACCGTCCACGACGTCGTCGACGAACGCCGCGATCTCGTCGGTGCGCTTCCCGTAGACCGCGCGCGTCCGGAAGTCCAGTCGTGGATCAAGCCGCGCCGCCCAGCACTGCCACTGGCTGCGCTCGTCCGGCCGCGCGATCGTCGCGCGCACGCTCGGGTCCGGATCCCACAGCGGCGAACCGGCACTGATGGAGTCGCCGGCGACGCCGACGATCACGAATGCGGGACGAGCTCGACCTGAAGGTCGCAGTCGAGCGCTTCGGCGATGCGGAGCAGCGTGTCGATCCTCGGCGGGCGCCCGCCGCGCTCGAGCCGGGCGATCGCCGATTGCGTCGTGCCGCACAGCTCGGCGAGCTCGCGCTGCGACATGTTCATCGCGATGCGGCGGGCGGCGACCTTGTCGGCGATCGCGGCAAAGAACCAGCCGCGGTCGCCGGTCGCGATCCGCTCGCGAAGACGGTCGAGCGGGCGCGTCAGCTCGGTGCGGTTGCGTGCTGCCATTCAGACGAGTATAGCCGTTGTGCTATGTCGCCGACTCGCACGCGTCCGGGGACGAGCACGGCGCCGTACACCCCGAACGGCAGCGACTCGGTTCGTCCGTTGCGACGGTAGGCCGCGAGCGTCGCGAGCGTCGGCACGTCGGGGATGCCGGTGTCCGGATCGCGCGACGTGATGATGCAGCGGCCGATGTCGCCGTTGAGCTCGAGCGTCGCCTCGCCGACGCGCACCTCCGCGCCGATCCACGCGTCCTCCTCGTGCGCGTCGACGCCGTCGAGCTCGAACAACATACGGAAGCGGCGCCCGTCGACCGCGTCGTCGAGGGCCGCCTCCTCGCGCAGCCGCTCGAGCGATGCGCGCGAGACGAGCGAGACGGTCCCGCCTCGCGGTGTCCGGTCGACCGCGCCGTCGTCCGCCCAGAGGAGCTCCAGCGGCCGGCCGACGTAGTCCGAGATCGCCGCCTCCCACGGCCCATGGACCTTGCGCGACCGCACGCGGTGCCACGAGTACATGTTCGCCTCGACCTCGTCACCGAGCTCGACGACGCCCTCGACGACGTCACCAGAAGGGAATGTCAACGCGAGGCGCCGGGTCTCCTCGTCCCACTCGGGACGGATCTGCAGCATCGAGCCGTCGCGCTTGCCCGCATACAGCGCGCCCTGCTCGTCGCGCAGCCAGAAGCGCCGGTCGCCGGTGACGCCGCCGAGCTCGAGCATGACCTCGTCCGGATGGACGAGGCCGAACGACTTCACCGGTGCGATGGAGATGCGGACGACGCGCGGGGCCACGCCGTCAGTCTATGCAGGGCCCTCGACGCCGACCTCGCTTCGGCCGCGCACGCCCTCCAGCTCGAAGATCCAGAAGTCGCGCCCGGTCACGTGCACGGCGACGTTGTAGACCGGGATCTGGCCGATGTGCCCCTCGAACGATCCCGCATGCGCATGTCCGTGCAGCACGAGGTCGGCCCCGAACTCGGCGATCGGCGTCGCGAGACGGTCGCTGCCGAGCAGCACGTGGATGCCCGCCGGCTCCCCCATCACGGTCGCCTCGACCGGTGCGTAATGCAGCAGGACGATGCGAAGGTCGGAGTGGACGATCTCGCGCAGCCCTTGCGCAATCGCATCCGCTTCGCGTCCGGTCTCCGCATAGACGTCACGCAGCAGCGGCTCGCCGAAGTCGGGGAGGACGCAACCCGGAAAGCCGCCGACGAATCCCTTCGTGCCGACGACGCCGATCTGCATGCCGGCGATCTCGCACATCTGCGCCGACCGGTCGAGCATGTGCACGCCCGCCTCGGCCAGCAGCGCGGAGACTTCTGCGGCACGGCCGGCGTGGTAGTCGTGGTTGCCGAGGACGGCGAAGACCGGAATCGAGAGGTCCCGGCACGCGTTCGCGAGCACCTTGGCCTGCTCGGGCTCGCCGGTCGTCGTCAGGTCGCCGGCGAGCAGGATGACGTCCGCGTCGCTCTCGGCCCGTGCGAATGCATTCTCGACGCGCTCGCGTGTCGCCTCCGAGGCATGGACGTCTCCCGCTGCCGCGATCCGGATCATGCTGCTGATGTTGCAGTTTCAGGGCAAACGGAAACTGCTCGGCAGCGATGCCGGAACCGACGTTCGAGGAAATGATCGACGCGATGAAAGACGCGGTTGCCGTGCTGCAGGCACGTGACCTTCCGTTCGTGCTCGGCGGCGGGCTCGCGGCGTGGGCACGCGGCGGGCCGCGGTCGGAGCACGACGTCGACCTGCTCATCCGCGAGGAGGACGCCGAGGGGGCGCTCGACGCGTTCCGGGAGGCGGGCTTGCGCACCGAGCGGCCGCCGGAGGGCTGGCTCGTGAAGACGTGGCATCCGAACGGCACGCTGATCGACCTCATCTACAGCCCGGCGGGAGGACCGATCACCGACGAGACGATCGAGCGCGCGCCGGTGATCGAGGTGATGGCGCTGCGCGTGCGCGTCTGTTCGCTCGAGGACCTGATGACGACGAAGCTGCTCGCCCTCAACGAGCAGGAGCCGGAGTTCGGCAGCCTGCTCGAGCTCGCGCGCGCGTTGCGCGAGCAGGTGCATTGGGACGACGTACGCGCGCGGACCGAGGCGTCCCCGTTCGCACGAGCGTTCTTCACACTCGTCGAAGGCCTCGGCGTCGTCGAGCCGAGCGCCGTTCAGAAGTAGAACGCCGACCAGGCCTGCCACCAGTCGTCCCCGCGTGAGACGAGCGACGCAGGGCCGGTGACCTCGACGCCGCGACGGCGGCGGTACTCCTCCAGCCTGTCCGGCGTGGTGAAGACGACTTCGATCTCGCACGGACGGCCCGGGTCGTACGGGTGCACCGACTTCAGGTCTTTCAGCGATCGTTCTGCGCCCTCCTCGATGATGCGGCGGGCCTCGATGGGCGTCTTCGAGCGCGCGCTGAAGCGGCCCAGCCCCTCCTTCACCTCGACCGTCGTCACGCCCGGGAGCAGCGCGCTTGCCTCGCGGCAGACTGCGCGATCGCCGGTGACGAGCACGACGGGGCAATCCCAGTGCCCGCACAGCGCAGCGTTGATCCCGGTCTCGCCGACGAGCGTGCCGTTGAACTTCAGGCTCTGCCACGCCTGCCCCGACACGGTGTGCGAGAGGACGCCGTCCGGCGTTCCCGCCATCGCGTGCATGCCGACGAAGAGCGCCGCGTCGCATCCCTCTTCGAGAAACGCGGTGTACTCCGTCCACTCGCTCTGGATGACGAACTCGCAGCCGGGATCGAGCAAGTCGGCGACGAGCGAGTTGAAGGTGTAGTCGCCGCCGGCGCCGTGGCAGTCCATGACGACGATCTCGGTCGCGCCCGCCGCCTTCGCGCCGCGGACGGCCGCGTTGATCTCCTCGGTGTAGAGCTTGCGCGCCTCCTGGTAGAGCGGCAGGTCGCCGCCCGCCTGACCCCACTTGACGATGCCGGCGACGCCCTCGATGTCGCTGATCACGTGGACGCGCACGGCGGGAGACTACTCTCCGCGAATGGACACGGGCCTCGCAGGAAAGGCCGTGCTCGTCACCGGAGGCGCCGGCGGCATCGGCTCCGAGTGCGTGCGCGCGTTCGCGGCCGAAGGCGCGCGCGTCGTCGTCCACTACAACACGAGTCGCGAGCGCGGAGAGGCGCTCGCCGCGGAGCTGCCCGGCGCGGTCGCGATCGGCGCCGACCTCACGAACGAGGGCGACGTCGATAGTTTGTTCACGCGCGCGCGCGAGGAGCTCGGCGGCATCGACGTGTGCGCCGCCGTCGCCGGCGTCTGGCCACGCGACGACGAGCCGGTGTGGCGGCTACCGCTCGCCCGGTGGGAGGAAGTCCTGCGCGCGAACCTCACGGCCACGTTCCTCACCGCCCGCGGCTTCCTGCGCGAGGTGGAACGCTCGGGCCACGGCAACCTCGTCCTCGTCGGCTCGACCGCGGGCCGCTTCGGCGAGGCCGGCCACGCCGATTACGCGGCGGCGAAGTCGGCGATCCAGGTCGGCCTGCTGCTCAGCCTGAAGAACGAGATCGTGCGGATCGCGCCCAACGGGCGCGTGAATGCGGTCGCGCCCGGTTGGACGTACTCGCCGATGACGCGAGGAGCGCTCGACCCGGCCGTCGTCGACCGCATCAGCCGCACGATGGCGCTCCGAAAGGTGGCGATGGCCGAGGACATCGCCCGCGCCGTCGTCGTCCTCGCCTCCGACGAGCTCTCCGGCCATGTGACGGGCGAGCTGATCACCGTGGCCGGCGGCATGGAAGGCCGGACGGTCCACTCCTGAGTCGCCCCGGAAACGCGAAGCGGCGCCTGTGGCGCCGCCGCGTCCCCCTGCCGCAGAGATGATTGCCGTCAGTCCCCGGGAGGAGTTCTTGTCCGTATCGGCAGGAAGAGCAGTCCCCTTTAGGCCCTAGACTGGCTTGGATGAGCCGTTTCTTGGAGCGTCTGGCTTCCGGCTCGCCGATCGTGGCCGACGGAGGCATGGGCGCCGTGCTCGCGAGCGCCGTTCCGCGAATCCGCTGCCCGGAAGAGGCGAACCTGCGCTCGCCGGAGAGCGTCGTCGACGTCCACCTCGGCTACATCCGCGCCGGCGCGGAGTTGATCGAGACGAACACGTTCGGCGCCAACCGGCCGAAGCTGGCCGAGCATTTCCTCGAGGACGAACGGGAGGCGATCGCAGCGGCCGGCGTGAAGCTCGCGCGCGAGGCGCGCGAGGTCTCCGGCCGCGACGTCTTCATCGCCGGGTCGATCGGGCCGGACTCCTCGCGCGGCTACGCCGAGCAGGCCTCGATCCTCGAGGGCCGCGGGGCCGATCTGTTCATGGTCGAGACGTTCTTCGACCTCGAGGATTTGGAAGCGGCGGTCGCTGCGATCCGCGGCGTGTCGAGCCTGCCCATCGTCGCGCTCATGTCGTTCGACGCGGAGGGTGAGACGATCGCAGGCGTCTCGGCGCGTGCGGCGGGCGAGCGCCTGCGCGCGCTCGACGTCGCCGCCTTCGGCGCGAACCACGGCGCCGGTCCCGCGGCGGCGCTGCGCGCGCTCGGCGACATGGCAGGCGACGGGGGCGTGCTCGCCGCGTTGCCGAACGTGGGGCTCGCGAGCATGTCGGGGCAGCGCATCGTGTTCCCGCACGCGACGCCGGCGTACTTCGGCGAGTTTGCGGCGCACGCGCGCGCGCTCGGTGCGGGCATCATCGGCGGCTGCTGCGGGACGACGCCGACGCAGATCGCCGCCATCCGTGCGGCCGTCGACGAGAACCTCGCCCCCGCCGGCCCGCTGCTCGTGCGCGAGCGCGAGCGCGCGACCCGTCCCTCCACGTCGACCGAGAGCACTCGGCTGCAGCGCCTGCTCGGCGACGGCACGTTCGTGGTCTCCGTCCAGCTCGACCCTCCGCTGGGCG
Source organism: Gaiellaceae bacterium (assembly GCA_036560805.1). GTDB lineage: Bacteria > Actinomycetota > Thermoleophilia > Gaiellales > Gaiellaceae > Palsa-739. The sequence continues at coordinate 3,420 of DATBQM010000033.1, read as the reverse complement.
CCAATCCCGAGGCGTTGATCGACACGGCGCGTGCGGTGCGCGACACGAACAAGGCGCAGTTCGTCGACGTGAACGACAACCCCCGCGCGCGCGCGCGGATGAGCGGCATCATGGCCTCGGTCGCGATCGAGCGCTTTACCGGCGTCGAGACGATTCCGCATCTGACGCCGCGCGACATGACGCTCACCGGCCTCGAGTCGATCCTGTTGGGCGCACACGCGGAGGGCGTGCGGAACATCCTCGCTGTCACGGGCGATCCGCCCGAGGCCGGCGACTACCCCGGCAAGCACACCGTGTACGACGTCGACGCAATCGGGCTCGTCGAGCTCATGGTCAAGCTCAACCGCGGCGAGGACTGGCACGGCCGCGCGATCGACGCGCCGACGTCGTTCTTCCCCGGCGTTGCGGTCAACCCGACCGCCGACGATCTCGGCCTCGAGGCCGAGCGATTCCACCGCAAGGTCGCAGCGGGCGCTCGCTTCGCGATGACCCAGATCCTGTTCGACCTCGATGCGCTCGACGCGTTCCGCGAGCGCATCGGCGATTGGTCGATCCCGATCCTTGTCGGCGTCTGGCCGATCCGCACGGTCGAGACGTTGATCCGCGTGCACAACGAGACTCCCGGCATCGTCGTCCCCGAGCACGTGCAGAAGCGGTATCTCCGCGCGGGGGCGAACGCGCGCGAGGTCGGCAGCGAGCTCGGGCACGAGCTGATCGAACACGCGCGCAGCGTCGCGGACGGCGTCTACGTCATGGCGCCGTTCCGCGTGCCGATGAACGTCGTCGACTTCCTCCCGGAGCTTCAGCCGGACGCGCAGGCGCCGGTGGAGACAGGCGTCGCGCGGACGGCGTCGAGCACGCGGCGGACGACGGAGGCCGGCACGCCGTAGCCGCCCGGCCGCCCGGGGCCCACGCGCGTCGCGAAGACCGTCGCCTCGACCACGCCGCTGGCATCGATCGCGGGAGCGCCGGAATCGCCGTGCTGGACAACACCTGCGAGCGTCGTGATCTCGCGCGAGACCGGTCCGTGCCCGTACGCATCCTGCGTGAGCACGACCTCGGTCCGACCGATGCGTCCCGGCGCGGCGTGGAGCGGCCCGTTGCCCGGATAGCCGACGATGGCGGTCGAGGCTCCGAGCACGGGCTGCGCGAGTCGAAGCGGCGGCGCCGAGGCACGCTGCGTCCGCAGCACGGCGATGTCGTCACGGACGTCGAAGCCGACGACCTCTACGTGGTAGACGTTGGGCGCGCCGGGGAGCTGGATGATCGTGCCGCTCTCTCCCGCGACGACGTGCGCAGCGGTGACGACGAGATGGGGCGCGGCGAACCAACCCGTCCCCTCCACGCCGAAGCCGCATGAGCTGCCGAGCACGCGCACGACGCTCCGTGAGGCTCGCCGCACACGCGCGTTCGTCGCGATGTGCGCGGTCGGCTTCGCCACAGGCAGAGGCGGCCCCTTCACGGACGGATACGGGTCGATGCGTGCGAGGAGGTGGAGGAAGTGCTGCGGCGGCACGGCCTCGTCCAGCCGTCGGATGATCGACGACGCGCGCACGTCGCGGTGGATCGACGCCTGACCGGGGACGAGCAACGCGGCGGCGCCGACGACCCAAACGATCACGAGGCCCATGCCGACGCCGAATGCCAGCCCGCCGGCCGAGTCGAAGAGGCGGAGCGGTGTGAAGCGGAGCGTCCCACGCGCGAACGAACCGGCGAACACCGCGAGCGTCTGGAGCAGGACGGCCCCGAAAATCGCGCCGACGAGCCCGGCCAACGGCGTCCACGGCGACCGCGCCCCGCCGTTCAGAACGTGCGGCGCGACGCGCGAGCCCGCGTACGCCCCGGCGACGAGGCCGCCGAGCGACAGGGCGCTGACGACGAGGCCGCGCCGCATCCCGGCCAGGCCGCTGAGGACGATGGCCGCGATCGCGATCCAGTCGACGGCATTCGGGTGCACAGCCGCAGTGTCGCAGCACTGGCGCCGCGGCCCGCGGCTACAATGCGCCGTCCCCGGGGGCGTAGTTCAGCTGGTTAGAACGCCGGCCTGTCACGCCGGAGGTCGCGGGTTCGAGTCCCGTCGCTCCCGTTCGAGAAGTACCCGCAAGACGGCAGCTTTTTATCCGCAGATCTGCCTCGTCAGGCGACAGAACTGCGATCTGGAAACCGTTCTGGAAACGCTGGCCGCGGACTGGTCGGCTAGACCGTAAGCCGCAGGAGTGCGACGAGGCCGACGGCTGCGATGACGGCCCGGTAGACAACCGGGGGCAGCCGCCGCCCGACGTGGACGCCTGCCCAGCCTCCCACGATCGATCCCGCCGCGATGAGGAGCACAGCCCCCCACGCGATGTGCGTCGCCAGGACGAACGCGATCGCCGCAACGGTGTTCGTCGCACCCGCGAGGACGTTCCGCAGCGCCGTCAGACGATGGAGCGTGTCGACGACGGCGATGCCGAGCACGGCGATGATGAGCAGTCCCTGCCCGGCGCCGAAGTAGCCGCCGTACACCCCGGCGACGAAGAGGCCGGCCGCGGCGGCCCGGCCGCGGCCTTCATTGGACGGCGTGCGGCGGCGGCGCGCGAGATAGCGGACTGCGAACGGCTGCACGACGACGAGCACGACGCCGAGGCCGATGAAGACGGGCACGATCGCGCGAAAGGCCGACGCCGGCAGCTCGAAGAGGAGGAGTGCGCCGGTGAGGCCGCCCGCGACCGACGCGGCGCCCAGCCGGATCGAACGCCCGCGCTGCCCCGCGAGCTCGCGTCGCCAGGCTGCGATGCTCGCGGCGTTGCCGAACGCGAGGCCGGTGGTGTTCGACACGTTCGCGAGCACGGGCGCGTAACCGAACGCAATCAGCGTCGGGAAGGTTATGAGGGTGCCGCTGCCAACGATTGCGTTGGCGACGCCCGCGCCGACCGCCGCCGCGACGATCGCGCACGCCTCGAGGAGGCTCAGCGACCGGTCTCCGCGAGGGCCCGCTGCAACGCACCGAATGCGAGACGGTCGGACGCGATGCCGCCGCGCCTCTCCGCAGGAACGGCGGCGTACAGCCGGAGCAGCTCCTTGATCTGCGCGTGAACGCGTTGCGGCTTCGTGCACAGCAGCTCGATCGCAGCCGCGGTCGTCGTAGCGAGCTCGGAGCGATCGCGAACGACGTCCGTCAGGAGACCTGCGTCACGCGCCTCTCCCGCCGGGAGCCGGACGCCGGTCGCGGCCAGCCAGAAGGCCCGCCGACGGCCGACGAGCTCGCCGAGCCAAGCGAGCACGAGCGCCGGCGCGAAGCCGGCGTCGACCTCCGGAAACGAGAGGCAGGCGTCCTCGACCGCCACCGCCACGTCGCTGAGAGCGACGAGCCCGACGCCGAAGCCGGCCGCATCTCCCTGCACCTCGGCGACCGTTACGAGAGGTGTGCGCTCGAGCGCC
>DATBQM010000032.1:0-9086 GCA_036560805.1 Gaiellaceae bacterium | reverse complement strand
CCGACCCCGACGCGGCAGATGCAACGGAGATCCGCGCAAGCGCCCGGCTCGCCCTCGTGCACGCGGGACAGCGCGCGGGCGCGCTCGCCGCCTCGGCCGAGGCGCTGCGCTACTACGAGCAGGCGCTCGCGCTCGCCGAGGACGCAGAGCTCCACGAACGAGCCGGACGGGCCGCGCACCTCGCCGCGCGCCTGCCCACGGCCCGCGAGCATTACGACCGCGCCATTGCCCTCTGCGAGAGCGAGGACGACGCCCGCGGCGCAGCCCGGCTGCGCTCAAAGATTGGCGCGGTCCTGTGGCTCGAGGACATGACCCCGCAGGCATTCGATGCGCTGCATCGCGCGGTCGACGTCCTCTCGAGCGAGGAGGACGCGGACCTCGCGTTCGCGCTCGAGGAGCTTTCCCGCTTCCTGACCCTCGCAGGCCGGCACGACGAGGCAGCGCCGCTGATCGAGCGGTCGCTCGAGCTCGCGGAGGCGCTCGACCTGACCGAGACATTCGCGATGGGCCTGCTCACGAGAGGCATCCTCCTCAATTGGCGGGGACGAACGCGCGAAGCGCGACTGCTGACACGACATGCGCTCGAGGTCGCACTTGCGGACGACCTCAACAGCGTCGCATTGCGAGCGTTCAACAACCTCATCATCGACTACGCGCTGCTCGGCGACGTGCGCGGTGGACAAGACGTCGCCGAGCGCATGCTCGAGCTCGCGACACGCGTCGGCGACCGGCAACAGGAGCTGCGCGCACGCATCAGCCTCTCCTGGGGGTTCTACTACCTCGGCGACTGGGAGCGGGCAGAGGCCGAAGCGCACTCCTCGACGGAGCTGCACACGAGCGCGCTCGCTCCGATGCGGCTTGCCCGCGGCGAGGTCGCGCTCGCGCGCGAGGAGTTGGAAAAGGAGATTGCAGGGCGGCCGGAAGGATGGGAGGAGCAGACACAGGTGCGGGCATTTGCCGCGGCGTATGACGCGGACATTCTGCTCGCGGAGGGCAAAGCGGCGAAGGCGCTCGCGCGAGCGGAGGAATCGCTCGTAGATGCCATGACGCTCGGCCTCCACTATTTCAGCGGAGTCATCGACACGGCCGCGGCCGCCGCCGGGCAGCTCGGGAACGAGGCGAAGCTCCTCCAGATCCTGGGCCTCGTCGAGGCGATGCCGCCCGGTCACCGGACGCCGGAGATGACCTGGGTCGACGCGCTCGTCCGGGCGCGCCTCGCGGCACTCCGCACCGGGGACGCGGACGCCGACTTCCGCGAGGCGGAGCGGATCACGCGCGAGCTCGGCTTCCCATTCTTCGTCGCGCGGATGCTCGTCGAGCGCGGCGAGTGGCTCGTCTCAGTCGGAAAGTACGCGGAGGCGGAGCCATTGCTGGAAGAGGCCGAAGAGTTGTTGAAGCCCTTGCGGGCGACCGTTTGGCTCGACCGGATTGAGCGCGCGCGCGCCGGCGCGGGCGCAGCGGTCGCCTAGGCGAGCTCGCGGACGATCGCCTGTTCGAGCGCGTCGGGCTTGAACCCGAACGGCCCTTCGCCGCCCTGAAAAACGATGCGCTCGTCGGAACCGATCAGATAGAGCCGGTCCGGCCAGCCGCCGTAGGCGGACGCAACGGCGTTGTCGACACCGTCGATGGCGACGGGCATCTTGACCTCGAGCTTGACGGCACACTCTGACGCGACCGATCGTCGCTCGTCGTCGGTCTCCGGCTCGTGCACGGCGATTCCGGAGCGGCGATTCTCGGGGATGATCCACCCCTCCTCGGGGTGCGCCTCCCGGATATAGATCAGCAAGAAGTGCACCCGGTCGCCGTGGCGCCGGGCCAGATCCTCGAGCGTCCCAACCTGGGCGCGAAAGGGTGGTCAGGTGTACGAGCCGAAGATCAACGCGACCGGGCGCTCCGCAACGAGCGCACCGAGCCGCACGGTTCCGGAACCATCGAGACGCGGAAGCTCGAACTCGGGCGCGAGATCGCCTTCCGCGACCTTCGCGGTCATCAAGTTGCGGTACTCAGGGCTCGCGATCACATCCTGCATGGTCAGCGGAGAATCGTTCGGCGCGTTGCTTCGTCCGTGTCGGAGCTGCGTGAGCACCATCCCTGCGACCGACCAGCGTCGATCGACCGGGCTGCCGCGGGAGACGGTGCGCATGTACCCGAGAATGTCCGCCGGCGTCGGCACGCTTTGAGACTACTCGAGCGATTCGGCGAGCAGCGTCGCGACGTCGGCAACACGCATCTCCGCCCCCACCTCGCGCACGCCGTCGTCGAGCATGACCGTGCAGAACGGGCACGCGACCGCGAGCGTCTCCGCGCCCGTCTCCGCCGCCTCGCGCACGCGCTCGACGTTGATCTGGCTCCCCCGCTCCTCCATCCACATGTGCGCACCGCCGGCGCCGCAGCAGAATGTGTTCTTCCCGCTCCGCTTCATCTCCACCGGCTGGCCGATGACGTTCAGGAGCTTCCGCGGCTCCATGCGCACGTCGTTGTGGCGCGCGAGGTAACACGAGTCGTGGTACGTGATCGACCCCGCGTCGCCCGCCGGCGTTAGCCGCCCCTCGTCGACGAGCTGCGAGAGCAACTCCGTGTGGTGCAGCACCTCGTAGCTCCCGCCGAAGTCGCCGTACTCGTTCGCGAGCGTGTTGAAGCAGTGCGGACAGCTCGCGACGATCTTCGTCACGCCCTGCTCGTTCAGCGTCGCGACGTTCTGCTCCGCCGCCGCCTGAAAGACGTACTCGTTCCCCATCCGCCGCGCCGGGTCGCCCGTGCACCCCTCCCGCGGCCCGAGGATGGCGAAGTCGACGCCCGCCTTCTGGAGCAGCTTCGCCGTCGACTCCGCGCTCTTCTTCGCCCGCTCGTCGAACGACGCCGCGCACCCGACCCAGTACAGGTACTCCGGCGCCGGGTCGCCCGGCTCGAGCACCCGCACGCCCAATTCCGCCGCCCACGCCGCCCGCTCCGTCTGCGGCTTCCCCCACGGATTGGACGCGCGCTCGACGTCGCGCAGCATCGGCTCCGCCTCCGCGGGAAACGCCGAATCGACCATCAGCCGGCTCCGGCGCAGGTCGACGATGTGGTCGACGTGCTCGATCGACACCGGGCACACCTCCACGCACGCGCCGCACGTCACGCAGTCCCAGATCATCTCCTCCGGCACGCCGTTGCCGACGATCGGCTCCGCGCTCTGCACGAACAGCTGATCCCGCACACCCATGATCAACAGCTTCGGCGACAGCAGCTTCCCCGTCGCGTGCGCCGGGCAGACGTCCTGGCAGCGCCCGCACTCCGTGCACGAGAACGCGTCCACGACCTCCTTGCGCGTCAGGTCGAAGATCGTCGCGACGCCGAAGCGCAGCTCGTCGTCGGGCACGTCGAACCGCAGCGGCTCGAGCCGCCCGCGCCTGCGCGTGCGCGCCATCCATACGTTCACCGCCGCAGTCGCTATGTGCAGGTGCTTCGAATACGGCAGGTACGCGAGGAACACGCCGATCACGATGAGATGCGCCCACGCGAACCCGATGCCGTCGACCTCGTGCCAGAGCAGGAGCGTGATCACGACGAGCGCGATCATCCCGAGGATGAAATAGCCCTCGGCGACGTGCGAGCCCACGAATCGCGCCGGCCGCACGATTGTGCGGATGACGAGCGCGGTCGCAACGCCGACGAGCACAAGGACCGCGAACACGTCGGAGAGCACGCGGTACCACTCCGGCGTCGCCACGTGGCCGCCGGCGACGTCGATCGCCGCCAGGACGATCGTCGGGAAGAGGACGATGAAGCCCCAGAAGATGAACGCGTGCATCAGCCCCGGGACGAGCCGCTGTAGGAGCTTCTTCTGGCCGAGGACGATCTCCGTCTCGGCGATGACGCGCTCCGCCACGTCGCCCGGCCGGTCGCTCGGCTTCGCGTCGAGGACGAGCCGCGTCAGGAAGACCGCACGGCGCGCGAAGATGCCGCCGCACACGAGCACGAGCGCCGCGAGGGCGATCGCGCCTATCCGCGCACCTTCCGTAACTCTGCGCTGATCGCCGGCACGACCTCGTGTAGGTCGCCGATCACCGCGTAGTCGGCGCTCGCGAAGATCGGCGCCTCCGGGTCGGTGTTGATGGCGAGGATCTTCTTCGCGCCCTTCGCGCCCGCGATGTGCTGCGTCGCGCCGCTGATCCCGCACGCGACATACAGGTCGGCAGAGATCTTCGTCCCCGTCTGCCCCACTTGGTCGGCGTGCGGACGCCAGCCCGCGCTCGTGACGACGCGCGAGCAACCAACGGCCGCGCCGAGGAGGCCGGCGAGTTCCTCGATGATCTCGAAGCCCTCCGCCGAGCCGACGCCGCGGCCGCCGCTGACGACGACCTTCGCATCGCGGAGCGAGACGCCGCCGGACGACTCCTCGACGCGCTCGAGCACCTTCGGCGAGCCGTCGTCGGGCGCGTCGAGCGTTTCGACATCGCCGATCTCCGCCGCCGGCTGCGTGTGCGGCGCGACCGTGAGGAGCTTCGGCGCGCCGTGCAGCCAAGCCTCTTCGAGCAGGCTCCCACCCCAGCGCACGCGCGTGACGGTGTCTCCGTCGAGCGCGATCGCGTTGGCGGCGAACGGCTGATCGAGGACGGCGCCGACGTGCGCGAGTAGCTCGTTGCCGCGGTCGGAGCCGGCGGCGACGATCGCATCCGCGTCCTGCGCGGCGAGCGCCTTCGCCCAGGCGGCCGGCTGGTACGCGCCGGCGAACGTCACGGCGCGCACGTCGCCAAGCCGGCGCGCGAAACCGACCGCCTGCGCGGAGAGCTCGTCGTCGTCGACGAAGCAGACGATCACGCCACTCCCAGCGACTGCATCACGGCGACGACCTGGGCTGCGCCCTCGAGGATCTCGGCCTGCTTGCCCTGCCCCTCGGGCACGACGAGCCGCAGCTTCTCGAGCTTCTGCTCCGGCCGCCCGGGCTCGACGACGGTGAGCGGCTTCGACCTCGCGCGCAGCCGCCCCGGCACGGACGGATAGCGGGGCAGGTTCAGTCCCTCGAGCACCGTCAGCACGGTCGGGAGCGGCGCCTCGTACACGTCGCGCGCGCCGCCGACGTCGCGCTCGCACCGGACACGCGCCCCTTGCACCTCGATCTTCTTCAGGCCGGTGACAACCGGCAGCCCGAGCGCGTGCGCGACACGGATCCCGACCTGGAACCCGGCCGCGTCCGCCGACTCGTTCCCGAACAGGATCAGGTCGAACGGCCCCTCGGCGCGGATCGCGTCGACGATAGCGGCCGCCGTCGACTGCGCGTCCCACTCCTCGCTCGTCTTGAGCAGGATGCCGCGGTCGGCGCCGATGGCCATGCAGTCGCGCAGCTGCTCCTCCGCCTCGGCCGGCCCGAGCGTGAGCACGACGACCTCGCCGCCGATGCGCACCGCCTCCTCGACCGCGCACTCCTCGTGCGGCGAGATAGTGAAGCCGAGGTGCTTCGTCTCCAGCGCCTGCGCGTCTGCGGCGAGCACCATCTTCCCGCCCGTCATAGGGACGCGCTTCACGCAGACGAGCGTTCTCACGAGCGGATCCGCTCGTTGTCGGGATCGAACGGCGGACGCGACCCGACGACGTCGACGGTGACGGGATAGAGCTGCTCCATGTACTGCACGTAGAGATCGTCGCGCGCGTCCGGTGGGAGGTACGACATGAGGATGTACTTGCCGATCGACGGCCCCATCCCCGCCGACGTGACGTACGAGCGGCGGCCTTTCGCGTCGACGAGCGGCGACCCGTCCTCGCGCACGATCGGCTCGCGGCCGAGCGGCGTGCGCGACAGCTCGTCGATCGTCAGCGTGCACAGCGTCGCCGCCGGCTCGCGATCGCGCGCGGCGACGTGGGCCGCCTTGCCGACGAAGTCCTCCTCCTTCACCTTCCACCACGCCATGTCGGCCTCGACGACGTCGTAGTCCTGGTCGAGCTCGGCGCCGAACGCGCGATACGCCTTCTCGAGCCGGCCGGTCGTGCCGTACACGCCGATGCCGGCGGGGACGACGCCGTGCGGGCGGCCCGCCTCCCACAGCGCGTCCCACAGCTCGAGGCCGCGCTCCATCGGCGTGTACAGCTCCCAGCCGAGGTCGCCGACGTACGAGATGCGCGACGCGATCACGCCGTTGTCCAGCTCCTGCCACGTGGAGAACGGGAATGCCTCGTTCGAGACGTCCGTCGCCGTGATCGCGGCGAGGACGTCGCGCGCGCGCGGCCCCCAGATGCCGACCGTGCACACCGACGAGGTGTGATCCTCGATGCGCGTTCCGTCGGGGCAGTGGTCGCGGAACCACTTCATGTCCGCCATCCCGTGCGCGCCGCCGGTGACGACGCGGAAGCGGTCGTCCTCCATCTTCATGATCGTCAGGTCGGACTTGAAGCCTCCCCGCGGGGCAAGAACAGGCGTGTACACGACGCGCCCGTTCGGCACGTTCATCTGCCGCGCGGCCACCATCTGCACCGCGTCGAGCGCGTTCGGGCCGACGACGTCGAAGACGCAGAATGCCGTCAGGTCGAACATCGCCGCGCGCTGGCGCATGGCGAGGTGCTCCGCGTTGATGATCGGCGACCACCAGCGGGCGTCCCACTCGTGCTCGCGGCCCTGCACGCCGTACTCCTCGACCAGCTGGGCGTTTGACTCGTACCAGTGCGGCCGCTCCCACGCCGCCGCCTCGTAGAAGACGGCGCCGAGATCTCTTTCCCTCTCGTAGAACGGCGACACGCGCACGCCGCGGTTCGACTCCCACTGCTCCGCCGGGTGGACGATCCCGTACGTCTTGTTGAAGCCCTCCGACGTGCGCCCCTTGATGTGCTCCGGAGTGCGCTGCTCGGGATAGAAGCGCGCGACGTCGGACGACTGCAGATCGATCTCCGGCTCCCCGTGCACCATCCACTCGGCCACCGACTTGCCGACGCCCGGGCCTTCCTTCACCCACACGGCGGAGGCTGCCCATAGGCCCTTAACCTCCGGCGTCTCGCCGAGCAGCGGCAGCCCGTCGGGCGTGAGCGAAAGCAGGCCGTTGATCGCGTACTTGATGCCGACGGACTCGTCGCCGAGCACCTCCGGCACAAGCTGGAGCGCGTGCTCGAGCTGGAGCTCGAAGTCCTCCTGCGTGAACGGCAGCTCCGTCGGCGTCGTCGCCGACTCCTCGATCGAGGGGATGTCGTCCGGCTCGTGGAGGATGGGCCGGTGCGCGTACGAGCCGACCTCGAGGCCCTGCCCGTCCTGGCGCTCGTACATGTTCGTGTCCATGTCTCGCACGATCGGGAAGTCGACCGCCGTCTTCGAGGTGAGGAAGCGCGGCACCGGGCCGACGTCGATCATCTGGTGCACCGCCGGCGTGAGCGGGATGGACGCGCCCGCCATGCGCGCGATCCGCGGCGACCACACACCGCAGGCGATCACGACGGTGGCGGCGTCGAAGTCGCCGCGCGTCGTTCGCACTCGGCGCACCGCGCCGTTTTCGACGTCGATGCCCGTCACCTCGGTGTTCGCGAACACCTGCGCGCCCTTCGCCTGCGCCTGCTCGCGCATGACCGTCCCGAAGCGGAGCGAGTCGACGACGGCGACCGACGGCGTGTAGAAGCCGCCGAGGAGGATGGACTCGTCCACGAACGGGACGAGCTCCTTGATCTCCGCGGGCGTGACGAGCCGGCAGTCCTCGATGCCCCACGACTTTGCGGAGGCCATCCGTCGGCGAAGCTCCTCCATCCGCTCCTCGGTGCGCGCGACCTCGATGCCGCCGCACTCGTGCAACGTCCCCGCCTCGCGGTACTGGCGCATCGACTCGAGCGTGAGCTGCGTCATCTCCTTCGAGTGGTCGACCGGGAAGATGAAGTTCGACGCGTGCCCGGTCGAGCCGCCCGGGTTCGGGAACGGGCCCTTGTCCAGCTGGACGAGGTCGGTGACGCCGAGCTCGGCGAGCCAGCCGGTGAGACTGTTGCCGACGATGCCGCCGCCGATGACGACCGTGCTCATACGGCCACCAGCACGCGATGCATTGCGTGCTCGAAGTCGCGCACGTGCGCGCGCATCAGGTCGGCGGCCTGCTCGCCCGCGCCGTTGACGATCGCGAGCACGAGATTGCGGTGCGCCTCCACCGCCTCCTCGAGCGCCTCGTTGCGATCGAGCGCGATCATCCAGATGCGGTGCGCGAGCACGTAGTACTCGCTCAAGGTCTTCTCCAGCAGGTGGTTGTGCGCGGCGGCGTAGATCGCTCGGTGGATGCGCTCGTCGATCGCCATCAGGTCCGCCCCCCGCTTGATCGAGTCGCCGAGTGCCGCGAGCTCGTCGCGCTCGTCGTCGGTCGCGCGCTCGGCCGCGCGGCGCGCCGCCTCCGGTTCGAGCGCCTCTCTGACTTCGGAGATGCGCGCGAGGTCGCGCACGTCGACGTTCGTCACGAACATGCCGCGGCGCGGGAACACCTCGACGAGCTGCTCGTGGGCGAGCCGGCGCAGCGCCTCGCGGACCGGCGTGCGCCCGATGCCGAGCCGCTCGATGAGCGCCCGTTCATCAATCACGGCGCCCGGCGCCAACTCGAGTGAGACGATGGCGTCGCGGATCGCGATATACGCCTGATCTGCAAGCTGCATCCAACAGATATATTACTCATATCCGAGGTCGGGCTGTAGAAAGGAGTGCGGTGGCGACGAAGACACCTTCCTCTCTCGAGATCGCGCAGGAGGCGACGCTCCGGCCGATCGCGGAGATCGCCGCCGCGGCCGGGCTCGAGCCCGACGAGGTCGACCTGTACGGGAAGTACAAGGCGAAGATCTCGCTGTCGGTGCTCGAGCGGCTTGCCGGCCGAGCGGACGCGAAGCTCGTGTGCGTCACCGCGATCACGCCGACGAAGTTCGGCGAGGGCAAGACGACGACATCGGTCTCGCTCACGCAGGGGCTGGGCGCGATCGGCCGCAAGCCCGTCCTCTGCCTGCGTGAAGCATCACTCGGCCCCGTGTTCGGGATCAAGGGCGGCGCCGCCGGCGCCGGCTACGCGCAGGTCGTCCCGATGGAGGACATGAACCTCCACTTCACGGGCGACATCCACGCGATCGGCGCGGCGAACAACCTCCTCGCGGCGATGCTCGAGGCGCAC
>DATBQM010000031.1:0-45116 GCA_036560805.1 Gaiellaceae bacterium | reverse complement strand
GTCGTCCGGAATCGTCCCGCGGCTGTTCGACGGGTGCAACGTCCCGTCCGGGAGCAGCACCTCGCACATGACGAGCAGTGCGTTCTCGCGTGCCGGGTCGGGGAAGGCGGCGACCGGCTGCAGGAAGCAGTCCGAGCTCGAGCCTTCCGCCTGCCGCGTCGAGCTGCCGTCGAAGTTCCAGAGCGGAAGCTCGTCGAGCGTCGGCGTCCCCGCGAAGGCGACGATCTTCGTCTTGCTGCGCAGGTTGGGCGTCGGCTCGTATCCGTCGAGCCAGATGTACTCGAGCTTGAACTTGGTCATGGTCGCTCCTTGTCGGACCAACAAAAAAGCCCCACGACTCCGAGAGTCGTGAGGCCCCATTGCCTCGGCGCACGCCGTCTGCGGCGAACACCCGATCCGACTGTATCAGCGGGAACGGCTGGGCGTCCAGGCGGCCGCGGCGATCCCGAGCCCGATGAGGACCGAGCCGCCGAACCAGCGCTCGAAGCGGGCGATCTTCCGGGAGCCGCGCAGCCGGTCGGCGACCGCGCCGGCGGCGAGCGCGTAGACGTTGTCGCTGAGGAACCCGAGCAGCGCGAAGCTGAGGCCGAGCACGAGGACCTGCAGCCAGACGTGGCGGGCGTTCGGATCGACGAACTGCGGGATGAACGCGAAGATGAAGACGATCGTCTTCGGGTTCGTCAGGTTGACGACGACACCCTGCGTGTAGGCGCGGCGGCGCGTCCGCGGCGCGGCTTCCTCGCGCACATGGTCGGGGGTGCGGGTCACCAGCCGCCGCACGCCGAGCACGATGAGGTATGCGGCCCCCACGTACTTGACCGCGTCGAATGCAGTCCTCGAGGCGAGGATGAGCGACGAGAGGCCCGCGGTCGCGAGCCCGACATAGACGATCGTTCCCGTCGTGATCCCGGCGACGGAGGCGACGCCGCCGGCGCGCCCCATCTCGATGCTGCGCGTGACGACGTAGAGCACCGCGGGGCCGGGGATGGCGAGGAGCGCCATCGCGGTGGCGAGGAAGACGGCGTAGGTCGACAGGGACGGCACGTCAGGGAACGTACAGCGCGGCGACCTGGGCAGCCGTCGTGGCCACCCGCTCGCGGAGCTCCTCGGGCGCGACCACCTCGAGGTCGGGGCCGTAGCGCAGCATCTCGCGGCGCGCCTCCTCCAGGCTCTCGAACACGAGCGTCCGCTCGCCCTTCGGCCCTCGCGCGGTCACCTCGACGCGCGGGCGGCTCTCCTCGAACGCCCGCGACCACTCCTGCCAGTAGGCGGACAGCTCGAAGCCGTCCGGCCGTTCGCACGTGTCGTCGAGCGCACGCACCGAGGCGACGCGCGAGACGCGATAGACGCGCATGCCGGCGATGCGATGCGCGACGAGGTACCACGCGCCGGCCTTGAGGACGAGCCCGAGCGGATCGATGGTGCGCTGCACGACGCGGCTGCCTTCGCGATAGCGGATGCGGACGCGGCAGCCGCGCCAGACGGCGGCGGCGAGCGCCGGGAGATGCGGGACGCTGTCCTCGGCGCGGAACCAGCCGCGCGCGTCCAGGTGGAACAGCCGCTGCGCGCGGGTGGCGCGCTCCTGCAGCTCGGTCGGGAGCGCGGCGAGGAGCTTGAGGCGCGCGGCCGCGAGCTCGCCGCCCAGCCCGAGCTCGGCAACCGGGCCTGGCATCTCCGCGGCGAAGAGCGCCTCGGCCTCGTCGCCGGTCAGCCCGGTGAGGCGCGTCCGGTATCCGCCGGCGAGGCGGTAGCCGCCGGCCGGGCCGCGCACGGCCTCGACGGGCACGCCGGCGGCCGCGAGCGACTCGACATCGCGGTGGACGGTGCGGACCGATACCTCCAGCCGCTCGGCGATGTCGGCGGCGGTGAGCTGTCCGCGCGTCTGGAGCAGCAAGAGGAGCGAGACGAGGCGAGTGGCTCGCACGACTTTCCGAGCGTAGACGAGAAACATGCCAGAAGGTGTCCTCTTTATCTGCGAGCCTCCCGGACATGAACATCTGGGACGACGGGTGGGGCGAGCAGGGCGAGGACTGGTCGGGCGGCGGAGGCCTGGCGAAGCGCCTCGTCCCGGGCGGTGGCCCGCTTCTCGGCGCGACCCTGTACGAGCTCGCGCGCGGCGACTTCATGATCTTCCACTTCCACCACGGGTCGGAGGAGCTCCTGATGGTGCTGCGCGGACGGCCGACGCTGCGGACGCTCGAGGGAGAGCGGGGGCTCGAAGAAGGCGAAGTCGTCCACTTCCCCACCGGGCCGGAAGGTGCGCACGAGATACGCAACGACACCGGCGAGCCCGTGCGGTACGTCGTCGCGGGCATCCGCGTCTCACCGGAGATCGTCGAGTACCCGGACCTGAAACAGGTTACCGGGCAGTCACGGCACGGCATCTTCTTCATCCACGACGTCGAGGAGGAGGCATGAGCGAGCACGAGGAGAGCAGCGTCGTCGAGCTCCTGCTGCGCGAGCCGGAGATCGTCGCGTGGCTCGACGACTACCGTCCTCTGCCGGAAACGGCAGAGGACGACGAGCACGAACCGCCGGACGCAGCGTGAATTTGACGTTGTGCGGTTAAGCCTCTATCGTTCGCGGGCCATGTTGCTCGGTTACGGAATGAACACGACCACGGTCGGCTGCTGCGGCAGCGCTGTGGTCCCGCGCGGACACCGTTAGGTCCGCGCACCGCCTTCGCCGGCGGTCTTTCGTTCTCCGTATCCACTTCGTTTCACAAGGAGCAGCATGTCCACCTTCGCAGCACCCAATTCTCTGAACACGTCCGTCCGCCGCGATGTCCCTGCGGTGGAGGTCGAGAACCTGACGAAGGTCTTCCGCCGGCGTGATCCGAAGGCGGGGCGTTTCGCGCGCCGCCGTATGCCCGCGCTGCAGGAGGTCACCTTCACGATCCAACGCGGCGAGTGCGTCGCCATCCTGGGCCAGAACGGCTCCGGGAAGTCGACGCTCGTCCGCCTACTCTCCACGCTGTTGCTCGAGGACGGCGGGACGGCCCGCATCTTCGGTCACGACGTGTTCCACGAGTCGAAGACGATCCGCAGGCTCGTCAACCGAGTCTCCGTCGAGGCGAGCTTCTTCAAGAAGATGTCCGCGCAGGAGAACCTGTCTTACGCGGCGCGCTTCTACGGCATGACGCCGTCGCAGACGCGGACCGCGATTCCCGAGATTCTCGGGAAGGTCGGCTTCCCGCCGGACCGGCGGACGGAATCGATGATGAACCTCTCGCGCGGGATGCAGCAGAAGGTCGCACTTGCGCGCGCGCTCCTCACCTCGCCCGTCCTCCTGCTGCTCGACGAGCCGACCACGGGCCTCGACCCGCGCTCGAAGCTCGAGGTGCAGGAGTTCATCCGCGAGGTCAGGACGACGCACGACGCGACGATCCTGCTCTGCACCCACGACATGGGCGAGGCCGAGGCGCTCGCCGACCGCGTCGGCCTGCTCGACCGCGGCCAGCTCCTGTTCCTCGAGCCGGTGGCCGAGGTCAAGCAGCGCTACGGCGTTGAGACGCTCGAGGAGGCGTTCTTCGCCGCGACCGGGCGCACGTTCGAGCAAGAAGACGACGAGATCAGGGAGGTGTTCGGATGACCGCCATCGGCGCAACCATGAGAAACGAGCTCATCGGCCTCGGCGGCTTCGTCGAGCGCAACGTGTATCTCACGAGGCGTTACATCCTCTGGGACGTCGCCTTCATGTTCTGGACGATCGCGAACACGCTCACGATCGTGTTCATCGCGCGCGTCGAGCACCTTCCGCCGGCCGAGGAGAACAAGCTCGCCACGATCCTGCTCGTTGGAGCGGTCATCTGGGCGTTCCTCGGGATCATCTTCGAGTTCATGACGGAGACGGTCGCGTGGGAGCGCTGGGAGGGCACGATCGAGTACACGTTCATGGCGCCCGTGTCGCGGACGGTGCACCTGTTCGGCCAGGGCGCGTTCGCGGTGCTGTACGGGCTCATCCGGGCGACGATCCTGTTCTTCGCGGTGGCTGCGTTCATCGGCATCCACACGCCGCATGCGAACTACGCGGCTGCGTTCGCTCTGCTTGCGATCGCATCCGTGTCGTTTATCGGCGTCGGGATGATGACGTCGGTGCTGCCGCTCATCTCGCCGGAGAAGGGTGCGCAGCTCGGCTTCGTCGCACAGGGGCTGATGCTCGTCGTCTCGGGCGTCTACTACCCCGTGTCGGTGATGCCGCACTGGATGCAGCTGATCTCGAAGGTGTCGCCGGCGACGTACGTCCTACGCGGTGACCGCGCATCGATCGTGTCCGGCGCCGGGCTCGCGTGGGCGGACGCGTGGCCGTTGGCGGTGATCGCGGTCGCCTCGATGCCGATCGGGCTGTTCATCTTCTCGGTCGGCGAGCGGCACGCGAAGAAGCACGGGAAGTTGAAGCGCAGTGGCTGAGAACTACTTCGGCGAAGAAGTCGCTGCACGGTACGACGCCGGGCTCGAAGAGCGGGGTGAGCCCGGCGTCATTGCCGCCACCGTCGACTTCCTCGCAGATCTCGCCGCCGACGGAGGCGCGCTCGAGCTCGGCATCGGCACCGGGCGGATCGCGCTGCCGCTGGCCGAGCGCGGCGTCAGGGTGCACGGCATCGACCTGTCGGAGGCGATGGTGGCGCAGCTGCGGGCGAAGCCCGGCGGCGACCGAATCGGCGTGACGATCGGCGACTTCGCGACGACCCGTGTCGAGGGGGCGTTCTCGCTCGCGTACGTCGTCTTCAACACGATCATGAACCTGACGACGCAGGACGACCAGGTCGCCTGCTTCGAGAACGTCGCCGCCCATCTCGAGCCCGGCGGATGCTTCGTGATCGAAGTCGGCGTTCCCAGCGGCATGCGGCGTGAGGTGTTCGCCCTCGGCGACACGCATGTCGGCGTCGACGAGTGGGAACCGGCGACGCAGCGGCTCGTCTCGCATCACTTCTCGCTCGTCGCCGGGACCTGGGTGCGGAACTCGATCCCGTTCTACGCTGCCTCACCGGGCGAGCACGATCTCATGGCACGGCTCGCGGGCATGCGTCTACGCGAGCGCTGGAGCGGCTGGCGAGGCGAGCCGTTCACCGCCGAGAGCACGAAGCACGTCTCAGTCTGGGAGAAGACGGGCTAGACAGTCGCGCAGCCCATCACGCCAATGCGGGAGCCGCGGCGCGCCGGCCCGCTCGCTCCTGAGCACCGAGTACGCGGGCCGCGGCGCAGGCCTGCCCAGCTCCGCGGCGGTGATGCGGCGGACGCGGCAGTCGATCCCGGCCTCGTCGAAGATCGCCTCCGCGAACTCCGCCCACGTGCACTCACCGTCCGCCGCGACGTGCCAGAGGCCGTACGGCAGCTCGACGATCTCGCGCGTCGCGGCGGCGAGATGGCCGACGTACGTCGGGCAGCCGCGCTGGTCGTCCACGACGGCGACCTCGTCGCGCTCGCTGCCGAGCCGCAGCATCGTGCGCACGAAGTTGTGCCCCGTCGAGCCGAAAAGCCACGACGAGCGGACGATCCACGCCTCCTCGCCGGCGGCGGCCTCCCCGTGCAGCTTCGTCCGGCCGTACGCGGACTGCGAATTGGGCGCGTCCGACTCCGTGTACGGCTCGCGCTTGGAGCCGGCGAACACGTAGTCGGTCGAGTAATAGACGAGCGGTGCGCCCAGCTCTGCGACGTGTTGCGTTCCTCCGACGTTCACGGCGGCTGCGCCCTGCGGATCGGCCTGGGCGCCGTCCACGTCGGTCCACGCGGCGGCGTGCAGGACGAGGTCGATCTCTCCGAGCGGCGGCGGCGGGAACGTGACGTCCCAGTCCTCGCGCGTCAGCCCGAGCGCTTCCGGGAACGCCTCGAGGAGCGCCGCCCCGAGCAGCCCCCCGGCGCCGGTTACGACGACGCGTCGCGTGCCGAGAGAATCGGCGATGACGTGCTCCAGAGATAGCGGACGCGCTCGTCGTCCCACGGGATCCCGTGCTCGTCCGGCGTCGCCCGGTCGTACTCCTCGGTGACGAGGTACGTGAACAGGCAGTCCGACAGGGCTTCGTAGCCGTGCGCGTGGATGCCCGGCACGTAGATCGCGACCGGGTTGTCGTCGCCGATGTCCTCGGTGAACGTCTCGCCGGAGGAGCGGTCGAGAACGACGACGCGCACCATCCCGGAGAGGCAGACGAAGACGTCGTCCTGCCCGCGCTCGTGGAAGTGCAGCCCGCGAACGACGCCCTGACGCGAGAAGGAGAGGTTCGCCTGCTTGAACGGCTTCGGCAGTGCGCTCGCACGAGCGAGCTCCATGAACCAGCCGCGCTCGTCCTCGTGACGCGCCAGCTCGATACGGCGCACTCCCTCGATCATCGGTTCACGCCGCCGCGGCGCACGAAGTCGTTCACCTCGTAATACGCGTCGATCGACTCCCCGGCGTCGCCCCAGAAGCCGGCGACGACGTCGGCCTCCATCAGCCCGCGCGAGACGTACCAGTTGTTCACGTCGGTGATCTCGAGCTCGCCGCGGCCGGACGGCTTCAGCGTCGGCAGCACGTCCCATACCTGCGCGTCGTAGAAGTACACGCCGGTGACGGCGTATCGGCTCGGCGGCGAATCCGGCTTCTCGACGATCTCGACGACACGGTCGCCGTTCATCCGCGCAACGCCGAGATGCTGCAGATGCTCGTCCGCGTCCACGTGCGAGAGGACGACGCGAGCGCCGGCGCTCTGCCGCGAGAAGTTCTCCACGATCGGGGCGAGCGAATGCTCGAAGACGTTGTCCGCGAGCAGGACGCACACCTTGTCCCGGCCGACGAAGCGCTCGGCGAGGCCGAACGCCTCCGCGATGCCGCCTGCCTGCTCCTGATACGCGTAGAAGAGACGGTCGACGCCGTGCTCGTGACCGTTGCCTAGCAGGCGGAAGAACTCGCCCGCGTGCGTGCCGCCGGTGACGAGCATGACCTCGTCGATGCCTGCGCGCACGAGCGCTTCGACCGCGTACGTGACCATCGGCCGGTCGTACAGCGGCAGCAGGTGCTTGTTCGTGATCCGCGTCAGCGGATGAAGTCGTGAGCCCGTGCCGCCGGCGAGGATGACGCCCTTCATGCTCCGGCGATGCTAACCGCCCCGCCGTTCGCCGCCGCCGAGAGGTACGGGAGGAAGGGAGGGTCCCCTCGGCGGCGCGGAGCGAACGGAATTACGGGTGGGCCGGAAGCACGAGGAAGAGCACCGTCAGTGCCGCCGTCAGGGTGACGATCAGCCGCATGTCCGGAACCTCGTCTCCATGGCATCGACGATAGAGGTGCGCCGTCAAGGGTCCGTTTCGGGTGTGCAAGGAAATGGTTAGGTTTGCGGAGGTGACAACGCGCCCCAGACGGTCGTGCCTGACGGTGCCGGCGTCGAGCGCGAGGATGCTCGCCAAGGCTGCCGGGCTGCCCGCGGACGAGGTGGTGGTCGACCTCGAGGACGGGGTCGCGCCTGCCGACAAGGAGGCGGCGCGAGCCCGGCTCGGCGACGCCGTCGCGCGCGGGACACTCGCGGTGCGGATCAACGGGGTCGGGACGCCGTGGTGGCAGGACGACCTGGCGGCGGTCGCAGTCCGGAGGCCCGACGTCGTCGTCCTGCCGAAGGCCGAATCCGCAGACCACGTCCGCGCCGTGGCGGAGCTCCTTCCGGACGGCGTCGGCCTCGAGGTGCAGATCGAGACCGCCCGCGGCCTCATCGAGGTAGAACGGATCGCCGAGGTCGGCGCGCAGCTCGAGGCGCTCGTGTTCGGGCCCGGCGACTTCGCCGCCTCCATGGGCGTTCCGGTGCTGACCATCGGCGCAGGCACGTTCGACTACGCCATGGCCCGGATCGCGGTCGCCGCGCGTGCGAACGGCCTGCAGGCGGCGGACGGCCCGTACGCCGACCTCGCCGATCTCGACGGCCTACGGCGCTCCGCTCAGATCGCGCTCGCCCTCGGCTACGACGGGAAGTGGGTCGTCCATCCCGATCAGATCGATCCCGTCAACGCAGTCTTTTCGCCCGACCCCGAGGAGCTCGAACGGGCGCGCCGCATCCTCGCCGCCAAGGACGGCGCGAGCCTCGTCGAGGGTCAGATGGTGGACGTGGCCACCAAGCGGATGGCGGCGGCAGTGCTTGCGCGTGCCGGTGAACGGGTACCTGGCGAGGAGTGACGGGACGAGCGCGGGACGACGCGGACCTTCGCGTCGAAATCGAAGAGCTATTCGCGGACCTGTGGCAGGTGCCCCGGTTCTCCGGGCAGCGCCATCGCTTCAGGCCGCAGTGCGACTGCTTCCGCACCAACGACCCGCCCGCCCTGCACGTCGTCGTCGAGCTGCCCGGGGCGGACGCCGGCTCGGTGCGGATCAGCGCGACCGGGCGCACGCTCGTGATCTCCGGCCGGCGAGAGCGCCCACACGTCGCGGGGGCGCGTTACCGACAGATGGAGATCGAGTACGGCGAGTTCGAGCGGCGCCTCGAGCTCGGCGAGGACATCGACGTCTCGCAGGCGAGCGCGACGTACGAGCACGGCCTACTGCGCATCTTCGTCCCGTTGGAGGCGCGCAGTGAGTGAAGTCGTCACCATCTCGGCGGAGGACCAGAAGCTCGCGGAAGAGCTGGCCGACGAGCTTCCGTCCACGCTCCCCGTGTTGCCGCTCAAGGAGACGGTCGTGTTCCCGGCGTCGATGACGCCGCTCGCAATCGGACAGGAGCGCTCGATCGAGCTCATCGACGACGTGATCGCGGGCGACCGGCTGCTCGCGCTCGTCACCGTGAAGAACGAGGACGCCGAGACGCCGGCGTGGGACGACCTCTACCGGGTCGGCACCGCGGCGATCGTGCACAAAATGATCCGGATCCCCGACGGGACGCTGCGCGTGCTCGTGCAGGGGCTGAAGCGGGTCGCCGTCACGCAGCCTGTGTCGGACGACCCCTACCTCGTCGCCGAACTGGCGGAGCTGCCCGACCACGTCGAGGAGTCGAAAGAGCTCGAAGCGCTGACGCGCAACGTCCAGACGATGTTCGGCCGCATCGTCAGCATCGTTCCGTACCTCCCGGAGGAGCTGCAGCTCGCAGTCACGAACGTCGACGACCCGAGCGCGCTGTGCAGCCTCGTCGCATCGACCCTCCGGCTGAAGACGGACGAGCGGCAGAAGCTACTCGAACTCGTCGACGTTGGTGACCGCCTGCGCGAGGTGTCGCTCATCCTCAACCGCGAGCTTGAGATGGTCGAGCTCGGCAGCAAGATCCAGTCGCAGGTGCAGTCCGAGCTCGAGAAGGGACAGCGCGACTTCTACCTCCGCCAGCAGCTCAAGGCCATCCAGGAAGAGCTCGGCGAGGGAGACCCCGAGCAGGCCGAGGTGAACGAGCTTCGTGCGAGCATCGAGTCGCTCGATCTGCCGGAAGTCGTCGAGAAGGCTGCGCTGCGTGAGCTCGGACGGCTGGAGCGCCTTCCGTCTGCAGCCGCCGAGTACGGCGTCATCCGCACCTACCTCGACTGGATCGCAACGCTGCCGTGGGGCAAGACGACGACCGACAACCTCGACCTCGCGCGCGCGCGTGAGGTGCTGGACGAGGATCACTTCGATCTCGAGAAGGTGAAGGAGCGGATCATCGAGCATCTCGCGGTCTCGAAGCTCCGCCACGACGCGTCCGGGCAGATCCTCTGTTTCGTCGGGCCGCCCGGTGTCGGCAAGACATCGCTTGGCCAGTCGGTCGCGCGCACGCTCGAGCGCGAGTTCGTGCGGCTGTCGGTCGGCGGCGTGCGCGACGAAGCCGAGATCCGCGGCCACCGCCGCACGTACATCGGCGCGATGCCCGGCTCCATCATCCGTGCCCTACGCGACGCAGAGTCGATGAACCCGGTCATGCTCATCGACGAGATCGACAAGATGGGCGCCGACTACCGCGGCGATCCCGCGAGCGCCATGCTCGAGGTGCTCGACCCCGAGCAGAACAAGACGTTCCGCGACCACTATCTCGATCTGCCGTTCGACCTCTCCAAGGTGCTCTTCATCTGCACCGCCAACACCGTCGACACGATCCCGCCGCCGTTGCTCGACCGCATGGACACGATCTCGCTCTCCGGCTACACGGAGGAGGAGAAGCTCGGGATCGCGAAGCGCTTCCTCGTTCCGAAGCAGGTGGAGGCGCACGGCCTCGATCGGGCCCTGATCGCGCTCCCGGACAAGACTCTGCGCATTCTCATCCGCGAGTACACACACGAGGCCGGCGTGCGCAACCTCGAACGGCGCATCGCCGACGTGTGCCGGAAGGCCGCGCGGCTCGTTGCCGAGGGGCACGAGGGGAAGATCTCCGTCTCGGAACGGCGCCTGCGCTCGTGGCTCGGTCCGCGGCATTACAGCGCCGAGGTGCGCAAGCGGACCTCCGAGCCCGGCGTCGCGACCGGTCTCGCGTACACCGCGGCCGGCGGCGACATCCTCTTCATCGAGGCGCAGGCATATCCCGGCAAGGGGAAGCTGACGATCACCGGGCAACTCGGCGAGGTGATGCAGGAGTCGGCGCAGGCGGCCCTCTCCTGGGTGCGGTCGCACGCGTCGCAGCTCGGCGTCGAAGACGACTGGTTCGTCGGCCACGACATCCACGTGCACGTGCCCGCCGGTGCAGTCCCGAAGGACGGCCCGTCGGCGGGAGTGACGATGGCGATCGCAATCGCATCGCTCGTCCGGCAGACGCCGGTCGCCGCGGATCTCGGCATGACGGGCGAGCTCACGCTGACCGGGCAGGTGCTCCCGATCGGCGGCGTGCGCGAGAAGGCGCTCGCCGCCCAACGCGCGGGGCTGCAGCGCGTCGTCCTGCCCCGGGAGAACGAATTCGACCTCGCGGAGCTGCCGACCGAGACGCGCCGGGGGCTGGAATTCGTCCTCGTCGACTCAATCGAAGAAGTCCTGCGTGTCGCGTTCAACGGTTCGAACGGCGGGGTAGGATCGACGGTGCCCACACACGAAAGGAACGAATGACGATGCCCAAGACGACGGACAAGGTCTCGGACGCGGCCGCCTCGGTGAAGCCCTATTTCGAGCGCGCGCTGCAGGACGGCGAGCTGCGCGACAACGTACGCAACGCCTATGAGTCCGCGCGGTCGATCTACGACGAGCTGATCGGCAACCGCGGCGTCGCCGGCGCCGCCAAGCGCGTCGCGACCGACAAGGACCTGCAGGACGAGCTGCGCTCGGCGGTATCCGATTTGCGCGCCGCGGCCGATCGCGTGCGCGGCAAGACGGAGCGCAAGAGCCACTCCGGCCTGCTCCTCATCGGCCTCGTGCTGGCGGCGGTCTTCAACCCGTTTACGGGCCCGCAGATCCGCAGGTGGATCTCCGAGCGCGTCTTCGGTGAGACCGACGGCTTCACGTATCAGGGCGGGAACGGCACCAACAACTAGCGAAGCCCGGCGTCCAGACTGATCTGCAGGAGGACCGCGCCCGGACGCGGCGCGTTCGACCCGACCACCGTCGGCACCCAGTCGGCGCCCGTGTCGAAGCGCAGGTACTTCACCTTGCGCCAGGACCGGAGGTACGAGGTCGGGTCGACGGCGCCGTCGTAGCCTCGGTCGAGCAGGCCGACCGGATGCACCTCGAAGTGCAGATGGAACGGGGTGCCTTCCGCATCGCCCGTGTCCCCTACGAAGCCGAGGACGTCGCCCGCGTTGACGATGGCGCCGTTCACCGCGAACGGCGAGTACGCGGACAGGTGCGCGTAGTAGAACTCGTTCCCGCGGTCGTCGCGAAGCCACAACCTGCGTCCGCCGAGGCGCTCCCAGCCGACGGAGAAGATGACACCGTGTGCGACAGCGAGAACGGGCGCGCCGAGCGGCGCGAAGATGTCGTCCCCGTGGTGCCAGCCACCCGAGACGTCGGACCGCACGGCGCCGAACGTGTCTCCGAATGCCGGCGGGCCGTACACCGGGAAGTCGTAGCCCATCTCCCCGAGCCGTGGAGTCATCGTCGGTGGCAGGCTCGGCACGGCGCCCGCAGGTGCTACGACGATCGTCGGGATGGGCGGCAGCGGCCTCTTGCGCGCGGCGGAGGCGCCGGCGACGAGGAGGAGCGAGAGGGCTGCGGCGGCTGCGACTCGGAGCACTACGAGCCGAGATGCTCGCGCGCGAACGCGCGGAAACGTGTCCGCGTCTCCTCGTCGGGCCCGAGCGGGCCTTCGTCGTCGTATTTCGGGTCGGCGGCGACCTCTTCGGCGACCGCGCGCACCTCGGCGGTGAGCGTCGCCCGGTGCTCGGGATCCTTGAGCAGCGCGTCGACCCAGCTGTCCGAGCCGTCGTACGCCGGCACGTCGTTGTCGAAGAGCATCTGGCCGAGGACGATGCCGCAGCGGATATACGCGAACGTCCGGAACGCGAGCAACCGGTGCGGCGACTGGATGAGCTTCGCGATGTCCTCGTTCTCGCGCTCGATCCGCTCCACGACCCCGCCGATCGGCTCGTCGACGAGCGGAATCCAGAGATCGTCCACGTCCGTCATGACCGGATTATGGCCGTTTCTCTCGAGCCCGCCAGGCGATCTGGGTGGCGGTGGCGAGAAGGACGACGGCGAAGAGCTTGCGCAGGAGCGATTCCGGCACGACCTGAGCCACCTGAGCCCCTCCGACGGCGGCCGCAGCTGCAGCAGCTCCGACGATCGCGGCTCCGCGCCAGCGGACGTTTCCGTAGCGTTGCTGACGCCAGACGCCGACCGCGACGGTCGGGATGATCGCGAGCAGCGACGTCGCCTCCGCGTGCAGCTGAGTGAGTCCGAGCCACGTCAGGGTCGGCACGAACAGGATCCCGCCGCCGACGCCGAAGAGCCCGGAGAGGACTCCCGCCATGACCCCGAGCAAGACGGCGAGGGCGTATGTCACTTGACGAGCAAGTCGATGGCGATGCCGACGAGGAGCACGGCGAAGGCGTACGAGAGAGCGCGCGCGTGCACGCGCTGCTGCAGCGCGGCGCCGCCGAGCGCACCGGCCGCCGCCGGGAGGCCGAGCAGAGCCGCGTAGTCGGCCTGCACGTCGTGGTGGAACAGATAGGCGGCTACGCCAGCGAGTGCGGTGACGCCGATCGCGGCGAGCGACGTCGCCGTCGCCGATCGGATCTCCCACCGGGCGACGATGAGCAGCAGCGGGACGATGATGATGCCGCCGCCGACCCCGAAGAGCGCACTGAAGAACCCCGCGACCAGGCCGATCAGGACTAGGCGCACCGGCCTATGCTAGAGCGGTGGAGGGAGCGCTGAAGCAGCTCGCGGCGGAGCCGCAGCTGGCCGGCCTCTTCCTCGACTTCGACGGCGTGCTCGCATCGATCGTCGACCGGCCTGACGACGCGCAGCCGCCCGAGGAAGCGCGCCGCGAGCTCGAGCGTCTCGCGCAGCGCTATGCACTCGTCGCCGTCGTCTCCGGTCGCGCGGGCGAGGACGTCCGCCGCCGCGTCGCCGTCGACGGCGTCGTCGCGGTCGGCTCGCACGGGCTCGAGCTCGATCCCGATGCAGATGCATGGCGCGACCGCATCGACGCATTCGCGGACGCCACCGGGTGGCCGGACGCCGAGCGCAAGGGGCTCACCGTCTCGTTTCACTACAGGATGGCGCCGGACGAACGCGGGACGCGCGCAGAGCTGGAAGAGGTAGCCGCGCGGGCGCGTACCGACGGGCTCGTCGCACGCTTCGGGCGCAAGGTGCTCGAGGTGCTGCCGCCGCTCGAGGCGAACAAGGGGACGGCGGTGCGCCGGCTGCTCGCCGACGCGGGATTGCGCCGTGCGCTCGTCGCTGGCGACGACGCGACCGATCTCGACGCCTTTCGCGCGCTCGACGAGCTGGAGCTCGCGGTGCGCGTCGCAGTCGCCGCCGAGGAGTCGCCGCCGGAGCTCCGTGACGCCGCCGACGTCGTCGTTTCGAGCCCGGCCGAGTTTCTCGATCTGCTGCGGAGCCTGTGATGCATGTCGACGAGTCGGTGCTCGTACGGGTGCGCGAGCGCTTTGGCGTGCCCGACACTCTTCGCTGGAACGGCGAGATCAGCGACGTCGAGTGGTCGATCGCGACGCACAATCCGGTGCGCACACACGACGTGACGCTCTTCATCCTCCATCCGGCGCGGCGGCTTGCGCTCATCCGCAAGCCGCACTTCGCGGAAGACGTCTGGCGGCCGCCGGGCGGCGGCATCCATCCCGGAGAGGATTTCGTGGCAGGCGCGGTCCGGGAGGCGCTCGAGGAGACCGGCCTACGCGTCGAGTTGCAGCGCTACCTCGTCGACGCGCATGCGCTCTTCACGAACGCGGGACGCGAGCTGCGCTGGCGCACACACGTCTTCCTCGCCGAGACGGAGGACGAGAACGTCGTCGCCGGCGACCCTGTCGAGATCGCGGAGGCGCGCTGGGGCACACTCGACGAGCTCGCGGGACCGCTGCGCGAGCGCCTGCTCGCAACCGGCCGTGCGTTCTGGCGCTACCGCGTCGCGCTGCACGACGCAGCGCTTCAGGCCTTGGAGACCTTCACCGCCGTCCCGTAGGCGCAGATCTCGGTCCAGCCCGGCCCGAGCTCCGACGTGTCGAAACGCATCGCGATGATTGCGTTGGCGCCCTTCCCCTCCGCCTCTTGCTGCATCCGCTCCATCACCTCGTGCCGGCTGTCGACGAGCGCCTTCGTCATGCCCTTGAGCTCTCCGCCGACGATCGACTTCAGCTGCGCGCCGATCTGCGAGCCGACGTTGCGCGAACGGACCGTGAGCCCCATCACCTCGCCGAAGACCTCATTCACCGTGTATCCAGGGATGTCGTTCATCGTCGTGACGATCATCGGTTCAATACCTCCCATGCGTGGCGCACGTCCTCCTCGGTCGTACGCGCGTTGCCGATTGCGAGCCTGAGCACATAGCGGCCGTTCAGCCGCGTGTGCGAGAGGAACATCTCACCGCTCCGGTTCGCCCGCTCGAGGATCGCTTCATTCTCCTCGTCGGTGCCGTTCCGGCGGAAGACGACGAGCGAGAAGCGCAGCGGAGCTGCCAGCTCCCACGCCGGGTCGTCCTCGACCCAGTCGGCGAACAGACGCGCGAGCCGGATGTGCTCGCGGTGCATCGCCCGCAGCCCCTCCGCCCCGTAGCAGCGGAGCACGGCCCAGAGCTTCAACGACCGGAAGCGGCGGCCGAGCGCGGGGCCGTACTCGGAGAGCGCATAGGCATCCTCCGGCGTGCGCAGGTACTCGGGGACGAGCGAGAAGGCCTCGCGGAACTCGTCCGGACGCGACGTCCAGATCAACGAGCAGTCGACCGGGACGAGCAGCCACTTGTGCGGGTTGACGACGAGCGAGTCGGCGAGCGCGACGCCGTCCTGCGACCACCGCTCCTCCTCGAGGATCCACGACGAGCCGGCGTACGCGGCGTCCACGTGCACCCACGCGCCCGCGGCGTGCGCGCGCTCCGCGATCGCGCGCACCGGATCGACGGATGCGAACGAGGTCGTGCCGACTGTCGGAACGACGGCGGCCACGTCGCCGAGGTCGTCCGGGACGCGCATCCGTAGCTCGTCGTCGGTCGGGATCTTGCGCAGCTCCATCCCCAGCATCCGCGCCGCCTTCTCGACGGACGAGTGCGCGTGCTCGGAGCAGACGACGACGTTCCGGCCGGTGACGTGCCGCGCCGCGACGAGTGCGGCGAGCGTCCCTGTCGACGCCGTGTCCTCGATGTGACCGTGCCACCCGTCCGGCAGGCCGAGCAGCTGACGTACCCAGTCGACCGTGCGTAGCTCGAGCTCGGTGGACGCCGGTGACGAGCGCCAGTTGAGCGCAACCTGTTGCATCGCTGCCGCGAGCAGCTCGGCGAGGATGCCCGGCTCCGACGAGGTCACTGCGAAGTACGCGAAGAACCGCGGGTGCTGCCAGTTCGTCAGCGCCGGGACGATCAGCTCGTCGAGGTCGCGCAGGACGTTCGCGAACGGTTCGGGCGCCTCCGGCGGACCGGCCGGCAGCTTCGCGGACAGCTCGCCCGGCTGCACCTGCGCGAGAACGGGGAGGTCGCCCACGCGCTCGAGATAGTCCGCGGCCCAGTCGACGGTCGCGTGCCCATCCTCGCGGAAGCTCACGGCTTCCGCCGCCGCAGCTTCTGGAAGCGGCTCCAGGGCTGCGTGTTGAGCAGGTCGTCCTTCGTCAGCCAGCCCCGCCGCGCCTGGCCGATCCCGAGCTCGACGTAGCCCTGCGCGCGGATCTGATGCGCGTCGGAGCTGACGACGAGCTTCAGCCCCGCCTCCTTCGCCGCGCGCGCGTGCACGTCGCGCAGGTCGAGCCGGTCGGGCTGGCCGTTGATCTCCAGCACCACGCCGACTTCGAGCGCCTTCTCGATCACGCGCTCGACGTCGACGTCGCGCGGGCCGCGCTTCCCGATCCGCCGTCCCGTGAGATGGCCAACGCAGTCGACGTAAGGATTGTCCATCGCCTCGAGCACTCGCTCCGTCGGCCGCGTGTGCGGCGCCTGGTGCACGGAGGCCACGACCCAGTCGAGCCGTGCGAGATCCTCCGCTGCGACGTCGACCTCGCCGTTCGAGCGGATGTTCGCCTCGACGCCGGCGAGGATGCGCAGCTTCGGGAAGCGTTCGCGCACCTCCTCGATCTCCTCGAGCTGCGCGGCCAGGCGGCCTTCGCGGAGATAGTGCGAGTGGTCGGTGATTGCGTAGTACTCGTAGCCGCGCCCGGCGGCGGCCGCGACCATCTCCTCGAGCGTGTTCTTGCCGTCCGAGGACCAGGTCGTGTGCGTGTGCAGGTCGCCGCGCAGGTCGGAGAGCTCGACGAGCGCGGGCAGCTCGCCACGCCGCGCGGCATCGAGCTCGCCCTGGTTCTCGCGCAGCTCCGGCGGAATCGACTGGTAGCCGAGGAACTCGTACAGCGCGTCCTCGTCCTCCGTCGCGAAGACGTCCCCGGTCTCCACGGTGGTGACGCCGTACTCGGAGATGGACAGGCCGCGCTTCACCGCGGCCTCGCGCATCGCGACGTTGTGGTCCTTCGAGCCCGTGAAGTGCTGCAGGAGGTTCCCGAACGACTCCGGTGGCACGACGCGCAGGTCGAAGCGAAAGCCCTGACGCGAGACGACGGTCGCCTTCGTGTCGCCGTGCGCCGCGACTTCGACCACCCACGGCAGCTGGGCGAAGTACGCGGTCAGCTCCGCCGGCTCGGTCGCCGTGGCGATGATGTCGAGGTCGCGGAACGTCTCCTTGCGCCGGCGGACGGACCCGGCCTCCGAGACGGCGACCGCCGCGGGATGCTCGCGCAACTCAGCCACCGCGGCCTGCACCGCGGGCAGCCCGTCGCCGAGCAGCCTGCGGCCTTCGTCGGGATTGTCCGCCTGGAACGCGAGCGCCTTGAGGATCTTCTCCTCGCTCTTCGGCCCGAGCCCGGTGAGCGTTCGCAGCCGCTCGGCCTCGGCCGCCTCCTTCAGGCCCGCAAGCGTGGACACGCCGAGCTCGTGCCAGATGCGCGCCGCCGTCTTCGGGCCGAGGCCCGGCAGCCGCATGAACGCCACGACGTCGGGCGGGACGAGCTTGCGCCGCTTCGCGAGCGCCTCGATGTCGCCCGTCTCGACGATCTGCACGATCTTCTCCTCGATCGTCTTGCCGATGCCCTGCAGTTCCTTCGCGCGGCCGGCGAGGGCGAGCTGCGCGACCGAGGCCGACGTCTCGCGCATGCGTGTCGCCGCACGGCGATAGGCGATCACCCGGAACGACTCCGCGCCCTCGAGCTCGAGCAGGTCGGCGAGCAGGTCGAAGTGGTCGGCGACCTCGGCGTTTCCCGGTAGGGAGGCGGCCATACCGTCGATCATATGTAGCCTCCGGCGGGGTGCCGAGCACGACGATTTGCCTGCCCACGTACGACGAACGGGCGAACATCGAGGCGATGCTGCGCACGCTCGGCCCGCTCGGCGTGCACGTCCTCGTGGTCGACGACAACTCCCCGGACGGAACCGGCGCGATCGCCGACCGCCTCGCCGCGGAGCTCGACTACGTGTCTGTCCTCCACCGACAGAAGAAGGAAGGCCTCGGTCCGGCGTACATCGCCGGCTTCCGACGCGCGCTCGCCGACGGAGCCGACTTGATCCTGGAGATGGACTGCGACTTCTCCCACGACCCGGCCGACGTTCCGCGCCTCATCGCTGCCTGCGAGGAGGGCGCGGATCTCGCCCTCGGCTCGCGCTACGTCCCCGGCGGCGGCACCGAGAACTGGAACCGCGGGCGCAGGATCGTCTCGACCGGCGGGTCGTGGTACGCACGCAGGCTGCTCGGCGTAGACGTGCGCGACCTGACCGGCGGGTTCAAGTGCTACCGCAGGCGCGTGCTCGCGCGCATCGACCTCGGCGCGATCCGGTCGAAGGGCTACGCGTTCCAGATCGAGACGACCTACCGCGCGATCCGGGCGGGATTCACGGTCGTCGAGGTTCCGATCCTCTTCTCCGACCGCACGGCGGGCCAGTCGAAGATGAGCCGGTCGATCGTCGTCGAGGCCGTCACCCGCGTCCCGGCGCTACGGTTCGAAGCGCTGCTGGGACGGATCTGATGCGCGAGCTCGACACGACATCCTTCGACGACGCGATCGCCGGCGATCCGCTGCTCGTCGACTTCTGGGCGCCGTGGTGCCGCCCGTGCAAGGCGCTCGAGCCGATCCTCGCCGAGCTCGACGCGACGGTGCCGGTCGCGAAGCTCAACGTCGACGACCATCCGTCCATCGGCGCGCGCTACGACGTGCTGTCGATCCCGACCGTCATCCTCTTCGCCGGCGGCGAGCGCGTCTCGTCGCTCGTCGGCATCCGCCCCAAAGCGCACTTCGACGACTGGCTAGCTGAAGTGCTCCCAGCCGCTCAGATCGACATCGACGCCTGATCCTTCGACGCAGCGCCCGACGACCGTGAAGTCGAGCGGGTCCGGCGTCGCAGCCAAGAGCTCGTAGTCCTCGCCGAACTCGAGATCCTCGAGTGTCGCGCCTGGCGCGAGCGGGACCGAGTGAATGTCGATCTCGATGCGACATCCGGAGCGTTCCGCGATGTGCCGCGCATCGGGGCCGAGCCCATCCGAGAGATCGAGCATCGCGTGTGCCACTTGCGCGAGCCGGCGGCCCTCGGCGAGGCGGATTGGCGGACGGACGAGGCGACCCGCGCGGAACGCCGCGCCCGCGCCGCCGAGCGGCCCGGTGACGACGACGAGGTCGCCCGGCTTCGCTCCCGCGCGGCCGGGGACGCGATCCGACCGCCCGAGCGCCGTGACGCTCACGACGACCGCGTCGGCACGAGTGGTGTCGCCGCCGCGCACGGGAACGCCTATCTCGGCGATCCCCTCGTACAGCTCGATCGCGTCGTCGAGGCTCGGGGCGGCGAGGCTGACGATGAGCGCGACCGGCTCGGCGCCCGATGCGGCAAGGTCGCTGAGGTTGACGGCGGCTGCGCGATAGCCGAGCTCGTGCCAGTCGACGAGGTCGAAGCGGAAGTGGACGCCTTCGACGAGCGCGTCCTGCGTGACGACGAGCCCGCCGATCTCCGCGGCGTCGTGCTCGATGCCGACGACGAGCCCACGCCGCTCGAGCTCCGCGAGGAACTCGAACTCCCTCACAGGTCCTCGATGTGCGTGCGCCCGTCGAGCGTCTCGGGATCGAGCGCGCTTAGCGCGTCGTACAAGCGCGCGTGGAACGTGCCCGGGCCTTCGGCTCCGGCAGCGGCCATCTCTGCGGCGACGCCGAACGCGGCCAAGGCCTCTGCCGCGGCCTCGAGCGGCTCGTCCGGCTTTCCGGCGAGGAAGCATCCCGTCAGCGCCGACGACATGCAGCCCGTGCCGGTCACGGTGGCGAGCAGCGGATCGCCATTCGCGACCGCGAGCACACGCTCGCCGTCGGACACGTGGTCGACCGGCCCGGTTACAGAGGCGACGACACCAAGTTGCCGCGCAGCCTCGCGGCTGAGCTCCGCCGGTTTCAGGCCGGTGCTCACCGACTCGACGCCGCGCACTTCTGCCGCCGCACCGACGAGGGTTGCGATCTCGCCCGCGTTCCCACGTAGCACGGTCACGCCGACGGCGTCGAGGATGCGCTTCGCGGTCTCGGTGCGATACGCCGTCGCACCGACGCCGACCGGGTCGAGAACGATCGGGATCCCCCGTGCAGTCGCGGCCTCGCCGGCGAGCACCATCGACTCGATCCACCGCTCCGACAGCGTGCCGATATTGAGCACGAGCGCGGACGCGATGCCCGCCATCTCCTCCACCTCCTCGACCGCGTGCGCCATCACCGGCAGCGCGCCTAGCGCGAGCGTTGCGTTCGCCGTCTCGTTCATGACGACGTAGTTCGTGATCTGGTGGACGAGCGGCTTGCACGCCCTGAGCGAGCGCAAGGTTGCACCAGCAGAGATCATCGCTTCACCCCCAAGACATCGACGGGACCTTCACCTGAACCGACCTCGACGAGGCCCTGCGCGACCGCGCGCGAGGCCGCCTCAGCCGCGCCGCGCGCTGCGGCGACCAGGCTCTCGCCGCGCGCGAGCAATGCGGTGAGCGTCGCCGAATGCGTACATCCGGCTCCGTGCGTCGCCGCGACTCCATGACGCTGGACGGGGATGTCGATGTGCTCGCGCCCGTCGAAGAGGTGGTCGACCCCTGTCTCGCCATGACCGCCGGTGACGATCGCCGCGCGCGCGCCGAGCGCGTGCAGCCGCTCCGCGAGCACAGCTTGCGATCCGTCCGATCCGGTGAGCGCGCGCGCCTCCATGAGGTTCGGCGTCACGACCGTCGCGAGCGGGAACAGCCGGCCGACGAGCGCCTCGACGGCGTCGTCTTCGAGCAGCTGCGCCCCCGAGCTCGCGACCATGACCGGATCGACGACGAGCGGCACCGGCCGCCGGCGTAGGTATGCGGCGACGGTCTCGATGAGCGCGCGCGAGAACAGCATCCCCGTCTTCGCCGCGTCGACGCCGATGTCGTCGAAGACGGCGTCGAGCTGCGCGACGACGAAATCCGGAGGCAGCTCGTGGATCGCCGTGACCGCGCGGGTGTTCTGCGCCGTCAGCGCGACGAGCACGGAGGTGCCGTGCACGCCCGCGGCGGCGAACGCCTTCAGGTCGGCCTGGATGCCGGCGCCGCCGCCGGAGTCGGACGTGGCAATCGTCAGTGCTCGAGAAACCATGCGCTCCCTTCGCCGGCATGACCCGGATCAGGTTCGACGGGTGTGATCTCAGCCGCTCCGCGGCACCCCGGTACTCCAACGTTAGCGTGGACGCATGGAGCGATTGCCACCTGCCCTGGCCGCCACCGCCACTCCGCGGATCCTCCAGCTGCTCGGCCCGCCGCCCGGACGTGTCCTGGAGATCGGGTTCGCCGGGATTCATGCAGAGCCGCTGCGGCTCGCAGGCTTCGACGTCTTCGTCGTCGATCGGCATCCGTCGGCCGCCGAGCGCGCCGGGGAGGTCTTTGCCGAACCCCCGGCGATCCCATTCGATTGGGTCGTCGCCCCCGCTGGTGCGGATCTCACGGGAATCGACACGAAGCGGGTACTTCTCGTCCAGCGGGACGGCTCCGTTGTGGGATGACCTCCTCCAGGGCGACGAGCTCGCGTATATCGGCACGGAGCCGACCCGAGAGGCGCGCCTGGCACCGATTCCGGAGCTCGCGCCACAGCTCCGAGCGCGACTCGGCATCGACGCGCTGTACGCGCATCAGGCCGAGGTCTGGGAGGCCGTGCAGCGCGGCGAGCACGTCGTCGTCACGACCGGCACGGCGTCGGGCAAGACGCTGGCGTTCAACCTCCCCGTTCTGGACGCGCTGGCACGTGAGCCGAAGAGCCGCGCGATCTATCTCTACCCGACGAAAGCGCTCGCGCAGGACCAGGCACGCACGCTCTCCACGCTCGCCGTCCCGAACGTGCACGCGGGCATTTACGACGGCGACACGCCGCATGAGCATCGGCGCCACCTGCGCATGCGCTCGAACCTCGTGCTCACGAACCCGGACATGCTTCACGTCGGCATCCTGCCCCGGCACGACCTCTGGGCAGACGTGCTGCACAATCTGCGCTACGTCGTCGTCGACGAAGCCCACGTCTACCGCGGCGTGTTCGGGTCGCACGTCGGCAACGTGCTGCGCCGCCTGCGGCGGATGGCGCGCGTGTACGGCGCCGACCCGCAGTTCGTGCTCGCGTCCGCGACGATCGCGAATCCCGGCGAGCTCGCGCACCGCCTGCTCGGCGTCGAGGTGACCGTGATCGCCGACGACGCCGCGCCGCGCGCGGAACGCACCATCGCGCTCTGGAACCCCGAGCTGATCGACACCGAGCTCGGACTGCGCGCGTCCCCGCTCGGCGAGGCGTCGCGCCTCGCAGCCGAGCTCGTCAAACGCGGGCTCCGCACCATCTGCTTCGCGAAGAGCCGCAAGGCGGCAGAGCTCGTCCACCGCATGACGGTCGACCGTGTCGACCCGGAGACGGCGGCACGGCTCGCGCCCTATCGCGCGGGATACACACCGCAACAGCGCCGTGAGATCGAGCGCCGGCTCGTCGAGGGCGAGCTGCTCGGCGTCTCGGCCACGGACGCGCTCGAGCTCGGCATCGACATCGGCCTCCTCGACTGCGCGATCTGCGTCGGCTTCCCCGGCACGATCGCAAGCCTGCGCCAACAATGGGGCCGCGCGGGACGCCGCGGCCACGGGCTCGCGGTGCTCGTCGCCTCCGAGGACGCGCTCGACCAGTACTTCATGCGCGAGCCGGAGACGCTGCTCGGCCGGCGCGTCGAGGCCGCAATCCTCGACCACGCGAATCGGCGCGTCCTCGACGGACATCTCGCCGCCGCTGCCTTCGAAGGCCCGATCGACGAGGACGACCGGGCGACGCTCGGCGACGCCGCGCTCGAGCGCGTGCCATACGTCCCGGACCTGCGGAAGACCCCGCGCGGCTGGGTGTATGCCGGGAGGGACTACCCCGCGGGCCGCGTTCCGCTGCGCTCCGCAAGTGCGGACGCGTTCTCGGTCGTCGACGCGAGCACGGGAACGATGCTCGGGATCGTCGAGCACGAGCGCGCGTACACGACCATCCACGAGGGCGCCGTCTACCTCCACCTCGGCGAGCAGTGGCTCGTGCACGAGCTCGACGTCGGCGGGCGCCGCGCGCTCGTCGAGCCGTTCGGCGGGGACTGGTACACCCAGGTGAAGAAGGAGACCGACACCGTGGTCGAGGAGCCGCTGCGCGTGGAGCGGCGCCTTGGGCTGGAGCTGAGCTTCGGCCGCGTCTCCGTCACGGAGCGCGTCGTCGCGTACCAGCGGAAGGGGATCCGCGACCAGGCGACGATCGCGACGGTGCAGCTCGACCTGCCGGCGACGACGTTCGAGACGGAAGCGATCTGGTACGTGCCGACCGAGCCGCAACTCGAAGGCCTCGAGCAGATGCCGACGCTCCTGTCCACGCTCCACGCCGCCGAGCACGCGATGATCTCGATCCTCCCGCTGTGGGCGATGTGCGACCGCTGGGACATCGGCGGGCTCTCGACCAACTACCACGATGACACCGGCGCGGCAACGGTGTTCGTCTACGACGGTCACTCCGGAGGCGTCGGTCTCACCGAGCGCGGCTTCGAGCAGTTCGAGGGCTGGGTCGGCGACACGGTGCGCCTCCTCGAGGGCTGTCCCTGCGCCCACGGGTGCCCGTCCTGCGTCCAGAGCCCGAAGTGCGGCAATCTGAACGAGTACCTGGACAAGCAGGGCGCCCTGACGCTGCTTCGGAGGATGTCGATTTCGGCGTAGCTCGTTCGTCGTCCCTCGTAAACCATTTCAAGGAGGACAAGCCATGCAGTACCTGCTCCTGATCCACGACGACGAGACCCAGGACAACGGCGACCTCATGCCGGAGTACATGGCGTACACGCAGGCCCTGGGCGAGTCCGGCGCGCTCGTCGGCGCGAACCAGCTCCAGCCGAGCGACACCGCGACGACCGTGCGCGTGCGCGGCGGCGAGACGCTCGTCACCGACGGCCCCTTCATCGAGACGAAGGAGTCGCTCGGCGGCTACTACCTCGTCGAGGCCGGCTCGCTCGACGAGGCGATCGAATGGGCGGCGAAGATCCCGTCCGCGCGG
This sequence comes from Gaiellaceae bacterium, assembly GCA_036560805.1. Classification (GTDB taxonomy): domain Bacteria; phylum Actinomycetota; class Thermoleophilia; order Gaiellales; family Gaiellaceae; genus Palsa-739. The sequence continues at coordinate 21,080 of DATBQM010000031.1, read as the reverse complement.
TTCGGCCACATCGAGGTGCGGCCGGTCGTCATGCGCGAGGCGCAGGTGAGCGCATAACGACGCTCGAGCAGCTCTTCCGCGAGGAGCACGGTCGCGTTCTCGCAACCCTGATCGGCGTCCTCGGCGACTTCGACCTAGCCGAGGACGCCCTCCAGGATGCGGTCGCGGTCGCCGTCGAGCGCTGGCCGCGCGACGGCGTGCCCGCCAACCCCGCGGGTTGGCTCGTGACGGTGGCGAAGAACCGCGCCGTCGACCGCATCCGGCGCGACCAGACGCTCCGGCGCAAGACCGAGCTGCTCTTGGAGCCCGAGACAGAGCCGATGGAGGACACCGCCATCCCCGACGAGCGTCTCAGCCTCGTGTTCGCGTGCTGCCACCCGGCACTCGGGATCGAGGCGCAGATCGCGCTCACGCTGCGATCGCTCGGCGGGCTCGAGACGGACGAGATCGCGCGTGCGTTTCTCGTGCCAGAGGCGACGATGGCGCAGCGTCTCGTGCGCGCGAAGCGCAAGATCCGCGACGCGGGCATCCCCTTCCGCGTGCCGCCCGACGACGTCCTTCCCGACCGGCTGGTCGCAGTCCTTCGCGTCGTCTACCTCATCTTCAACGCCGGCTACGGCCCGCCGGTGCGACGCGAGCTCTGCAACGAGGCGATCCGACTCGCCGCCATGCTCGCGTTGCTCATGCCGGACGAGTCGGAGGCGCACGGCCTGCACGCGTTGCTGCTCTTCCAGGACGCGCGACGCGAGGCGCGCGTCCATGACGGGTCGCTCGTGCTGCTCGATGACCAGGACCGCGCTCTCTGGGACTCTGACGAGATCGCGGCCGGCCGGCGGGCGCTCGAGCGTGCGCTGGCGCTGCCGACGCGCGGCACCTATGCGATTCAGGCCGGCATCGCGGCCGCACACAGCGAAGGCGCCTCGGACTGGGCGATCGTCGCGGAGCTGTACGCGCGGCTGGCGGAGCTGGAGCCGTCGCCGGTGGTCGAGCTGAACCGCGCGGTCGCGGTCTCGATGGCGGAGGGGCCGGAGGCGGGCCTCGCCGTGCTCGACCGTGTCGAAGGCCTCGACGGCTACTACCTCTTCCACTCCGCGCGCGCCGACTTCCTCCGCCGCCTCGGGCTTCCGGCCGACGATGCGTACGCACGCGCGATCGAGCTCGCGCCGAGCGAGGTCGAGCGCGACTTCTTACGGACGCGCTTGAGCGAGACGCAGCGCTAGCTCGACGGCCTCGGCGGGTGTGGCCGCGCGCTGCGTCCCGTCCACGTCCCAGCCGGGCTCGAGCACGACCACGGGGCGCCCGAGCGTGAGCGCGAAGCCGATCTCCGCGAGCGTGCCGTATTTGCCGCCGACCGCGATGACCGCGTCGCCGGATGCGACCACCGCGAGGTTGCGTCCGTGGCCGATACCGGTGACGACGACATGGTCGATCCACTCGTTCATCCGGTCGCGGGTCTCATCGGGAAGGATCCCGATCGTCGTGCCGCCTGCGCCCTTCGCCCCGCGTGAAGCGGCCGCCATCACCTCGCCGAGCCCGCCGGTGACGACCGACGCTCCAGCCTTCCCCAGCAGCCGGCCGACCTCCTCGGCGCGCTCCTCGTGCTCCGCGCCGCTGCCGATGACCGAGACCTGGAGGTTCACGGCGTCTTCAGCCGCTGCTTCGTCGTCAGCACGCCTTCGAACAGGTCGCCCATCTCTGTTACGCGCTCCAGCACGACGTCGATCGTGAACGCCGATGGGTCGAGATCCTCGTTCACCTCGTCCCACCGAAGGGGTGTGGAGACCGGCGCTTCTGCGCGAGGTCGCACCGAATACACGGACGCGATCGTCTTTCCTTCACCGTTCTGGTTCGAGTCGATGAGGACGCCGCGCCGCTTTGCCTTCGCCCATTCGGTCGTCGCGAGCCCGCGATGCGTGCGCGCGATCGCGCCCGCGACGATCTCGGAGAACTCGCGCGTGTCGTCGTACGTGTAACGGCGCTCGACAGGCACGAGCACGTGCATCCCGTCCGCGCTCGACGTCTTCGGGAACGAGACGAGCCCGAGCGCGTCGAGCGTCTCCTTCACGAGGAGCGCGACCTGCACCGTCTCGCGAAAGCCGACGTCCGGCGACGGGTCGAGGTCGAACAGCACGAAGTCCGGCCGTTCGGGCTTGTCGACGCGCGAGTACCACGTGTTCATGTCGATGCAACCCATGTTCACCATCCACAGCAGCGCGTCCTCGCTGTCCACGATCGGCGCCGCGATCAGCTTCCGCTTGCGCGGGGCCTCGCGTGTCGACACCTCGACCTCGAAGCGCGGGATCCAGTCCGGCATGTGCGACGGCGCGTCCTTCTGGAAGAAGGCCTTCCCGAACGCGCCATCGGGGTAGCGGCGCATCGTGAACGGCCGGGCGCGCAGGTGCGGGAGAAGAACGGGTGCGACGGTGCGGTAGTACTCGATCAGGTCGCCCTTGGTGATCCCCTGATCGGGGAAGAAGACCTTGTCGACGTTGGAGAACTTCACGCGCGACGGACGTTCCGCGTGCACCTCGGGCGCCGACTTGTCGTCGCGGAGACCGAGATAGACGGGCGCGCGGAGGTGACCGTCATGCGTCCACTCGGCGAACTTCACCTCCGCGACGAGCTTTGGCTGCACCCACACGACGTCCGCCTTGCGCACTTTCGGCATCTTCGGCTCGACCGCGAGCGGCGAATCAGCAATGCGCAGCGGCTCGAGCGCGGCGAGCAGTTCAGCGATCGTCTTCTCGGTGAATCCCGTGCCGGCGTTCCCTACCCAGCGCAACGCGGCGCTCTCGTTGACGGCGAGGACGAGCGAACCAAAGCTGCGCGCGCGGCGGCCTTCGCCCTTCGTGTAGCCGACGATCACAAACTCCTGCTCGCCGTGCGTCTTGATCTTGAGCCAGTCGCGGGTGCGCCGGCCCTCCGCGTAGCGCGAGGCCGCCTTCTTCGCCATCACGCCCTCCAGGTGCTGCTCCTTCGCCGCGGTGAAGAGTGCCTCGCCGTCGTCGAACGCGCCGGAGACCTGCACGTTGGTCACGCGCCTGTCGAGCAGCCCCGACAAGAGCTCGCGGCGCTCGGTCAGCGGCCGGTCGAGCAACCGCACGCCGTCGATCTCGAGCACGTCGAACACCTCGTACACGAGCGGAGTCCCGGGCCTGCCCTGCTGCATCGCCGAGAAGCTCGGGCGGCCGTTCTCGTCGAGCGCGCACACCTCGCCGTCGACGACGCAGTCCGGAGACCTCGCCGCCTTCGCGAGCGCCTTCCCGATGTCGGGGAACCTCGCGGTCAGGTCGTTCCCGTTTCGGCTGACGAGCCTCGCGTCCCCCGAGCGCACGTAGCCGAGCGCGCGGTATCCGTCCCACTTCACCTCGAACAGCCAGTCGGAGCCCGTGGGCAACGTCCCCGTCAGTGTGGCCAGCATCGGCTTGTAGTCGTTGCGCAGCATGCGACCGACGCCGTCCTTCTTGCGGACGATCAGCCAGTTCTGTTCCTTGCCGTCGAGATGCGCCGGGATGAGCGTCCATGTTCCGTCGAGCCGCTTGCCGTGCAGGCGAACGGTGAGCCCGCCGTCCGGCTTCTCCTCGACGAGCTCGTACGTCCCCGCGTCCCAGATCTCGACCGTGCCGGCGCCGTACTGGCCCTTCGGGATCTCGCCCTCGAAGTCCCCGTAGTCGAGCGGGTGATCCTCGACGTGGACGGCGAGCGCCCGAATGCCGGGCTCGAGCGGAACGCCCTTCGGCACGGCCCACGACGCGAGCGCACCGTCCCGCTCCAGCCGGAAGTCGTAGTGCAGGCGGCGGGCGTCATGCCGCTGCACCACGAACGTCAGCGCCTTCGTCGACGTCTTGCCCGAGAACGGCTCGGGTGTCTTCTTCGGATCGCGCTTGCGGCGGTACTCGTCCAGACTCACGAAGCTCTTTTAGCGCGCCGGCGCTGCGTGCGCTCGACCGACTCGCGCAGAGCCTGCATGAGGTCGACCACTTCCGCCTCCGGTTCGGCCCGTTCCGGCATCGGCCGGCCTTTCGCCTTCGCCTGGATCAGATCGAGGAGCTCGCGGCGGTACCTGTCGTGGTACTTCGCCGGGTCGAAGTCGGCGCTGAGGTTCTCGACGAGCGTCTTCGCCATCTCGACCTCGGCCGGCCGCAGCTCCGCCTCCGGCGGCGCAAGCTCGGACGGATTGCGTACCTCGTCCGAGTAGTACATCGTCTCGATGACGAGCACGTTGCGGAACGGGCGCAGGCAGCCGAGATGCTGCTTGTTCCGGATGACGACCTTCGCGATCCCGACCCGCCCGGTCTCCTCGAGCGCGCGGACGAGCAGGCGATACGGCTTCTCCGCCCCTTCCTGCGCCGCCAGGTAATACGCCTGGCGGAAGTAGATCGGGTCGATCTCGTCGAGCGCGACGAAGTCGCAGATGTCGATCGAGTGCGTGAGCTCGACGTCCAGCCGGTCGAGGTCGTCCGGCTCGATCGGCACATACCGGCCTTTCTCGATCTCGAAAGCACGAACGATCTGCTCCGGCTCGACATGCTCGCCCGTCTCCTTCCGCACCTTGTCGTAGCCCACGGGCGTGAGGTCGCGCCGGTCGACGAAGTGGAACCGCAGCTCCTGCGACTCGGTGGCGGAGAACATCCGGACGGGGACGCTCACGAGCCCGAAAGAGATGCTCCCGCTCCAGATGGGACGAGGCGGCATGGCCTGAGGTTTGCCCGCGACCGAGCGCGAAAGAACACCGTCAGCCTTCTCCACCCAGCGGGGGGTAAAGGCTCGAGGCCGGTCTTTACCGGCCTCGAGCTGTGTTCAGACCACTTTTGAAGCAGGCGCGCCGACGGGGATAAGCCTGTGGACGCTGTGGATAGGCTCCGCTCGAACCTACCGAAACCTACTAGGCAAAGACGCCGAGCGACCGAAACTTGGCGCGACGGCGCCGGCGCAGCTCGTCCCCAGGGATGTCCGCCAGGTCGTCGAGCGTCTCCCGCAGGGACTCCCCCAGGAGGCGGGCCGCCTCGCTCGGATCGGTCTGGGCGCCCCCCTCGGGCTCGGGCACGATCGCGTCGATTACGCCCAGCTCGAGGCAGTGGGCCGCATCCGGCTTGAAGGCGGCCGCCGCCTTCTTTGCCTCGCCGGCGTCGCGCCACAGGATGGCGGCGCAGCCCTCCGGCGAGATGACGGAGTAGATTGCGTTCTCCTGCATGAGGACGCGGTCGGCGAGCGCGATCGCGATGGCCCCGCCGGAGCCGCCTTCCCCGATGACGCAGGCGACCGTCGGCACTGTCAGCCGGGCCAACGCGGTCTGCGACATCGCGATCGCGCCGCCCTGGCCGTGCTGCTCGGCGGCCACGCCCGGGTAGGCGCCCGGCGTGTCTACGAGCGAGATGACGGGAAAGCCGAGCCGGTCGGCCAGCTCGAACACGCGGATCGCCTTGAGGTAGCCCTCCGGGTACGGCATCCCGAACTGCCGCCGCGTGCGCTCCTGGATGTCGCGGCCCTTCTGCTGTCCGACGAGCGCGACAGTGCGGCCGTCGAGCTTTCCGAGGCCAGTGACCATCGCGCCGTCGTCTCCTCGGCCGCGGTCCCCGTGCAGCTCGAACCAGTCGTCGAGAAGCGCTTCGACGTAGTCGAGCGTGTACGGCCGGTCGGGATGGCGCGCGAGCTCGACCGAGCGCCAGATGTCGTCGCCGGTCGGCTCCTCTCCGATGCGGTCGAGCTGACGCTGGAGGCGTTCGAGCTCGCCCGACAGCTTCGCGCCACCGAGGAGCGGCATGTTGCGCAGCCGGTTCAGCCGGTCGCGGAGCCGGAGCTCGTGCTCGCTGGACGCCATTACCCGAGCAACCTCAGCAGGCGACCGAGCGTGGGCCGAATCTTGGGCCGCTCGAGTATGGCGTCGAGATGGCCGAAGCGGAGGTTCTGCTCGGCGAGGCCGAAGTCGTCCGGCAGCTTCTCGCGGGTCGTCTGCTCGACGACGCGCGGGCCGGTGAACGCGATCAGCGCGCCCGGCTCGGCGAGGAGCACGTCCCCGAGGCTGGCGAAGCTCGCGAGCACGCCGGCCGTCGTCGGATGCGACATGACGACGACCATCGCCTGGCCTGCGTCGTGCAAATCCTCGACGGCGCACACCGTCTTCGGCAACTGCATGAGCGACAGGATCCCCTCTTGCATGCGCGCGCCGCCCGAGCTCGTGACGGTGACGAGCGGCACGCCGCGCTCCGCAGCTGAATCGCACGCGCGCGAGAATTTCTCCCCGACGACACTGCCCATCGAGCCGCCCATGAAGGCGAAGTCCATGACCGCGAGCTCGCACCCGCGCCCCTCGATCGAGCCCTGGCCGATCACCATCGCATCTGCGAGGCCGGTGGACATCTCCGCCTCGGCGAGCCGCTCCGTGTACGGGCGCAGGTCGAAGAAGCTGAGCGGGTCCTCCGAGTGCAGGTCGGCCGCTTCCTCATAGAAGGAGCCGTCGTCGACGAGCGACGCGATGCGGGCGCGCGCCCGCATGGGGAAGTGATGGCCGCACTGCGCACACACCCACTGGGCCCGCTCGAGCTCGTCGTCCCGGTAGTGGGAGTGGCAGCTCGGGCAGGTGTTCGGGTGCTTGGGCGGCGGAGCCGGCTTGTCCTCGGTCTCGATCGAGACGTCGATCTTGGCCACGGTCGCTAGCTTAGACCGGGCTTGGCTCCGGAGGGTTGCGGGCTACAACCCCAGAGCGGCGCAGAGCCGTTCCAGCGGCTCGACGTTGGCCGGATCGGGCGCGAGGCCGGTGAGGCCGGCCCCGGCGAGGGTGACGCCGCTCTCGCGTATGCCGACGAAGATCTTCTCCACATCGGCGACCGTCGGCCCGGCGGGCTCCGGCATCCAGACGGTCATCTCGTCGGGGTCGAGCACATCGCAGTCGAGCGCGACGTACACGGCCGAGACCTGCGAGAGCACGCGGCCGACGTCGTCGTCGATGCCGGCCGCAGCGATGAAGTCCGCCTCCGGCGGGTCGAGGTTGCGCGTGCCGACGAGTGCGACGTCCCGCGCGTCGATCGCGCCTCCGTCGAGGAGCATGCGCAGCGGCATGCCCCACTGGTTCCCCGAAGGCGAGCTCTGCGGCGTGTTCAGGTCGCCGTGCGCGTCGAGCCAGACGACGCCGAGCCGGTCGTGCCGCGCCGCGAGGCCCTCGACGGCGCCGACGTGCGAGCAGCAGCAGCCGCCTAGGACGAGCGGTCGCACGGGCAGATCCGACGCGACGGCGAGCGTCTGCGCGAAGAGCGAGTCCTCCTCGACGACGGACGCCTCGGGGTAGTCGAGCGGCAGGCCGGCCGCCTCGATCATCTCCTCTCCGCCGTCGCCCCACGCGCGCGGCACGCGCACGAGCCCGGCCGCGAACGTCCGGCCGCACGCATGACACTCGTAGCCGGCGTCGATCGCCACCGCCGTGTTGGCCCGGCACGTCGGGCACTTCGCGCGCAGGATGCTCATCGCCGCTTCTCGAAGACGATCGTCGCCGACTCGACGGACATGCCGACGCCCTCGTAGAGATGCGTAGCGCCGGTCGGGCTCTCGGCGTCGACACCGAGCGTCACGCGCGCGATCCCGCGCCTCCAGAACTCGCCGAAGGAGCGATGCAGCAGCGCCTTCGCGAGCCCGCGGCCGCGCCACGCTCGCCGCACGCCGATGATGGCGACATAGCCGCCGCCGTGACGGTTCGCCTCGTTGCGAACGGCCGCGGCGATCTCGTCTCCGTCCCGCACGACGAACCAGAGCGAGTGGTCGTCGTTCTTGCGCAGCTCCCACCACTCGTCGTACGGCAACCCGTGCCAGTCCCAGTGATCCTGGAACGCCTCGTTGAGCGTCGCCTGGAATGCACGCGCTTCCTCGAGATGAAAGTCGTCGAGGAGAAGCCCATCGGGCACGACCGGCGCCGGCGGCTCGCCGTCGAGCGCGATCGCCATGTCGTAGAAGCGGCGTACCTCGGCATAGCCGCGCGCCTCGAACAGCGCGCGCGCTTCCTCGTCGGGCTCCTGCGCGATCGCGTGCGTCTTCGCGATCTCCTGGTCCGCGAGAAACGCCTCCGCGCGGGTGAGGATCTCGCTACCGATCCCCTTCCCCTTGTCGGCGACGACACCGACGACGAGGCCGGTCTCGCCCCAGACGCCCGACCAGCCGGCCGCCACGAGCTTGCCGTCGTCCTCGAACAGCCAGCTCTCGTTCGACCTCGACAGCCACTCGGTGACGTCCTCCGCCTGCACGTGCGACCGGTGGCCGTAGTAGAGCTCCTCGTCGGCGCGGGCGAGCGCCGCGACCGCGTCCGCGTCGTTCGGGGTGTACGCGCGGACGTTCACGACTGGAGCGAGTCGAGGGCATCGGCGAGCCCCGAGAGCGAGCGCAGCTCGACATCCGGCCGCGGCTGAGGCTCCTCGCCGAGGCGATTCACCCAGATCGTCTTCAGGCCGAGCTCGCGCGCCGGCGCGACGTCGTGGTAGAGGCTCGCGCCGACGTGCACATGCGCGTCCGGGATGATTTGCTCGCGGAACGCCTGCCAGTGGCGGTGGCCCGGCTTGTACGACCCGATTTCGGAGGCGACGATGGCCAGCTCGAACGGGACGCCGATGCGCTCCATCGAGGCGTCGATGAACTCGCGGTCGGTGTTCGAGAGAATCGCGAGCTTCCACCCACGATTGCGAGCCTCCTCGAGCGACGCACGCACCTCGGGGAACGGCTGCCACGACGGGAGGGAGCATCCGAGCGCGTCCTCCTCCTCGAGCGGGACGTTGCCGAGACGGCCTAGGGTGATCGCAAGCACGTCGCGGTAGCTTCGCGTCGGCTCCTCGCGCTGAACCTCCGGCTCGACTTCGTGGTAGCGATGCAGCATCGCCGAGGCGCGATCGGCGCCGAACAGCCGCTCGAGCTCTCGCCCGATGCCGCCGTTCCAGTCGATCAGCGTTCCATAGCAGTCGAAGGTCGCCCACCGGTCCATACTTGGCCCCATCATGGCTGATCGAGCGACCCATCACCGCTGGGACGACATCCCGCGCGAAGAGCTCAACCCGCTGCTCGACCGCCGGCTCGTCACCGGGGCCGACCTCATGATCGCGCACGTCTATCTGAAGAAGGGCTGCATCGTTCCGATGCACGCGCACGAGAACGAGCAACTGACCTACATCCTCGAGGGGTGGCTGCGCTTTCGCGTCGGCGACGACATCGTGGACGTGAAAGCGGGCGAGGTGCTGTGCATCCCGCGCAACCTTCCGCACGAAGCGGAGGCAATGGAAGACACGCTCGACGTCGACGTCTTCAACCCGCCGCGCGCGGACTGGCTCGACGGGAGCGACAGCTACCTCAGGCAGCCGGTCTGAACGCCAGCAGCTCTGGCCCGTGCTCGGCGAGCCAGGCCTTCTGCTCGCGCCACTCCGGCCTGCGGCTCTCGACAAGGCGCCAGAACCGGCGCGAATGGTTCGCCTCGCGCAGGTGGCAGACCTCGTGCACGACGACGTAGTCGATGACCTCGAACGGCGCGAGCACGAGCCGCCAGTTGAACGAGAGGTTCCCGGCCGGCGAGCACGATCCCCAGCGCGTCCGCTGATCGCGGATCTGGATCCGGTTGACCTCGACCCCGAGCTCGGCGGCTTCGTCGTCGACGAGCATGTGCACGAGCTCACGCGCCGCGCGGCGGCCTTCGAGCTCTGAGACGTTGCGGCGGTCGAGGCGCAGCCGCGGGCGCTGCTTCGCCCGTTCGGTCGCGATCCAGTCGCGATGCGTGCGCAGCACGCGGTCGATCTCGCGGTCGGACATCCACGTGGGAACGGTCAGGCGCGCGGGCTCGCCCCACGGCAGATCGATCGTCCAGCGCTTTGCGCGCCGCGATCGGCGCACGACGACGAGCTCGTCCAATCAGATCGAGGCTACTGGTGCTTGCGGATGACGACGCATGCGTTGTGTCCCCCGAATCCGAACGAGTTGTTGATCGCGATGTTGACGTCGGCCTTGCGCGACTCGTTCGGCACGTAGTCGAGATCGCACTCCGGATCCTCGAACTCGTAGTTGATCGTCGGCGGCAGCACGCCCTCGTGCACGGCGAGTGTCGTGAACAACGCTTCGACCGCGCCCGCGCCGCCGAGGCAGTGACCGGTCGCGCCCTTCGTTCCCGAGATGGCGATCTGGTACGCGTGCTCTTCGCCCATCGCAAGCTTGATGACGCGCGTCTCACTCGAGTCGCCGATCGGCGTCGATGTCGCGTGCGCGTTCACGTAGTCGACTTGATCGGGCGTGATGCCTGCATCGCCCATCGCCATCTTCAGCGCGCGCGCCGGGTTGACGCCGGTCGGGTCCGGCTCCGTGATGTGGCTCGCGTCCGCGGACACGCCGTACCCGGCGACCTCGCCGTAGATCTTCGCGCCGCGCGCACGCGCATGCTCGAGCTCCTCGAGCACGAGCACTGCGGCGGCCTCGCCCATGACGAAGCCGTCGCGCTTGGCGTCGAACGGCCGCGACGCATGCATGGGGTCGTCGTTGCGGCGAGACAGGGCGCGCATGGCGCCGAAGCCTGCGATGCCGACCTTGTTGATCGCCGCCTCGGTTCCGCCGCAGAACATCACGTCCGCGCGCCCGAGTCGGATCGCGTCCGTTCCGTCGCCGATCGCCATGTTCGACGCTGCGCACGCTGTGCACTGCGACGCGAGCGGGCCTTTCGTGCCGAGCTCCATCGACACCCAGCCGGCGCCCATGTTGGGGATGATCGCGGGGATCGCGAACGGGTTCACGCGGTCGGGCCCGCGATCGCGCAGTGTGTCGTAGCAGTCCTGGTACGACTTGAGCCCACCGATGCCGGTGGCGATCGCCGCGCCAACACGGTCGGCTTCGGCCGACACGTCGAGCCCTGAATCCTGTTCCGCCTGCCGCGCCGCGGCCACGATCAGCTGCGCGAAGCGATCCATGCGGCGGGCCTGCTTGTGGTCGATCCAGTCGGACGGGTTGAACTCCTTCACCTCGCACGCGAACTGAACCGGAAACTCGGTCGCATCGAACTGCGTGATGGGGCCGGCGCCGGACTCGCCGCGAATGAGCGCGTCCCAAGACGAGCGCACGTCGTTTCCGAGCGGCGTCAGCGCACCGAGACCGGTGATGACGACGCGCCTGCGCCCGTTGAGTGAGCCGTTGTGGCTGGTCACATTCCCATTCCGCCGTCGACGAGGAGTACTTCGCCCGTGATGAAGGCGGCCTCGTCGGAGCAGAGGAAGCGTACCGCCCCCGCGACGTCTTCCGGCATTCCGGGTCGCCCGAGGGGTGTTGCCTGAATCATCGCCGCCATCGCCTCCTCCGGAAGGACGTCGGTCAACCGGGTCGTGATGTAACCCGGCGCCACGACGTTCGCGCGGACATTGCGGCTGCCGAGCTCACGCGCAAGGGACTTCGTGAACCCGATGATGCCCGCCTTCGACGCCGCGTAGTTCGTCTGGCCCCAGTTGCCGTGGACGCCGACGATCGACGAGACGTTGACAATCGAGCCTGCGCGCTTCTTCATCATCGGGCGCGTCACCGCGCGACACGTATAGAAGACCGACGAGAGGTTCGTCTCGAGGACGACGCGCCAGTCATCGTCCGACATGCGCGCGAGCAAGCCGTCCCGCGTGAGACCCGCGTTGTTGACGAGCACGTCGACGTCGCCGGCCTCCTCGACGAGTCGTGCGGCCTCCTCGGGATTGGAGACGTCGGCCTGCACCGCGCGTGCGCCGATCTCGGCCGCGAGCGCCTCCGCTTCCTCCTTGCCCGAGCGATAGCCGAGCACGACGGAGGCGCCGGCCCGCGCCAGCTCGACGGCGATCGCGCGGCCGATGCCGCGCGACGCGCCCGTGACGAGGGCGTTCTTTCCTTCGAGTGAGGCGAAGCTCACGATTCGGCTGCGAGAACGTCGTGCAGCTCGTCGAGCGTGGCGAGGCTGTTCACCGACACTGCCTTCACGCTGCGGTCGATGCGCTTGACGAGGCCCGAGAGAACGTTGCCCGGGCCGACCTCGACGAACGTGCGGACGCCCTCGCGCATGAGCTCGCTCGCGGCCTGCGTGAAGCGGACGGGCGCGGTGAGCTGGTCGACGAGGAGCGGGCCCATGCGCTGCGCCGACTCGAGCCGAGCCGTCACCGTGGACATGAACGGCGCGACGGGCTCCTGGAACTTCACCTTGTCGATCGCGGGCCTGAGCCGGTCGGCCGCACGCGCGACGAGAGGCGAGTGGAACGCGCCGGACACCTTGAGCTTCACCGCGCGGCGTGCGCCCGCCTCCTGCGCGAGCTCGCAGCATTCGTCGACGGCGGCGTGCTCACCCGAGACGACGATCTGGCCGGGGCAGTTGTAGTTCGCCGGCCACACGCCGAGGATCTTCCGGCAGAGCGTCTCGACGACCTCGTCCTCGAGGCCGAGGATCGCGGCCATCGAACCGGGATGGCGTGCAGCCGCCTCGGCCATCGCGATGCCGCGCTCGCGCACGAGCGCGATCGCCTCCTCGTCGGTCATCGACCCGGCCGCCGCCAGTGCAGCGAACTCGCCGACGGAGTGGCCGACGACGTAGTCGGGCTCGATCCCGCGCGCGCGGATAGCGGCAAGGACAGCGAGCGACGTCGCGACGAGCGCGGGCTGCTGCACCGCAGTGTCGAGCAACTCGGACGCGTCCCCGTGGAAGCACAGGCGCTCGAGATCCATGTTCGCCGCGCCGCTGCCGCGCGCGTACACGGCGCGTGCCTCGGGGATCGCGGCCGCGATGTCACGGCCCATGCCCGGCTCGACCGAGCCCTGGCCGGGGAAGCAGAACGCGATCTTCACGCGGCCACATCCATCGTCCAGCGCATGAGCGCGCTGCCCCAGGTGAGGCCGGCGCCCATGCCCGTCATGAGGACGAGCATCCCCGGCTGGAGCCGGCCGTCGGCCAGCGCCTCGGCCATGGCGAGCGGGACGGAGCCCGAGGACGTGTTGCCATACCTGTCCACATTGATCACAACCCGGTCAGACGGAACACCGAGCTTCCGGGTTGCGACCTCGATGATCCGGACGTTGGCCTGGTGGGGGATGTAGAGATCCACGTCGGCGATGGAAACCTGGCACTCGGCCAGGAGGTCCTCGGCCGACTGGACGAGGATCCTCGTGGCGAATTTGAACACTTCCCGGCCGTTCATCTTGACGTACTTGTCCGGGTCGTCGAACAGGCGGGAGCCGCTGCCCGGGAGCCAGAGGTTGGCACCGCCGGCGCCGTCCGCGCCGAGCTCGAAGCCGAGGAACCCCTGCTTCGGGACCGCCTCGAGGACGACCGCGCCTGCGCCGTCCCCGAACAGGACAAGGGTCGACCGGTCGGACCAGTCGAGGATCTTGGACAGCACGTCGCCGCCGATGACGAGCGCCCGCTGCGCAAGGCCCCCGGCGAGCATCCCGTAGGCCTGGGCGAGCGCGTACATGAAGCCCGTGCACCCGGCCGACAGGTCGTAAGCGGCAGCGTCCGTGGCGCCAAGGGCGTCGGCGACGAGCGCGCCGGTGGACGGGAACGCCATGTCGGGCGTCACGGTCGCGACGATGATCAGGTCGACGTCCTTCCCGGTGACGCCGGCCTGTGCGAGCGCGTCGCGCGCGGCGGGAAGCGCAAGATCGGAGAGTGCCTCCTCGGGCGCCGCGATTCGGCGCTCACGGATGCCGGTCCGCTCCCGGATCCACTCGTCCGAGGTGTCGACGTGCTGCGACAGCTCGGCGTTCGTCACCACGCGGTCGGGCACTTTGCACCCGAGCCCGGTGATCGACACCTCGATCCCTGCTTTCGCGGTTCCGATCATTCGCTGACGAAGACTGTCAAAAGCGCCTCGACGGCGACCTCGCCATCGACGCTGGCGCGCCCCTCTCCCTTGGCGATCGGACCGCGCACGCGAACGAACTCGCACTCGAGCGTGAGCACGTCCCCGGGCTCGACTATGCGCTTGAAACGACAGTCGTCGATGCCGGCGAAAAACGGGATCTTCCCGCGGTTGGCCTCATCGGCGAGGACGGCGACGGCGCCCGCCTGCGCGATTGCCTCGACGGTGAGCACGCCCGGCATGACCGGCCGGTCGGGGAAGTGGCCGGCGAACCACCAGTCGTCCGCGCGAATCTCCCTCCGCCCGACGACGCGCTTGCCCGGCTCGAGCTCGATGATCTCGTCGACGAGCAGAAAAGGCGGCCGGTGCGGGATCAACTCCATGATCACGTCGCGTCCGAACGGCGCGATCGGCGGCGTCACGCGACGTCTTCCAGCTTTGTGCGAAGTCGTGCGCGACCGCGGTGCGCGTGGCACTTTGCGGTGCCGACGGGCATGCCAGCCGCCTCGGCGATCTCCTCGAAGGAGTAGCCCATCGCGTCTTTGAGGACGATCACCTGTGCCTCGCGCGGCGAGATCTCAGCCAACGAGTCGCACAGCTCACGGCGCAGCTCGGACATGCCGGCCGCACGAACGGGATCGTCGGACGGGCCGGCGTAGAACTCGTCCTCGAGTGGCTCGTGCACGCGCGCCTTGCGTCGCTCCGCCGCGTCGCGGCACGTGTTGACGACGAGACGGTGCAGCCACGTCGAGAACTGGGCGTCGCCGCGAAACTGCGGCAGGCGCACGCACACCTTCGCCAGCGCTTCCTGCGCGGCGTCGCGCGCATCCTCCGGATCGCGCAGCAGATGGCGGGCGAGCCGCTCCACCCGTGCGGCGTGGCGCTCGAGCAGCGCCTCGAGCGCGGCGCGGTCGCCGTCCTTCGCACGCTGCACGAGGATCGGGTCGCTCAGCTTCTCGCAGACGGGGGCTGCCTGCGAGCGCAGCGGCTGCCTGATCGTCTTCACGGCCCGGTTAGTCTAGACGGGCGTGTCGGACCTGACGCCCGAGCTCGTCGTCCCGTTGTTACGTGGACGCCTCGGGCGGCCGTACCGCTTCCTACCCGCGTGCCCGTCGACGCAGCGCGAGATCGGTGACGACGAGCCGGAGGGAACGACGGTCGCGACCGACCATCAGACCGAAGGCCGCGGACGGCTCGGCCGCGTGTGGCAGGACGCACCCGAACGCGCGCTCCTCTTCTCGGTGATGCTTCGGCCCCCCGTCGAGATGGCCCGCTGGCCCGAGCTGTCGCTCGTCGCCGGTGCGGCGGTCGCAGCCGCGGTCGGCGCCGGCGCAGAGATCGGGCACCCGAACGACGTCGTGATCGGCGGCCGCAAGGTGGCGGGCGTCCTCCCCGAGGCGACGACGGGCCGCGTCGTGCTGGGGATCGGCGTGAACGTCAACCAAACCGAGGACGAGCTGCCCCACGACGCGGTCAAGACTCCGACCTCGCTGCGTATCGAGCTCGGCCGGGAGGTCGAGCGCGCGCAGCTCCTCGCCGCGGTGCTCGCGGAGCTCGAGCGCCGGTATGACGCCTGGTCCGGCGTATCCTGAGTCCCATGCGTGCAGTGCTCGCCGCGCTCGCCGCTTTGATCCTTGCCGGCACGGCGGGCGCAGCCACGCAACCGAGAGTGCTCGCCATCCAGTTCGGGCCGGATCTCGAGATCAACCCGGTCACGCAGGGCTACCTGACGAGCGAGCTCTCGCGCGCAGCGTCCGATCACTACGACGCCGCCGTCATCCTCCTCGACACGCCCGGCGGCCTGTCCACGTCGATGAAGACGATCTTCACCGCCGAGCTTAACGCGAAGCTCCCCGTGATCGTGTACGTGTCGCCGAACGGCGCGCGCGCGGCATCCGCCGGCGTGTGGGTTTCGCAGGCAGCGGATGTGCTTGCGATGGCGCCGACGACGAACATCGGCTCGTCCACACCGATCGACTCGAGCGGTGCGAACCTCGGCTCCGACCTGCGCCGCAAGGTGATCAACGACTCCGTCGCCTCGCTGACTGCGCTCGCCGCGACGCACCACCGCAACACGCAGTGGCCGGCCAAGGCGGTGCGCGTCGCGTCGAACCTGACCGCGTCACAGGCGCTGAAGATGCACGTGATCGACCTGATAGCGCCGACGCTGCCCGCACTGCTGAACCGGCTGAACGGCTACCGGACGAAGGACGCGCAGCGGCCGTTCACGCTCCACCTCGCCGGCGCGCACATCGACACGGTCAAGCCTGGCTTCGTCACGCGCTTCCTCAACACGATCATCGACCCGAACCTCATCTCGATTCTGTTCCTCGCCGGCATCATCGGGCTCATCTTCGAGGTGCTCCACCCGGGCATCGTCCTGCCCGGCGCGCTCGGCGCCGTCTCGCTCGTCCTCGCGCTGTACGGCTTCTCGGTGCTCAACCCGAGCTGGGGAGGTGTGGCGCTCATCCTGCTCGGCGTCGCGTTGCTCATCATCGACCTGCACGCGATGACGCATGGGGCGCTGACCATCGGCGGGGTGATCGCGCTCGGCTTCGGGATGGCATTGCTCTTCCAGAACCAACCTGCGCCCTACCACGTGAACACGTATCTCATCGTCAGCATCGGCAGCGCCATCGCGCTCTTCTGGAGCTTCGCGCTCGGCAAGGGGCTTGCGGCCCGGCGGCGGCCCGTGGCCGTCGGTCCCCAGGCGATCGTCGGCGAGCGCGGTGAGGTTCGGGCGCCCGGGCTCGTCTTCGTCAACGGCGAGCTGTGGAAGGCGAAGGCCGAGGACGATTCGGAGCTCGTCCCAGGCGAGGAAGTCGAGGTCGAGGCCGTCCAGGGCCTCGAGCTGACGGTGAAGAGATAGGGTTGGCCTGATGCTGGGCTTCGTCCGGATCATGCGGGAGTACGAGCGAGGCGTGATGTTCCGCCTCGGGCGCCTGCTCGAGACACGCGGCCCAGGCGTCGTCTGGAAGATCCCGTTCGTCGACCAGATCGTGAAGGTCGACCTGCGCACGATCACGCTGAACATCCCGCCGCAGGAAGTGATCACGAAGGACAACGTCCCCGTTCGCGTCAACGCCGTCGCGTACTTCCGCATCGTCGATCCGAAGAGCGCGGTCGTACAGGTCGAGAACTTCATGGTGGCGACGTCGCAGAAGGCGCAGACAACGCTCAGGTCGGTGCTCGGCCAGCACGTGCTCGACGAGCTGCTGTCGGAGCGCGAGAAGATCAACGCGATCCTGCAGGAGATCATCGACGAGGCGACCGGCCCTTGGGGCATCAAGGTCTCCGCCGTCGAGGTGAAGGACGTGGAGATCCCGCAGGGGATGCAGCGTGCGATGGCGCGTCAGGCCGAGGCCGAGCGCGAGCGGCGCGCGAAGATCATCAACGCCGAGGGCGAGTTCCAGGCTGCGGAGCGGCTGAAGGACGCCGCGATCGTGATCGAGGAGCACCCGATCGCGCTTCAGCTCCGCTACCTGCAGACGCTGCTCGAGATCGGCGGCACGAACTCGTCGACGATCATCTTCCCGGCGCCGATCGACCTGATCAAGCCGTTCCTCGAGAAGCGCTCACCGTAGTCCGGTGCCAGGCTCCAGTCGTTCACCCCTTGCCTGCGTCCCACCCGACGCAGGTGCCTGGCTCCGGCGAACCTTCTAGCTCAAGCTGCTCTGCTCGCGGAAGCGGCGGGCGGCGTCGATCGCGGCGCCGAGGTTCAGGCCCTTGTCCTTCGCCTGCTTGATGAGCATGACCGTCTCGAGCGCGTCGACGTCGTAGATGCGCTGCTTCTTCCCCTTCGTGGGGATCTGGGCCTTGTTCGTCCAGTAGTCGAGCTGCATCTTCGAGATGCCGGCGATCTGGCAGACCTGGCCGAGATAGAGCTCGACCTTGCCGAGATGCTCCGCCAGGTTGATCGGTTCGAGAAAGTCGACTTGCCTGCTGATCGCCATGAAGGTCCCCGTCGCCGTGTTCCGACCCCGCGATTGGAAGTTATAGAAGGGATCGTTGCGTTTTGGAAGGGGAAGCTTCCGAAACCTCCCCCTTTCGGGGGAACTACGGCTCCAGGAGAGGCTCGGGCTCGGACAGATCGCCCGGCTCGGCGTCTTCGCCGGCGTCGTCGGACTCGACAACGGGCGCGAGCGAGGAGACACGCTCGTCCCCTCGCAGCCGCATGACGATGACGCCCTGCGTCGCGCGGCCGAGCCGCTTGACCTCGTCCACCGGCATGCGGATGACCGTTCCGCCGGTGGAGATGAGCATTACCTGGTAGCCGTCCCGGACGACGCGGGCGCCGGCGAGCGTGCCCTTCGCCTCGGTGAGCTGGATCGTCTTGACGCCCATGCCGCCACGGCCCTTGCGCGGATAGTCGGCCACGCGCGTCCGCTTCCCGTACCCGTTCTCAGTGACGACGAGCAGGTCGGAGTCGTCTTGCGCGATGTTCACCGAGATGACCTCGTCGTCCTTGCGCATCCGCATGCCGGCGACCCCGGAGGTGTCGCGGCCCATAGCGCGCACCTCCTTCTCGTTGAAGCGGATCGCCTGGCCGAGCTTCGAGATCATGAGAATGTCGTCGTCTCCCGACGAATGGCGTACGCCTACGAGCTCGTCGCTTTCGCGCATCTTGATGGCGATGATCCCGTCCGCTCGCAGAGGCGTGTTGTACGAGGCGAGCTCCGTCTTCTTGACGACGCCGTTCTTCGTCCCGAAGACGAGGTACTTCGCCTCGCTGAAGTCGCGCGTCTGCACGACTGCGCGCACCTGCTCGCTCTGCCGGAACGGCAGGAGGTTGACGATCGCGCGGCCCTTCGACTGGCGCGAGCCGAGTGGCAGCTCGTGCACCTTGAGGCGATACACCTTGCCGACGTTCGTGAAGAAGAGGATGTAGTCGTGCGTCGACGCGACGAACAGGTGCTCGATGTAGTCGTCCTCTTTCAAGTCCATGCCCATGACGCCGATGCCGCCGCGCTTCTGCTCGCGGTACGCGGTCACGGGTAGCCGCTTGATGTAACCGGAGCGCGTGATCGCGATGACCATGTCCTCTTCGGCGATCAGGTCCTCGAGCTCGAGCTCCTCCTCGGCCGCAACGATCTCGGTGCGGCGATCGTCGTTCCTACCGTAGATCTGCTTGATCTCGAGCAGCTCCTCACGGATGAGCGCGTCGATGCGCGTCTGGTCGCCGAGGATCTCGCGCAGCTCGCCGATCCGCTCCATCTTGTCGTTGAACTCGCGCTCCACCTCGATCCGCTCGAGCGCAGTCAGAGCGCGCAGGCGGAGATCGAGAATGGCTTGCGCCTGGATCTCGCTGAACTCGAACGTCTCCATCAGGCCGGTGCGCGCGGCGTCGACGTCGTCGGCAGCGCGGATGAGCGCGATGATCTGGTCGAGGACGTCGAGCGCCTTGAGATAGCCCTCGAGCACGTGGACGCGTGCCTCGAGCTTGCGCAGCTCGTCCTTCGACCGGCGCGTGACGACCTCGCGCTGGAACTCTAGGTAGTGCGAGATGAGCTCACGCAGCGCGAGCGTCTTCGGCACGTTGTCGACGAGCGCGACCGCGTTGTACCCGAAGGTCGACTGAAGCGGCGTGTGCTTGAAGAGCTTGTTCAGCGCGACCTGCGGGACGGCGTCGCGCTTCAGCTCGACCTGGATGCGCATACCGCTGCGGTCCGAGTGGTCGGCGAGGTCCGAGACCTCGGTGATCACCTTGTCCTGGACGAGGTCGGCGATCTTCCGGATGACGCCCGAGTCGCCGCCCTTCTTGACGCCGTACGGGAGCTCGGTGACGACGATGGCCGACTTGCCGCCGCGCAGCTCCTCGATGTGCGCACGCGCGCGCATGACGACGCGGCCGCGCCCGGTGCGATACGCGTCGCGGATGCCGGAGCGGCCGACGATGATCGCGCCGGTCGGGAAGTCGGGGCCCTTCACGTGCTTCATCAGGTCCTCGACCGTGACCGTCGGGTCGTCGATCATCGCGATGATCGCGTCGACCACCTCGCCGAGCCGGTGCGGCGGCATGTTCGTCGCCATGCCGACGGCGATGCCGGCTGACCCGTTGACGAGCAGGTTCGGGAACCGCGACGGCAGGACGCTCGGCTCGCGACGCGACTCGTCGTAGTTCGGGCCGAAGTCGACGGTGTTCGCGTCGATGTCGCGGAGCATCTCCGTCGCCATCTTCGACAGGCGCGCTTCGGTGTACCTCATCGCGGCTGGCGGGTCGTCGTCGACGGAGCCGAAGTTGCCTTGCCCGTCGACGAGCGGGTAGCGCAGCGAGAACGGCTGCGCCATGCGCACGAGCGTGTCGTAGATCGCCTGGTCGCCGTGCGGGTGGTACTTGCCCATCACGTCGCCGACGGTGGCGGCGGACTTCTTGTACGGCCGGTTCGGCTGCAGGCCCGCCTCGTGCATGCCGTAGAGCACGCGCCGGTGCACGGGCTTGAGACCGTCGCGCACGTCCGGGAGGGCGCGCGAGACGATGACCGACATCGCGTAGTCGAGGAAGCTCGACCGCATCTCCTGCTCGAGCTCGCGCGGCTCGACGCGGCCGCGGTCGATCGCGCCGGTGTCCAGCTCAGACATCGAGGAACTTCACGTCTTTTGCGTTCTCCTCGATGAAGACGCGGCGCGGTTCCACCTGGTCTCCCATCAGCATCGAGAAGAGCTGGTCGGCGGCGTGCGCGTCCTCGACGCCGACGCGGATCATGAGCCGCCGCGCCGGGTCCATCGTCGTCTCCCAAAGCTGCGACTCGTTCATCTCGCCGAGGCCCTTGAAGCGCGACAGCTGGATGCCGACGTCCTTCGCGAGGTCGAGTGCAGTCGTGCGCAGCTCCGAGAAGGTCTGCGCCACGCCGGTCTTCTTGCCGAGCTGGAGCGTGAACGGCGGCGAGCCGGCCACCTCGGCGAGCCGCGCATGCGCCTTGCGCAGGTGTGCGTAGATCGGCGACGAGAGCAGCTCGGCCGACAGCCGAACCATCTCTGCCGACGACGTCGACTCTTCGACGATCTTCACGCGCAGCCCGTCGGCGTCCCGCTCGAGCACCGAGAGCGTGAAACCATTCGCCGGCAGCTTCGCGAGCGCCTGCTCGACGTCGGCCGGCGTGAGCGCGTCCAGCTCGACGAGCCGGTGCGAGATGACGAGATCCGCGGCGTGGTGGCCGAAGTCGGCGCGCAAGCGCGCAGACCAGCCCTCGAACTCGGCGAGCGCGGACGTGAACCGCTTCCAGCGCGCCTCGGTCAGCTTGACCTCGTTGCCGTCGCGGTCGTGCACCTCGA
>DATBQM010000030.1:0-31459 GCA_036560805.1 Gaiellaceae bacterium | reverse complement strand
GTGTGCGGCGCGCCATCTCGTTCGACCGCCAATATCGCTTGGGCGACACAACTTAGCGCTGCTGCCTCGACGAATCTCTGACAATCCTTGGAGCCTGCAAGCATCTTGTCAGCTCCATCAAAGTCCCCTGACGCAGCGAAGAGGATCGCCTCATACCCGTGCACCTCGCCTCGGAAAGCCGGACGTTCCTTGGTCTCCCTCTGCGTCGCGAGGAGAGTTTCGGCTAGCTGCAGGTCGCCAACCGCGATGGCTAGCCGAACGCGCTCCAAAACGACGTGGCTCGCGATGTAATTCGAGGCCGATTGCGAGCGTCGCGCGAGCTCATCAAGCGCTCCGCGCGCCTGCCCCAATCTCCGCATCCCTATCGAAGCGCCTGCGCGACGAATCAAGCCGTGGTCGATGACGAACTGCAAACCGGTCTCTTCACCCTCGGCCATCGCGGCGTCGGCTTCGTCCAGGGCTTCTTCGTAGCGACTTGCCAGGAGGAGTACGTACGCCAGATGGTGTAAGAGGTTCGTGCGCACGAACGGATCCTTGACCTTCGCCATTAGCTCCTTCGCTGGCGCGAGCCCTCGTAGCGACTCGCTAACAAACCCCGCCTGGCACCGAATCAGGGCTTCCGCGACCGAGAGGCGGAGCGCATATCCCGGTCCGGGCATTTCAGCGTCACTCAGTTGGCGAAAAATCTCATCGGTATCCCCAGCCTCATGTTCGATGGCATTCGCGAGCGCGATCCAAAGGGCCTCCACCCTCCACGACCGGCTTGGGGTGCTGTCGATTGCGAGCTCGACAAACCTCGAAACGCGGGACGAGTCATCGCGGAGGTGTGCTGCGCGCGCCGCGACCAAAAAGGCCCGAGCCGCGAGGCTTCCGCCCAGTTCTCGACCCGCTTGCTCGCCCAGCGCGACAGCTCGGGAATCGTCGCGCTCCCGGAGCGCGACTTCGGCTTCGGCCAAAAGGAGGACCGGAGCTTGGAGTCCACGCCGTCCCGCAAGCTGCAGCCAACGGACAACTAAAGCGATCTGGCCAGAGTCGAGTAGATCGTTGAGCCCGCGTGTGAGCGTTTCGATGACTCGCTCGTTGTTGGGGAACTGCTCGAGCACGAACAAGCAGTCATCCCAGCGGTATTCCCCGGCGAGGTAATCGATCGCCTCCGCGACGAGTGCGTGGATCGTCGCATCGTCGAGTTCGCGCAGCTTCGCCAGAAGGAAGCCGCGTAGTAGCGGGTGCACCGCCCGCGCCGCGCGGCCGGTGAGGAAACCCCGTTCCGCAGCCTCTTCGACGAGCGCAACGTGCTCCGGCCCAAGCAGCTCGCGCGCACCTTCGACGCCGACGAGCGCCAGTCGGAACATCGCGTCGCGCAGCTGCGGCGACGCCGCGCGGAACAGATCCTCGGCGAAGAACCGATACAGATCGTCCGGCGGCAAGCCGCTCGCGACCTCGCCGGTCCCGCGCATCGCCGCGAGCCCGATCACCGCGGGCCATCCGCGCGCCTCGGCGACGATCCCGTCGCGGGCATCGCCGAGCACCGCGCGCGCTTCGTCGTCCGTGAACGCGAGCGCATCCATCTCGACGACCGCCGCCTCGCCGTAGACGACCTTCCGCGCCTGCA
Source organism: Gaiellaceae bacterium (assembly GCA_036560805.1). Lineage (GTDB taxonomy): Bacteria > Actinomycetota > Thermoleophilia > Gaiellales > Gaiellaceae > Palsa-739. Next base: position 29,847 of record DATBQM010000030.1, on the reverse strand, counting down.
ACCAGCCGGGGCGCTCCCGGCTCGTGATCAGCAGCCGGAACTCGGTCAGCGAGACGAGCTCCTCGAAGAACGCCTCCGCGTCCTCCGAGTCGAGCGCGTAGTGGTAGTCGTCGACGACGAGGAGCCAGCCCTCGCCCGGCGCGCCTCCGCTTACCGCCTTTGCGAGCCCGCGCGCGTCGTGGCCGCGCGCCGCGAGGATCCGCACCCGCTCCACCATGTCCGGCCGCGGCCGCTCCCCCATGGCGCCGAGCACCTCGGCGATGCCGACCGAGAGCCCCGCGACGTCGATCATCGCCGGGCCGCCGGCGTACCAGCCGACGCGGTCCTGCTCCTCCGTCCACTCGCGAGCGAGCGTCGTCTTGCCGTAGCCCGCGGGAGCGAGCAGCAGCATGACGCGCGCCCCCGCCTCGTCCAGGAGCTTGGTCAGCCGCGGTCGCTTGATGATGAGCTGCGCCCGCGGCTGTTCGATGATTGTGCCCTCGTGCATTGCGCCTGCCTGGCTGCCGCACGCCTGGAATGTCCCTGGCCTCGCCTCCTCGCCTGCGATTGTGGACGACTCGGGCTCTCGTGAACAGGGGGCCCGCGCCCGGCCGCAACGGGCCGGGCGCGGTCGCCGTTAGCCCCCGACGCCGGCCGCAGCCGGCGCGAGCTCGCGGGCGAGGGGGTCCTGGCCCGTGAGCGTCCTGAAGGCGGCCGGGATCTGCCTCCGCCTCGGCACGCCGAGCTTCAACCGCAGCGCGTCACAGTGCGCTTTCGCTGTTCGCGGTGAGATCTCGAGCCTGCGCCCGATCTCCTCGTTGGAGCAGCCGATTGCGATCAGCCCGACTACCTGCAGCTGCCGCTGGGTCAAGGAAGGAGCGGTGCTCATGGCGCGGCACGCTACGTCTGCGGCGGCGGCATCGGTATCGACCGATGGGAGTATTGAACGACTAGACGCGCGCCGCGCGAAAACCGCCGCGCACGAAGCTCGACTCGTGCCCGCGCACGTTCGCCTCGTCGAGCTCCTCCTGCCCGAGCGCGCCGATGCGCAGGAGCATGTCGAGCTCGTCACGCAAGTGTGTCCGCATCATCTCCGGCCCGTCCGTCGCGATGGTGAAGCGGACTCCGTTCTCGACGAAGGTACGGAAGACAGCGCGCACCGCGTCCTCGTCGGGGAGCGCCTTCGTCAGCAGGTTCGACGTCGGGCAGATCTCAAGCACGACCTCGGCGTCGCGCAGCTCGCGCATCAGCTCGGCATCGCCGGCTGCGAGGATGCCGTGGCCGATGCGATCGGGTCGGAGTACCTCGAGCACCTCGCCGATCTCCTCGCGGCCGAAGTCGCCGCCCTCCTCGCCGACATGGATCGTGACGCCGAGCCCCGCGGATCGCGCCTCCTCGATCATCGGCTGCACGCTGCGGTAGTCGTACCGCGCATGCCCGGGGCGGGGGCCGGCGATGTCGACGCCGACGATGCCGCGCGACGACCAGCCGATCGCCTTCTCGACGATGACCTCGTTCTGCCGCTGCGTGAACGTCCGGTCCATCATCAGGATCAGACCCGCGCGCACCTGCGGATATTCGAGACTCGCGCGGTCGAGGCCGCGAATCGCGGCGAGGATGATGTGGTCTAGATCGCGCTCGCCGCCGCGGTTGCGCTTCATCGGATTGAAGCGCAGCTCGAGCGTCGTGATCCCCTGCGAGCGATACGCGCCGCCGATCGCCGCGTGCACCGACGTCTCGACTGCGATCGGGCTCGACTGGATGAGCTCCGTCCAGTGGTAGATCTGGTCGAGCGCGTCGAGGTCGGGCACGCCGCGTGGGTCGCTGACCGTCACGAGCCGGTCGAAGTCCCAGTAGTCCTTCACCGGCAGCGCGATGCCCTGCTCGTGCGCGAGCGTCCAGAGGATGTCGGACGAGACCGAGCCGCCCAGGTGCGTGTGGAGCTCGGCGAGTCCTTCCATCGTGCGAGCATAACGACGTGGATGCGACGAGCTGGCTCGACGCCCCGCTCCCGGCGGTTCTCGCCACATACCGCAAGGACGGAAGCGTTCTCATGACTCCCGTGTGGTTTCGCAGGAACGACGGCGCCTATGAGGTCGTGGTTGCGGAGGGCGACGCGAAGCTCCGCAACCTGCGTCGCGACCCGCGGTGCGTCCTCCTCGTGTTCGAGGCAGTCCCGCCGTTTCACGGGATCGAGGTGCGTGGCGACGCGGAGCTCCTCGAGGGCGACGTGACTGCCGCCCGTGCCGACATCGCCGGCCGGTATCTCGGCGCGGAGGCGGGCTCGCGATTCGCGGCAGAGAGAACGACGCCCGGCGTGCTCGTGCGGCTCGCGACCGAGCCGCGCGCGTGGGACTTGTCTGCGATCCTGCCTGCTCAGTCGTAATGGTCGCCACGCCTCCCTGTCCCGTGCACGTCGTCGGCAAGCGCATCGTCAACGCGTCGGGCCGCGCGATCTACACCGATCCCGGGTACCAGGCGATCACGCACCAGATCCGCTGTAGCGGCAGATCCGTCTGGGTGATGTTCCACGGAGGTGCCGCCGCGACGCAGGAGGCCTACGTGCTCGTGCGTTCCGACGACGGCGGCAGGACGTTCCGGCTCGTGTCCGCCGAGAGCTACTTCGGAGTGAAGGCGCCGCACGAGTTCGACTCGGACTCGGGGCCGTGGACGATCGTCGGCGCGAACGCAGGGTATTTCGTCGGGTATTGCCCGGCGTGTGGACGCGGGACGGTGTCACTCTGGGTGACGCACGACGGCGGGCGAACGTTCCGTCGCTTCGCCGTCTCCGCGCTGCTCGGAGACTGGGCGACTCTGCGCGGCATCCGCGTCTCGGGTGACGTCGTCGCGATCGACGCCGGCATGAAGACGGCGACCGTTCACGCATAGCCGACGACGGCCCACCGCCGCCCGGCGAATCGCACGCTGAGCAGGACGAGCCGCGCGGCGATCAACACGTCAAGGCCGATCCAGACGCCGACGATCCCCCAGTGCAGCGCGAGCGACAGCGCCGCAACGATGACGAACACCACGCTCGCGGCGAGCATCGACCACATGAGGTATGCGGTGTCGCTCGCGCCGATAAGGATTCCGTCGAGCGCGAAGACTGCTCCTCCGAGCGGCTGCATCAGAGCGAAGAACGGCCACAGCTTCGCGGCCTGTGCAAGCACTGTGGGGTCGCTCGTGAACGCGCGCGGGAGCACGTGCGAGAGCGGAAGCAACACGATCGCGAATGCGCCGCCGACGACGACCGACCAGGCGATCATGCGCAGCGCGGCCGCATGCGCTCCCTCCGCGTCGCCGGCGCCGAGCATTCGGCCGACGATCACCTGGCCCGCGATCGCGATCGCGTCGAGCAGCAGCGCCAGGAAGATGAACAGCTGAAACGCGATCTGGTGAGCGCCGAGCTCGGCGTCGCCCATGCGCGCGAGCACGGATGCCGCGACGAGGAACGACGCGTACAGCGCGGTCGTGCGCACGAATATCTGCCGGCCCACGCGCACCATCGGCCGCATCTCGTGCAGGCTCGGCCGGCGCGACGCCGCACGCGGGCGCAGGAGCTCGCGTGCGAACGCTACGCCCATGCCCGCCTGCGCGATCGCCGTTCCGGCCGCCGACCCGGCGATCCCCCAGTGCAGCCCGTACACGAACACGAGCTCGAGAACGATGTTGACGACATTCGCGACGAGGACGATCTCGAGCGGGCGGCGCAGGTTCGAGACCCCGCGCATGTACCCCTGCCCGCCGAGAGCGATGAGCGCCGCGGGCAAGCCCACCGCTGCGATGCGGAAGTAGACGAGCGCGTCGTGGCCCGACTGCCCGTGGCCGCCGAGCGCGCGCAGCAGCGGCGCGCCGAGCGCCTCGCACACGACGAGGAGCGTGAGACCGATCGCGAGTGACACCCATAACGCCTGCGCCGCCAGGCGCGCGGCGCGCTCGTGCTGCCCCGCGCCGGTCGCCCGCGCGACGACCGCCGTCGTCCCGTACGTGAGGAAGTTGAAGATCGTGAATGTCCCCGAGAGGACGATGCCCGCCAACCCGAGCGCCGCGATCTGCGGGCGGCCCAGATGACCCACGATGGCCGTGTCGGCCAGGACGTAGAGCGGCTCGGCGGCGAGCGCGCCGAGCGCCGGCAGCGCAAGCCGCAGGATCTCCCGGTCGTGAGTCGAGCGGAGGCGCACGGTCTGCCGACGATAATGCTCGCATGAAGGTGGGCATCGTCGTTCCGTACTCGTGGTCGTTCTGGGGCGCCGTCGTCGAGCATGCGGAGCTCCAGTCGGAGGCGCTCCGCCGCCTCGGCCACGAGGTGAAGACGATCATGGGCAACGATCCGCCCGGCCAGTTCACGCGCACGCTCCATCCGCGGCACGGACGCAACGGGCCGCCGCCCGACGACATCATCCCGATCGGCCGCTCGGTCATCGTCCCGGCGAACGGGTCGCTCCCGAACATCATCCTCAGCCCGCGCTCCCTTTTCCGCATCCGTCAAGCGCTCGCGCGCGAGCGCTTCGACGTGCTCCACCTGCACGAGCCGATGACGCCGACGCCGTGCATCGCAGCGCTCGCGACCTTCACCGGCCCGATGGTCGGCACGTTCCACGCGAACGGCGATCTTGGGTGGATGCGCATCGCGACGCCGACGTGGGGATTCCTCGCAGACCGGCTCGACCGCCGCATCGCCGTCTCGGAGAGCGCGCGCGCATCGGCGCAGCGATGGCTGCCCGGCGAGTACGAGATCGTTCCCAACGGCGTTCTCATCCCGCCGGCGGCCGATCCCGGTGGTCGCGAGCATCGCATCGTGTTCGCGGGGCGCCACGAGCAGCGCAAGGGTCTGCACGTGCTGCTGCGCGCATGGCCGGAGATCCGCCGCCGCACGGGCGCGGACCTGCACGTCGTTGGCGCAGACCCGCTGCGCGTACGCCTGCTCATGCGCCGCCTCGGCGTTTCCGAGGACGGCGTCGAGGTGCTCGGTTTCCTCGATCAGGAGCGATTTACGGCAGAGCTGCTCCAGGCGAAGGCGCTCGTCGCTCCGTCGCTCGGCGGAGAGAGCTTCGGCATGGTGCTGACGCGGCCGCTCGCCGCCGCGACTCCCGTTGTGGCGTCCGACATCTCCGGATACCGTGACGTGATGACGCCGGAAACGTCAGTGGCGTTCCCGCCCGGCGACGTCGACGCGCTCGTCGATGCGGTCGTCTCCCTGCTCGCCGACGAGCCACGACGCGCGGCGATGGGCGCCGCCGGCCGCGAGTTGATGCAGCAGCGCTACGCGTGGGACGCGATCGCGAACCGGCTCGTGGAGATCTACGAAGCCGCCGCGGCGTGAAGCGGATCCGTCCGCCGAAGTCGCTCGCCGGCCGCCTTGCGCTCGCCCTCGTCTTCATGGGGGGCGCCTTCGCGCTCTTCTGGTGGCGCGGCCCGAGCTTCCGCGCGCTCGGCAACGCGTTCACATCCGTCGTGTGGCAGTGGGTCGTTGTCGCAATCGCGATCAACCTGCTCTCCGTCGTCGTCCGGGCGCTTGCGTGGACGACGGTCATCCGCAGCGCGATGCCGCCGCCGCACCCGAAGCCGATGACCGTGTTCTCCGCGTTCTCTGTCGGGCTGTTCGCGAATGCTGTTCTTCCCGGTCGCATCGGCGAGCTCGCGCGCGTCGCGGTGCTCACGCGCAAGCTGCCGCGGAGGAAGGGCCTCTGGGCGACGCTCGTCGGCACCGTCCTCGCGCACCGCGTCTTCGACATCGTCCCGGTGCTGTTCCTCATCCTCTTCGTCACCGTCACGGCGAAGGTGCCCGCGTGGGCGATCTCGATCCTGCTCGCGGTCGTCGGCGTCGGCATCGGGCTGTTCGCGTTCACACTCGTCAGCGCGCGGACGGCCCACGGCGGCCGTCTCGACGGCGTGGGCGCCGCGCGTCGCGTGCTGGAGATGGCGCGCGAGGGGCTCGGCGTCATGCGCTCGCCGCTCGGAATGGCGCTCGCGATCTCGTTCCAGGTATCCGGCTGGGTGTGCCAGCTGTTCGCGGTGTGGACGGCGATGCGCGCGTTCCACATCCATGCCCCGCTGCCCGCGGCCGGCGTCGTCCTGCTCGTGATGAACGTCGTCACCATCTTCCCGTTCTGGCCCGGCAACGTCGGCGCGGTGCAGCTCGCGATCGCGGCGCCGCTGTCGGCGAGCTACGGCGTCGCGTATGCGACCGGTGTCGCGTACGGATTCGGCCTGCAGGCGATCGAGGCGTCGGTCGGCATCGGCGTCGGTCTCATCTTTCTCGCGCGCGAGGGGCTCTCGGTCGCGATGCTTCGGGTGATGCCGTCCGCGGCGCAGACCGAGCTGCCGTCGGGCGAGGAGAGGGACGACGATGGCGAGCCCTCGCGCGCTCGCATGTCCGGCTAGCCTCAAGGGCGTCCTCTCGGCGCGCGAGGCCGCGGCGGCCCTGGCGCGCGGCCTCGGCCATTGCGACGAGCTTCCGCTCGCCGACGGCGGCGAAGGGACGTCCGACGTCGTGCCCGGCGTCGTCGAGGCCTCGTCGGTCATTCCGTTCGACGCGGCGCACCTCGATCCGTTCACGTCCAGCCGCCCGTTCGGGGAGCTGCTCGCCGGGATGCAGCGCGACCGCCTGCTGATCGGCCTCGGCGGCACCGCGAACATGGACGCGGGCGCCGGTCTCCTCGAGGTGCTTCACTCGCTGCCGCCGACGACGGTGCTCTGCGACGTGCAGACGACACTGTACGACGCGCCGCGGCTGTACGGGCCCCAGAAGGGCGCCGGCCCGGAGGAGGTCGCCGAGCTCGAAGCCCGCTTCCGCGCCGACGAGCGGCTCGCGCCGTACGCCCATCTCCCCGGCTCGGGCGCGGCCGGCGGGCTCGGTGCCGCGCTCGCTTCGCTCGGCGCCGACCTCGTGCCCGGCGCCGCCACGGTGCTCGACCTGCTCGGCTTCGACCCTGCCGCCTACGACCTCGTGGTAACCGGGGAGGGCCGCGTGGACGCGACCACGGCCGAAGGCAAGGTCCCCTTCGAGGTCGCGCGCCGGTGCCGCGCGGCGGTAGTGCGCTGCGTCGTCTTCGGTGGCCTCGTTGCCGAGCCGCTGCCGGGGGTCGAGACGGTCGCGCTGTCGGGCGATCCGGCCCGGGCCGTCGCCGACCTGGAGGAACTAGGGTCGCGTCTCCTCGACGCGTCGGGCTAGCTCCTCGACCTTGCCCTGCGCCGTGTCGAGCTTCGCGCGGCAGAACGCGTACAGCACCTCGCCGCGCTCCCACAGCGCGAGTGCCTCGTCGAGCGAAGCCTGCCCCTGCTCGAGCCGGGTGACGATCTGCTCCAGCTCCGCCTGCGCCTCTTCGAATGTTCCAGGCTCAGCCATGCGTGTCCTCGACGCGCGCGCCGAATCCGCCCTCGGCGAGCGCGACCTCGACGCGCACGCCCGGGGCGACATCGGCCGCCGAGCGAACGACCTGCGACTCCGTCCGGACGATTGCATAACCTCGTTCCAATGTTTTCATCGGAGACAACACGCGCAGTTTGCCGGCGGCCGACTCGAGCGCCGCCCGCTTTCGCTCGACCGCGAGCGCCGGCGCCCGGCGCAGCCGCTCGCGTGCCTGGTCGACCCTGCGCGCCTCGCGTTCCACCGCGAGGCGAGGAGCGGCGCGCAGCCGTTCGAGCGCATGCGCGAGCGTCTGACCGTCGCGCGCGAGCGTCACCTGCACGGTGCGCGCGAGCGCGGAGCGCGCGCGGTCGAGCCCGGCCACGACAACCGAGAGCTCCGGAACGACGAGCTTCCCCGCCGCTGTGGGTGTGGACGCGCGCACGTCGGCGGCGAGATCGCAGAGCGGCGTGTCCTGCTCGTGCCCGACCGCGGACACAACGGGGACGCGACAGCCCGCAACCGCGCGGACGAGGCGCTCGTCGCTGAACGGGAGCAGGTCCTCGAAGCTCCCGCCGCCGCGGGCGAGGACGATGACGTCGACGTCGTTGCGGTCGCAGAGCGCGCGCAGCGCGCCGACGATCTCGAGCGCGGCGCGCGGCCCCTGCACGTACGTCTCCGCGACGAGGATGCTCGCGGGCGGGTAGCGCGTCTGGATCGTCGTCAGCACGTCGCGCTTCGCGGCGGCGTCGTTGCCGGTGACAAGGCCGATGCTCCGCGGCAGGAACGGCAGCGGCCGCTTGCGCTCCGCGGCGAAGAGGCCTTCTGCAGCGAGCTTCGTCTTCAGCCGCTCGAGCGCGGCGAGATGCGCGCCGACGCCGAAGCGCTCGATCGTCAGCGCGCGCAGCCGGAAGTCGCCGCGACGCTCGAACAGCTCGGGCCGGCCGTACACGTGCACGCGCTCGCCGTCCGCGAGCTCGAGGCGCAACCCGTCGAACTGGCCGCGCGGCATGGTCACGCCGAGACACGATCCGTCTGCCGGGTCCTTCAACGTGAAGAAGACGCTCGCCCACCGCTCGTGGCGCCGCAGCTCGGTGATCTCGCCCTCGACCCAGACGGTCGGCAGCCGGCCGAGCCACTGTGCGACGCCGCGGTTGAACGCGGCCACCGAGTACACCGTCTTGTCGTCGTACGGGAGCGCGTCGACCTTCGCCACGCCCGCAGCGTATCGCCGCCGGTGTTACAGCAAGATCTCGGCGGCCGTGCCGTGCTCGCAGCCTTGGCCGATGAGCTCGACCGCCTGGTGGAGGTCGGCCTCGCTCGCGGCGAGGCGCTCGGCGACGAGGAGCGGATAGCCCGCTTCGATGAGCACGTGGAGGCGCCAGCTCTCGACCTTCGAGCGCTCGCTCGTCTCAGGCTCCAGGATGTCGGTCGACTCGCTCATGGGCAAAAAAGTTCGTGCCCTCTTCGACGAACCCTCTAGCCTGAAGTTTGTAAGGGAACCGTTCAGGTTGCCGCTGTGGCGCGACGGAGAAGTTCCTGGAAACGCGCCTCGAGGACGGCGCGCGCCGCGTCGGCGTCCGCTCCCAGCTCTTCGAGGCGCCGCCGGACGTCCTGCTCGAGCTCGCCGATTCGGCCGTCGAGCGCGCTCATCCACTCGTCACGTTGGCGCTCGAGCGAGGCCGCCGCTTCCGCGAGGCGCTTCTCGAGCCGCTGCGCTCCCGCGTCGCCGACGTGCGCGAGCCGCTCGGCGAGCACGACCTCGGCCTCGCGGGCGAACGTCTCGACCGCGCGGTCGAGCTCGCGCGCGAGTCGCCGCGCCGCATCCTCGCGACTCGACTTCACGAGGGCGCCGAACTGCTGCGTCGCCTCGTCCGCGTAGCTCGTCGTCGAGCGCTCGACCGTGCGAGCCACTTGCTCGATCTGTCGCCGCTGCACGTCCTCGAATCCGGAGCGGATGCGCTGCGCGGCCTCGACCTCCTCGCGCTCGATGCGCTCCATCAACTCTTTCTCGCGACGGCGCATGCGCTCCTCGAGCTCGTGGAGGGCGCGCCTGCGTTCGGCGGCCTCGCCCTCGACCTCGCTCCGAGCGGCGGCGAGCATGTCCGCGAGTGCTTTATCCAGCTCGGCGCGCAGGCGGACGAGGCCTTCCCGCTGCGTGTCGCTCTCGGTGGAGAGCCGCTCCGCGTCTGCGTCGAGGCGCGCCCCCGCGTCGTTGAGCAGCTGCTTCTGCCGCTCGGCGAGCTCGGCGAGACGTTCCTTCGTCCCCTCCGCGGCGCGTTCGAGGTCGAGCTTCCAGTCGGCCAGTCGTTGCGAGACCTGTGTCTGCGTCGCGGTCAGCGCGTCGGCGAGGGAAGCGACGAGCTCGCGCTCGCGGTCGCCGAATGCGGTGCGGCGCTCCTCGGCGATGCGCCGCTCTTCGTCGGCGAGAAGCGAGATCGAATCCGCTCGGGCGCGCGCGAGCGTGCGCTCGAGCTCTGCTGCGCGCTCAGTCGATTCCGCTTCGATCAGCTCGCGCAGGCGGGACTGCGCTTCGGCCACGTATGTCTCCGTGTCGGCCGCTCGTGCGAGGGCCCACGCGACGACCAGCGACGCGCCGCAGGCGACCGCGCAAGCGGTGATCCCGCCCGCGGCGAGCGCGAGGTCGCGCGGACGGCTGTGGCGCAACGCGAACGTCGCCCACCCGGCGGCTGCGCCGCCGAGGACGAGCAGGCCGAGGACGGTGAGGGCCCATCGCGGCAGGAAGCGAAGCGCCGCACCCGCGAGCGTGAGCGCGGCCATGGCGGCCGCTACTGCGAATCCGATCTCGAAGCCGGTCGTCAGAGACATCGCTGCATCCTAGTAATGCCAACGGGCGAGCAGCATCCCCCCTGCGAGCAGCGGCATCGCCAGCGCGAGCAGCCGCAGCGCGGCCTCCTGGGCGTGGGCATGCGAGACGTCGCCGACGACGCGCCGGGCGTGCCGAACCTCGACGGACAGCCGCTGCTGGACGAGGCTCGTCACGAACGCGAAGGCTGCGATCAGCACGGCGTCCGCGCGAAGCGTGCGCGCCGACGCGAAGTACGCAGTGAGCGCAGGGAACGCTCCCCACGCGAAGGCGAACCAGAACGGCGTGTGCACGAGGCCGCCGAAGAGCTCGAGGTTGTATGCGACAACGATGCCGGCGCCGAAGGCGATGAACGCGAGGAGCCACAGCGTCGTGCCGATCGCGACGTGGACGCCGATCACGCACGCTCCGGCGATCGACCAAACCGCGAGCATGACGAGGACGCGATCCGAAATCCGGGTTCGCAACGGCCGGCCCTTCATCTCGTCGAGCGCATGCGCGCCGACGCCCATCGCGAGCAGGAATGCGAGCACCGTCCAGCCGAGCACGTCCCACTTCAGGTGCGGCGCGACGGCGGCGCCGAGCGCTGCGTACGACAGATGCCAGAGCGTGTACGGCGGATGGAGGAGCGTGACGTAGTCGCGCCAACCGCCCGAGCGCAGTGCGTAAAACGCCGGCCGGGTCAGCTCGTTCCCCACACCACCACTCCGCCGCCGAGGCTCATCCTGCGCACGCGAATGTCGGCGATGCCCGCCTCTCGCCACGTGTCCTCGACCGACCACGTCTCGTGGAAGCTGCGGATGCTCGGCCCGAGAAAGGAGCCGACCTCGCGCCAATCCGGCGACACCACCGCGCCCGCGAGCGGCAGGCCGACACGCATGTACAACTCCCACAGCGGACGCCAGATTCCGCGTGGGAGGCCGAACTCGACCATCGCGACGACACCGCCGGGCCGCACCACGCGCGCGAGCTCGCGCATCGTCGCGACAGGATCGTCGACGTAGCGAAGCAAGTAGGTGAACGTGAGCGCGTCGAACTCGCCGTCCGCGAACGGGAGCGACTGAGCGAGGCCTTCGCGCAGCTCGATGCGGTCGGCCACGCCCGCGCGGCGGACGCGAGCGCGCCCGGCTGCGAGCATCTCCGGGCTCTGATCGACGCCGACGACCGTTCTGCCCGGGACGGCCCGCACGAGTTCGATCGCCACGGCCGCGGTGCCGCTCGCGACGTCGACGACGCGCGTCGCGGTCGGAGGAATACGAGAGACGAGGAAGCGGCGCCAGCGCGGGTCTTGCCCGAACGAGAGCAGTCGCGCGTAGCGGTCGTACGTCGGACCGAGTGGTGCAAAGAGCTCGCGCGCTGTCACTTCGGCCACTATGCGCATCATGGCACTGGCCGACGACCTCGAGCGGAGCGCGCAGGCGGCGCAGGCGCACGGGGCGGTGACCGGCGTCCTTGCAGCTGAGCTGCTCGACCGGACGCGCGTGTACCTGTGCGCGTTCGAGCCCGGAGACTGGCTTGCGCTCGGCGACGACGGCCAGCCGCTCACGAGCCGCACGGCGGTCCACGACGCAGCTGCTCTTTCGGCCCTCTGCGAGGCCGCCGAGGAGCTCAGCCCGGATCCGGCCGCCGTCTTCCCGCCGCCGCGGGTGGCGACGAATGCGTACCTCGACGCCCTCGGTGCCGCCGCGAGGCGATTCGAGCACGAGCACGGCGTGCTCGGCCCATCCCCGTTCGGGGCGGCGCTCGAGAGCGCGTTCCCGGGAGTCGAGGCGGTTGCCGAGCAGGTGTTGGCGCGTCACCTCACACGGCTCGCCTAGAGTGGATCGCATGGAAGGCGGCTTTCCCTTCGGCGGAGATCCAGAGGACCTGATGCGCAGCCTGCGCGAGTTCGCGGAAGCGCAGGCCGAGCATGTGCAAGAGGCGCAGCGCGAGCAGTTCGCGACGCTCACCCTGAACACCGCGGTCGAGTTGACGGCGGCGGCGCTCGCGCAGATTCAGGCGCAGGGCGGGGTGGACGAGCAGGCCGTCGCGCTCCGCGACGCCATGCGCGTCCTGTTCCCCGAGGCGGTCGCGCTCGTGAGCGCGGCGCGCCAGGGGTTCATGCGCGAGCGTTGATCCTCGACCGCGCGCTCGTCCGTGTGCTGCCGGTCGTTCCGAAGCCGGTGGTGCAGCTCTTCTCGTCGCGCTACATCGCAGGCCCGACGCTCGAGGACGCAGTGCGCGTCGTCCGCCGCCTCAACGGCGAGGGCATGGCGGCGACGATCGACGTCCTCGGGGAGGAGATCACTCACGCCGACGAGGCGCGCGCGATCGCACGCGCGTATCGCGACGTCTTCGACGAGATCGATCGGCGCCGGCTCGACTCGAACGTCAGCGTCAAGCTCACCGCGCTCGGACTGAAGCTGTCGTACGAGCTGTGCAAGGAGAACCTCGTCGGCGTCCTCGCGCAGGGGCGATTCGTGCGCATCGACATGGAGGATTCGACGACCACCGACGCGACGCTCCGCCTCTACCGCGAGCTGCGCCGGGCCGGACACGACAACGTTGGAGTCGTCCTGCAGGCGTATCTCCGCCGCACGCTCGAAGACGTGCGCGCGCTCGCCGACCTGAAGCCGAACGTCCGCCTGTGCAAAGGCATCTACGTCGAGCCGCCGTCGCTCGCCTACACGGACGCGGCCGCCGTGCGCACCAGCTTCGTCCAGTGCCTCGATGCGCTGCTCGAATCCGGCGCGTACGTTGCAGCCGCGACGCACGACGAGGCACTGATCCAGGAGGCGCTGCGGCGCGATGTTCCCGAGTTCCAGATGCTCCTCGGCGTGAGGGAAGAGCGTGCCCGCGGGCTCGTGGCCGGCGGGCACCCGCTGCGGGTGTACGTCCCGTTCGGCGAGCAGTGGTACGCCTACTCGCTGCGCCGGCTGCAGGAGAACCCGGCGATGGCGACGACGATCGCGCGCGCGACCATCGCCCGCGCGTTGCGCCTCTAGGTTCTCGCGTACAACAGGAACGAGCCCGGGATGCGGCGATCCTGGCGCCGTCCGGACGCGTCGACCGGATACTCCTCGAGCGCCTCGACGCGAAAGCCGGCGCGGACGAGCGCGGTGACGAGACGCCCGATGCGAACGATGCCGTCGTCGAAGTAGTCGGCGTGCCAGCGCAAGAGGCCGTCGACGCAGAGCGAGACGGGGTGGTCGTCGAACACGAGTAGCTCTCCGTGCTTGCGCAGGGAGGCGGCGATGCCCGCCGCCCATGCGTCGACGTCGGCGAGGCCCGCGAGCAACCCCTCCGGGGAGTAGACGAGGTCGAAGCGCGCGCGCCGGAGATTGGCCGGGAGCGACTGCGCGTCGGCGGGGATCCAGAGAATGCTCGGCCACCGTTCGCGTGCGGCGTCGAGCAGCGCTTCGTCGTCGTCGATCGCGGTCACGGTCGCACCGAGCTCGGCGAGCTCGGCGCTTCCCTCCCCGGAGCCGCAGCGGAGATGGAGGACGTTCTTGCCGGCGAGGTCGCGGAGCGTCTGCTTGACGATGGGCGGAAGTGAGGACCGCTCGCTGCCCCGGCGGCGGTGCGCCTCGTCGAACATCCGCCGGTTGGAGTCCGTCGGCTCCAAGCCTCAGGCCTTCAAGGAGAATCCGCCGTCGACGATCAGCGTCTGCCCGCACATCATCGCCGCGTCGGGGGAGCAGAGGAACGAGACGGCGGCGGCGACGTCGTCCGGCTCGACGAGCCGGCCGGCCGGCGTGCGGTGGACGGTCGCGAGCATCTCGTCCTTGTTCGGGAACCAGTCGAGCGCCTCGGTCTCGACCACGCCGGCGGACACCGCATTCACGTGGATGCCGCGCGGGGCGAGCTCGACTCCAAGGTAGCGCACCACCGACTCGAGCGCGGCCTTCGAGGTCCCGACGAGGACGTAGTTGTCGAGCACGCGCTGGGAGCCGAGGCTGGAGATGGCAACGATCGCCGAGCCCTCGTTCATCGCCGGCACGGTTGCGCGCGCGAGTGCGAGGAGCGAGCGCGCGTTCGCGTTCAGCGTCCAGTCCCAATGCTTGTCCTCGGTCTCGAGCGACGACCGGATGACGCCCGTGGCCGCGTTGTGCACGACGACGCGATACGGCCCGGCGGCGCCGAGCTTCGCGATCGTAGACTCCGACGCGACGTTCCCGCGCACGAGGTCGACCTCTGCGCCCGCAGCGTGGATCTGCTCCGCTGCCGCTTCCGCGGCCTCGTCGTTGCGCAGGTAACCGAGCACGGCCCGCCGCGCGCCGTCGCGCACGAGACGATGCGCGATTGCGAGACCGATCCCCCGCGTTCCCCCGGTGACGAGCACCGAGGAGCCATCGAGGCTCATCGCGGCAGCGGCGCGTCCGCAGGAGCTGAGCTCGGCAGCTCGTTCCAGCCGGGCCGTGTGCGCGGCTCGCGTCCGCCGTCCTCGGCTTTGGAGGAGGCGTACCCGAGCCGGTCGAGCAGCTCCATCTTCTCCTCGCCGTAGTGGCGGACCGGATGGCCGGCCGGGAGGTCGCGAACGAGCTCCCACACACGCGCACGCAGCTGGTAGGCGAAGTGCGGCGTCGCAGGCCCGACGAGGGCGTCGACGTCGGCGATGGTCGGCTCGGCCATGTGCGAAGTCTAGGCTCAAGGCGTGCGCCGCGTCTCGCCCGTCGACTTCATGCTGCTCGGGACCGTGCTCCTGTGGGCGTTGAACGTCACCGTCACGCGGTACGTCCTCACGCACGGCTGGCAGCCGCTGGCCTACGCCACGATCCGCTACGGCGCGGCGACATTGCTCTTCTGGATCTTCACCTACCAGCGCGAGCGGTCGTTCCGGATCGAGCGGCGGGACTGGAAGCTTGTTCTCGCCGCGGCGCTCTTCATCCTCCTCAACCAGATCTGCTTCGTGTACGGGCTGAAGTTCGCGCACGCCTCTGCGGTCGCTCTCCTGCTCGGGGCGACGCCGATCTTCATCGGGCTCATCTCGGTCGTGCTCCGGCTCGAGATCCTGTCGAAGGCCTTCTGGCTCGGCGCCGGTGTGACGTTCGCCGGCGTCGCGTTCATCGCCGCGAGCGGCAGTGACGGTCTCTCGTCGGGGTTGGAGGGCGACCTCCTCGCGATCAGCACCGCGTTCACGTGGGCCTGCTACACGGTGACGATCGCGCCGCTCATGCGCCGCTATTCGCCGTTCCGGATCAGCGCGCTCGTTCTGGTCGCCGGCTGGCTACCGCTCGCGCTCATCAGCATCCCGCAGGTCGCGCACCAGGACTTCCACTTCGGCTGGAAGGTGTGGCTCGGATTCGGGTACGCCGTGATCGGCCCGCTGTTCCTGACGAACATCCTCTGGTTCACGGCGATCGCCCGGGTCGGCCCTTCGCGCGCATCGCTCTTCGGGAACCTCCAGCCGTTCTTCGCCGTCTTCTTCGCCATCGTCCTGCTCTCCGAGACGCTCCACTCGCTGGAGATCGCCGGCGGCGTCCTCATCTTCGCGGGTATCGCCCTGGAGCGATTCTGGCGCCGGCCCGTGCCGGTGGTGCCGGAGTCATAATCACGCTATGACAGACGATTTCATGCCGCTCCTCGGCTGGGACTACCTGGAGCTCTGGGTCGGTAACGCGAAGCAGTCCGCCTACTTCTACGAGCACGCGATGGGATTCACGCGCAACGCGTACGCGGGGCCGGAAACGGGCGTCCGCGACCGTGCGTCTTACGTGCTCGAGCAGGGCGACATCCGCTTCGTCGTCACCTCGCCGCTGCGCGAGGACAACGAGATCACGCGCCACCAGGCGCGCCACGGTGATGGCGTGCGCGACATCGCCCTCACCGTCCCCGACGCGGCGGAGGCGTACCGGCAGGCGGTGTCGCGCGGCGCGCGCGGCGTCGCCGAGCCGCAGACGTACGAGGACGACTTCGGGACGCTCGAGACGGCGGCGATCGCGACGTACGGCGACACGATCCACACCTTCGTGAACCGCACCGACTATGCGGGCCCATTCAAGCCGGGTTACGTGTCGGCTTCGTCGAATGGGAGCGGCAGAGGCCTCGGTCTCACGAACATCGACCACGTCGTCGGGAACGTCGAGCTCGGCAAGATGGACTACTGGGTCGAGTTCTACGAACGCGTCTTCGGGATGACGAACATCCTCCACTTCGGCGACGACCAGATCCAGACCGAGTACTCGGCGCTCATGTCGAAGGTCATGTCGGACGGGAGCGGGAAGATCAAGTTCCCGATCAACGAGCCTGCCGAGGGGAAGCGGAAGAGCCAGATCGACGAGTACATCGAGTTCTACGGCGGAGCCGGGGCGCAGCACATCGCGCTCGCGGCCACCAGCATCGTCGAGACCGTCGAGGTGCTCAAGGAGCACGGGATGATCTTCCTCGACACGCCCGACTCGTATTACGAGGACGTCGTCGACCGCGTCGGCGAGATCGACGAGGACTACGACGATCTGCAGCGGCACAAGATCCTTGCCGACCGCGACGATGACGGGTACCTCCTCCAGATCTTCACGAAGACGGCGCAGGACCGGCCGACGCTCTTCTTCGAGGTGATCGAGCGCCACGGCGCGACGAGCTTCGGCGAAGGCAACTTCAAGGCGCTGTTCGAGGCGATCGAGCGCGAGCAGGCGCTCCGCGGCAACCTCTAGGCGATTCACATGACCGCGCAGCGACGCACTGCGCTCTTCTCGGTGATCGCAGCCGTCGGGCTGATCGCGCTGAAGCTCGCGACCGGCCTGGCGACGCACAGCCTCGGCCTGCTCTCCGAGGCTGCGCACTCGGGAACGGATCTGGTGGCCGCGTTGCTCACGTTCTTCGCGGTCGGCGTCGCGGGACGGCCGGCGGACCCTGGGCACCAGTACGGCCACGGGAAGGCGGAGCATCTCGCCGCGCTCGCCGAGGGTGCGATCCTCATCCTTGCGAGCGGCTTCATCGTCTGGCGCGCGATCGTCCGGCTGACGGGGCACGGGCACACCGCGGTGCACGCAGCGTGGTATGCCCTCGTCGTCATCGGCGTCGTCATCGTGGTCGATATCGCGCGCACGGTCTCGTCGGCGCGCGTCGCGCGCCAATACCACAGCGCTGCGATCGCGTCGAACGCGCTGCACTTCGCGACCGACCTCGCCGGCTCCGTCGCCGTGCTCGTCGGTCTGCTGCTCGTCCGGTCGGGATACGGCAATGCCGACTCGGTCGCGGCGCTGTTCGTCGCGGTGCTCGTGCTCGTCGCCGCGGTGCGGATGATGCGCGGCAACGTCGACGTCCTCATGGATCGCGCCCCGCTCGTCGCGGAGGAAGCGGCGCGTCGCGCGATCGTCGCGCTCCGCCCGGCGGTCGACCTGCGGCGGCTGCGCATGCGGCAGGCCGCCGGCCGCCACTTCGCCGACGTCGTCATCGGCGTCCCGCCCGACGCAGCCGTCGGCCAGGGTCACGCGATGGCCGACGCGGTCGAGCGCGTCGTCCAGGATGCGCTGCCGGAGGCGGACGTCGTCGTGCACGTCGAGCCGCGCGAGAGCGACGCAGCCGTCCGCGAGCGCGCGCACGCGGCTGCGCTCGCCGTCCCGCGCGTGCGCGAGGTACACAATGTCAGCGTCCTCTCCGTCGACGGGGGCACCGAAGTCTCGCTCCACCTGAAGCTGCCCGGCGACCTCTCGCTCGAGGAGGCGCACGCAATCGCCGAGGAGGTCGAACGCGCGATCGCGGCAGCGGTCCCGGAGATCGCCGCGGTTCAGACGCATCTCGAGCCGCTCTCGGAAGAGGCGGGCGCGGCCGAGGTCGGCGGCGACGTCGCCACCGTTCGCGCGATCGTGCGCGAGGTGGCCGGCGTCGAGCCGCACGATCTCCGCTTCC
Organism: Gaiellaceae bacterium; assembly: GCA_036560805.1. Lineage (GTDB taxonomy): Bacteria > Actinomycetota > Thermoleophilia > Gaiellales > Gaiellaceae > Palsa-739. The sequence goes on along the minus strand of DATBQM010000030.1, from coordinate 11,863 downwards.
TCGACACCGACGAGGGGCTCGTCGCGCACCTGACGCTGCGCCTCGGTGCTGGACACGCGCTTGCCGACGCACACGCGCGCGCGAGCGAGATCGAGGAGCGGATCCGATTGCGACTGCCGGAGATCGCCGACGTCGTCGTACACACGGAGCCGGGCGAATGAAGTTGTGCATGTTCTCTCCGATGGCGGAGGAGCTGGAGCGCGGATGGCCCGGCCGCATCGACGACGACGTCGTCGTCCAGCTGGCGGCGCAGACGCTGCAGTCGTTCTTCAGCGGCGGCGGGTCGGCGCGGGAGCACGCGAGGTATCCGCTCGACAACGTCGTCTTCCGGGCGCCCGTCCTTCATCCGCCGTCGGTGCGTCTCTTCGACGAGGACGGCGACTTCGTGTTCGCGAACCCGGCCGCGATCATCGCCGCGGGCGACGTCGTCAAGCGTCCGCCGGGTGTCGAGGAGATCGTGCCCGTGAACCGCGTCGCGGCGATCGTCGACGCGGAGGGCGCGATCGGTGGGTTCACGCCCATGATCGAGTGGGTCGCGTCGGCGCTTCGGGGTGCAAAGGCGCGCGACTTCGCGCTCTCGCTCGGCCCGATCGTCACGACGCCGGACGAGCATGTGCCGCCCGGCATCGACTGGGAGCGGCTGCGCGAGCACGCGGCTGGCAACACGCGGCTCTATCCGGGAGACATCCTCGCGGTATGAGAGTCGCCGTGGTGGGCGCGGGAGTGATGGGTTGCGCGGCGGCGTGGGCGCTGCGCACGCGCGGCGCGGACGTGGACGTGTACGAGCAGTTCGACCTCGACAACACGCAAGGCTCGAGCCACGGTCGCACGCGGATCTTCCGGATTGCATATCCCGACGCGGGCTGGATCCGCCTCGCGCAGGAGGCGTACGCGGGCTGGAACGACCTGGACCCTGGCCTGCTCGGGCTCTACGGGCTTGTCGAGCTCGGGCCCGACCCGGAGCTGACGTCTGCGCGCGCCCTCGACGATTGCGGCGTCGAGTACCAGTTGGTGACCGAGGTCGAGGGCGTCGCAGTCCCGGACGCGTGGACGGCGCTCCGCGTCGCCGACGCGGGCGTCGTGTACGCGGATCGCGCACGGCGCGCATTCCTCGACGGCGTCGACGTGCAGACGAACACGCGCATCGAGTCGCTCGACGACCTCGATGCGGACGCCGTCGTCGTCACCGCCGGTGCATGGATCGGACGGCTCGTGCCTGGCCTGCCCGTGCGCGTCACGCGCGAGACGGTCGCGTACTTCCGCCGCGAGGGCGAGCCTTCACCGTCGGTCGTCGACCTCGCCGACGCCGGCGGGCACGACATGTATGCGCTGTACGACCCCGTGCACGGCCTGAAGGCGGGTGCGCACCACGCCGGGGCGCCGGCCGACCCGGACGAGCCGGGCGACCCCGACCCGGCGATCGTCGAGCGGATCTCGGCATGGGTGGCGGAGCGCTTCCCCGGCGTCGACCCGGAGCCGGTGGAGGCGGACACGTGCCTGTACACGACCACCGCCGACCACTCCTTCGTCCTCGAACGGCGCGGCCGCGTCGTCGTCGGCTCCGCGTGCTCCGGCCACGGCTTCAAGTTCGCGCCCGTCGTCGGGCGGCGGCTGGCCGATCTCGCACTCGCATAGTCGTCAGTCGCAGACACGCGACTCGCAGGTATGCGTATAATCGGGGGATGCTCGACAATCCATTCAATTTCGGAGATCTCGCGCTGGACGAGGTGTTCACGGACAGAGAGCTCGAGCTTCGTGAGCTGACCGCCGACATCCGGAACGGCCAGAACGTGGTGGTCTTCGCTCCGCGGCGATACGGCAAGAGCTCCCTCGTCTGGCGGGCGAGCAGCGAGCTCATCGCCAAAGGCGAGGCGCTCATCGCTCAGGTCGACCTGATGCGGACGCCGACGAAGGAACAGTTCGCAGCGCGGTTGGCCGAGGCGATCTATGACCAGATCGCCACGCCCCTGATGCGGGCGCGCGAGCGCGCGACCAACGTCTTCCGGGGGTTGCGGATCAGCCCGACCATCACCGTCGACCCGGAGGACGGCCGCGTCCGATTCGGGTTCAGCGGCGGCTTCGCGCCCGCCGATGTCGATGCCACGCTGGAACGGTTACTCGAACTGCCCGCTGAGCTGGCGGCCGAGCGCGGAAAGCGCGTGGCAGTGGTATTCGACGAGTTCCAGGAGGTCATCGACCTGGACCCGCGCCTGCCGGCTCTCATGCGCTCGGTGTTTCAGACGCAGCCCGACATCGCTCACGTCTACCTCGGGAGCAAGCGAAGCCTCATGCAGCGCCTCTTCAACGACGTCAACGAGCCGTTCTGGCGCAGCGCGCGCCAGATGGAGCTCGGACCGATCGCGCCTGCCAGCTTCGCTCCATTCATCCGTCAGCGCTTCGCGTCGACGGGGCGCGTGGTGGAAGAGGAAACAGTGGCACGCGTGCTCGACACGACCGGCGGCCACCCCTATGCAACGCAAGAGCTTTGCTATTCGCTCTGGGAGGCGACCGAAGATGGCGGGACGGCGAACGCATCGACGTTCGCGGCGGCTTTGGAGCGTGTCCTGCGATCGGAGCACGCACGGTTCACGCTGATATGGGATGAGGCCTCCGGCGTGCAGCGTCTCGTGCTCCAAGCGCTCGCGGCTGAGCCGGCGGACGCGATAACCACCGCTGAGTATCGGCGCCGCCATGGCCTGCCTGGAAGCTCGAGCATCCAGCGCGCGCTCGATGTTCTCGTCGCCGACGAGCTCGTCGCAAAGCTGGGCCCCGGGTCGTATCGCATTGCCGAGCCCTTCCTCGGTGAATGGGTCCGGCGGTTCGCCGCGTAGCCGACGCGGGATATCCTCTCCGCATGCCGTTCTATCAGCGCCTCGGCGACGTTCCGCGCAAGCGCCACGTGCAGTTCCGTGACAACGGCACGCTCCTCACCGAGGAGGTGATGGGCCTCGAGGGTTTCACCGGGAACGAGTCGATCCTGTACCACCTGCACTCGCCCTGCCGCGTGATGGAGCTCGGTCCGTTCGAACCGATCGTGCGCGAGGAGTGGGTGCCGGAGGCGCACGCGCACCGCCACTTCAAGACCTTCGACACCGCGCCCGAAGGCGACGAGGTTACGGGACGCCGCCTCCTCATGTGGAACAACGACGTCGAGATCTCCCTCTGCCGGCCGTCCGCATCGATGGAGTACTTCTTCCGGAACGGCGAGGGCGACGAGGTCGTCTTCGTGCACGAGGGTTCGGGAACGCTCGAGACGATCTTCGGCGAGCTGCCGTACAAGGAGGGCGACTACGTCGTCATCCCGCGCGGGACGACGTACCGCTTCCGCCCGGAAGGCCCGCAGCGCTACCTCGTCTTCGAGACGCCGGGGCTGATCGAGGTACCGCGGCGCTACCGCAACCAGTACGGGCAGATCGTGGAAGGTGCGCCGTACTACCACCGCGACATTCATCCGCCGACCGAGCTTCACACGGTGCGCGAGCACGGCGAGTACCCCGTGAAGGTGCGCGTGCGCGGCGGCTACCAGACGTACGTCGTCGACTACCACCCGTTCGACGTTGTCGGTTGGGACGGCTACCTGTATCCGTGGACGTTCTCGATCCACGACTTCGAGCCGATCACCGGCCGCATCCACCAGCCGCCGCCCTCGCACCAGACCTTCCAGGGCCAAAACTTCGTCATCTGCTCGTTCTGCCCGCGCAAGCTCGACTTCGACCCGCTGGCGGTACCGATTCCGTACCACCATTCGAACCTGCAGTCGGAAGAGATGATCTATTACGTCTCCGGCAACTTCGGTTCGCGCAAGGGGGTCGACGTGGGCTCGATCACGCTGCATCCGTCCGGCATCCCGCATGGGCCGCAGCCGGGCCTCGCGGAGAAGAGCATCGGCCTGCACGAGACGCACGAGCTCGCGGTCATGTGCGACACGTTCCATCCGCTGAAGCTGTCGCGCTTCGCCCAGGAGCTCGACGACGGCGTGTACTGGAACTCGTGGTACGCGAACGCCGACGTCGAGTCGGACGCAGGACTGACGTCACACCTCTAGCTCCGCACCACGACGGTTCCGAGCTGTACGTCCTCGAGCGCGGCGACCGTGCAGTCCTCCGGCTGCGTGCCCCGGTCGGCGCGGCCGAGCGCGTGTGGCTCCGCTACCTCGAGGACGGCGAGCCGCACGTCGCCGAGGCGGTCGCCGACGAGGAGTCGTTCGGCGAGACGTGGTGGCGAGCCGAGGCGCCGTCACCGAACGCGCAGCTCCGGTACCGCTGGCTCCTCGACGGAGGCGCTGTCGGTCAGCGCTGGCTCAACGGCGCCGGTATGCAGGCGCGCGACGTCGTGGGCGCCGACGACTTCGTGCTCGATCGCGAGTCGGGAGCGCCGGAGTGGCACGCGCGTTCCGTTGTGTACGAGATCTTTCCCGACCGGTTCGCGCGCGGCGGCGTCGATGCGCCGAATCCGGATTGGGCGATCCCGCGTCCGTGGGACGCATTGCCCGAAGGTCGTGGGCCGGCGACGCCGTACGAGCTCTATGGGGGCGACCTGCGCGGCATCGAGCAGCACCTCGACCACGTGGAGGCGCTCGGCGCGAACGTCCTCTATCTGACACCGTTCTTCCCTGCGCGCAGTACGCATCGCTACGACGCGTCCGGCTTCGACGTTGTCGACCCGCTTCTCGGCGGTGACGAGGCGCTTCGGTCGCTCGTCGCGTCGGCGCACGCGCGTGGAATGCGGCTCGTCGGCGACCTCACGCTCAATCACTGCGGCGCTGGGCACGAGTGGTTCGTTCGCGCCCGCGAGGACCAGCACGCCGTCGAGCGTGAGCTCTTTTTCTTCGACGGCTCGCCGCCCCACGGATACGCCTGCTGGCTCGACGTGCCGTCGCTCCCGACGCTCAACTGGTCGTCGCCGCGACTACGTGAGCGGATGGACGCGGTGTTCCGCCGCTGGCTCGACGCGGGGATGGACGGATGGCGCATCGACGTCGCGAACATGGTCGGCCGGCACCGTGCGCTCGACCTCAACCACGACGTCGCGCACTGGGCGCGCGAGCGTGTCGGCGACCGGCTTCTGCTCGCAGAGCACGGGCACGACTACCGCCCGGATCTCGACGGCCTCGGTTGGCACGGCGTCATGAACTACGCGGGCTTCCTGCGCCCGGTCTGGTGGTGGCTCACGGGCGGCGCCATCGACGAGGACGTGTTCTTCCATACGCCCGCGCCCTCGTACTCGGGCGCGGACATGGTCGACGTCATGCGTGCGTATCGCGCAGGAGTGTCGTGGGACGCGGTCGTCAACTCGTGGACGCTGCTCGACAGCCACGACACCGCGCGGTTCCGCACGGTCGCAGGCTCGCGCGAGCGGCACGTCACTGGCATCGGCTTGCAGATGACGATGCCGGGTGTGCCGATGGTCTACGCGGGCGACGAGCTCGGCCTCGAGGGCGACTGGGGAGAAGACGCGCGGCGCACGATGCCCTGGGACAGACTCGAGACGGGGGATGCCGAGCTCCTCGAGGCGTACCGCCGGCTCATCGCGCTGCGGCGCGGCAGCGACGCCCTTGCCCGCGGCGGCCATCGCCTTCTCCACGCTGGCGACGATGCGGTCGCATACCTACGCGAGACGCGGAACGAGACGATCGTGTGCCTCGCGGCGCGCGCGCCCGTCGAGCCCATCGACCTCCTGTACCCCGAGCGCGAGACGCTCTACGACTCGGCCACCTTCAAGGTTCTCCGCGTGCGCTGATTTACGTGCTGCTTACGCCTGTCGAGCGCGCGCCTTACGTTGCGGGCAGATGGTTGAAGACGTGAAGAGACTCGTCGCAGTCGCTTTCGTCCTCGTCGCCCTCGCCGCCGTCCCGACCGCCCTCGCCGGCAGCGGCCACGGGGGACTCGGGCGAAAGGCCCGCATCGCCCAGATCGCGGAGCGCTTCCAGAAGCGCTGCGGGACGAGCTCGGCCGGCGCACCGCAGCGCTGCGCCGACTTCGCGAACAAGGCCCTTCAGCGGCTTCAGGCGATCGACGTCAAGGTGGAGCAGAAGATGCCCGCCCATCCGAAGCTCCAGAAGATCGACGCCGACCTGAAGACGCTGATCGGCTCGCTTCAAACCTGGCTGGGGTCGACGCACTAACGGCCAGTACGGTCCGGGCATGGCGTTCCTCGTCGTGCCCGGGCCGTTCGATTTCGCGCTGACCACCGAGCGCTTCCGCGTGTTCGGCGTCGATCGCGCGACCCTGTGGCACGAGGGAGGCCTCCACCGCGTCGTCGGTGGACGCGAGGTTCGCCTCGAGGCGGCCGAGGACGGCGTGGACGTCGAGCCGCTCGACGCCGAGACCGAGCCGGTCGTGCGCGCGGTGCTCGGGCTCACGTTCGACCTCGAGCCGTTCTATACCTGGGCGGCCGGCGACGACGTGCTCGCGCCGATCGTTCCGCGGCTGATGGGCTTCCGGCCTTCGCTCGCGGCGGATCCGTTCGAGATGCTCGTCGGCGCGATCACGTCGCAGCAGGTGTCGCTCTTCTCCGCGCTCGCGATCCGCAACCGCCTGATCGAGCGCTTCGGTGCCCGGGCGGACCAGGCGTGGGCCTTCCCGACGCGCGAGCGGCTCGCCGCGGCGCGGGACGAGGAGCTCGTCGCTGTCGGCTTCTCCCGGCGCAAGGCGGAGTACGTCGTCGGGCTCGCGCGCTCGGATCTCGACCTGCACGCGCTCGCGGCGCTCCCGGACGACGAGGTGCGGGGGCGGCTCATGGCATTACGCGGCATCGGCGACTGGACGGCCGAGTGGTTCCTCGCGCGCTACCTCGGCCGCGCGAACGCGTGGCCCGCCGGCGATCTTGCCCTGCGGAAGGCGGTTGCCCCTCTGGACGTTGACGCAGCACGCATACGCTTTCATCCGTTCGAGAACCTGTCCGGGCATTACCTCCTGCTGTCCCACCGCGTCCCTTGATCCGTCAAGCCACAGCCGACGACCAAGATCTGATCCGGGAGCTTTCCGCGGAGTTCGAACGCGAGGTCCCGGACGAGCTCTGGTCGGGCGACGAGGCTGCGCACCACGTCGTCCTCCTCGCCGACGACGACGGCATCGCCGCGCTCGACCGGAAGAGCGAGCGTGCGTGGCTCCTCGACCTGCTCTATGTACGGCCATCGGCGCGCGGACGAGGGATCGGCACCGAACTGCTGCGTGCCGCCGCGGAGCATGTGCGAAACGCGGGCGCGGAGACGCTTGCACTCGAAGTGCTCGAGTCGAACGCAGGTGCACGCCTGCTGTACGACCGGCTCGGGTTCCGGACGGTCGAGCGTGTGCTCGCCGCCTCGGTCGACAGTCTCGTCGCGGGCGCGGCGGCCGGCCCCACCTTCGGCGTCGTGCACGTTCAAGGCGACGACGTCGAGAAGGTGCGACGCGACGCCGTGAAGGTGCTCCGCGCGGAGCCGGACGTGGAGCTCGGCAGCGGTTGGGTGCGCGTGCGCTCGGACGCGACCGACTCCGATCCCGAGAAGCTCAAGTCGCTCGCGAAGGAGATGTCGTACACGAGCGCCGGCGTCGCGCTCGCCCTCGGTGTCGAGCAGGGAGCGGTCGTCCGGTACAACCTCTTCGACCGCGGCGCGGACGTCGACGAGTATCTCTCCGTCCCCGAGTACTACGGACCGCTGCCGCCCGGCGACGTCTTCGCCATGGGCGCGAACGCAACCGTCGTCGCGCGCCTGACGGGAGCTGACCCGAAGCGCGTGCGCGAGGTCGTGCGCACTGCGGCGACTCCCGGCGACCTTCCGCCTGCGCAGGAGCTGTACGAGCAGATTGCCGCCGTCCTGGGCGTGGCATCGTGATCACGCTGTACGACGCCGCGCGCTGCCCGTACTGCGCGCGTGTGCGCATCGCCCTCGCGGAGAAGCGCATCGAGTTCGAGACGATCGAAGTCGATCTCGACGACCGGCCTGCGTGGATCTACGAGAAGAACCCGACCGGCCGCGTGCCCGTCGTCGAGGAGGACGCGTGGACGCTGCCCGAGTCGGCCGTGATCATGGAATACCTCGAGGAGCGGTATCCGGAGCCCGCGCTGCTCGCTGCCGATCCCGGTGACCGCGCGCTCGCGCGGCTGCGCATCTTCCGGCACGACGCGTTCACGACGCCGTACTACGCGCTGCGTCGCGGCGAGGACGGCGCCGAAGCGCTGTTCGCGGAACAGCTCGACCGGCTCGACGCCGCGCTCGAGGAGCGTCCGTGGCTCGGCGGTGCGGAATACGGCCTCGCCGACATCGCGTACGTCCCGTGGGTGCTACGTGCGCGCGAGCGCATGGGGTTGGCGCTCGACCCATATCCTGCGCTGAACGAGTGGCTCACGCGGCTGCTCGATCGTCCTGCCGTCGCCGAGGAGGCACATGTCGTCGCAGGTCTCTGAGCTCCCCGCAGTCGTCGACGCAACATGGCTTGCCGCACATCTCGGCGAGGACGACCTCGTCGTCGGGGACGTGCGCGGCCCGAACGCGCACATGCGCGGTCACATCCACGGCTCGCGGCCGCTCGTGCTCGGCTCTCCGTCGCCCTCGGCCGATGCCGATTCGGCGAAGGAGCTGGCGCAAGAGATTGTCCTCCGCCTGCGCCGTCATGGCATCACCGGACGTGAGCGCCTCGTGCTCGTCGATCGCGGCGACGGCATCGGGGCGATGCCGGCGGCGCAGCTCGCCGAGCTCGCCGGGCATCCGCGCGTGTCGATCCTGCTCGGCGGCATGGCGGGGTGGGAGGGGGAGCTTGCGACAGGGCCTGTCGAGCTCACTCCGGTGCGCGAGGCCGACCTCACGCCGAACGTGCATGCGCTGCCGACGCGCGACGAGCTCGCGAGTCGCCTCGACGATCCGGCGCTGACCATCCTCGACGTTCGCCGCGACGACGAGTACACCGGCCGTGGCGGAAGCGCGTGCGATCCGCGGCAGGGGCACATCCCCGGCGCGAAGCACGTCGAGGTCGGGACGTTGTTCGCCGAGCCCGGGATGCCCGAGTCACCGGAGCGGATCCGCGAGCTCGTCGGCCTGCCGGAAGGATCCGAGATCGTCGCGTACTGCCACTCCGGCTCGCGCTCCGCGCTCGCAACCCTTGCTCTCCGCGCTGCCGGCTACAGCGCGCGCAACTACGCCGGCTCGTGGCACGAATGGTCGCGCCACGCCGAGCTCCCGCTCGAGCGTTAAGCGGCTCTTGCGAGTACCCGCTCGGCGGCGTCGAGGAACGCCGAGCAGAGCGTTCGCCCGAGGTCGTTCCACGCGCCGATGTGCGTCTGCGTCTCCGCGCGCAGTCCGTCGGGATCCGGCGGCGGGTCTTCGAAGTCGGCGGTCCAGCGGTCGAGCTGCAACGCCGTCACCTCGGGATGGAACTGCACGCCCCAGCACGCGTCGCCGAGGCGGAACGCCTGCGTCGTGCGGTCGGTGCGCGCGAGCTCGACGGCGCCGTCCGGCACGTCGTACGAGTAGTGGTGCCACACGAGCCCGGGGAAGCGACGCGGCAGCGAACCGAGGACGGGATCGGCGGCGCCGGCGTCGTTCAGCTCGACGTCGATCCACCCGATCTCGGGCTCGTCGAGGCGCCGCACCTGCGAGCCTGCGGCGCGCGCGAGCAACTGCACGCCGAGGCACACGCCGAGTGTCGGTCGCTCCTCGGCAATCAGCCGCTCGAGCCACGCGATCTCCTCCGGTAGCCACGTGTGCTGCGCGTCCTGGTCGGGATGCATCGCGCCGCCGAACACCATGTAGGCGTCGTACGCGTCGAGCGGACGCGGCGGCTTTCTGTCCCAGGAGAAGCTCCACTCGTCCAGCGTGTGGCCGCTGCGCTCGACGACCGGCGCGAACAGCTCGGCACGCGCTTCCGGCCCATGGACGACGGACAAGACCTTCATGCGAGAAGACTACGCAGCTCGACGGCGTTCGTCGCGGCCTGCGAGACGCGGGCGAGCGGATTGCGCGGATCCTGGGCGGTCGCGTTGTTGTTGAAGAGCGCGAACGCCTGCTCCGACTCGCCGGCCAGCTCGCGCAGTGTCGGCACCCACCCGGCCAGCTCCTCCTCGGAGTACAGGTAGTCGAAGCGCTCGGCGGCCGAGCCGCCGCGCTTGTTCCACGTCCCCAGGTTCCGCCCGTGGAAACGGATGTACGCCGTCTTCGAGGTCACCGCCGGCACGGTCGGGACGAGGTTCTTCGCGTCGTCAGACTTCGGTGCATCCACGGTCACGTACGTCGCGCCGATGCGCTCGAGGAAGGAGAGCGTCTCCGCGCGGTTGTCCTCGTCGAGCCACGAGCGATGGCGGAATTCGACGAGCATCTCGTCGCCGCCGAGCTGCTCGCGCGCCCATTCCAGGTACTCGAACGACCGGTCCTTGAAGACGACGTACGACGGAAGCTGCATGAGGATGCCGCCGAGCTTCCCAGCGCGGCGCAGCGGATCGAGCGCCTCGATGAAGCGCCGGAACACCTCGCCGCGCAGCTCGCGCGACGGCCGGTCGACGCGCCCGCGCTCGTCGACGGGCATCTCGTCGCGCAGATCCTCGGGAAGCACCTCCAACTTGACGGGATGGCGCGTCATGAGGCCGAACGCCTTCACGTGCATGACAAACCCGGGCGGCGTCCGGTCCGCCCAACCCTCGACCATCGACTCGGTCGGCAGCCGGTAGTACGTCGAGTCGACCTCGACGGTGTCGAAGTACTCGGCGTACCACGCGAGCCGCTCGCGTGCCGGCAGCTTGGGCGGATAGAAGTGCTTCGAGAGTGCCTCGTCCGCCCAGGAGCAGGTGCCGACGCGGACCTCGGTCAGGGCGAGACGGCCTTCGTCAGGACCGAGAGCTTCAACGTCTCGCGCGTGAGCGTGATCGACGATCCGGCCGGGACGTTCGTCGAGTACGCGTCGCTCGTCGCGGCGAGTGTCACGGTCACCTTCTTCCCCGCCGGAATGACGACGCTCTCGTTCATCAGGTGGATGGTCGCGACGCCCTTCGAGCCGCTGATCTTCGTGCCGCCCTCGGTGATCGGGCTCGACTGCCCCGTGACGGTGACGACGGCGACGAGGTGGTCCCAGCGCTTCACCTTCGAATAGCGCACGGTGACCGTGCCGTCGCCGAACGTCTCGTGCAGCCCGCCGGTGAGCCGGACGCCGCGCGAGATGGACGACCCTGTTTTCAACGTCTTCGTTCCGGGGAGCGCGACCGAGATCGTCTTCGTCGGCGGGAGGGTGTCGAAGGTCGACGGCGTCCCGTCCCACGGGTCGTGCGCGATCGTGATGGCAGGGCCGGTCGCGCCGGAGCCCTTCAGATAACGGTTGAACCATGCGATCGCGAGGCCGTAGATGGTCGGCAGCTCGGCCGGTGGATTCGCGGCCGGCAAGTGGCCGAGGTCGCCTATGTACAGGGCCTTCGGACCGGCGAGCTGCCGGTATGCGGCGAGTGCCTGGTCGATGTCGAACAGGAAGTCATGGCGACCCTGGACCAGCAGCGTCGGCGTCGAGATGGACGACAGCTGCGGCGCCACGGATCGGGCGGCCGAGATGGGTGCGATCGCGGCGATGTTGCTCTGCAAGAGCGCGGGCTCGGCGGCGAGTAGCGCGGGATCCCAGCGCGCCGTCGGCACCTCGAGTGCGAGCAGCTGCACGAGGCCCGACTTGGCGAGGTTGTTCGGGGCCAGCGCGGTCTGCAGGTTCGTCCACGTGATCACCGGGACGATCGCCTTGAACGGCACGCCGGCCGCGGTCGCGTTCCAGACGGCCCCGCCGCCGAGCGAGATGCCGAACGCGCCGATCTGCGTGTCGGAGATCTCCGGGCGCGCCGCGAGCCAGTTGAAGAGGTCGCGCGCGTCCTGGTCCTCGCGGGGGCCGTCGAGGCCCCACACGCCGCCGGACGCACC
>DATBQM010000029.1:0-30856 GCA_036560805.1 Gaiellaceae bacterium | reverse complement strand
CCTACGAGGCGCCGCACCACATCGTGGCCAAGGGCGTCGCCCAGTCGCCCGAGGGCCGCAAGCTCTTCCCGCGCATGACCGTGCTCGAGAACCTCGAGATGGGGGCGTTCCAGCGCTCCGATCGCGGCGGGATCAAGGAGGACCTCGAGCGCGTGTTCGGCCTCTTCCCGCGGCTCGCCGAGCGCAAGGCGCAGAAGGCGGGAACGATGTCGGGCGGCGAGCAGCAGATGTGCGCGATCGGGCGGGCGCTGATGGCGCGGCCGAAGCTGCTGCTCCTCGACGAGCCGTCGATGGGCCTCGCGCCGATCTTCGTCGAGCGCATCTTCGAGACGATCGTCGAGGTGAACAAACAGGGGATGTCGATCCTGCTCGTCGAGCAGAACGCGCTCATGGCGCTGCACGTCGCGAACCGCGGATACGTGCTGGAGACGGGGACGATCGCCCTCGCCGACGACGCGAAGGCGCTGGCCCAGAACCCGCAGGTCCGCAAGACCTATCTGGGCGAGACGTAGCCCGGCCTACGCGCCGCGCCCGACGCGGAGGGGGAAGTACGGCGGGCTGAGGAGGAAGCCGATGCGCGGCGTCCCGCTCGTTCTGCCGCGCGCCAGCTCCAGCGCTGCGCCGAGGCCGTGCACCGGGACGAAGCCGAGCTGTCGTACGGCGGTTGCATCGGCTGCGCCGGCGACGAGCACCGCGCCGAGTCGTCCGAGCGCCGGCTGGCACGCATTCCAGTCGCGGAACGGCAGCAGCGGGTGCACGCTGCGGCCGTTGCGGTAGTCCTCGATTCCGCGTGTGTTCGCAGCCGCTGCCCGTTCCGCCTCCGCGAGCATCTCCGGGTCGCGGCTTATCCGCGCCGCGTGGAAGAACGGGCGGTACGGCGTCTGCGTCGGGTGCGCAAACGTACGCGTGAAGCGGTGCGCGAGGATCGCCGTTCCGCCGTCGACGACGGGGAACGCGTCACGCCACAGCCGCAGGGCGAGCCCGAGGCCGAGGTATGCGGCGAGCAATGGGTTCGGTCCCTCGCGGGGCAGATACGGCGTTGTTCCGGGGATGCCGATGACGATCGCGTCGAGTGGCCCGTCGAGCTCCGCGCGCCGCAGCTCGACTGCGCGCAGAAGTGCCTCGGCGTGCGCGACCGACGGCGGTCCGGCAAAAGCGGCCGCCACGGTCAGATCCGTCTGCAGCGTGTGCAGGATCTCGCGGCGCGCGCGGTCGGGCAGTGCAGCGAAGACGTGGCGCAGAGGCGAGCCGGCCACGCGTTCGACCGCCTCGGGGTCGTAGGGATAGCCGCGGAGCGCGCCCGACGTGTGCGGGTGGTTGAGCACGAGGGACACACCCACGACCGGAACGCGGCGTCCGAGCGCGCGCTCGAGCGCGACCCCGAGATGCCAACCTTGCGACGCGCTCGTTTCCAGCAGCGAGTACGCCCCGGCGGCGCGCAGGGCGGCAGCTCCGGCCGCTCCGAGCAACACCGCGGGGCCGCCGTGCAGGACCGTCTCGGCCGCGCTGACGACCAGGACGAGCTCGGTGTCGACGAGCGCTCGGTTGACCTGTAGCGCCGGCCGCGATCCCTCGTCGACGGAGACGAGGTCGGGATCCTCGACGTCGTGAATCACAACGTGACCGTGGAACCGGCGCGCGAGCTCCCGCGTGACGAGCGCCTCGAGCTCGCGCTGCGTCGTACGTCGTGCGAGCCCGCATGCGACGAGAATGGTCTGGTACCCGGTGGGGATTCCGAGCCGCTCCAGCTCGTCCACCACTGCGCCGATCGCCAGCTGCCTGGGGTCGGCGGTCGAGCCGGGGATCGGGAGCGCCGGAGGCTCGACGACGATCGTCGCCCGCGCGCGGCGGCGTACGAGCGCTTCGAGCGGCTCGCCCTCGAGCGGAAAGCGCAGCGCGTCACGGACTGCCGCGCCGACGTCGGCGACCGACGGCCCCGGCGCCGGCGGGCGCAGGACGATCGCATCGTCCGGAGCGGACGCGATGACGAGCTTCGTGCCGGCCAGCAGCGGGATTCTTGGCATCGCCGCAAGACCTTAGACTCGGAGTGATGTCCCCGAAGACGCTCACCGGGCTGGAGCTGGAGCTGGACGACGCCCCCGCGCGCGAGTCCGAGCTCTTCCTCGTGGACGGCAACAACCTCGCCTATCGCGCGTTCTTTGCGCTTCCGGAGGAACTTGCGACGACGGAGGGCTTTCCGACGAATGCGCTCCTCGGCTTCACGAACATGCTCTTCAAGCTCCTCAGCGACTACAAGCCGAAGGGCGTCGCCGTCGCGTGGGACACGCGGCCCGTCCACCGCGTCGCGGTCGCGGAAGCGGCGGACGTCGTCTACAAGGAGGGGCGCCGCCCGATGGCCGACCTGCTGCGGGAGCAGTTCCCGCACTTCCGGCCCATCGTCGAGGCCTTCGGCTACCGCAACCTCGAGTTCGAGGGATGGGAGGCCGACGACGTGATCGCGACGCTTGCGACGCGCGCCGACGAGGCCGGCGTCCGGACGTGCGTGGTCTCGACCGACCGTGACGCGTTCCAGCTCGTGTCGGAGAACGTCTGCCTGATGATGACTCCGCGCGGCGTCAGCGACGTCCAGGTGTACACGCCGGAGCGGGTCGAGGCGCGCTACGGGATCCGGCCCGACCAGATTCCAGACTTCATCGGGCTCAAGGGCGACACCTCGGACAACATCCCCGGTGTCCCGGGTATCGGCGACAAGACGGCCGCGCAGCTCATCTCGCAGTACGGCTCGCTCGACGGCGTATACGAGCATCTGGACGAGCTCTCGCCCGGACGCCGGAAGAACCTGACCGAGCACGCCGACGACGCGCGCACGTCGAAGGAGCTGGCGACGATGCGGCGCGACCTCGAGCTCGACTGCGACCCGGCCGAGCTCGTGCTCGAGCCGCCCGACCGTTCGCAGCTGCGCGAGATCTTCCGTCGCTTCGAGTTCCGCGGCCTGCTCAACCGCGTCGACACACTGGACGAGGCGGTTCCGGCGGCAGCGCGCATCGTCGCGGGGACGGATGTTTCGTGGGAGGTGGCCGACGAGTTGCCGAAGCTCTCCGGATTCGTCTCTGTCGGAATCGGAGGCGACCGCGTTGCGGTCGCCCGTGAAGGTGAACCCGTGCTCGTCGCGCCGCTTCCCGACGATCTCGGCCTCGCGCTACGCGAGTCGCAGATCATTGCGCACGACTTCAAGGCGCTTCCCCGCGTGACGCAGCTTCCGGCCGAGGACACGCTCATTGCCGCCTACCTGATCGAGCCCGGGCGTCCCGGATACGAGCTCGAGGACCTCGCGGCCGAGTACGGCGTCGAAGCGATCCCGGAACCGGCGGCAGAGGAGGAGACTGCAGCGCTCGTCCGCAGCGCCGAAGTTCCGCGCAGGCTGGCGCCGCTTCTTCGCGCGCGTCTTCGCGAGCGGGGGAGCGAGCAGCTGTACGACCGCATCGAGCTGCCGCTCACCGCCGTCCTTGCGGCGATGGAAGACGCCGGCATCAAGATCGACACGTACCGGATGGGGGAGATCACGGCGCGTTTGTCCGACCGCGTCGAGGAGCTCGAGTCGCGCGCGTACGAGCTCGCGGGCGAGGAGTTCGTGCTCGGCTCGACGCAGCAGCTCGCGCGCGTCCTGTTCGACGAGCTCGGCCTCACGCCGGGACGGAAGGGCAAGACGGGCTACTCGACCGACACACGCGTGCTGCGCACGATCCGCCACGAGCACCCGATCGTCGAGGTGCTCGAGGAATGGCGGGAGCTGACAAAGCTCCTGAACACGTATCTCGGGCCGCTGCCGTCGCTCCTGGGCGAGGACGGCCGCCTGCACACGCACTTCAACCAGGCAGTCGCCGCGACCGGAAGGCTGTCGACGTCGAACCCGAACCTGCAGGCGATCCCGATTCGGACCGAGCTCGGTCGTGAGATCCGCAGCGCGTTCGTCGCTGAGTCTGGGCACCGCCTCGTCTCCGCCGACTACTCGCAGGTCGAGTTGCGCATCCTCGCGCACGTGTCGGGCGAGCCCAAGCTGCGCGAGGCGTTCGCGCGCAACGAGGACATCCACGCGGCGACCGCGGCAGAGGTGCTCGGCAAGGATCAGGCGACCCTGACGAAGGACGAGCGCAACGTCGCGAAGATGGTCAACTTCGGAATCATCTACGGCATCTCCTCGTTCGGCCTGTCCGAGAACCTCGAGATTTCGCGCGACGAGGCGCAGGCTTACATCGACACGTATCTTGCGCGTTTCCCGCTCGTGCAGGACTTCATCCAGCGCACGATCGAGCAGGCCGGGCGCGACGGCTACGTGACGACACTGCTCGGACGGCGCCGGCCCGTGCCGGAGATACGAGCGTCGAACCGGCAGACGCGCTCGCTCGGCGAGCGACTCGCCGTCAACTCGGTGATGCAGGGCACGGCCGCCGACATCATCAAGATCGCGATGGTGAACATCTACCGCCGGCTGCGCGAGGAGGGACGCAGCTCCCGCCTCGTGCTCCAGGTGCACGACGAGCTGCTCGTCGAGGCACCCGACGCGGAGGTGTCGACGATCAAGGAGCTCGTGCGCACGGAGATGTGCGACGCATATCCGCTCGACCCGCCGCTCGCGGTCGACGTCGGCGCCGGCGACGACTGGAACGAAGCGAAGTAGCTAGAACGGGTCGGGAATCGAGTCCGGCACGAGGCCGATGCCCTGCCGGAGTTCCTCAATGAGGCGCTGCGCCTCGTCGAGGAGCGCCGCCAGCGGATCGAGCTCGTCGCGGGGCACCTCGAGAGTGACGCGCACGGGCGAGCGCGCTGTCGACGTCAGCGCGAGCGATTCCTCGTCGTCGCGTGCGAGCGCGGTCAAGTCGAGGTACTCGTCGCGACCGAGTCGCGCTCCCGGCGTGAAGCGAGCGGCCGCTGCCCGGACCCGCCCAGCAAGGACGGCGGGGTAGTGACCGGGTACGTGCACCGTCGCCTCGCCACCGCGTAGACCGACGGCAACGGACCACTGCGCGTAGCCTTCGCCGGCGCCGTGGCGCAGGACCGCGACCGAGACGGATTCCGACTCGCCGATGGGGTAGCGCTCGTCCACGACAGCAGCGTATCCGCGTCGCAACGGCTAACAACGCGGGCTTGAGGGCGTCTGTAACCCTGGGGCTATACTGCCCGCCTCCATGGCAAATGACACGATAAACGACCCACGGCTCGAGGAAGGCGTCTGGACGACCGGCCCCGACGGGGAGCTGATTCCGGACTACGAGTCGACCTTCCCGACCATCAACGAGGGCGAGGTCGTCAACGGCACCGTCGTCCGCGTGGACAAGGACGAGGTCCTCGTCGACATCGGCTACAAGTCCGAGGGCGTCATCCCCGTGAGCGAGCTCTCGATCCGCCGGTCGGTCAATCCGGCCGACGAGGTCTCGATCGGCGACGAGATCGCCGCGCTCGTGATGACGAAGGAGGACGCCGAGGGTCGTCTGATTCTCTCGAAGAAGCGTGCGCGCTTCGAGATCGCCTGGAAGGCGATCGAGGCAGCGTACGAGCAAGGCGAGCCGGTCAACGGCCGCGTGATCGAGGTCGTCAAGGGCGGCCTCATCCTCGATCTCGGTGTGCGCGGGTTCCTGCCTGCATCGCTCGTCGACATCCGGCGCGTCCAGGATCTCGACGAGTTTCTGGGCCAGGAGCTCCGCTGCAAGGTGATCGAGCTCAACCGCTCGCGCAACAACGTCGTGCTTTCGCGCCGCGCCGTCCTCGAGGACGAGCGCAAGGAGATGCGCCAGGCCATTCTCGACCGCCTGAACCCGGGTGACGTCGTCGAGGGGACGATCTCGAACATCGTCGACTTCGGTGCGTTCGTCGACCTCGAGGGGATGGACGGCCTCATCCACATCTCGGAGCTGTCGTGGAGTCACGTCAACCATCCGTCCGAGGTGCTCGAGATCGGCCAGAAGGTTCAGGTCAAGGTGCTCGACATCGACCGCGATCGCCAGCGGATTTCGCTCGGCCTCAAGCAGACTCAGACGGATCCGTGGCAGCAGGTGCTGGAGAGCTACCAGGAGGGCGACGTCGTCGAGGGGAAGGTGACGAAGGTCGTCACCTTCGGCGCGTTCGTCGAGATCCTTCCCGGCGTCGAAGGCCTCGTGCACATCTCCGAGCTCGCGCAGCATCACGTCGAGAACCCGCGCGAAGTCGTCTCGCAAGGCGACACGGTGAATGTGCGCATCCTCGAGGTCGACGCCGAGCGGCGGCGCTTGTCGCTCTCGCTCAAGCGCGTCGAGGACGGGATGCCCATCCAGCCGAAGCCCGGCGACGAGGCTGCTCCGCCGGCGATCGACCTCTCCGAGGATGTCTTCACGGAAGAGGCGGCTGCGCCCGAGGCGTCGGCCGAGGCCGACGTGGAATCCGAGATTGTCTCCGCGCCCGAGCCTGTCTCGGAGCCCGAGCCTGTCTCGGAGCCCGAGGCCTCCGCGGAATAGTGGCTCGGCGGCCGCTCGCGGTCGCGATCACCGGCGGTATCGCGGCGGGAAAGAGCGAGGCGCTTGCGGCGTTCGCGCGGCACGGCGCCGCAACGCTGTCCGCCGACGCGATCGTGCACGACCTGCTGGCGGACGACGCAGACGTGCGGAAAGCGATTGGTGAGCGTTGGGGCGAGGACGCGGTCGGGAATCGCGCGCGGATCGGGGAGATCGTCTTTGGCGATCGCGGGGAGCTGGACTGGCTCGAGCAACTCCTTCATCCGAAGACGCGTGCCGCAACGGACGCGTGGGTCGCGTCGGTCGACGCGTCGGTAGCCGTCGTCGAGATCCCGCTCCTGTACGAGACCGGCGGCGAGAAGCGCTTCGACGCCGTTGTCGTCGTCACTGCGCCGCCCGGCGTTCGCGAAGCGCGCCGCCCCGACCTCGTCGACCGGCAGTCGCGACTCATCCCCGACGACGAGAAGGTGAAGCTGGCGGACTACGTGTTCGTCAACGACGGGTCGCTCGAGGACCTCGACGCGTTCGTCGAGACGACGATGGAGGCGCTATGCGCATCCTGAGGAGGCTCACGCTCGTCGGCGCGGTGCTGGCGGCCGCGATCGGCGCCTTCATCTATCTCCAGCGCACGGAGCCGCCATGGTGGGCACGCATCTGGTTTCCGCTGCGCTACGCGGCGATCGTCCGCGGGCACGCGGCCAACTACCACCTGAGCCCGGCGTTGCTGGCGGCGGTGATCGAGGAGGAGAGCAAGTTCAATGCGGACGCGCGCTCGCGCACGGGCGCGATCGGCCTCATGCAGCTCCAGCCGACTACCGCAGAGGGGATCGCCATCCGCACCCACGGTGCTCGGTTCGTCGTCTCGGATCTGTACAAGCCCGAGATCAACGTCCGCTATGGCGCCTGGTACCTTCGGCATCTCCTCGACAAGTACGGCGACGAGAAGACCGCGTTGGCCGCGTACAACGCCGGGCAGGAGAACGTGGACCGCTGGCTCTCGCTGCACGAGCCCATCCAGTTTCCGGAGACGCGCGCATACGTCGACCGCGTTGAGCGGCTGAAGGGCATCTACCGCCGTACGTACGCGAGCCAGCTCGGGCTCAAGTGACTCGCTGCTCGATCTCGTTGCTCTTGTTCGTCAGCGCGACGAACGCCGCCTGAAGGAAGTCGTTCGCGCCGCCCGCTGCGAGCGTCCACGTCAGCAGCCGGCCGCCGCGTGGCGCAACGATCTGCGCGGTCGCGAGCCCCGCCGCCGCCCACGTTCCGATGCATCGGCTGCACGTGAGAAGCTCGCCGAGCGCCTGCCGGAGGTCGCCCGTCTCCTTCGGCTCCTCGACGCCGGCGTGCGCCTTGCCCTGGACGAACGGTTCGCGCAGGAAGCTCGTCACCTCGTCGTCGGTGAGCGTACGCGCGGCCTTGAACGTCGCGGCGGCGAGGATGACGAGGTCGAGTGCCGTGCCCTCGCGCGGGTCGCGGCCGAGCGCGCGGGCGAGAGCACTGGCAGCCGTGAGCCCGCCCGCGAAGACGGCCACGATCGACGCGTAGGCCGAGTACGGCGGGGTCCGGCGTGCTTCGTCGGTCGAAGGCATCCGGATACCCTGTGTCTCCAGTGGCCGTGTTGAAAACCTCGGATATGTACCTCCCCACCGGCGACCAGCCGCGGGCGATCGCAGAGCTCTCCGACGGCCTGCGCGCGAACGAGCGCTTCCAGACGCTCGTGGGCGCTACCGGAACCGGCAAGACGGCGACGATGGCGTGGACGATCGAGCAGGTCGGGCGGCCGGCGCTTGTCATCGCCCACAACAAGACGCTCGCGGCGCAGCTGTGCAACGAGTTCAGGGAGTTCTTCCCGACGAGCGCGGTCGAATACTTCGTCTCCTATTACGACTACTACCAGCCCGAGGCGTACGTTCCCCAGGCAGACCTGTACATCGAGAAGGATTCGTCGCGCAACGACGACATCGACCGCCTGCGCCACTCGGCCACGTCGAACCTCCTGTCGCGGCGCGACGTGATCATCGTCGCGTCGGTGTCGTGCATCTACGGCCTGGGTTCACCGGAGGAGTACAAGGAGCGCGTCGTTTTCGTGAACGTCGGCGAGGAGCAGGATCGCGACCTGATGCTCCGGAAGCTGATCGATATCCAGTACGTCCGCAACGACACGCTCCTCGGCCGCGGAAAGTTCCGGGTGAAGGGCGACGTCGTCGAGATCCAGCCGGCGCACTCCGAGACGGCGTATCGCGTGTCGTTCTTCGGCGACGAGGTGGAGCAGATCACGCACTTCGACCCGCTGACGGGAGAGGTTCTCTCCCGCTACGACACGATCACGATCTTCCCGGCGACGCAGTACGTCACGTCGAAGCCGACGATCGAGCGTGCGGTCGGCGAGATCCGGCACGAGCTCGAAGAGCAGGTGCGTGCGTTCGAGGCGGACGGGAAGATGCTCGAGGCGCACCGCATCCGGCAGCGCACCGAGTACGACGTCGAGATGATGCAGGAGCTCGGCTTTTGCAACGGCATCGAGAACTACTCGCGGATCCTTGACGGGCGCCCACCGGGCTCGGCGCCGCACACGCTCCTCGACTACTTCCCGTCCGATTTCGTCGTCTTCATCGACGAGTCTCACCAGACGGTGCCTCAGATCGGCGGCATGTACGAGGGCGACCGCTCTCGGAAGCAGACGCTCGTCGACTTCGGCTTTCGTCTTCCTTCCGCGCTGGACAACCGCCCGCTTCGATTCGACGAGTTCCTGGCCAAGGTCCCGCAGATGGTCTTCGTCTCGGCGACGCCCGGCCCGTACGAGCAGCGGCATGCGACCCGCATCGCCGAGCAGCTGATCCGGCCGACCGGCGTCGTCGACCCGACCATCGACCTCAGGCCGACGCGCAACCAGATCGACGACCTCCTGGGTGAGATCCGCGCGCGCGAGGCGGTCGGCGAGCGGACGCTCGTGACGACGCTGACCAAGAAGATGGCCGAGGACCTCACCGACTACCTGCTCGAGTCCGGCGTGAAGGCGCGCTACCTTCACTCGGAGATCGACACGCTCGAGCGCATCCAGATCGTGCGGGAGCTGCGGCTCGGCGAGTACGACGTGCTCGTCGGCGTCAACCTTCTGCGCGAGGGGCTCGATCTCCCGGAGGTCTCGCTCGTGGCGATCCTCGACGCCGACAAGGAAGGCTTCCTGCGCGGTCGAACGTCTCTCATCCAGACGATCGGACGCGCCGCCCGCAACATCAACGGCAAGGTGCTCATGTACGCCGACAAGCAGACCGAAGCGATCAAGGAGGCGGTCGACGAAACGAACAGGCGGCGGTCGATTCAACTTGCGTACAACGAGGAGCACGGCATCACCCCGACGTCGATTTCGAAGGGCGTTTCCGACATCGCCGAGTTCCTCTCGCTGGAGGCGCCGCACGTGCCGCGCCGTCGCCGCCGAGGCGCGTCGAAGATCGAGGGGATGGATCGCGGCGAGCTCGAGAAGCTCGTGATCACGCTCGAGGAAGAGATGCTCGTCGCAGCCGAGGAGCTGCGCTTCGAGTACGCCGCGAAGCTGCGTGACGAGATCAAGGACCTTCGCCGCGAGCTCCAGGCGGTGGAGGCGACCGCGTGATCGTCGGGGCAGTCACGGTGGGCACGGTCGTCGGCGTTCTGCTGTCGGCGTTCGTCACTGGAGCGCTCGCCCGGCTCGCCGTCCCTGGGCCCGACCCGATGCCGGCGTGGCTGACGGTCCTCGTCGGGCTCGGCGGCTCGCTCGGCGGCGGTGGCATCGCCTACGCGGCCGGCGCGCGCAACGCGTATGTCATCAGCCTCGTGGGATTCGGCGTCGCCATCGCGCTCGTCGTCGCCTACCGCCGTTTCGTGCAGCGCAGGCCCGTGCTCGGTCGCGACGCCTATCGGTTCCCGGAGCGCGGGATCGGCGTCGAGACGTATCGAGAACGACTTCAGCGCGCAGGCATCGATCCGGATCGGATAGGGACGGCGACCGTCCCGACGGTGTCAGCTCCGCCATCGCCCGCGTCGCCCCTCGAGGAACCCACGGAGAACCCCGCGCATTTCATCCGGCTTCTCGACGAGCTGCACGATGCGGGTGTGCTCGACGACGAGGAATACAGCGCCGCGCGCGCACGGCTGCTCGAACGTCTGCGACCCTAGGAGGCAGCGATGGTGCTCTGGTTCATTCTCGCCCTGGTTCTCGAGGCCCTGATCGTGGGTGCGCTTGCGCGCCTTGCGCTGCCAGGTCCGGATCCGATGAGCATCCCGGTGACGATCGGCCTCGGGCTTGCCGGCACGTTCCTCGGTGGGGTCGTCGCGTGGGTGTTCATCGGCCACGCCGGCGGATTGGTCTTCGCCGTGCTCGGCGCGACCTTGCTGTTGTATCTCCATCGCCGCTTCGTCCAGCACAGGCCGCTGACCGGGCCTGGTGCGCGGCAGCTCCCGCCGCGCTAGCCGCCGAACGCGCGGTGCGCGGTCAGCTCCCAGTCGTCGCCGCGCCAGATGTGCGTCTCGACCGTGAGCGCGCGTCCGTCGACCTCGTAGACCTGCAGGCCGCGCGCCTCGCCGCTCCGGTGCGGACGAGGCTGGCCGAAGCCCGGCGCGATCGAGACCACGACCGGAGGGACGTCGCGGCTCAAGACCTCGAACTCGTGGCGCTCGCTCACCGCCGCCTGGTGGATGTGGCCGGCGACGATCAAGTCGGCGCCCGCAGCGGCGAGCTCGCGAAGAATGTGGTCCCGCCGTGCGACTGGACGCTTGCGCGCCGCCCGCCAAGGCGCACCGATCATGTGATGGTGAAGCACGACGACCCGGTACGCGCCCGGCGACGCCTCGGCGAGCCGCACGGCCGCCGTGCGCAACTGTTCGTCCCGGATGCCGCCGCTCTGGTGGCGATCCGGCCGCGCCGAGTTGAGCCCGACCACATGGAGCGCAGCCGACGCGTACGTCGGCTCCGTCGTCCCCCAGACGCGCTCGAACTCCCGCCACGGCGAGGTGAACCGGGCCGGAAACGTGTACGGAAGGTCGTGATTCCCCGGGACGGCAAGCACGGGCAGCCCGAGCGATCGCAGCAGGCCGGCTGCTCGCTCCAGCTCCGTACGGCGTCCCCGGTTGGCCAAGTCGCCCGACGCGATGACCACCTCCGGCTGCACTCGGCCGGCGAGCCGGGCGAGGGCCTCCTCGACGTGTGGGTCCTCACGTGTACCGACGTGAAGATCGGAGACATGCAGGATGCGTGCGGGCACGAGCGAATGAGGCTATAGATTCAGGTATGGGCGACGAGTCGGCCGAGATCTTCGATGACCTCTACCTCGGATTGAGGGCGGGCGGTGCGCTGCGCAAGCAGCGGCGCGGCGAGGCCCTGACCACCGAGGAGCAGGAGGCGCTTGGCCGCTGGCAGCGGTTGTCGACCTGGCGGAAGGCGATTGCCATCGGCGGGTTCGCGGTCGGCACCTTCGGGCTCGGCTTCACCCTCGGCGGTCTCGTGTTCGGCCGCTGGCGCAAACCTGCGTAGCTTGCGCAGTTACTTAGGTACACGCGTCTAGCTTCGGGCACCCACCTCCCGCCCCGTTGGCTCGAGCCTAGTCGCCGCGGGGGCGCGCATGGTGACGAGGGACGGGCGGCTTCGTGCCACCTTCATACCGCGATACGTCGTTCAGCCTTCCGCGTCCTGCGCCGGGAAGAGCAACGGCGGCACCTCCTGCTCGGCCGGATCTGCGCCACGCAGCACCACGTCGACGAGTGTGCTCAGCACCGCCGTGATCGGGATCGCAAGCAGGACGTAGAAGCCGCCGAACAGGATCCCGATCGCGGTCACCGAGATTAGGACGACGAGCGGCGAGAGGCCGACCGCGTGCCCGAGCACGCGCGGCGCGACGAACAGATCCTCGAGCTGCCGCAGCGCGAGCACGGCGATACCAGCACCGAGCGCGGTCTTCCAATCGACGGTGAAGCCGACGCCGACCGCGACGATCCCGATGACGAGCGGCCCGACGATGGGAACGATCTCGAAGACGCCCGCGGCCGCGCCGATGAGAAGCCAGTACGGCTCTCCGTCGAGCCAGAACGCAATCGACAGCAGGACCGCGACGAACACGATGAGCAGGAGCTCACCGCGCACGAACGCGCCGAGCTTGTCGTCGATCAGCAGCCAGGTGTCGCGCGTGACCCGTCGGTGCCGGCGTGGGAGCAGCGATTGCACGAGCCCGATGGCACGGTCGCGCTCGAAGATCCAGTACGCGCCGACCGCGAACATGAAGAAAACGCCGATCACGACCTCGAACGCGGTCTTCGTCGCGGAGACGAGTGGATGGAAGACATCCCCGACCGAGGGCAGCTTCTTCAGCCGCTTCTGCACGGCGACGAGGATCTCGTGCTTGATCCCCGTCGAATGCTTCGCCTGGTGTTGAAGCTGACTCGACGTCGTGGGGACGTTTCCCACCGCCTGCTCCACCTGCGAGAGCGCGCGCGGGACGATGAGCCAGAGGACCAGCGCGAGCAGCCCGAGCAGCGTGACGTAGTGGATGAGGACCCCGAGGCCGCGTGGAATGCTCGCCTTGCGGGCCAGCCAGTCCACGCCGGGGCGCATCGCCGCGGCGACGATGAACCCGAGGAAGATCAGGGCGATGACCGCCTTGATCTTCCAGAGGGCGAGGGCGGCGACGACGATCGAGAGCGCGACGAGTGTCGCCGTCGCCGCGCGACGGGCTGTTCCGTTCATGGCGAGGGGTTTCTGGCCTCGCGGCGAATGACGCAAACCCATGGACGAGCACGTCTACGTCGACGCGCGCCGGCATGGCGTCGTGCTGATCCGGCCGCTCGGCCGGGCCTTCCTGCTCGCCCTGCTCGGCGCGATCGCCTTCCTGGGCGGCTGGCCCGTGTCCGCCGCCGGGGCGGCGCTCCTCTGCATCGCCGCGATCGGCGCGGTTGCCGCCGTCTGGCGCTGGGATCACACGCGGGTCGTCCTCACCGGCGAGAAGCTCTTCATCGTCCACGGCACGCTGCGGCGCAGGGCCGCCGCGGTGCGGCTGGAGAAGGTCCAGACGGTCGAGATCGAGCAATCCATGCTCGGCCGCGTCTTCGGCTACGGCACCGTCGTCGCCGGGGATCTCGAGATCAGCTGCGTCGCAAAACCCGGCCAGATGCACGGACTTCTGAACAGGGCTTTAACCGGGACCTGATCCGGCCGACATACCTTGGCAGAGTGCTTCGCCTGGAGCGGCATCGGCTCGGCCCGCGGATCTTCGTCTTTGGGCTGCGCATCCACGAGTTCACGCTCGGCTTCGCCGTGCTCGCGGCGCTCCTCGTCGGCGGCCTGACCGGTGCGTGGGACTTGAGCAAGGCGACCCTCGGCGCGACCGCGGCCGGCTCGTGGCTCGTGATCAAGGACTGGCGAGACCTCTTCCCGGCTACCCGGAACACCGCCGCCTGGAGCGTCCTGCCGCACCGGGTTCCGAAGGACTGAACACCCTCTTCCGAACACACGTTCGCTGAAGTACAATGGCCCTTCCATGGCTGCCGACGAGCTCGTCGTCCACGGCGCCCGCGAGCACAACCTCAAGGACATCACGGTCCGGCTGCCGCGGAACCGCCTCATTTGCATAACGGGGCTGTCCGGCTCCGGCAAGTCGAGCCTTGCCTTCGACACGATCTATGCGGAGGGCCAGCGCCGGTACGTCGAGTCGCTGTCCGCCTACGCGCGGCAGTTCCTCCAGATGATGGAGAAGCCGGACGTCGACCACATCGACGGCCTCAGCCCGGCAATCTCGATCGACCAGAAGACGACGTCGCGCAACCCGCGCTCGACCGTCGGCACGGTCACCGAGATCTACGACTATCTCCGCCTGCTGTATGCCCGCGTCGGGCGGCCACATTGCCCGATCTGCGGGAAGCAGATCGCAGGGCAGTCGATCGACTCGATCGTCGAGCAAGTCCTGGCGGTGCCGGAGGGAACGCGCTTCACCGTGAACGCCCCGGTCGTGCGCGACCGGAAGGGCGAGTACAAGGACGTGTTCGAGGAGCTGCAGCGCGATGGATTCACGCGTGTGAAGGTCGACGGCGAGCAGTACGTGCTCGAGGAGGGCGTGCCGCCGCTCGACAAGAAGTTCAAGCACACGATCGAGGTGGTCGTCGACCGCCTCGTGATGAAGAGCGAAGGCGAGCTCCGTCTGCGGCTGACGCAGTCGATCGAGACGGCGGCGGGCCTCGCCGAGGGGATCGTGCTCATCGACCCGCTCGACGGCGGCGAGCCGATGCTCTTCTCCGAGAACTTCGCATGCCCGGACCACGGCGTGTCGCTGCCGGAGCTGCAGCCGCGCATCTTCTCGTTCAATGCGCCGCACGGCGCGTGCCCGCGCTGCACGGGGCTCGGCTCGCAACAGGAGATCGACCCCGACCTGCTCGTCCCGGATCCGTCCCTCTCGATCGACGACGGCGCGCTCGTCCCGTGGTCGCTCGGCGGCTCGTCCGGCTTCTATGAGGCCGTCAGCCAGGCGATCGCCGACCGGTACGAGATCGACACCTCGAAGCCGTGGTCGGAGCTGAGCGAGGAGGAGCAGAACCGCTTCCTGTACGGCACCGACGGCGAGCGGGTGTACGTCCAGTACCGCAACCGGATGGGGCGGCGCCGCCAGTACATGCTCGCTTTCGACGGGATCGTGGCGAGCCTGCAGCGCCGCTACAAGGAGACCGACTCGTCCCAGCAGCGCGAGCGGATCGAGGAATACATGTCGCTGCGACCGTGCCCGGTGTGCAAGGGCGCGCGGCTCAAGCCGGAGGTTCTCGCGGTGACGATCGGCGGGGAGTCCATCCACGAGTTCACGCAGATGTCAGTCTCGCGTGCGCTCGGATTCCTCGACGAGCTCGGATTGACCGAGACGGAGCAGCTGATCGGCCACCGCGTCGTCAAGGAGATTCGCGAGCGGCTCACGTTCCTCGATGACGTCGGCGTCGGCTACCTCACGCTCGACCGCGCGGCCGCGACGCTGTCCGGCGGCGAGGCGCAGCGCCTTCGCCTGGCGACACAGATCGGCTCACAGCTCGTCGGCGTCCTGTACATCCTCGACGAGCCCTCGATCGGTCTCCACCAGCGCGACAATGCGCGGCTGATCGGGACGCTCGAGCGGCTGCGCGACATCGGCAACACGGTCGTCGTCGTCGAGCACGACGAGGAGATGATGCGCCGCGCCGACTGGCTCGTGGACATGGGGCCGGGCGCCGGCCTGCACGGTGGAGAGGTCGTTGCCGAAGGCCCGGCGGCGAAGGTCGCGCGCAACCGCCGCTCGACGACCGGCCAGTTTCTCTCGCACACGCGCTCGATCGCGATTCCGGAGCGGCGGCGGGAGGATCGTGGGAGCTTCGTCGTGCGCGGTGCGTCCCAGCACAACCTCAAGAACATCGACGTCGAGTTCCCGATCGGCAAGTTCGTCTGCATCACGGGCGTCTCCGGCTCGGGCAAGTCCACGCTCGTGAACGAGATCGTCTACAAGTCGCTCGCCAACCGTCTGAACAAGGCGCGCGTCAAGCCGGGCGCGCATGCCGGCGTGGAGGGGATCGACGCGTTCGACAAGGTGATCGAGATCGACCAGAAGCCGATCGGGCGCACGCCGCGCTCGAACCCGGCGACGTACACCGACCTCTTCACGCACATCCGCGAGCTGTACTCGTTGACGCCGGAGGCGAAGGTCCGCGGCTACAAGCCGGGAAGGTTCTCGTTCAACGTCCGCGGCGGCCGCTGCGAGACGTGCAAGGGCGACGGACAGATCAAGATCGAGATGCACTTCCTCCCGGATGTCTACGTCCCGTGCGAGACCTGCAAGGGCGCGCGCTACAACCGCGAGACGCTCGAGGTGCGCTTCAAGAACAAGTCGATCGCGGACATCCTCGACATGTCGGTCGAGGAAGCGCTGGAGTTCTTCGCAAAGATCCCGAAAATCCGTAGGCGCCTCCAGACGCTCCACGACGTCGGGCTCGACTACATCAAGCTCGGTCAGCCGGCGACGACGTTGTCGGGCGGAGAAGCCCAGCGCGTCAAGCTCGCCGCCGAGCTCTCCAAGGTGGCGACCGGCAAGACGCTGTACATCCTCGACGAGCCGACGACCGGGTTGCACTTCGCCGACATCGAGAAGCTGCTCGAGACGCTGCAGCGCCTCGTGGACGCCGGCAACACGATGATCGTCATCGAGCACAACCTCGACGTGATCAAGCAGTCGGACTGGATCGTCGACCTCGGGCCAGAAGGCGGCGAGGCAGGGGGCGAGATCGTCGCAGTCGGGACGCCCGAGGACGTCGCCGACGTCGAAGGCAGCTTCACCGGCGAGTTCCTCCGGCACGTGCTGCCGGCCGCCGCCGTCGCCGCTTAGAGGACCGCCTGAGTCTGCGTCACGCGGGCGACGAGCTTGCCCGCGTCGTCGTACAGCTCCGTGTCGACGACGATCGTGCGCCGACCCGTGTGCAGCGGCCGCGACACGGCGTTCACGTACCCCTCTCGCACCGGGCCGAAGAAGTTCGTCTTCGACTCGATCGTCGCGGTGCCCGCAGCGTCCTCCGGCAGATTGAGGAACGCGCAGAAGCCGCCGACGTTGTCGGCGAGCCCCATCAGTGCGCCGCCGTGCATGATCCCGCCCGCGGTGCACCGGTCCTCGCTCCACGCCAGCTGGGCGCGCACCTCGTGCGGCGACGCGGAGACCATCTCGATCCCCAAGAACGCGGTGAACGGCGCAGCTGCGGCAACCTGTGCGGTCAGCTCGGCGTCGGCGGGCTCCACGGCGTGAGGCTACCCTCCTGGCGTGAGCAGCGAAGCGGCGACTCCTGCGCTCGAGCGCTCCTGGTGGCTTCGCGCGCCGGCCGTTCTCGTTGCGCCGCGCGCCGTCTTCGTCTCGCTGCGTGACGAGTCGCAGGAAGCGGTCGAGGCGCGGCAGGAGCCGATCACCGCGATCGCCGGGCTGGCCGGCATCGCCGGCGTGCTCGGCACGCCCGTCGCGCGGCAGCTCCTGAACGACGCGTCGATGTCGACGTCGCTCATCCCGGTCTGGGCCTTCGTCGGCGGCATGGCCTACGCGCTCGCCTTCTACTGGCTCGGAGGCGGGCTGCTCTTCGGCGCGTCGCGCCGCCTCGGCGGACTCGGGTCGTTCCGGCGGTCGCGCCATCTGCTCGCGCTCGCGTCCGCACCCCTCGCGCTCTCGCTCTTCACGCTATGGCCGGTGCGCATCGCGGTGTACGGCCAGGATCTCTTCCGCACCGGCGGGAACGACTACGGCCGCGGCGACACCATCTTCGGCGCGATCAACTACGGCGCCTATGCATGGAGCTTCTGCTTGCTGATCGTCGGGGTGCGAGCCGTGCACGGATGGACGCTCTCCCGCGCCCTGGCTGCGGTCGCGATTGCCGCCGTCGTGCCCGCGCTCATCGTCGCCGCGTCGACGGTCTAGCCGGCGCCTCGAACGCCGCCAGCTCCTCGTCCGGCATCGCATACGTGTGCTGCGGCTCCGGGAATGCCCCGGTGCGCACCTCCTCCGCATACCGTCCGAGCGCTTCCACGATCGTCTCGCCGAGGTCGGCATACCGCTTCACGAATCGCGGCGCGTTCCCCTCGTAGTAGCCGAGCATGTCGTGCCAGACGAGCACCTGGCCGTCGCAGTCGCTGCCGGCGCCGATGCCGATCGTCGGAACAGCCAACGCGCGCGTGACGGCGCGCGCGACCTGCGCAGGAACTGCCTCGAGAACGACGCTGAAGCAGCCGGCCTCCTCGAGCGCGCGGGCCTCGTCCACGAGCTGCCGCGCCCGCTCGGCCGTGCGGCCCTGCGCCTTGAAGCCGCCGAGCACCGTCGCGGTCTGCGGCGTCAGCCCGACGTGGCCCATCACGGGAACGCCGGCGGACACGATCGCCTGCGCGCGGGAGACGGATGTGCCTCCGCGCTCGAGCTTCACCGCGTCGGCGCCGCCCTCCTTCACGAGCCGCACGGCGTTCGCGACGGCCTGCTCGTCGGAGACCTCGTACGAGCCGAAGGGCATGTCGGCGACGACGAGCGGCCGCTTCGCGCCGCGCGTCACCCACTGGGTCATGAACACGATCTCGTCGAGCGAGACGGCGACCGTCGACTCTCGGCCGTGGACGACCATGCCGGAGGAGTCGCCGACGAGGATGAGGTCGACGCCGGCCGCGTCGGCGAGCCTGCCGCTCGGTGCGTCGTAGGCGGTGACCATGACGATCTTCTCGCTGCGCTGCTTCATCTCGCGCAGCTCGGGCAGCGGCAGCTTCCCTGCGGTCCACGAGGCATAGCGCTGCGGCTTCGGCGTGTCGCTCACGAGAGTGCTCCTTTCACGACGACGTTGTCGATGAGTCGAGTCGAGCCGACGCGGATCGCGGCGGCGAGCACGGTCGCGCCGTCGAGGTCGAGCAGCTCGACATAGTCGGGGTCGAGGCCGTTCAGTTGTGCGCGAGCCGCCGCGACGGGGTCGACTGCGCCGACGGCGCTCTCGAGCGCGCGGGGGAGGCCGAGCGCCCGCGCGCGCTCGGCTGGTGAAAGGTGGACGTTCCGGGACGAGAGCGCGAGGCCGTCGTCGTCGCGGACCGTCGGCAGCACGCGGACGTCGACGCCGAGATTCAGGTCGCGGGCCATGCGGCGCACGACGATCGCCTGCTGCGCATCTTTCTGGCCAAAGTACGCGCGCGCCGGACGGACGATGGCAAAAAGCTTCAGGCACACGGTCGCGACGCCGCGGAAGTGGCCGGGACGCGCGCAGCCCTCGGCGCCTGTCTCCTCTGGAACGACCCAGGTCGTGAACCCTGTGGGATACATCTCGTCCTGCGTGGGTGCGAACAGCACGTCGACGCCAGCCCGTTCGGCGACTGCGAAGTCGTGCTCCTCGTCGTGCGGGTAGCGCGCGAGGTCATCCTGCTCGCCGAACTGCGCCGGATTGACGAAGAGCGAAGCGACGACGACGTCGTTCTCCGCGCGCGCCGCATCGAAGAGCGAGACGTGGCCGGCGTGCAGCGCGCCCATCGTCGGAACGAGCCCGACCTCTCGTTCGAGCCGGAGCTCGGAGATGGCGCGCACGACCTTCACGTCGCGAGCGCCAGCGTCGCGCCGGCGAGCGTCTCGTACAGGTGGTCGAGCTCGGGACGTTCCGCGCGAAGCGCCGCTCGGTGCGCCTCGACCGTCTCCCAGTCGCCGCGGGCGATCGGGCCGGTGAGCTCGAAGCCGTTCTCGATCGTGCGCCGCATCAGCGGCTCGAGCGCCTCGGGCGGTGTTCCCGCGCTCTCGAACAGCTGCGCCGCCGCTCGGTGGAGCGTTACGAGGTAGTTCGACGCGAACACGGCTCCCGCGTGGTAGAGCGTGCGCGCTTCGTCGTCGAGCTCGAAGGGACGAAGTCCGAGCGTCTCCGCCAGCCAGAAGCCCGCGCCGCGCGCGCCGGTGCTCTCGGCGGTCACTCCGGCCCACGCGCCGTCGAGCTGCTCCGGCCCGCGCGCGCGCGTGAACGTCTGCAGCGGGTGCAGCGAGAACCGCCGCTCGTGCGGTGCGAGCGCGGCCAACGGCGTCGCGCCGCTCACATGGGCGACCCAAGGCCCGACGGGCAGCGCTGCGGCGGCCTCGGCGATCGCGCCATCCGGAACGCACAGAAGCACGAGCTCCGGATCGCCGGAGACCAGGTCGAGGCCGCGCTCTGACAGGCGACCAGCGACGGCTGCGCCGACGCGCCCCCTGCCGATGACATCGATTCGTGTGAGCACTTCGCCGCTCCAGCTCCGTAGTGGATGCCGGGCAGTCCCAAGTGTACCCTGAGGGCCGTGCCGATCTACGAATACGTCTGCATGGAGTGCGAGTCGCACTTCGAGGAGCTCGTCCGGGGCGACGCGCAGGTCACCTGCCCCGATTGCGCCGCGGCGAACGTCTCCAAGCAGTTCTCCACCTTTGCCGTGCACGGGGCCATGAAGCAGCCCTCGTTCGGCGGGGGCGGCGGCGGCGGCTGCTGCGGCGGATCCTGCGGCTGCGGGCACTAGTGGGCGAAAAGCTGACGCGCGCCGAGCGCGGGCAGCTCGAAGCAGAGCTGGCCGAGCTCGAAGGCCCGCGGCGGAAAGCTGCGGTCGAAGCGATCGCGACCGCCCGCGAGCACGGCGACCTGTCCGAGAACTTCGAGTACCACGCGGCGAAGAACGAACAGGGACTGCTCGAGGCCCGCATCACGAAGCTGCGCGCGCGGCTGCACGACGCGGAGGAGCTGGACGAGTCCGAGGTCGCGGCGGGCGGCGTCGTCACCATCGGCTGCACAGTCGACATCGAGCGCGAGGACGGCGAATCGATGACGGTAGTCATCTCGAGCGTGGGGGGTGTGTCGCCCGACTCGCCTGTTGGTCGCGCACTGCTCGGTCACGGCGAGGGAGATCAGGTCGTCGTCGAGGCGCCCCGCGGCGCCTGGCGGGCGCGGATCGCCAGCGTCCGGGCAGGGTCGTAGACTCACCGCCCGTGAGCGCGGTTCCCGTCGAGCACGTCGACGACCTGCAGGCTTTCGCCGAGGCGGTCGCCGGGTGCACGCGCTGCCGGCTCTCGCAAGGACGGACGCAGGTGGTCTTCGGCGCCGGCAACCCGCGCGCGGAGCTGATGTTCGTCGGCGAGGCGCCCGGCTTCCACGAGGACAAGCAGGGCCTGCCGTTCGTCGGGCAGGCGGGAAAGCTGCTCGAGAAGCTGCTCGGCGGGATCGGCCTGCAGCGCGGCGACGTCTACATCGCGAACGTGCTCAAGTGCCGCCCTCCGGGCAACCGTGACCCGCAGCCGGACGAGATCGAGGCATGCGAGAGCCATCTCTTCCGCCAGATCGAGCTGATCGAGCCCACCGTCGTAGCGACGCTCGGCAACTTCGCGACGAAGCTCCTCTCGGGCCGGCCGCTCGGGATTACGCGCGTGCACGGGCAGGAACAGGAGACGACGCTCGGCGGGCGCAGCGTCCTCCTCTATCCGCTCTACCACCCGGCCGCCGCGCTGTACACACCGGCGATGCTCAAGGTGCTCGAGTCCGACTTCGCGCGCATCCCGGTGCTCCTGGGTCGCACGCTCGAGCCGCTGCCGGAGCCGGAGCTGGCGCTCGTCTCTTCGCCCGCGCCGCCGGCGGAGCAGCTCGGGCTCTTCTAGCTCCCCTCGACGGCGACCATGCGCAGGTTCGCGGCGCCTTCTCTGAGCTTCTTCGCCTCTTGGTAGATCTCGGACTGGTAGAACCGCTTGGCCGCCTCGAGGTCGGGGAACTCGAGGATCACGAGGCGGCTCGGATGCCAATCGCCTTCGAGGACGGCGAGCTCGCCCCCGCGCGCGACGAATCGGCCACCGCCGGCCGCGACGGCGCCCGGCGATGCCGCCTTGTACTGCTCGTACTGCTCGGGATCGTGGATGTCGGTCTCGACGATGACGTACGCCGGCACGCGTCGGACTCTACGCTTCCGCCCGTGACCGAGACCGTGACGAGCTCTCCGGAGGAAACGGAGGCGCTGGCCGCCGCGCTCGCCGCGCGCCTTCAGCTCGGCGACGTCGTCACCGTCGCGGGCGAGCTCGGAACGGGAAAGACGACATTCGTGCGGGGCGCCTGCACCGCGCTCGGCGTACGGGAGCGGGTGACGAGCCCGACGTACACCATCGGCCACCGCTATCACGCGGCGACGGGAGAGGTCTCGCATCTCGACCTCTACCGGTTTGCCGGTGTCTCGGCGGCGGAATGGGGCGACCTCGAGCCGTATTTCGACGATGCGATCGCATTCGTCGAATGGCCGGAGGCGGGGGATGGCGTGCTTCCGGCGCCGCGCTACCGGGTGCGCTTGCGGCATGCTGGGGAGGCGCGAAGGGTGGTATCCATCGACGAGTGCTGATGCTGGCGTTCGATACTGCGACCGGGGTTGCGACGAGTGCGCTCGTCGACGACGGTGAGGTCCTCGGCGAGCGCTCCTCACGCGCGCAGACGCTGCTCGAGGACGTCGACGCGCTGCTGCGGCAGGGCGGCGCGCATCCGCGCGACCTCGACGCGCTCGCGGTCGGGATCGGCCCCGGAAGCTTCACCGGCGTGCGCATCGGCCTCGCGGCCGCACGCGGGCTCGCGCTCGCGCTCGACCTCCGCGGGGTGGGCGTCTCGACGCTCGACGCGCTCGCAGCGGGTGCAACCGGCGCCGTTCCGGTCGTCGATGCACGTCGCCACGAGGTGTTCGCGCTCGTCGACGGCACGCCGGCCGTGCTTACTCCTGTGGAGCTCCCGGTGACGGCGGGAACGGTGTACGTCGGCGACGGCGCGCTCCTCTACCGCGCCGAGCTCGAGTCGCGCGGCGCAGTCGTCCCTCCGGAGGACGACGAGCGCCACCTTCCGCGCGCGCGCTTCCACGCGGCGCTCGCCGGCGAGCTGCGGGACATGGACGAGATCGAGCCGCTCTACCTGCGCGTCCCGGATGCCGAGCGCAGCGTCCCATGACGACGCTGGAGCTTCGGCGCCTCGGCATCTCCGACCTCGCTGTGATCGAGGAGATCGAGCGGCGTTCCTATCGGACTCCATGGTCGCGCTCGATGTTCGCCGGAGAGCTCGCGAAGCCGAGCTCCATCTGCCTCGGCGCGTTCGGCGTCGACGCAGAGGACGACGGCGGGACCTTGCACGGCTACCTCATCGTGTCGCGGTACGTCGACGCCTGGCATGTCATGAACATCGCAGTCGACCCCGATCATCGCGGCCACGGCATCGCGACGCTGCTGCTCGACCGGCTCTTCGAGCTGACCGCGGACGACGCACGGCGCGGATACACCCTCGAAGTGCGCGTCACCAACACCGTTGCGATCGCGCTGTACGAGCGCCTCGGCTTCGAGGCGCGCGGAATCCGGCGCGGGTACTACACGGACAACCGCGAGGACGCCCTGATCATGTGGAAGGATCCCGTAGCGCGCGAGCAGGCGTGATCCTCGGTATAGAGACGAGCTGCGACGAGACCGCCGCAGCAGTCGTCACCGAGGACGGGCGCATCCGTTCGAACATTGTCTCGTCTCAGGCGGAGCTGCACGCGAAGTTCGGCGGCGTCGTCCCCGAGGTCGCATCCCGACGTCACCTCGAGCTCGTCGGCCCCGTCATCCGCGAAGCGCTCTCCGACGCGGAAGCGACGCTCGACGACGTCGAGCAGATCGCGGTCACGCAAGGCCCTGGGCTCGTCGGCGCGCTCCTCGTCGGTCTTGCGGCGGCGAAGGCGATCGCGTGGTCGCGACGCCTGCCGCTCGTGCCGGTCGACCACCTGCGCGGGCACGTCGCGTCCCTGTACCTCGAGCCGGACCCGCTCGAGCCGCCGTTTCTCTGTTTGCTCGCGAGCGGGGGACACACGTTGCTCCTCGACGTGCGCGGGTACGACGACGAGGACGTGCTCGGTACGACGTTGGACGATGCGGCCGGAGAGGCGTTCGACAAGGGCGCCCGGCTGCTCGGGCTCGGCTATCCGGGTGGGCGCGAGATCGACCTGCTCGCGAGCGACGGCGATCCGCTCGCGTACGACTTCCCGGTTGCACGCGTCCCCGGTCTCGACTTCTCCTTCTCGGGGCTGAAGACCGCGCTGCTGTACGCAACGCGCGAACTCTCCGCCGACGAGCTCGAAGCGCGCCGGGCGGACCTCGCCGCGTCATACCAGCGCGCGATCGTCCGCGCCCTCGTCGGTCGCGTGCGCGAGGCCGCCGGCTCGAAGAAGGTCGCGGTCGTCGGTGGGGTCGCCGCCAATTCCGAGCTGCGCGCGTCGCTGCCCGACGCTGCGCTCGCTCCCTTGCCGCTCTGCACCGACAACGCAGCGATGATCGCGTCCGCCGCACGCTTCACCGCGCCGGTGGCCTATCCCGGATACCTCGGTCTCGATGCGTACGCCTCGCGCTGAGGTGCGGTACGCCGCGCTGTTCGCGCTGCTCGCGGCGGCTGCCACCGCCACGCTGCTCGCGGCGGGCGGCGAGAGCGCGGGACGGCCGTTCGTCGCGTCGGCGTCGCCGCAATCGTGGCGCGCGATCCTCGGCACGCCCGCGCAGGCCGACCTGGGGCCGCGCGTGATCGTCGTGCTGAAGACTCCGTCGTTGGGCGAGCGCGTCGCCGCTGAGGGAGGGCTCGACTTCGCGCAGGAACAGGCGTGGACGAAGGTCGAGCTCTCCGCGCAGAAGCTCCTTCTCGCCCGGATCGCGCTGCAAGGTGTCGTCGTGCGGCCGGACATTCGCTTCACGCGCGTGCTCGACGGCTTCTCGGCGCTCGTGCCACAGAGCGTCGTCCCGCTTCTCGAACGGGACTCGAACGTCGCCGGCGTCTTTCCCGTGCGCGCGGCCTATCCGGCGACGGTGTCGACGGGAGCGCTGAACGCGGACCCGGTGGAAGTCGGCGGGCCGCTGGCATCCGCGGGCGTCGACGGCCGCGGCGTCACGGTCGCGGTGATCGACACCGGTGTCGACCCCAGCGTTCCGCTGCTGCGCGGGCGCGTCCTCCCGCAGATCGATGTCGCCGGCCCCGGCGGGGACGAGCACGGGACGCAGATGGCCTCCGTGGTCGCTCATGTCGCCCCCGGGGCGTCGATCCTGCCGATCCGCGTGGCAGCGGCATATGCGCGGAGCGATCAGTTGATCGAGGGGCTCGACCGTGCGGCCGATCCGAACGGCGACGGCGACGCCCACGATGCGGTACAGATCGCGCTCGTCGCGCTCGCGGAGCCGCTCGCGGGATTCCCGGACGGGCCCGAAGCGCTCGCGGCGGCGGGCGCCCGCGCGCTCGACGTGCTCGTGGTCGCGCCCGCGGGCAACGACGGCCCGGCCGGCGCCGCCTACGGCGACCTATCCGCTCCCGGCGCAGGCTCCGCGGCGCTCACGGTTGGCGCGCTCGACACCCGCACGCACATCGCCGAGGCGCGCGTCTTCATCCAGAGCGGCCTGCGCACGGTGTTCGACGCGACGACGCCGCTGGCGACGGACGCCGCGCCGACACAGCCGCTCGTCCTGCAGGTGACCGCGCCGCGCCGTGGGCTCTTCACCGACCACGGCGGGAGCGTCGTCGCCGGGCGCGCTGCGCTCCTGCCCGCGGGCGCGTCTCCCCAGGCCGCAGGTGACGCGGGCGCGGCCGCCGTGCTTCTGTACGGGCGGACGCTCATCCCCGCGGGCGCGCTCGGCAACGCGGTGCGCGTTCCGGTCGTCTCGCTTCCGCAAAGGGTCGCGCGCATCGTGCTCGCGCGGCTCGCTGCCGGCGCGCGCGTCAGTGTGATCGTCGGCGCCGGACGGGAGACGCCGAATCCCGGTTCGGGCCAAGTGGCGCCGTTCTCGTCCATGGGGCTCGCGTTCGACGGGAGCGTCAAGCCGGACGTCGTCGCCCCCGGCGTCGCCTTCCCTGCCGCCGGCGGCGCAACGGTCGACGGCTCGAGCGTCGCGGCCGCGGTCACGGCAGGAGCGGCGGCGCTCCTCGCGCAGACGCGGCCATCCCTCGGCGCCGAGGCGCTCGCCGGGCTCGTGGTCGGGACTGCCCGCGAGCTGCCGGACGAGCCGGTCACCGCGCAGGGCGCGGGCGAGGTCGACGTCGGAGCGGCCGCAGCGGGCGAGCTCGCCGCATCGCCGGCGACGCTCGCGCTGGGGACGTCGACGTTTGCCGGCAGGAAGATCCGCACGGGATTCACGCTGACGAACCTCTCGACTCGCACCGTGCGTGCGACGCTCGCCATCCGCACGCAACACGAGGGCGCGGCGACCGTCGACTTCGCGGTGCGCCCGCGACGCGTCGCGCTCGCGCCCGGCCACAGCGTCGTCGTCCGTGTCGACGCCTTGACCGCGTCGCAGGCGATCGGCAGCGGCGCGGCCGATGGAGCAGTCGTCGCCGACGTCGACGGGGGCGGAAGCGTTCGCGTGCCTTGGGTGCTCGCGTTCGCCCCGCGTCCGCTCGACCCGCTCGTATCGGCCTCGCTCGCGCCGCACTCGCTCCGGCTCACCGTCGACGCCGGCCGCGTGATCATGATCGCCGGCCGTCGCCAGATCCAGCCGCTCGTGCGGCTCGACATCGGCTTGAGCACGCCCGCGGGGCGGCCCCTCGGCCTACTCGCCCGGATCCGGGACGTGCTGCCGGGGCGCTACACGTTCCAGCTCACCGGCCGCAGCCCCGGCGGCGCCGCCCTCCCGCCCGGCCGCTACGTCGCGGCAGTTGTGGCGTACCCCGCCGACGGAGGACTGCCGGGTCGCAGAAACCTCGAATTCGTCCTCCGATGAGCGGTCATATACTCGGATCCGAGGTCTTGATGTTCCACAACACGCCGAGAAGGAGCAGCCCGTGACAGCAGTCGAGGCGGGGGCCACTCACCTTCGCGAGAACCCGTTCGAGATCGCCCGCAACCAGCTGCGTCGTGTCGCGAACGCATTCGACATCGACCCGAATCTCGTCGCCGTCCTCGGCGAGTGCAAGAAAGCGGTCGAAGTGTCCGTCCCCGTGGGTATGGACGACGGCACCACTCAGGTCTTCAAGGGCTACCGCGTCACGCACAACATCGCGCGCGGCCCGTCGAAGGGCGGCATTCGCTATCACCCCGACGTCACCGTCGACGAGGTCAAGGCGCTCGCGATGTGGATGACGTGGAAGTGCGCGCTGATGGGCATCCCCTTCGGCGGCGCCAAGGGCGGAGTCGTGTGCGACCCTAAGCGTCTCTCGCGCTCCGAGCTCGAGCGGATGACGCGGCGTTATACGACAGAGATCATCAACGAGATCGGGCCAGAGAAGGACATCCCGGCGCCGGATGTCGGAACCGACGGCTCGGTCATGGCGTGGATCTTCGACACGTATTCGATGAACAAGGGGCACTCCGTGCTGGGCGTCGTCACGGGCAAGCCGCTGACGATCGGCGGGTCGCTCGGACGGGAAGAGGCGACCGCGCGCGGCGCGCTGTATTGCATCCGCGACGCGGTGGCGAAGCAGGATCGCTCGCTCGCCGGCATGCGCGTCGCCGTCCAGGGCTTCGGCAACGTCGGCAGCTTCCTCGCGAAGTTCCTGCACGAGGAAGGCGCGCTCGTCGTCGCGATCTCCGACTCGACCGTCGCGCTGTACAACCCGAAGGGCATCGACGTCCCGGCCGCGTTCGCCCACAAACGCGAAAACCGCACGCTCGCGGGGCTGCGCGACGCTGAGCAGATCACGAATGAGGAGCTCTTGCTCCTCGACGTGGACATCCTCGCGCCGTGCGCGCTCGAGCAGGTGATCACGGATCGCAACGCCGACCAGGTAAAGGCGTCGATCGTGTGCGAGGGAGCGAACGGCCCCGTCACGCCCGCAGCCGATGCGATCCTCGAAGAGAAGGGCGTTCTCATCCTCCCGGACGTGCTCGCGAACGCAGGCGGCGTCGTCGTCTCCTACTTCGAATGGGTGCAGGGCCTGCAGGAGTACTTCTGGAAGGAGGTCGAGGTGAACGCGAAGCTGAACGACATCATCAGCCGCGCGTTCGAGGAGACGTGGGAGACCGCGCAGAAGCGCGACATGCCGATGCGCGTGGCCGCGTACGGCCTCGCTGTCCAGCGCGTCGCCGAGGCGACGGTCACGAGGGGCATCTACCCGTAACCGAGGTCGTCGTCTACCACGCCGCCGGCTGCCACCTGTGTGAGCGCGCCCGCGGCGTGGTCGCAGCGCTCCGGGAGGAGCTCGGCTTCGACCTGCGCGAGGTCGACATCACCGGAGACCCTGCCCTCGAGGCCGAGTACCGCGCATGGCTGCCCGTCGTCGAGATCGACGGGCGGCGCCGTTTCACGTATCACGTCCAGCCTGATGCCTTCCGTCGAGCGGTTGCACAAGCAGGCCGGTAGTCCCGCCTGCTAGAACACCTCCGGCTGTTACAAGCTTCGGCGAGGAGGATGCGTGGCGGATCGCCTGACGGTTGGCGTCGCCGCTCGCCTGTCGCGGTACCTCCAGGTGCTGACGCAGGCGAGGAAGATGGGAAAGGTGCGGATCTCCTCTCAGGAGATCGCGGAGTACACGAACATCAACGCGACGCAGATCCGTCGCGACCTGTCTGCGTTCGGGAAGTTCGGCAAGCGCGGCGTCGGCTACAACATCGACTCGCTGCTCGGCGAGATCCGGAAGATCCTCCGCACGCAGGGGCAGCACAACATCGCGCTCATCGGCGCGGGCCGACTCGGCCAGGCGATCGCGAGCTCGTCGATCTTCGCGGAGCATGGGATCAACATCGCGGCGGTCTTCGACACCGATCCCGAGAAGGTCGGGACGCCGATCGGGCATGTCGCCGTCAGCGAGTACGGAATGCTGCGCGACGCCGTCCGCGACAAGAACATCATCGTCGGCGTCCTCGCCGTTCCCGCTGCCGGTGCGCAGCGCGCGGCGGACGATCTCGTCGCGTCGGGCGTGAAGATCATCTTCAACTACTCGGAAGCACTGCTCGAGACGCCGGCGGACGTGACGGTGCACACGTCCAATCCGGCGGTGGAGCTCCTCTACGCGCTGTACTTCCACCTGACCTGAAGATCGTCATCTGGCACGGGTACCTCCTCGGAGGTACGGGCTCCAACGTGTACACGCGGGCGCTCGCGCGCGAGTGGAGCAACGCCGGCCACGACGTGACGATCGTCTGTCAGGAGCGGCACCCCGAGCGC
The DNA here is from genome assembly GCA_036560805.1 of Gaiellaceae bacterium. Taxonomy (GTDB): domain Bacteria; phylum Actinomycetota; class Thermoleophilia; order Gaiellales; family Gaiellaceae; genus Palsa-739. The sequence continues at coordinate 1,821 of DATBQM010000029.1, read as the reverse complement.
TACGACGTCGGCGGCGCGCGCGTCGTCGTGCCTGAGCTCCCCAACGGGTTGTTGCCTGTGTTCGTGCTCGACCGCTACGAAGGGCTCGACGCGCGCCTGCTTCAGGATCTCGATCCCTTCGAGCGCGAGCGCTACGTCGAGGCGAACGCCGCCGCGCTTCGCGAGCTATTCCCGGCCGACCTGGTATTCGCGAACCACGTCCTGCTCGGCGGCCCGGTCGCGAAGGAGGCGGGCGGACGCTACGCGGTGAAGGCGCACGGCTCCGAGCTCGAATATTCGATGCGCGGACACATGGATCTCGAACGGTGGGGAGCGGAGTCGCTCGCGGATGCGCAGGCGGTGTTCGTCGGATCGGCACACATCCGCGCCGTGCTCGAGGACGTCGTCGGCCACGTCGACCGGGTCTACGAGGTGCCGCCCGGCGTCGACCCCGACGAGTTCGTACCCCAGGATCGCTTGCGCGCATTCGCGGGCCTGATCGCCGCCGCGGAGGACGACCCGCAGGACGGCGACGAGCGCCATCCCGATCCCGGCAATGCGGCGCGCTTCGAGGCGGCGTTCGCCCGTGACGTGCCGACCGTCGTCTACGTCGGGAAGCTGATCGAGAACAAGGGCGTGCAGGTGTTGTTCGAAGCGCTGCGCGGGCTAGACGCGCGCGCGGTCGTCGTCGGCTTCGGCGACTACCGCGCCGAGCTCGAGGCGATCGCTCCGCCGGGAACCCTCTTCACCGGTGCACTCGAGCATCGTCACCTGGTTCACCTGCTCCCGCTGTGCGACGTCGCCGTCGTGCCGTCGATCTTCCCCGAGGCCTTCGGCATGGTCGCCGCTGAGGCGGCCGCCGCCGGCCTACCCCCGGTGGTCGCAGACCACTCCGGTCTCGCCGAGATCGCCTCTGGGGTGGCGGCCGAATACCCACCCGAGCTGGCGTACCTCACGTCCTTCCCGAGCGGGAACGCGGACGCGCTGCGCGAGCGCCTGCGCGAGCTCTTCGCCATGCCGGCGGCCGATCGGGCCGCCCTCGGCGCCGCCGCCCGGCGAGCCGTGGTGGAGAACTGGAGCTGGACGCGCGTGGCCGAGCGTCTGCTACTACCCTTTTTGTAGTGGGCGACGAGCAGAGGGTCGGGTACGAGGATCTCCTCGCGGCGTCGAAGGCCGCCTTCGAGGAGGTTCCGGACTTCACGGTCGCGGTCGAGGAGGAGTTCCAGCTCCTCGATCCGGTGACGCTCGACCTCGTCAACCGCTTCGAGGAGCTGCAGGCTGCGGCGAAGGGCACCGAGCTCGAGCCGAACCTCGTGGGCGAGCTGATCGCCTCCGAGGTCGAGGTCCGCACCGGGCGCTGCGAGACGTTCGCGGATGCAGCGGAGAGGATCGGCGAGCGCCGCGTCCAGCTACGCGGCCTGACCGAGTCGCTCGGCATCGGACTCGCCTCCACCGGGACGCACCCGTGGAGCCCGTGGCAGGAGCAGCGGATCATCGACACGCCGCACTACCGCCGCAACGACGAGCTCCTCCGCTACGTCGTCTGGCGCAACAACACGTTCGGCCTCCACATCCACGTCGGGATCAACGGCCCCGACCGCGCCATCAAAGTCTGCTCGGCCCTCCGCAACTACCTCCCGGAGCTGCTCGCGCTCTCCGCCAGCTCGCCGTTCGTTGAGGGCGTCTACACGTACCTGCACTCGGCGCGCACGCAGATCTTCACACGCATGTTCCCGCGCTGTGGCATCCCCGATGCAATGGGCAGTTGGGACGAGTGGGAGCGCTACGTCCGCTTCCTCTACGAGACCGGCTCGATCACCGAGCACACGCAGATCTGGTGGA
>DATBQM010000028.1:0-17106 GCA_036560805.1 Gaiellaceae bacterium | reverse complement strand
TACGAGAGGACCGAGACGAACAGACCGCTGGTGTATCAGTCGTCGTGCCAACGGCGCTGCTGATTAGCTACGTCTGGATGGGATAACCGCTGAAAGCATCTAAGCGGGAAGCCCACCTCGAGATGAGAGCTCCCATCCCCTCGAGGGAGTAAGGGCGGTCGGAGACCACGACCTTGATAGGCGGCCGGTGTACGCGCAGCAATGCGTTCAGCTGAGCCGTACTAATTGCCCGAGGTCTTGATTTGAACACCGGGAAGAGTCGCTATGGAGTTTTGAGGGTGCTGCGCTCGGCGCGCCCTTGACAGTTCGGCGGTCATACCGGCGGGGAAACACCTCTTCCCATTCCGAACAGAGAAGTTAAGCTCGCCAGGGCCGATGGTACTCGGAGGGCAACCTCCCGGGAGAGTAGGTCGCCGCCGATTTAACTTCAAAGAGCCGCCCGAAAGGGCGGCTCTTTGCATTCAGGAGCAAAATGTCGTTGTGGCCGATACCGAACGGCTTCTCGCGAAGGCGGCCGCCGCGACGCGGGCGTCGAAGTACGTCGCCTTCAGCTCCGATGGCGACCTGCTGAAGGACGTCGTCGCGCTCGCGAACGTCGGCGGTGGCGTGATCCTCGCGCCTGCGCCGCCCGACGTCGACGCGATCCGGTCGAAGCTCGGCTTCGACGACGTCGAGATCGTCTCGACCGATCGTGGGCCGGTGGTCGTCGTCGGCGAGGCCGCCGAGGCGCCGCTCACGCTCGACTCGCAGGGCGCGTACTTCCGCCACGGCGCGCGCAGCATCCCGGCGAGCCGCGACGACTTGCGGAAGTTCATGGACCGGCGACTCGCGGCAGTCCGAAAGCGGTTGATCGGTGACATCAAGCGCGTCATCACCGCGCCGTCGGGCTCGGAGATCGTCGCGATCGAGCGCAGCGAGGACCAGCTCGGCGAGCGCGTCATCCGCATCACGACCGACGCGCACGCGCCGCTCTACCGCGCGATCGACTTCGACGTCACGCATCCATACAGGCAGAAGGAGCTGATCGAGGAGGTGAACAGCCGGCTACCGGAGGACAAGGCGGTCAACGCGTACGAGTTTCAGGCGATCAAGCGCACGTACGACATCGATCCCGACTTCGTCCATCTGCCGCGCTTCGGCACGAACCAGTACAGCCAGGCGTTCGTCGACTGGCTCGTCGAGGGGATCGACCGTGATCCCGGGTTCGTCGCGCGCGCCCGCGCCCGCTATCACGAGCTGAGGGTCAACGCCTCCAAGTCCCGCGGGTAGTACGTCAGCCACTCGACGCCGTCGTTCGTCACAGCGATCGTGTCCGAGTGACGGAAGCCGCCGAATTGCGGCGCGTACAGGCCGGGCTCGACGGTGAAGACCATGCCGGGCCGGATCTCCGTCGGGTCGCCGCGGTCGAGGAACGGGCCTTCGTGGTAGCGCATCCCGATCGCGTGGCCGACGTGGTGCCGCCAGTTTTCCCAGAGCGAATGCGCGTCGTAGTACGCGCGTACCTTCCTGTCCACCTCGGCGCACCTGACGCCGGGACGGATTGTGTCGACGGCGAGGTCTTGCAGCGCAACCATGTGGTCGAACATGCGCCGCTGTTCGTCGCTGGGCGTCCCGAGCACCATCGTGCGTTCGAGCTCGGAGTGGTAGCCCCACACCGGCGCGGACGCGCCCGTGACGAGCACGTCGCCGGCCTGGAACACGAGATTGTTCCCATGGGCATGCGGGATCGCCGCGTTGCGCCCGATTTGGCCGCGGTACCCGGCCATGGCACCGCTGTAGTACGGGCTCTGCGCCCGGTACACCGGGCCGATCGCGTCGAGCATCGCGTGCGTCGCCTCGTTCGACGCGCGCGTCTCGACTTCGGTCTCCGTCACGCCGACGCGCGTGTAGCGCTGCAGCAGCGTGTGCGCGAGGTTCGCCCACTTGCAGCTCTCGCGCAGGAGTTCGATCTCGGCCGCGCTCTTGATTGCCATCTGGTCCTCGACGACATCCGCGACATGCGTCCACTCGCCGAGGCCGGGGCCGCGGTACCCGAACATCCACGGATAGCCGTTGTGGTCGGCCCCGAGCCGGCCGCGGATGGCCAGCGCGTCGAGCAACTCCTGCAGCGCCTCCATTGGATGGCGCTCGCCGGGATATTCGTCGTAATGCGCCACCTCCTGGACTGCCGTGTTCGCCTGCGCGTGCTCGACCTCGAGCCGAGGGACGAGCATGCCGCCGCGCCCGTCCGCTGCGAGCGCAAATGCGATCGGCCTTTCCGTCGGGATGAAGAAGAAGCCGCTGTAGTAGTGGACGTACTGCGGCTCGAAGAGCACCGCACCCGCGAGCCTGCGGTCGGCGAGCTTCGAGGCGAAGGTCTCGCGTCGTGCCGCGAACTCGGCCTCCTCGATCTTCATGCGGCCTCCTTTGTCGTGTCGAGTGACCGGAGCCGATGCACGCGCGACGCGATCGTGGGGTGCGTGACGAACAGCGCGGCGAGGCCTTCCTCCATGAACGGGTTGAACGGCCAAAGTGGCTCCGTGGCCGGCGACGCCTCGAAGGCGACGAGCTCGGATGCCTGGTCGAGCCGAGCGAGCGCGTCGGCGAGACCGTGCGGGGACTCGCACAGAGCCGCCGCACGCCGGTCGGCCTCGTACTCGCGCTTCGGCGACAGCAGGATGTGCGTGCACGCGGCCGCGACCGGGCCGATGACGAAGAGCAGCGGGCGCTGGAGCCATCCGCCGATGCGTGTGAGCTCGATCAGCGAGGCCGCAAGCACGACCACGGAAGTTTGCAGCGCGACGTCGCGATGCTTCACATGCGCGATCTCGTGCGCGAGCACGCCTTCGAGCTCCGCCGGAGGGCATGCAGCGAGGAAGCCGGAGCTGACGGCGAGCGCCGAGTACGTTGGCCCTCGCCCGGTGGCGAGCGTGAGCGGCATCCCGTCGGGGATGAGGTAGAGCTTCGGCTTGAGGATGCCGGCGCGGGCCGCGAGCCGCTCGACCGTCGAGTGCAGGAGCGGCACTTCAGCGACGGGCAACTCGCGTGCGTGCACCATCCCGAGTACGGCGCGGTCGAACGTCCAGTACGCGCCGACGACGAGCAGCAGCGCGCAGAACACGAAGATGGTCAGCAGGCGGATCCCGCCGATCGCCCAGCCGACGAACGCGAGCACGCCGCAGATGCCGACGAGCAGCAGCCACGCCTTGGCGATGTTGCGCGCCGCGATCAGCGCGGCACCTCTACTGGTCTTCCGGCTCGCCCCGGCCGTCGTCGTCGAGCAGCCCGCGCGGAGGCCAGTCGTCGTTCTGCGGCGCGTCGCACCGGCTGGAGCAGTGCAACGAGGCGATGTTCTGCAGGGGCACGAGGATGTGGCCGTTCAGCTCGATGTGCGCGACCTCGTCGACGTAGCAGTACGCGGTGAGCACGCCCTCCTGGTACTCGCCGCCGAAGAGCGCGACCTCGACCTGCTCGCCCTTGTACTTCCCGGTGTAGTCCTCCACCCGGGGTCAGTCTATAGCCCGCAACGCGCCGTCCTCGTGGCTGCACGCCCACACGACGCAGTTCTCGAAGGGCTTGTCTTCGAGCCCGAGATGCTCGTGGACGCGGCGCATCGAGCCGCCGTGCGTGACGACGAGGACACGGCCGGTTGGGTGACTCGCTGCGATGCGCGTGACGGCTGCGAGGATGCGAGCGGCGTGCGCGGCCGATTCCTCGCCGTCCCAGGGAGCCTCGATCTCGCCGGTGAGCCCTTCGCGCGAGCCGACGTCGATCTCTCGAAGGTCCGGGTCGACCGCGACCGAGACGCCGACGCGCGCGCCGACGATCTCGGCGGTGACGCGAGCTCGGCTGAGGTCGCTCGTGTAGATCGCATCGATCCGCTCGCCGGCCAGCTGCTCTGCGAGAGCATTTGCCTGCTCGCGGCCGCGGCCGTTCAGCGGCACGTCCGCGTGGCCTTGCCAGCGGCGCTCGGCGTTCCAGTCGGTCTCGCCGTGTCGAACGAGCAGCAGCGTGGTCATCCGCGACTAACCTAGCGGCGCGATGGATCTCGGCCTGCGCGATCACGTATGCCTCGTCACCGGCTCGACCGCCGGGATCGGCTTCGCGACGGTGGAGCTGCTGCGCGCGGAGGGCGCGACCGTCGTCAGCACGGGTCGCAGCGGCGGCGACATCCAGGCCGATCTCGCGCAAGCGGGTGAGCCCGAGCGCGTCGTGAACGACGTGGTCGCACAGCATGGGCGGCTCGACGTGCTCGTGAACAACGTCGGCGGAACCGACATCCGCAAGCTCGAGGAGCTGACCGACGAGGACTGGCAGGGCTCCTTCGAGCTCAACCTCATGACGGCCGTCCGCGCGACCCGCGCGGCATTGCCGGGGATGCGTGAGCGCGGCGCCGGCACGATCGTGAACGTCTCATCCACCGCGGCCAAGCGCCCGTCGACGTCGATGCCGGACTACTCCGTCATGAAGGCGGCGATGCTGTCGTTCTCGCGGCTCGTTGCCGACCTGTACGCGAAGGACGGTGTGCGCTGCAACGCGGTGACGCCGGGGCCGACCGCGACCGGGGCGTGGCTCGGCGAAGGCGGTCTCGCCGACCAGCAAGGCGCGAGGGACGAGGTGCTCGCAAAGGTCGGCGCGGGCCGGCCGCTCGGAAGGCTGGCGCAGCCGGACGAGATCGCTGCGGTGATTGCGTTCCTGTGCTCGCCGCGGGCGAGCTACGTCACCGGCGCGGCATGGAGCGCCGACGGCGGCACCGTCCCGATCATCATCTGAGACAACGCCGCAACAGTCTCGTCACAGCTTCCGCAATAGGATCGAAGGTGGGTAAGGGGGGTCGGGTCGGGACCCACTCTTGACGCGTGTACCAGGTCCACCGCGGTCATCTGGCACCCGCCGCTCCAGCGACTACGCTGGCCTCGGGATGCCGGAGCTCGCCGGTCAAGTTGCCGATGCCTTCGAGAGCCTCGTGCGGGAGCACGAGGAGCGCTGGCTGTCGCCGCTCGCCGTCCGCTCGTACGAGTCGCGCGGGCGCAACCTGCCCGAGGAGGAATGCCGCCTGCGGACGCCGTTCCAGCGCGACCGGGACCGCATCGTCCACTCGAAGGCGTTCCGGCGACTGCGCCTGAAGACCCAGGTCTTCGTCGACCCCGAGGGAGACCACTTTCGCACTCGCCTGACGCACACGCTGGAGACCACCGGCATCGCGCGCGGCGTCGCCCGCGCGCTGCGCCTGAACGAGGATCTCGTCGAAGCAATCGGGCTTGGCCACGACCTCGGTCACCCGCCGTTCGGCCACGCCGGGGAGCAGGCGCTCGACGAGCTGCTGCGCGACCGCGGCGCGTCCGGCTTCCGCCACAACGAGCACTCGCTCCGCGTTGTTGAGCGGCTGGAGCGGGACGGGCGCGGGCTCAACCTCACGTGGGAGGTGCGAGACGGCATCCTCAAGCACACCGGCCCCGAGGAGCCGGAGACCCAGGAAGGGAAGATCGTGCGGATCGTCGACCGCGTCGCATACATCAACCACGACATCGACGACGCCGTTCGCGCCGGCCTCCTCGCGCAGGGCGATCTCCCCGAGGACGAGCTCGCACTGCTCGGCGCGACCGGCTCGCGCCGCATCGACACGCTCGTGCACGACCTGGTCGAAACGTCCGCGCGCACCGGCGACATCGTGCAGAGCGACGAGATCGGGGGCGCGATGCTCTCGCTGCGCGCCTTCATGTTCGAGCGCGTCTACCTGCGGCAGGAGCACGCGGACATCCGCGCGACCATCCGCCGCATCTTCGAGGATCTGGTCGACTCCCATGGCTACAGCGTCGAGGACGCCACCGACTACATCGCAGGCATGACCGACCGCTTCGCACTGGCGCACGAGTAGTGGCGCGCATCAAAGACAGTTCCGTCGAGGCCGTGAAGTCGGCGACCGAGATCCTGCCGCTCGTCGAGGACTTCGTCCGCTTGCGCAAGGCGGGCGGCACGTACAAGGGGCTCTGCCCGTTCCATCAGGAGCGGACGCCGAGCTTCACCGTCTCGCCCGCGCGCGGGACCTTCAAGTGCTTCGGCTGCGGCGAAGGGGGCGACGCGATCGCATTCGTCGAGAAGCTCGAGCAGGTCGACTTCGTCGGCGCGATCGAGTTCCTCGCGAATCGCTTCGGCGTCGAGCTCGAGTACGAGGAGATCTCGCCCGAGGCCGATCGTGCACGCAAGCGCCGCGGGCGGCTCGAGCAGTTGCTCGAGCGCGCGACGGCGTTCTACGAGCGCGTCCTGTGGGACAGCGACCAGGGCAAGCTCGCGCGGGACTACCTCGCCGGCCGCGGCCTCGGCGAAGAGGTCTGCCGCGCGTTCCGCCTCGGCTACGCGCCCGGTGGCCCGACGCTCGCGAAGCGCGCGCGTGATGAGGGATACGGTTCGGACGAGCTCCGCGCGGCCGGTCTCGCACGTCAGCGCGGCGACGACTACTTCTCGCGCCGCCTCGTCTTCCCGCTCGCCGACGCGCGCGGCAAGGTGCGCGGCTTCCAGGCGCGCAAGCTCCACGACGACGATCCGCTGCAGGCGAAGTACGTCAACTCGCCGGAGGGCGACCTCTTCAAGAAGGGCGACCTGCTGTACGGGCTCGACACCGCGCGCCAGGCGATCGCGAAGGAAGACCGCGCCGTGGTCGTCGAGGGCAACACCGACGTTCTCGCGCTGCGGCAGGCCGGGTTCGCACCCGTCGTTGCATCCATGGGCACGGCACTGACCGAGGCGCAGCTGCGCGAGCTCGGCCGTCTGACGAGGCGGCTCTACCTCTGCTTCGACGCTGACGCGGCGGGTCAGGACGCGACGCTGCGCGGCATGGAGCTCGCGGTGAAGCAGGGGTTCGCCGTGCACGTCGTCACGCTGCCGAAGGGAACCGACCCGGCCGACGACCCCGACGCCTTCCAGCGCCAGCTCGCGGCGCCGGTCAGCTACCTCGTGCACCGCGTACGGCTCATGCACGAGCGCGCGCCCGACAAGAACGCGGCGTTCGGCTCGATCGAGTCGTTCCTTCACGCACAGCCCGACTCGCCGGAGCACCTCGACGCGCGCCGGCTCGCAACCGACCTGCTCGACCTCCCGCCCGAGACCCAGGCAGCGCTCGCGCCGCGAGGCCGTTCGACCGGTCTCGCGCTCTCGCCCAGGCTGCTCGACGCCGGCCTCCGCCTCGAGCGCAGCGCTCTTGCGGGCGTCGCCGCCCACGACGAACTGAAGCGCCTGCTCGCAGAGCTCGGTCCCGAGCACTTCGACGATCCGCTCCACCGTCGTGCGCGCGCGCATCTCCTCGGCGAGGAGCCGGCGGACAGCGAGCTGACGGCGCTCCTCGCCGAGCTCTACGCGCGGGCGGACGAGGACGAGATCACGCCCGCGACGGCGAAGCAGCTGCTCCTTCGGTTGCACGAGCGCCGGTTGCAGGAAGAGCTCAGGAACGCGCCCGGAGAACGGCGACAACTGCTTGCGCAGCGGGTCGCGGAGCTTCGAGAGGAGATCGAGAGCCTGGCTACAATGGCCGCCGCCGATCCCCGGTAGCTCAATTGGTAGAGCATCCGGCTGTTAACCGGAGGGTTGTTGGTTCGAGTCCAACCCGGGGAGCTTTGAGCACGGACAACCGTTTCGACGAGCTCTTACGTCGGCTCGGGGCGATCGACGATCTCGTCAGGGCGGGCACCCTGCTCGGCTGGGACGAAGAGACGAAGATGCCCGTGGCCGGCGCCGACGCGCGCGCGGAGCAGCGCGCGACCGTCGAGGCGGTCACGCACGAGCACCGAGTCGACCCCGCGCTCGGCGAACTGCTCGAGGAGCTCCGGCCGTTCGAAGAGGCGTACGATCCCGAGTCGTTCGAGGCGAGCGTCGTGCGCGTCGCGCGCCGCGACTACCAAAAGGCCGTGCGCGTCCCGTCGGAGCTGCAGGCCGAGCTCGAGCGGGCCGGCTCGCTTGGCTACCGCGCGTGGCTGCACGCGCGAGCCGAGAACGACTTCGCTGTCATGCTGCCGCACTTCGAGCGCAACCTCGAGCTGCGACGCAGATACGTGGAGTGCTTCGCGCCGTACGGTGACCCGTACGACGTCGTCCTCGACGACTACGAGCCGGGCACGACGACCGCCGAGGTGCAAGCGATTTTCGATCGCCTGAAAGAACGGCTCGTGCCGATGATCCGCGCGGTCGCGGATATGGAGCCCATCGACGACTCGTGCCTGCATGGATCGTTCCCGCGTCCGGCACAGCACCGTGTCTCCGTCGCCATTCTCGACGCGTGGGGGATGGACGACGAGGCCTGGCGACTCGACTACACGGTGCATCCGTTCGAAGTGTCGATGGCGATCAAGGACATCCGCTTGACGACGCGATTCGACGAGGACAACATCCACGGGATTCTCTCGTGCCTGCACGAGTTCGGTCACGGCTTGTACGAACGGCAGATCGATCCGTCGTTTGCGCGGACGTCGCTCGCCGACGGCGTCTCGTCGGCCATCCACGAGTCGCAGAGCCGGATGTGGGAGAACCTCGTCGGCCGCCGCTCGTCCACGTGGCGGTTTTTCTACCCGCTCCTGCAGCGGGAGCTTCCTGCGTTTGCCGACGTGCCGCTCGAGACGTTCCAGCGCGCACTGAACAAGGTGAAGCCGACGCTGCGGCGTGTTGACGCCGACGAGGTGACCTACTGCCTGCACGTCATCCTGCGTTTCGAGATCGAGCGCGAACTGCTCGACGGCCGGCTCTCCGTCCGCGACCTACCCGAGGCGTTCGACGCGAAGATGCACGAGTACCTCGGCCTGCGGCCGCCCGACCTGGCAAACGGCGTCCTTCAGGACGTCCACTGGTCGGACATGAGCCTCGGCTACTTCCCGACCTACGCGCTCGGCAACGTCGTCTCGGTGCAGCTCTGGGAGCGCGCCGAGGCGGACGTCGGCGACTTCGACGAGCTGTTCGAACGCGGCGAGTTCAAGCCGCTTGCGGACTGGCTGCGTGAGCATGTCCACCGGTTCGGGCGCACGTACGAGCCGCGTGAGCTCCTGGAGCGGACAGTCGGTACCGGTATGGACCCGGAGCCGTATCTCGGGTACCTACAACGCGAGCTGCAAGAGCTCTTCGGCATGGCCGTCGGCTGATCCGGGGCCGCCCTCGCTTCGGTACGATCTCTGCGTGAGCTGGCTGTACATCGCCCTGCTCGCGTTGGCCGTAGCGGTTTTCGCGGGCGCCGAATGGCCGCGCCTGGAGCTGCGGTTCGGAATGGACGCGCGCCGAAAGCGTCAGCGTGCGAAGCGCAAGTCGACGCTGCGGGTGGTGGAGACCGACGCAGACGACTTCGCCGCGAGCGTCGAGCGCGACCTCGCCAACCTCCCGACGATCGAAGAAACCGACCGCCGCTAGCGGACCGTGAAGGTCGTCGTGTAGACCCGCGTGTTCGGGGTCGCGCCGTCCAGCACGTCTTCCATGTTCTTCGTCTCCTGGTAGTCCGCCACCGAGAGCCGTAGCCGATGGGTCCCGCGCGCCAGCCTCTCGGGCGGGACGGTGAGGATGCCGTGCTTGTAGTGGGAGCTGGCGAGGACGCCGTCGAGCGAGACCGCGATCGAGACCGGGTCGACACCTGCGCCGCTGTCGGTGACTGACAGCTTCAGCGGATCTGTCGGCGCGACCGTGTGCGTCAGCAGCTTGACCGTCGGGGGTGTCGTGTCGTTGATCCAGAAGCGAAACGTGAACGCGCCGGGCTGCGCCCCGCTCGGCGTGTCGAACACGAAGTCGTAGACGCCCGTTGTGGGGAGGACTGCGCCGACGACGGGCTCGGGCGTTCCGAAGTTCGAGTACGGGTTCGTGTCGACCGGTAGTCCCGTGTTCCCGAGGAGACGGTTCTCGTCGCCGGCGACGACGAGGCGCGGTGATACCTGAACGCCCTTCGCGTGCGAGACCACGGCCACGCCGAAGTTCGCGACCGAGCGCGTGAGCCTGAAGCGGAAGACCTGCTCCGGCCCGCCGAGGGAGGTCGGGATCGGCAAGCCGGTCGAGCCGTCGGGGTAGCGATAGCTCGACACGAGTGACGGCTTGCCCCTCGTATTGCCGTTGTAGGTGCCTGCGCGCGTGAGCGTGCGCGCCGGCTCGGTGCCGAGCTTGGGCGACTCGACCCGGAACCAGTACGGAACGCGCCGCACGTCCGTGCCGCGCGTGAGCACGACGAAGCCCGTCGCCTCGCCTTCTGCCGCCGTCGGGGACACCGACAGGTCGAGGTCCACCGAGTTTCCGGGAACGACGGTCGGCGTCGCGGGCCCAAGCACGACGCCCGCAGGAGTCTGTTGCGCTTGCGTCGTCACCGTCCACGGAGCGGGACCGCCGCCTGCGTCGTCCACCTGCAGCGTCTGAGTCGCTGCGCGTCCCACGCCGATGAGGCCGAACGAGAGACCCGTCGGCTTCGTGAAGATGAGCGGGTCGTTCGCGCGCGCGAGGTCGATGCGACCGCCGCCCTCGCGCGTGGTCGCGACCTCCGTCGAGGTGCCGGGAACGTGGACGGGATCTCCGGTCGACTCGAGCGCCGACTTGATTTCCTGCACCGTCCACGTCGGGTGCCGCTGCATGAGGACGGCGGCTGCGCCTGCGACGTGCGGCGTCGCCATGCTCGTCCCGCTCCACGACGCCCATTGCGAGCCGGGCAGCGACGACACCACGTCCACGCCCGGCGCGGTCATATCCGGCTTCATCTGCAGCGAGATCGGAGTCGGCCCACTGGAGGAGAAGCTTGCGATCTCGTCCGGCGGCCCGGTGTCGCTCTCGGTCGAGGCCGCCACCGTGATCGCATCAGGTGCGGTGCCCGGCGAGTCGACCGTCCCGCGTCCGCCGTCGTCGAACTCGTTCCCGGCTGCGATCACCGGGACGACGCCCGCCACCGCGGCGTCCTCGATCGCCTTCACGACGAGGTCGCGCTTGAGCTGGATCTCGGGCTCTCCGAGCGAGAGGTTGATGATGTTCATTCCGTCGCGGACCGCCGCCTCGATCCCCGCTGCGATCTCCGGCGAGTTCCCGTCGAGGCCGAAGTCCGCGGTCGGGATGGTCAGCACCTTGTAGTTGCCGATGTACGCCATCGGCGCGATGCCCGAGACCTTGAGCTTCGTGCCGATGAGATTCGCCGTCGTGTTGTAGTCGCCGGCCGCGATGCCTGCAACGTGCGTCGCATGCTGGGAGTTCACCGGGTCGAACGGTGTGTCGGCGTACTTCCACGTCTCGTTCGCGGGCGTGAATGCGCGGGCGACGATCACCTTGGGCGTCGTGAACGCGGTGTTGCCCTTCGGGAAGCCGGCCGGGTAGTTGAAGCCGCTCGAGTCGAGATAGGGGTGTGTCTGGTCGACGCCGTCGTCGATGATCCCGATCTTCACGCCCTGCCCTGCGGTGGCGAGCGTCGACCCCCAGACGGCCGGCGCGCCGATCAGCTGCGGGCCCGTGTTGAGGAGTGCGTGATAGGTCACCGACGGCCACACCATGGCGCCCGGAATGGCGGCGAGGCGCGCAACGTCCGCCTTCGGGAGGACGACCGCGAGCCCGTTCAGGACGACGCTGTAGCGCCACCGAATCGAGGAGTCCGGAATCGCGGTGGCAATCCTGCTCTGCAGTGTCCGCTGGGCCGATGCGAGCGTGCGCAGATAGGAGACGGCGGCGGGCGCGCGGACGTCGATCCGGTGATGGCTGGTCGCGGACGCGAGCGACCGGTCGCTCAGGGCCGCCACGGCGAGCGGGGGCTGCGGAAGCGTCACGACCACCTCGGCCATCGCCTGCGCGGCACCCGTGCGCGCGCCGGAACCGCCCGAGACGAGCAGAAGGGAAACACACAGGGCGACGGTCAGAACGAGGGCGAGACGCGACAGACGAGACACGGTACCCGGCTACACTTCCGACCGCGCGCGGATGTGGCGGAATTGGTAGACGCGCACGGTTCAGGTCCGTGTGGGGGCAACCCCGTGGAGGTTCAAGTCCTCTCATCCGCATAACGACGCAGGGCCCCCACCGGTCCACGTGGCCGACGTAAACGCAAGTTTTCGGCCCGCCGGACATCTTGTTGATCGACAGCTCATACAAGGGGGACATTCATGAAATTGAAGGTACTGCTGCTCGTCGCGCTCGCCGCCGCAGGCGTGGGGGCGTCGATGGCCGTCGCCGACAGTGGGAACGGGAACGATCAGGGTGAGAACGGCCACGGCTGCCGCGCGTCGCACATCTCCGGAACGGTCGCGCCACAGACGTTCACGTTGACGGTGACACGCGCCGAAGGCCACGGTTCGATCTCGGCGGGCTCGACGGTTACGTTCACCATCGGGGGCACCGGCCAGACGGTGCGGGCGAACGTCAGCGCCTGCTCCGGCTCAACCGGGACGACGACGTCCTCGACGCTCACGGTCCGCTCGGTCGACCTGAAGGCATTCGAGACGTCTACGACCGAGACGACGACCACCGGAACCGACGACAACGACCAAGGCGACCACAACGGCGACCATCACCACGGCACGACGACGAGCTCGACCACTACGACAACGCACAGCTAGCGATTCCGCCTCTGCGCCTCCGCCTGACCCCTTGTGAACAAGGGGAAGGTTGGAGGCTGCCAGGACGTCTTACCGGCGAACGAGGTACTCGAGCGAGCGGGCCACCATGAGCGCGCCGCGGGTCACGCCGGCGTAGAAGACGAGGGTGACCGAGAGGCTGGTCGCGAGGTGGGCCACACGGGCATCGTCGGCGTCGCGACCCACTTCACCCATCGCCCGACGGGTGGTTCAGCAGGGCGGTTGACCGTCGTCAGTCTGATGCGAGCACGGCGAGCACGTCGTCGGCGTGCTCGGCCGGCTTGACCTTCGGGAAGATCTTCTTCACCGTTCCGTCCTCCGCGATGACGAACGTCGAGCGACTGACGCCCATGTAGGTCTTGCCGAGATAGCTCTTCTCGCCCCACGCGCCGTACTGCTCTGCGACCGCGTGGTCGGTGTCGGCGAGGAGCGTGAAGGGGAGGTCGTACTTCTTCCGGAACTTCACATGCGAGGCCTCGCTGTCGGGCGAGACGCCGAGCACGACGGCGCCCGCGCGCTCGAACTCGCCGTACGCGTCCCGGATCCCGCAGGCCTGCGTCGTGCAGCCCGGCGTGTCGTCCTTGGGATAGAAGTAGAGGACGACCGGCTTGCCGCGCAGCTCGGACAGCCGCACCGTCTCGCCGGCGTCGCTCTTCAGCTCGAAGTCTGGGGCTTCCTGTCCCTCTGCGATCATCGTCGCGGATGGTAACGGCCCACCACACGGTCGCATTCCTGGTACTCGCGGTCACCTGGGGCGCGGCCTTCCTCGCCGGGCTCTCCTACCTGCGCCGGAAGGAGCCGCGCGGGATCGTCACCCACCTCCTCGCGCTGGCGCAGTCGGTGCTCGTCGCCCAGGTCGCGCTCGGGCTGCTGCTCCTCTCCGAGCACAAGCGCGCCCCCGCCCGCCTGCACTATCTGTACGGGACGCTCGCGCTTCTCGCCGTGCTCGCCCCCTGGCTGTACGCGCCGTCCGAGCGGCGCGCCCGGCTCGGCTGGTTCGCGGGCGCTACCCTGCTTGCAGGAGCGCTCGCGGTGCGGGCGTACATGACCGGCACATGAGATCGTTCTTCTCCCGGATGAACCCGACGGTGCGCGGGTTCGCCATCATCGTCGCGATCGTCGCGATCATCGTCGCCCTTCGGCTCGAGGCGACGCTGACGGTGCTGCTCATCGTCGCGCGCATCGCCTTCCTGCTCGCGATCGCGTTCTTCATCTACCTCATCTGGCGCGAGCGGCGAACGGAGATAGCCAGCTGGTCCACGCGCGCGCGAGTCGTCTTCTACGGCGCCGCGATCCTGGCCGTCGCCGACCTGGGCGTCGACTGGTACGGCGGCGCGCACGGCCTGCAGATCCTCGCCTTCCTCGGTGTCCTCATCCTCTCCGGCCTCGCCATGTGGCGAACCTGGAGAGATCAACACACGTACGGCTAGGCCTCTGCGCGGATCCCGGCGCCGTCGAGCGCGTTCAGCGCGTCCCGAACCGGAACGTGACGGCCGACGAAGATCGGCGTGTCGCGCTCGGTGTAGCGCGATGCTTCGCTTTCGCGCAGCGTCAGCATCAGATGCATGAAGTCGGCCGGCTCGTCGCACTCGAATGCGGTCATGAACTCCTGGTCGTCGATCCCGAAGGAGTACGTCGTGTGGTTGTGGATCGTCTCGAACTCGTGGCCGACGCGCATGTGCTCTTCCATTGCGCGCTGGCGGTCATCCTCAGGGAGCGCGTACCAGGGCCGCACCTTCACGAACGGATAGACGACGAGGTAGGGCGAGCCCTTGGGAATGATCTTCCGAGGCTTCCGCGCGCTCGTGTACGTCGACGCCTTCGTCGTGGCGAGATACGAGTACGGCGTCTCCAGCCAGCCCGCGAGCGGCGTGCCGTTCAGAGCCGCGCCCAGCTCGATGAGGTCCTCGTAGCGCGTCGTGATCTTCCAGAAGAAGAAGTCGACCTCGGGACGGACACCCGTCGTCGTGTAACAGCGCAGCGCGTCGAAGCGGTCGCTCAGGTCGTCGATCGCGTCGGCGAATGCTTCCTTGCCCGCCTGCCGCTCGTCGATGGGCAGTCGCCGCCACGCCGGATCGACGCGGTAGAACGTGTACGCGACGTACTGACCCTCCACCTGGGAAATGCTAGCCCGGCTCGAGGGAACGGCGCAGCAGCAGAGGCTTGCCCGCGTTCGCGGCCGCCGTTACCGACAGCCGCAGCCGGTACGAGCCGGGGGTCACTGGGACGCGCAGCGGCAGAGTCGTCGGCCGGCCACCGGTCGAGCGCGCATGCTTGGACACGAGCAGCTTCCCCGGCAGGCGGTAGAGCTGCGCGACGTACGTGCAGTCGACATCGCAGCGCAGCGTGAGGACGCTGCCCGTCTGCACGACGGTGACCTTCGGCGTCAGCCGGAGGCCCGGGCAGTCCGTGATCACGCCGCGCGCCGCCTCCTGGATCGCGAGGCGCACCGGGGCGAGGCTCGACTTCGGCGTGTCGTCGGGGTAATAGAGCCCGGATTGCCACCCGGTCATCGCCTTCTCGTCGACGGCATGGAAGACGAAGAAGCCTTTGACATTCGGGTCGCAGAAGGCGAGCTGCATCGCTTGCTTGTAGTACGCCGCCTGCGTCGCTTCGTCGACCGGCTGGGTGACCGCCACCTCCGTCCCCGTGTACAGGCTCTGCTTCGCCGGCGGGATCTGCGACTCGACTCCGAACTCGTCGAAGTAGATGGGAAGGGCCGAGCCCTTCTGCGCGGTCCCGTCGAACGCCTGCCCGAGCAGCGTCACGAGCTTGCCGTAGTCGGCGAGCTCGATCGTCGTCGAGCTGGGATGCACGCCGTCGGCGGGCGCCGTGCTCGAGTGTTCCTCGTAGGGGTGGAGCGACAGCGCGTCCATGATCGGCGTCGTCCGGCCGCTCGCGCGGTACGCCGCTCCCATGTCGGCGATGAACGCCGTGGGGGAGTGCGTCGGCCGAATACCGCCGCCGACGTCGCCACCGCGCGGCGCGAGCGCGCCGCCGATCACTTCGACCGCGGGATTCGCAGTCTTCACGGAGTCGTACGTGCGCGCGAGGAGCGATTCGTACGCCGGCGCGGCGACATCGGCGCCGCTGTCGTCGAACTGCGGAAGCCAGTAGCGATTGAGGTTCGGCTCGTTGCCCACGATGAGATGCCGCACGCCGGTCGTGTCGACGACGGAAGCCGCGAAGGCCGCGAAGTCGGCCTGATCGGTGTCGGAGAGCGGCGTCGTCTTACTGCCGTAGTTCATGAGCGTCGTCAGGACCTCGAGCCCGTCCTTCTTGGCGGCGTTCATGACGTTGTCGAGGATCGTGACGTCCTGCGACGAGATCTGCGTCTGCTCCGGCGCCCACAGCTGGGTGATCCGGACGGCGCGAAAGCCTGCGCGCTGGAGGAGGTCCATCTGCGTCTGCGCGACCGCCGGGTTCTCCGACCGCACGGCGTCCTCGGTCGCCCCGATGACCATGCCTGGGCCGACCGCACGCGCAACGGACGGAAGCCCGAGGGCGAGGAGCACGGCTACCGTTGCCAGGCTGTGGCGGAACGCGTCCAAGGTCAGCTCAAAGCATTGCCGACGAAGCCCGGTGTCTACCTCTTCCGGGACGCCGACGGCAACGTTCTTTACGTCGGCAAGGCCAAATCCTTACGTTCGCGCGTCCGCTCGTACTTCCAGCGCACGGGCGACGGCCGCGCACAGATCCGCCTGCTGCCCGAGCGCGTCGCCGACGTCGAGGTGATCGTCACCGGCAGCGAGGTCGAGGCGCTCCACCTCGAGCAGAACCTCGTCAAGCGGCACCGGCCGCCGTTCAACGTCCGCCTGCGCGACGACAAGTCGTTCCCATACATCGCCGTCACGGTCGAGGACGAGTACCCGCGCGTGATGTTCACGCGCGAGCGGCACCGCCCGGGCGTCTGGTACTTCGGCCCGTACGCGAATGCGAAGAAGGTGCGCGAGACGCTCGACGTCCTCAACCGCGTCTTCCGCTACCGGCCGTGCGAGGGACCGAAGCCCGGCCGCCACAGCGGGATCCCGTGCCTCGACTACCACATCGACCGCTGCCTGGCGCCCTGCGTCGGCTACGTGTCGCAGGAGGACTACCGCGGCATCGTCGACGGCGTGATCGAGTTCCTTTCCGGCGACGTGAAGCCGATCCAGCGCGAGCTCGAGCGGCAGATGCAGGAGGCGGCGGCCGACGAGCGCTTCGAGGACGCGGCGCGCTACCGCAACCGGCTCTTCGCGGTCCAGCACCTCGTCGAGCGGCAGGCCGTGGAACGGCAGTCGGTGGGCACGGTGGACGTGATCGGCTTCGCCGCCGAGGGTGACCGCGCCGTCGTCCAGATCTTCCCGCTGCGCGGCGGCAAGATGGTCGATCGCCACTCGTTCCACCTCGAGAACGTCGGCGGCCAGGACGTGACGACGATCCTCGAGTCGTTCGGGCTCGAGTACTACGGAAGCGCGCCGAGCGTGCCGCCGCAGATCGTCGTGCCGCCCGAGGTCGGGGACTTGTCGGCGCTCGCGGAGCTGCTCGGCGAGCGGCGCGGTGCGCGAGTCGAGATCCGCTCCGCCGAGCGCGG
>DATBQM010000027.1:0-40511 GCA_036560805.1 Gaiellaceae bacterium | reverse complement strand
CGACACGGTCGCCGCCGGGGAGATGCGGGAGACGAGCGAACGCGTGCGCCATTCGCTCGAGCGGAAACCCGAAGGTGACGACGCCGCATCCGTCTGTCGCGTTCGCGTGCGGTTCCGTTTCGGCGGCTTCGACGTGCGCGGCGCGGGCCGCCTGCTGGACGGGGTGGTCGGCGAGTCGGTAGCCCGAGGTCGGCCAGCCGTGCGCGCGGCAGAGAGCGAGCATGCCGGCGTGCTTACCGGAGCAGTTGTGGAAGACGCGCTGCGGCGGGCGGCCCTCCTGCACGCCGACCTCGAGGTCGTCCTCGTTGGCGGGAGCCTTGGCCAGTAGCGAGCGGACAGCGGCGATCTGGTCGTCGGTGGCGTGGTGGGACGCGGATGCGATCGCGAGGTCGGCGTCGTCCAGGTCGTCGCGGGCCCGCGCGAGCGGGAGAGCCTGAATCGGCTTCGACGAGCTGCGCATGAAGCACGTGAGGTTGGGATCCCCCGCGGCGGCGACGATGTCCCCGCCGCGGATGGCCACGGCATGAACCCGGTGCCGCGCCTCGACCAACCCGTTCCGGCGCACGACAACGACGATTGGCTCCACGGCCGCAGGCTAACGACCGGTGGCAGCCACCGTTACTGATCCGTCACGAAAGCTAGACGCTCTCGTACAGCTCGGACGCGCATCGTTTCTGCCCATGCACAAGCTGCGGGACACGACGGCCGGGGTCTTCCACATCTTCACGCACTGCGTCTGGGCGACTCCGCACCTGTATCGGGACGATGTCGACCGCATGGCGTTTCTCCGACTCCTCGCACGAGTGTCTGAGCGTCCCGGTTGGACATGCGTGTCGTACTGCCTCATGACCTCCCACTACCACCTGATCGTCCAAGTCGAAGACGGCGTTTTGCCGCCGGCGATGCAAGCGCTCAACCACCCATACGCGCGCGGCTACAACAAGAAGTACGGTCTCCGCGGTCACGTCCAGTTCCGGCGGTACGGATCACGACGGATCGAGGGCGACGGCGACTTTCTTCGGACATACAAGTACGTCGCGAACAACCCCGTCGAGGCAGGTCTCTGCTCGGTCGCGAGCCAATGGCCTTGGAGTAGCTTCGCGGGAACCGTCGGCCTGGTTGAGGCAACGTCCTTCGTCGACCCGTCACTCGTTCTTCGGTGTTTCAACTGGCCGGCAGTCGACCCGCGAGCCGCGCTTCGAGCAGAAGTTGAAGAGTTGTGACACAGACGGTTTGGTGGCTGCCACCGGGCCTTCGGTGTTGCGAATGGGCGGGATGTGCCGTATGGTCGGGATGTGCCGACCATTCCCTCCGGAACAGGGGCGCCGCTCCAACCGGACTACGAGGCGCCGGACACGCTCGTCGTCTCGCAGCCGGAGCAACTGCGCGCGCTCGCGGACGGGGTACGCACCGCGATCATCGCCCTCCTCCGCGAGCGCGCGTTTTCGACCCAACAGCTTGCCGCGAAGCTCGAGATCCCGAAGGGCACCGTCGGCCACCACCTCAAGGTCCTCGAGGCCGCGGGGCTCATCCACGTCGTGCGCACGCGCAAGGTGCGCGCCGTCACGGAGATGTTCTACGGCCGCACGGCCCGCCTGTTCCTCTTCCACGCCGAGGATCCCGAGGACGCCCGCGCGGTCGGCACCGCCATGCTGCGCCAGGCCGCGAACGAGCTCGAGCGAACGACGGAGGGCACCGGCTTCGGCCACACGAAGGCATCGCTGACGAAGAAGGACTTGATGCGCCTCGAGCGCCGTCTGAAGAACCTGATGGAGGACTTCCGAGCGGCGGAGAGCCCCGACGGCGAGCCGTATGCACTCGTCACGGCGATGTACCGACGACCCGATGCGTAGGCTCCGCCGCCCGACCGGCGCGCTCTGGTCGCATCCCGACTTCGTCAAGCTCTGGGCAGGCCAGTCCATCAGCGAGCTCGGCTCGCAGGTGTCGCAGCTCGCCATCCCGTGGCTCGCCGCAGTCGGCCTGCACGCTAGCCCGATCGATTTCTCGCTCCTCGGCGTGCTCGGCTTCCTGCCGTTCATCCTCTTCGCGCTACCGGCGGGCGTCTGGGTCGACCGCCTCCGCCGCCGTCAGATCCTCATCGTCGGCGACGCGTCACGCGCCGTGCTGCTCACACTCATCCCGATCCTCTGGGCCCTGGGCGTGCTGCGCATCTGGCACCTGCTCGTCCTGCAGTTCGTCATCGGTGTCTTCACCGTCTTCTTCGACGTCGCCTACCAGTCGTATCTGCCTGCCCTGATCAAGCGGGAGCACCTGGTCGACGGCAACTCGAAGCTGCAGCTCACCGTCTCGGTTGCGCAGGTCGGCGGGCCGAGCATGACGGGAGGGCTCATCGCGGCCATCACCGCGCCGTACGCGATCGTCGTCGACGCCGCGAGCTTCGTCGTCTCGACCGTGTTCATGCTGCGGATGAAGCACCGCGAGAACCTGCCGCGCCAGGACGCCGCCGTGCCCCGTCCGAAGATGTGGCCGCAGGTGAAGGAAGGGCTCGCGTGGGTGCTCGGCAACAGGTACCTCCGCCCGATCGCCGGCTGCACCGCCTCGTCGAACTTCTTCGGCCAAATCGTGTTCGCAATCTTCATCCTGTACGCCGTCCGAGTCCTGCATCTCACGTCGGTCGAGCTCGGCGTCATCTTCGCCGTTGGCTCCGTCGGCTCGATCGCCGGCGCGCTCCTCGCCAACCGTTTGCAGAAGCGGCTCGGCGTCGGCCCCGCGATCGTCGCCTATGCCGTCGTCTTCTCGTGCGCCGGGCTCGCCTTCCCGCTCGCGCCGCGCTCGTTCCCGATCCCCGTGCTGATGGTCGGGCTCGTGCTCTTCGGCTTCGCGGGCGTCGCGTACAACATCACGCAGGTGAGCCTCCGCCAGGCGATCACGCCCGAGCGGCTGCAGGGGCGGATGAACGCGGCCGTGCGCTGGATCATCTGGGGGACGATCCCGCTCGGGACGCTCACCGGCGGCGCAATCGGCCAGACGGTCGGCCTGCGCGCCGCGATGTGGGTGGGCGCCGTCGGAAGCCTCCCCGTCTTTCTCTGGGTGCTCCTCTCGCCGGTACGCTCGATCCGGACGATGCCCGAGCCGGTCGTAGAACCCACTCCTGCCGAAGCAGAGCTCGCAGGCGGCCTGGTCGAGGGCACACCGCTGCCCGGACCGGCTGCCGCAGATGCCTGAGCTCCCGGAGATGGAGGCGTGGCGACGCGCCCTCGACGATCCCGTCTCCGCGTTCGCGATCGCCAAGGCCGGCCCGGCGCACATCGCGACGCTGAAGACGTTCGACCCGCCGGTCGCGACGCTCGAGGGCCGGCGGTTCAGCGGCGCCGAGCGGCGCGGCAAGCGCCTGTTCTTCCCCACCGACGACGGCGAGCTGGTGCTCGTCATCCACCTGATGACGTCTGGCCGCCTCAAGTACCTGAAGGCCGGCGACAAGGCGCCGAAGGTTCCCGCGTTCGCACTCGAGTTCGACGGCGGATCGAAGCTCGTGCTCACCGAGAACGCAAGGCGCAAGCGCGCCGGCGTCTGGCTCCTCACGCCTCAAGCCGCGGAGGCCGAAGTCGCCCACCTCGGGCCGGACGCACTCGGCATCGGCGCCGAGCGCCTGGGCGAGATCCTCCGGCGCGAATCGCGCCGCCTCCATCCGCTCCTGCGCGACCAGCGCGCGCTCGCCGGCATCGGACGCGCGTGGTCGAACGAGATCCTCCACGACGCGAAGCTCTCGCCCTACGCCCTCTCGACCGATCTGGACGACGCCGAAGTGGCGCGCCTCGCGGCGGCCATCGACTCCGAGCTCAGCCGCGGCCTCGCGCTGCGGGAGCAGGGCGCCGGCGACGAGAAGACCTATCGCATCCACGACAAGCTCGGCAAGCCCTGCGACGTGGACGGCACGCCCATCGCCCGCGTCGACTTCGAGGAGCACACCATCTACTACTGCCCCACCTGCCAAACCGGAGGACGCGTCCTGAAAGACCGGCGGCTTTCGCGCCTCCTGCGATAATGCGCCATGGCCACGGTGGCGGATCTGATGGTGCGGGACGTGCTGACCGTCGAGCCTTCGGACACGATCGGCGAGGCGGCCGAGAAGATGAACGCCGGCGGCGTCGGCGCAGTGGTCGTGATGGAGGACATGGTGCGCATCGTCGGCATCGTCACCGAGCGCGACCTGCTGCGTGCGGTCGCGGCCCGCGCCCGCGCCGCTGAGGCCCGCGTCCGCCAGTGGATGACGGCCGATCCGGTCACGATCGAGCCCGAGCTGTCGATCGAAGAGGCGGCGAAGATCATGTTCGACCACAACTTCCGGCACCTGCCGGTGGTGAAAGACGGCCGCGCCCTCGGCATCGTCAGTCTCCGGCTGCTCGCTCGCTGGGCCTTCGAAAAAGACTCCGTCCACACCGCTCACTAGGGTCCTCCCGCATGATCCGGTTGCTCCCCGAGCGCGGCGGCTGGCTGGAGGTCGTCTGCGGTCCGATGTTCAGCGGCAAGAGCGAAGAGCTCATCCGCAGACTGCGGCGCGCGGAGATCGCCGGCCAGCGTGCACTGATCGTCAAGCCGCGCATCGACGACCGATACGACATCGGCCACGTGGTCAGCCACGCGGGCGCGAAGATGCGCGCGGTCGCCGTCGGTCGCCCGGAGGAGATCCCGGGCCTCGCCGACGGGTACGACGCGGTCGGCATCGACGAGGTGCAGTTCTTCGCGCCGGGAATCGTCGACGTGATCGAGCGCCTCATCGAGCGCGGCACGCGTGTCGTCGTCGCCGGCCTCGACCAGGACTTCCGCGGACTGCCCTTCGGCTCGCTGCCGGAGCTGCTCTGCCGGGCCGAGCTGGTGGACAAGCTCCAGGCCGTCTGCCATCGCTGCGCCGGCCCCGCCACGATGACGCAGCGTCTCGTCGGCGGCGTACCCGCCTCTGCGGACGGCGAGACGATCGTCGTCGGCGCGCTCGACTCCTACGAAGCGCGCTGCCGCTCGTGCCACGAGCTGGCGGCGCCGCTCACGCGAGTCGAATCGTCAGCGTCCGCCCGCTGATCGAGACCGACCCGCCGAGCGCTTCGATCACGCTCACCGCCACCGCTGCGCCGAGATCGCGCAGGTCCTGACCGAGCACGACGGGCGCCGACGATTCCGTCACCGGCGACACGTCGAGCTCCTTCCCGCGCACGAGGACGTCGACCTCGTCGAGCCCGCCGTGGCGGAGCGTCGCCTGCACGAGCGCCGAGACACCGCGGTCGACCGCGTCCAGATCCGTCTCGACCGCCGCTCCCTCGCCGGACACATGCACGCGGTCGTCGCCGAGCCGGTCGGCGGCCGCGCGGGCGAGCGCGAGCGTCTCCGCCTCCCGCAGATGCGGGTCGTAGCGGCCGCCCTCGATCCGGGCGGCGAGCGAGAGCTCGTCCAGCAGCTCGGCGATCTGGCGCGAGGCCGCATCGATCATCTCGAGATACCGGTCGGCCGGCGGCGCGAGCTCGGTCGTGCGCACGAGGGTGGTGGTGAAGCCGTGCACGGTGGCGAGCGGCGTGCGGACGTCGTGGCATGCGAGCGAAACGAGCCGGGCGAAAGACGTGTCGTTCTGCACCGCGGGCACTAACCTAGCGATATGGAGCGGCTCGAGGACCTGCAGGCCTCCACCCCGGAGGTCGCGATCGGGCTTTCGCGCGCAGGCGTCACCGGCGTACAGAAGGCGGTGCGCATCGGGCGCGGCCGCCGCGAGAAGCTGATCGCGGCGACGATCGACTGCACGGTCGACCTCGACCCGTCGCAGAAGGGCGTGCACATGTCGCGCTTCCCAGAGCTGTTCGAGGAGGCGATCGAAGGCGTGGTCGAGGACGAGGCGTTCCTCGTCGAGGACCTCGCGGAGCACGTTGCGCGCCGCATCGTCCAGCGGCAGGGCGCGCTGCTCGCCGAGGTGCGGATCACGGCTCGCTATCCGTACGAGCGGCACACGCCCGTCACCGGGCTCTCGACGCAGGAGATGGTGTCGCTGATCGGCATTGCCGCGGCATCGAGCCGCGGCGTGCGCCGGATCGTCGGCGTCGAGGCGGTCGGAATCAACGCGTGCCCATGCGCGCAGGGCCTCGTTCGCGGAAGCGCGACGGAGCGCCTGCTCGACGCGGGGTTCGACGCGCCCGACGTCGAACGGATCCTCGAGCTCGTGCCGCTCGCGACGCACAACCAGCGCGGCCTCGGGACGCTGTACGTCGGCTCGGCTGCGCGGCTGAACGCCGAGCACCTCGTGCGACTCGTCGAGGCGTCGATGAGCTCGCCGATCTATGAGCTGCTCAAGCGCCCGGACGAGCTCTTCGTCGTCGAGCACGCGCATCTCCAGCCGCGCTTCGTCGAGGACTCGGTGCGCGTCGCGCTGAAGAGCGTCCTCGACGAGCTCCCCGATCTGGCGGACGACGACTTCGTCCTCTCACGCCAGCTGAACTTCGAGACCATCCACGCGCACGAGGTCGTAGCCGAGCGCTACGGCACGATCGGCGAGCTGCGCGCGGAGCTCGACGGCGGCGGGCACGGCCCGCTCCGCCACACCGAGCTCAGGGACTGGCTGCGGGCCGCCTGAAGCGGTTCTCCTCGCCGCGGGCGAGACGGCGGATGTTGGCTCGGTGCAGCAGCACCACGCCTCCGGCCGCGAAGCACGCGAACGCGACGACCGGCCAGGAGTAGCCGAACAGCACCGCCCAGAGGATGAGCGAGACGGCGGAGACCATCGACGCAACGGACGCGTAGCGCGTCAGTGCGAACACGAGCAGCCACACGCCCGCGCCCAGGCCGCCGACGAGCGGCGCCACGCCGAGGAACGCACCGCCGGCGGTCGCGACCATCTTCCCCCCGCGCCGGAAGCCGAGGAACAGCGGCCGCGAGTGGCCGAGCATCGCGGCGGCGCCGGCGAGCACACCGCCACCGTGGCCGACGAGCTCCGTCGCGACGAGGGCCGGCGCGAATCCCTTCGCGGTGTCTAGCAGCACGGCCGCAACGCCCAGTCTCCGGCCGTACACGCGCCAGACGTTGCTCGCGCCGATGTTCCCGCTGCCCTCCGCGCGGATGTCCGTCCCGCGAAAGATGCGCACGAGCCAGAAGCCCCACGGCATGGAGCCGACGACGTACCCGGCCACGGCGAGGCCGACGGTCAGCATGCCGCTACGTGGGGATGCCGTACTGCGCGACCCAGCCGTTCACGACGTCCCAGTCGAGGTTGTCGAGGAACGCGCCGATGTACGCCGCGCGATCGGTCTGATAGTCGAGGAAGTACGCGTGCTCGTAGACGTCGAGCGCGACGAGCGGCGTGGCGTTCCAGACGGGGAACGTGTTCTGCGCGTCGCCGATGTAGTTGAAGAGCCGGCCCTCGTCCCAGTCGTACGCCGTCCAGGCCCAGCCACGCGCCGCCATCCCGGTCGCCCGGAGGTCGGTGACGTACGCGTCGATCGAGCCGAAATCCCGCTTCACGAGCGTCGCGAACGCCCCGGTGGGATCGCCGCCGCCGCCGCCCAGGTGCGCGAAGTAGAGCTCGTGGTTCTTGATCCCGCCGATGGCGAACGTCAGGTCGACCTTGAGCGCGCGGAAGTCGGAGTACACCTGGTTCGCGGCGGAGAGGTCGGCGTCCGCGAGCTTCCCCAGGATCTCGTTCCGCTTGTTCACGTAGCCGACGTAGAGCTTGTGATGGGCCTCGATGGTCGCGCGCGAGATCCCATCCAGCTCGAGGGCCTCGGGGCGCAGCGCGCGGGGCGCTATCTGAAGCGTTGCCACGACGGGGGAGCATATCCTCACCGACACGACCACAAAGGAGCCAACGATGCCCTTCGAACTTCCCGATCTCCCGTACGCCTACGACGCGCTCGAGCCGCACGTCGACGCCGAGACGATGCGGATCCACCACGACCTGCACCACAAGGCCTACGTCGACAACGCGAACGCCGCGCTCGCCGGCACGGACTGGGAGAACCAGCCGATCGTGCAGATCCTCACCGACATCGAGATCATTCCCGAGGAAAAGCGCACGGCCGTCCGCAACAACGCAGGCGGGCACGCGAACCATTCGCTCTTCTGGACGATCATGTCGCCGGACGGCGGCGGCGAGCCGACCGGGGACATCGCAGCGGCGATCGACGACTCGATCGGATCCTTCGACGAGCTGAAGAAGGCGATCAACGATGGCGGCGTCAAGCGGTTCGGCAGCGGGTGGACGTGGCTCGTCT
The DNA here is from genome assembly GCA_036560805.1 of Gaiellaceae bacterium. Classification (GTDB taxonomy): domain Bacteria; phylum Actinomycetota; class Thermoleophilia; order Gaiellales; family Gaiellaceae; genus Palsa-739. The sequence goes on along the minus strand of DATBQM010000027.1, from coordinate 32,307 downwards.
GGGACGGCACCGGTCTCTCCCTCTACTCGACGCCGAATCAGGACTCGCCGATCATGCAGAGCCATGTGCCGCTGCTCGGCATCGACGTGTGGGAGCACGCCTACTACCTCAAGTATCAGAACAAGCGGCCTGCGTACCTCGAAGCCTGGTGGAACGTCGTCAACTGGGCCGAGGTGAACAAGCGGTTCGCTGAGGCGCGCGGCAGGTAAGGGCCGCGCGCCTCAGCAGGTCTGCTTCGTTAGCGGTGGACGACGATGACCGTCCGGCTGAGGCCTGCGACGTAGCCGGCGCCCGCCTGGCCGCTCGGCATGACGAGCCGCACGGACGTGTGGCCGTGTGGAAGCGTCATACGGAACACGGCACGCGAGTTGGCGCCGAGGAACACGCGCTTGACGCTCTTCCAGCCGAAACCGTAGTGACGCTGGACCCACACGAAGTGGCCGCTGTACGTCAGGTCGGACGTCGCCTTCGCGATGAAGAGACTGCCGCTGCGGCTGAAGCCGATGCGCGGCGCCACGTTCACCGTGACGGTCGGACTGTTGGCCGTGCGCCAGTGCGACTGGTACGTCGTCCGGATTGTAGGCGAGACGCTGAACTGGAAGTTACCGCTCGACGTCGTCGTCACCTGATCGATGGACTGCGCGCTCTTACCGTAGGCCTGCGCAGTCAGCGTGACCGGCTCGCTCACCAGGTTCGACGAGATGCTCCCGGAGAGCGACGTGCCGGAGCCGTAGACGACGGTCGACAGCCCAGGCGACATCGTGATCGCCGGTGCAGCGCCGGTGATGGTGATCGTGCCCGCATGCGTCTTCGCAAGCGAGTCGTGGTACTTCTCGGTCCCCGCGCTCGCGAAGGTATGCGAGTACGACTGGTCGGAATGCAGCACCGGCGACGCGAAGCTGCCGTCGTCGGCAACGATCTGGTGATTCGCCGTATCCGCGTTGTGCCAAGTCACCGTATCGCCGGCATTCACGGTCGCGCTTTGCGGCGTGAAGCCGTTCCTCGTGACCTGGACCGTCTGTGTGGCTGCCCCTGCGGTGACGGCGACCAGGATGGCCGCGAGCACCGCGATCGGCAGCATGAGCAGGCGTTTCATGCCAGCACCTCCTATGCTTGGCTTGCCTAGGTCCTCTCCGGCCGTCCGGGATGTACGCCGCGAAGTGGCCGTTTTCACACTTTCCAAACGGCATCCGTACCGCCTCCTCATGCGACAATCCGAAGCGATCACGGATGCGTAGAAGTCGTAGAGCCATGGAGATTGCACTCGACAGGCCAACGCGCCTACGCGCGGTCCCGAGCCGTGAAGCAGAGCCCGTCGCGCCTGAGCAGGCAACGGACTCGGAGCTGCTCGTCCGGATCGCGGGCCGCGACCGCGAGGCGTTCGAGATCGTCTACCAGCGCTACATCCGCTCCGTCTTCGGGCTTGCAATGCAGCGGCTGCGCGACCGCGAGCGCGCGGAGGACGCGGTGCAGGAGATGTTCGCGGCCGTCTGGCGCTCGGCGTCCAGCTACCGGCCGGAGCGCGGCCCGGCCGCGCCGTGGTTGTACGCGATCGCGCGGAACGCGATCGTCGACCGGCTCCGCTCTCGCGACGACGTGCCGGTGGAGGTGCCGGACATGACGTCCGACGAGCCCGGGCCTGCCGAGCGCGCCGAGACGTCGTACGTGTCGTGGCGCGTGCACCGGGCGCTCGAGACGCTGCCGGAGCGCGAACGCGAGGTCGTCGAGCTCGCGTACTGGAGCGGCCTGTCGCAGAGCGAGGTCGCGAGCTTTCTCGACATCCCGCTCGGAACGGTCAAGACGAGGACGCGGAGCGCACTCGCGCATCTCGCCGACGTCCTGGAAGGAGAACTGGCATGACGCAGCCGCCCGACCTCGAGCAGCTGATCGGCTCCGACGTCGAGGCCGCGGAGCGCGCGCGGCTGCAGCGCGTCCACTCGCTCCTCGTACAGGCGGGACCCCCGCCGGAGATCTCGCCCTCCATCCAGTCCGGGCCGACGCTCGGAATGACGATGTCCGGGCGCCCGAGGCCCGTCCGGCGGCGCGTGCTCCTGCTCGCGGCAGCGATCTCGATCCTCGGGCTCGCGTTCCTCGGCGGGTACATCGCCGGCAACGGCAGCGGCAAGACACCGGGCACGGTCATGCAGCTGACCGGGACGCCGGCCGCGCCGAGCGCGTTCGCTTCGCTGCAGATCGAGCCCGTCGACTCGGCCGGCAACTGGCCAATGCGTCTCTCGGTCAAGGGACTGCCACAGCTGCATGGGCACTGGTACTACGAGGTGTTCCTCATGCGCCACGGGAAGCCGTACGCGCCGTGCGGCTCGTTCAAGGTGGCGACCAACCAGGTGACGGTCGTCCAGCTCAACGCGCCGTATCGGTTGATGCACAACGACACCTGGGTCGTGACGAAGCAGACGCCCGACAGCAAGGCGCCGGGCAAGATCGTCTTGCGTCCGGTCTAGCGCCGGCTTTCGTTCCGCATCTCGGAGAGGAGGCGCTCCAGGCGCTCCTCCGTCGACTCGTCCACGAACGTCATCGCGGCCACGACGTTCGGATGCACGTCGGCGATCGCGCGGCGCATCTCGTGCGCGACTGCGCGATAGGACGGATGGCCCTCGCGGCCGGATCGGAGCTCGATCAGGTGCAAGGCCTCGCGCGCGTCGAGCTCGAGCACGTAGCGGATGCGGAACGCGAGGCACAATGCGTACGGCGCCTCATCGGCGAACCCCGTTTCGCGTAGGCGCTCGTACTCCGTGCGGGAGACGTCGAGCGCGCGCTCGAACTCGCCGGCGAGGCCCGCAGCCGCAACCTCGTGCGGGACGTCGGCGCCGAGCGCGGGTGACAGCCGCTGCCACTGGCACGTAAGCAGGCGGTGGCGCTGCAGGTCGCGGAACGCGCCGTAGTCGGAGACGATCTCGAATCGGTAGCGCAGCGTCTCGAAGCCTCGGCCCGGGCGGTGGCGGCGATTCTCTCTCGCACCCACGAGCTCGCGGAGAAGGGCGGCGCGCTCGTCTGCGCCACGGCCGGCGACCGCGCGCAGCGCCTGCTCCTCCGAGACCTCGGAGGACTCGTACACGAGCGCAGCAAGCAGCTCCTCCTCCGTCCCGTGCGCGCGCACGAGCCGCACCGACGGCGCGGACTCCGCCTCGCCCTCGGCCAATCCGAGACGCGCCGCGACGGAATCTGCTGCCTCGCGGCGCTCGCGCAGGAACTCGATCCAGCGTCCGCCTCGATCTTCGCGGGGAACGCGCATGACGAAGCTCGGGATGACGTGCTGCAGCTCCTCGAGGAGCATCGCACCGTACGCGCGCGCCTCTGCGAGCGGGTGCGCGAGCAGATGGAGGACGAGCTGCTCGTACGTCTGGCCGCTGCCGTAGATGCCTACGTGCGACAGCGACGCAGCCGGAAGCAGTCCGCGCACGAGGTCGAGCGCCTTCGCGCGCACTGCGCGGCGATGCGCGGCGGGCGACTCTCCCTCCGCAGCGGGGAAGCGCTCGCCGACCCATGTTCCGACCGACTCGAGCAGCCGCGCATACGTCTCGAACAGATCGTCGAGCGCATGCTCGTACGCCGGCCCGAACCGTGGATCGCGGTGATAGCGAAAGCCGTAGCCGTCGATGCGCGCGTCGTACGCGATGTAGCGCGTCGACTGCTCGAGGTACGCGGCGAGCCGCGGCCGCTGCAAGATCTTCGTGAGCAGGTTCGACGTCCATTCGCACGCAACGTGGGCGCCGCCGAGCTGCGCCACCGAGTCGTCGCCGTAGCCGAGGAAGATGCGCTCGTAGAGGTCGGCCGCGCGCTTCCCCTCGGCGCCCTCGATGAGCGGCACCTCTGGAACCGAGTCGGCAAACTCGTCGAGGAAGAGGCGGCGCAGCGTGCCCGGATAGCGGGAGTAGCGCGCGAAGAGCGCGCCCTTCACCGTCTCCGGCAGGTTGACGAGGCCGAAGACCGGGCGATCGAGGTTCGTGAAGTGCGGAGCGAGGCGCTCGCGCTCCTCGTCCGTGAACGTCTCGACCGGGAGTGGCAGGCTTTCCACTGTGGCCACGGGAGCGCGAACGCTAGCGCGGGTCTCGGTCGGAACGTCCGGCTGGTCGTATCCGACCTGGCGGCCCGGGTTCTACCCGGCCGGGCTCGATCCGGCGAGGTTCCTCGCGTACTACGCCGAGCGGTTCCCCACGGTCGAGCTGAACACGACGGGCTACCGGATGCCGGGCGTGGAGCAGTTCCGGCGCTGGGCCGAGCAGGCGCCGGACGGGTTCCAGTTCGCGCCGAAGCTGCCCGGCCACCGCACCGGGGCGCTCGAGACGTTCGACGCGGGAGCGCGCGCGCTCGGCGACCGGCTCGGGCCCGTGCGCGTATCGCTGAAGAGCACGCGGGACGAAGGACTCGTCGAGCTCGTCCTCGGCTCGCTCACCCCGGGCCTGCGCATCGCGTTCGATCTCGAGCATCCGTCCTGGGACGGGATCGAGGAGCGGCTCGCCGAGCACGGCGTCGTTCGCGTGAACGACCTCGACCATCCCGCGCCGTTCCGCTATCTCCGCCGGCGCGAGGCGCCGGACGCGGCGTTCGCAGAGCGCATCCGCGCGTGCGACGAGCCGGTGTACGTCTACTTCCGGCACGACGACGAACCGGACGCGCCGCAGCATGCGGAGAGGCTTGTCGAGATGCTCAGCTAGTCCGGCAGCTCTTGTCGCCCCACGTCGTGATGAGCGAGGCGGCCTGCTGCTCCTGCTGCACGTCCGCGAGATTCCGCCCGTCGAACGGATGAAGCGGCTGCACGATGGTGGCGACGTCCGGGGTCACGCCGGGGCCTTCCGCGAACAGTCGATACTGCTCACCGACGCCGGGCCCGCGCTTGGCGGTCTGCCCGGGCGGATAGCGATAGCCGCCCCTCGTCGGATTGAACGGATAGAAGCCGTAACAGAACACGCCGCTCGGGTTGTGCGCGACGAAGGAGTTCTCGCGGCGCCAGCCGGCGCCGTACATCGAGTTGAACGTGTCGAGGTAGATGAGCCGGCCGAAGCCGTCGGTCGGCGCACCGACCCGCGTCGTCCCGAAGCCGTACACCGGCTGGTCGTCGTACGTGTAGCGGCCGAAGATGCTCTGGAAACGTCCGTCGTAGACCCAGTGCATCCCGGTCTCGAGCTGCGCCACCGGCCCGCTCCAGTGTGAGACTTCCAGCCATTGCTCACTCTGCGTCGAGAGCCACGGCGTGAAGCCGAGGTCGGGGAGCGGCTGCGGCCACTGCTGTGCCGCCCAGTACGTCCCGTCCGGCGCCGTGCATGCCGCGATGACATTCGGGAGGGCAGGCCCGTCGTATGTCCCGCAGGCGTTCTTGAAGTGCTGCCAATACAGGGTGCGGTACTTCCCCCAGCCGCCGGCGTAGTCGAGGTGGAACTTCACCTGCTCTGCGTCCGCCGTCGGCGGGAGCGCGTTGATCGCGCCCCACACGAGCACGTGCTTGACCAGGCCACCCTTCCGGTACGTGAGGAGCGCCTCGCCCTTCGCGTTCACCTCGAGGCGGAGCCCGGCCGCGTCACGGTCGATCAGCTGAGCCGCGCCGGCGACGCCCGCGAACGCAAGCGCGGCCGCGACGACTGCTACGACCCCCAGGACCCGACCCACGCCGGTGTTGTGCCAGTGATCCGTCCGAATGCCCATCCCTCTGTAAGGGGAGGGAGTGTCAGACGCACGTAAATCTCACGCACCACTCAACCTTTTCGCAGTCGAAGGGGGTTAATGCGATCGGTGGGTCGCCACGACTTCGACGCATTTGTCACCGCCAGCACCGACGGACTGCTGCGGACTGCGTACCTCATCGTTTGGGACCTCCCCGAGGCCGAGGACCTCGTCCAGGAGACGCTTCTCAAGGTGGCCAAGCGCTGGCCGAAGGTGAGCCGCATGGAGCAACCGGCCGGGTACGCGCGCCGAATCCTCGTCAACCTCGCACTCGACGGGAGCGTCAAGCGGTCGCGCAGACGGGCCGAGCTCGATGCCGGGGCCACCGGCGAGCCGGCAAGTCCAGCCGCACAGCTCGATCCACATGACGAGCTGCACGCCGCGCTCGTCGCGCTTCCGCCGCGTCAGCGCGCAGTCCTCGTCCTCCGCTACTTCCTCGATCTTCCCGAAGCCGAGGTCGCAGGCGCACTCGACTGTTCGCTCGGCACCGTCAAGAGCACAGCCTCCCGTGCACTCGCACGACTCGAGAACACCCTCACAAGGAGCGTCGCATGACCACCCAGGTAGAGACCGACCTGCGCACGGCGCTGCACCAGCACGCCGCGCGTGTTCACGCATCGCCCCGTCTGCTCGCAGCCGACTACCACCCGCGCACGCGCCGCGTCTGGCCGCAGCTCGCCATCGGCGGAGTCGCGACGGCCGCAGCGGGAATCGCGGCAGCGCTCACGCTCACGGGCGGAGCGAGCACCGCGTTCGCGGGCTGGACGGCGCAGCCGACCACGCCGACCCAGGCGCAGCTTGCCGCCACCGAGGCCTACTGCGCAGCGAACATCGGGCTTCCCGGACTTCCGATGAAGCTCGTCGACGCGCGCGGGCCGTTCACGTTCATCGTGTACTCCGACGACACCTCGAACGACTTCTGCACGACCGGGCCTTCCTTCTCGAACGCTTCAGGATGGCGAACCTCGTCGCCGCTGACCGTTCCACCCGGACAGCTCTTTCTCTGGAACGAGCACACGACCACCGACTCGGGCCAGGCATATACGTTCGTCATCGCCCGCGCCGCGGACGACGTGAGCGCCGCCAACCTGACGCTCGACGACGGCAGCGCCGTCACGGCGACGGTCGAGAACGGCTGGGCGGTCGCGTGGTGGCCGGGCTCGTCTCAGCTCACGAGCGCGCACCTGACGACGCCCACGGGCACGCAGACGCAGACATTCCCGCTCAACCCGTGCGGCCTGCACAACTGCAACGGCGGCCCGCACGGCGCAGCCCTCGACGGTGGTCCCGGCGGCGGCTAGTAGCGGCCGACGGATCCTGCGTGGAGCTCGTACGCGCCGCTCTCGACGATGTCGGCGAGCTCCGCGACCGTCCGCCTGAGCTCGTCTTCGGTGTTGTAGAAGTGCGGGCCGACGCGCACGCCCGCGTCCGGGCGGAAGTCGCAGATGATCCCGCGCTCGCCGAGCTCCTTGTGCACGGCAGCGTGGTCGGGAGTGCGCACGGTGACGGTGCCGCCACGGCGCTCGGGCTCGCGCGGGCTCACGATCTCGAGACCGGCGCCGTCGAGCAGGTCGATGAGAAGCGTCGTCAGCGCAAGCGAGCGCTCGCGGATCCGGTCGACGCCAATCTCCTCGATCACGTCGTAGCCCGCTGTCGCCGCATAGAGCGCCGGCACGTTCGGCGTGCCGGTCAGGAAGCGCGCGGCCCCCTCGGCGTACTCGAGCTCCGGCTCGAACGCGAACGGCCGCGCGTGGCCCTGCCACCCGACGAACGTCGGCTCGAGCCGCTCGGCGAGATCGGGTCGCACGTACAGCCAGCCTGCGCCCGGTCCGCCGCACAGCCACTTGACGCTGCCGCCGGTGGCGAAGTCGACGCCGAGGGCGGTGACGTCGAACGGGACGACGCCCGCGGACTGGTAGCAGTCGAGCACGACGTACGCGCCGCATTCGTGTGCGCGGCGAACGATCGGCTCCACGTCCTGGATCTCGCCGTTCTTGAACAGCACGTGGCTGATCGGCACGAGCAGCGTGCGCTCGTCGATCGCCTCCACGATCGCGCGGTCGTCCTCGACGGCGACGACCTCGAGCTCCGGCTGCGCCTGGTAGAGGTAGCGCACGGAGGGGAAGTTCGCCTCCTCGTACACGACGCGGTTGCGCCGGCCCGGGTTACGGAAGCACGAGATGACCACCATCTCCGCGACGGTGACGTTTTGATGCATCACCGTCGAGCCGGCCGGGCCGCCGACGATGCGGCCGATCTGGTCGCCGACGGTCATCGGCATGTCCCACCAGCCCTCGCCCCACGAGCGGATGCCGCGTTCGCGCCACATGCGCGCGTACTCGAGGAGGCGCTCCTCGGCGGCGGCCGGCATCGCCGCGAGCGAGTGGTTGATGAGATAGATGCAGTCAGCGAGAATCGGGAACCGATCTCGGTATGCGTTCACGTCGATCACGGCTGGGAGCCTAGATGAGCAACGTTTGGGAGGAGGTGCCGGACTGGGGCGGCGTCGGCGCCCGCCGGTTGGAGCGGAACGGGACGCTCGGCGCATCGATCTGGGAGATCCATCCCCGCGGGGAGAACTGGAATCACTTCCATCACGGCAGTGAGGAGCTGCTGATCGTTCTCCGCGGCCGTCCGACAGTGCGGACGCCCGAAGGCACCCGCCATCTGCAGGAGGGAGACGTCCTCACGTTCGCGCGCGGCCCGGAGGGCGCGCACGCGATCACGAACGAGACCGAGGAGGTCGCCCGCGTCGTCATCGTGTCGACGAACGTCGCCCCCGATGTGTCTGAGTATCCGGACGTCGGCAAGATCGGCGTTCGCGTCGACGGCGACGACTGGAAGCTGTTCCGGCCGGGCGACGCCGTCGAGTACTACGACACCGACTGAAGCGAGCGCGGAGCGGGCCCGACGTATTTCGCGCTCGGGCGGATGAGAACGCCGAGCCGCTTCTGCTCAAGCACGTGCGCGGACCAGCCCGCCGTACGCGAGCACGCGAACATCGCGGGTGCGAGGTCGGGCGGAACGCCGGCGACGTCGAGGACGATCGCCGACCAGTACTCGACGTTCGTCCACGAGTGATCCGGGTGCTTCTGCGCAATTGCCTCGTGCGCCACCTGCTCCAGCTCCTCCGCGACGGCGACGCGCGGCGAGCCGAGCTCCTTCGCCGTGCGCTTCAGCACGCGTGAGCGCGGATCCTCGGCTCGGTAGACCCGATGACCGAAGCCCATGATGCGCTGGTGGCGCGCGAGCGCCTCGCTCACCCACTTCTCGGCGTCGCCGCTCTCGGCGACCGCATCGAGCATCGGGAGGACGCGTGCAGGCGCTCCACCGTGCAACGGGCCGGAGAGCGCGCCCACTGCAGCCGAGAGCGCGGCGCCGCAGTCGGCGCCCGTCGATGCGACGGTGCGCGCAGTGAACGTCGACGCGTTGAGCCCGTGCTCGGAGGTGCAGATCCAATAGGTGTCGATCGCCTTCGCCGCCTTCTGGTCCACCTCGCCGCGCCACGCGAGCAGGAATCGCTCGGCCGCGGTGCGGCCGGAGAGCACCGTCTCCTCGGGAACGGGCGGCAGGTCGGCGCCGCGGGCGGACTGCGCCACGATCGAGAGCGCTGCGGCCGACAGCCGGCGAAGATCCTCCTTCGCCTGCTCGTCGTCGACGTCGATCAGCTGGCCGAGCTTCCACTTGCCGCTGAGGATCGCGAGCATCGCCTGGAGATCGGACATGTGGCCGCCCGTGCGAACCTCGAGCTCGCAATACGCGGCCGGGAGACCGGGCTCGAGCGCCTCGTCGACGAGCAGGCCCCAGACGTTCTCGAACGGGACCGTGCCGACGAGCTCCTCGATGTCGACGCCGCGATAGCGGAGCGCTCCACCCTCGCGGTCGGGCTCGGCGATCTCCGTCTCGACGGCGACGACGCCGGCGAGGCCCGGGACGAAATCGGTCATGCGCGTGCCTCCGCTGCGGCGAGGACGAGCGCCGCCGCGGCGAGATCCTGCACCGCGACGCCGACCGACTTGTACAGGGTCATCTCCTCGGCGTTCGTACGGCCGCCGCGCGTTCCGGCGACGAGCTCGCCGAGCTCGACGACGGCGTCAGGGTCGACGCCGGCGAGCTCGGGCGCTCCGGACGGAGGAGGAGCCAATGCGGAGCTGCGCGACTCGATGCAGATCACATCGGCGCGCGCGACGATCACGGGATCGAGCTCCGAGCCCGGTGCGTTGTAGCCGACGGAGCTCACGTGCGCGCCCGGCGAGAGCCACTCGGCGAGCACGACCGGCTCCGCGGAGTGCGTCGCGCAGTGGACGACATCCGCACCGCGGACCGCTTCCTCGGCTTCGCCCCGGCCGGCGACGCGGATCTCGGCGAAATCGCGCACGCGTGGAAACATCTCCTGCGCAGCTCGGGACTGAACACCGGTGCCGACGATCGCGAGCACGCGCGCATCGTCGCGGGAGAGAAGCCGCGTCGCGAGCGCGGCCGCGGCTGCCGTCCGCATCGCGGTGATGTATGTCCCATCCATGACGGCAGCCGGAGAACCGTTCTCGGCATCGAACATGACGATCTCGGCCTGATGCGTCGGCCGGTCGACGTTCTCCGGGAAAAGAGAGACAAGCTTGCACCCGAGGCCGGCCGACGGAAGGTACGCGGGCATCGCGCCGAGCAGCCCTCCGTCCGCTAGAGCGGCGATCCGGGGAGGCATCGAAGCCGCCCCGGCCGAGAGCTCCGCGTGAGCGCTCGCGAGCGCCTCGACGAGCGCGTCGAGATCGAGGAGCTCCTCCACCTCCGCACGGGTGAGCACGAGCATCACCGGAGACGGTAGCTCCCGAGGGCGCGCCCGCGCGCGTCGAGGGCGACGACCGTACCCGCCTGGGCGGGCAGCGCGGTCTCGAACCCGGTTCGTGTGACCGTGGGCCCGCCCGGCTCGATCTTCCAGGCGGCGACGTCCGTAGCCCCGTTCCAGCTCGCGTACACGGTCGTCCCGCGCCGCACTGCGACCGGCTGGTCGCGTGGACGCCCTCGCCAGGGAAAGCGGAGCGTGCGGTAGTTCTCGCCGCCGTGCGGGAGCATCGCGTCGAGCGCGACCGCACCGCCGGCCGTGTACTCGGTGAAGTGCGGATCCGTTCCCCAGCCGACGAGCACGTCGCCGTTGCCGAGCAGCTGCACACTGCCGAGCTTGTACGCGCGCAGCGGCGGAGCGTGCACGTACTCGTGCACGACCGACGCACGCATCGGCTTCGCGTCCAGCGCGAGGACGAGGCCGCGGGATCGCGTGGTGCCGTTGTCGAAGACGGAGACGACGCGGCCGCCCTCGTGACTGCGCGCGTCGTGCTGCCACGCGAACCGTGCACCCTTGCCGAGCGCGAAGTCGCTGCGCTTGCCGCCGAGTCGCCACAGGACCGCGCCTGTCCTGCGATGCACCTTGTACACCGCCGACGTATTGCGCGCCGACACGAGCAGATTGTCGTCCGCATCGACGTCGATGGAGTTGACGTGGAAGTAGTCCCACGGATAGCCGACCGGCGCGTACGACTCGGCAACTGCGACGTGGTCGAGGCTCCGCCATTCGAAGAGGACTCGCGCGCTCGGAACCTCCAGCTCCTGGACGACGCCGCCGAGCGTCAGCCCCTCCGCGCTGCGGTGCCGCACCTCGAGGCTCGTCACGAGCGCGGTGCCGCGATCGGTGAGCAGCAGCTCGTGCAGGTCGGAGGGCATGCCGTGCCCGGCGGGGAGGCGCGCGATCTCGCGGTACGACGCGTCGGCGACGACGTGGACGCCGCGACCGAGGCCGCCGCCCGGCAGCGCCTGCCACCACGTCAGCACCGGCTCGCCGTGCAGCCGCTGCGCACGGAAGTTCATCGCCGGGAGCCCGGTCGGGTGGAACCACACCGGCTGGAGCGCGTCGTCGAGGATGAGCGGCCCGTGCTGGCCGGGCCCGGACGACGGCGCTAGGAAGAGATAGCCGGGCGCGACCGAGCCGGCGCGACGGAGGAGCGTCACCGGCGGCGGGTCGAGATCGGGCCGCGACACGAACCCCGGCCGCGACGCCGAAAGTCCGAACGCAAATGCTGCGCTGCGGACGACGAACTCCGCGCGCGTCAGCGCCGTGCCGACACCGCCGCCACTGGAGCCTTCGCCGGGACGGGCTGCGGAGGAGGCTTCGAGTCGGTGAGGATCGCAGCGGCGAGCAGGACGGACATCGCGACTGCGCTCTCCCCGACGAGCGTGCGCGCGAGCGTCCCCGTCACGCCGGCGCGCTCGATGCGAGGCACGGCGAGGAAGTGATGAGCGGCGCCCCACAAGAGCGCGAGCGACACGAGCCCGAGCTTCACGACCAGTACGTGGCCGTAGCCCGTCGTCCAGAGATCGTGCACGTGCGGGAGCCGAAGGATGCTGAGATACGTCCCGGCGCCGAGCAGCAGCGCGACGAGCACGGTCGCAAGGCGCGAGAAGCGGCGGAACGCGGTCGCGCGCAGCTCGGGCCACGCCGGCCACACCACCACCGCGAGCTGCACGAGGCCGCCCACCCAGAGCATCGCCGCGGACAGGTGCACCCAGTCCGCGAGCTCGGAGAGCCACGAATGCCCCGCATCGGCAGCCGAGTGGCCAGACAATGACAACCCGGAGACGAACACGAGGCCGAGCCCGAACGCGACCCACAGAAACGCGTCGCGATCGGTCAGCCACGCGAGGAAGATCAGCGCCGCGATGAGTGCGAAGCCGAGCTCCATGACGATGAACGTCTGGCCGAAGCGGGTTCCCGACGCGAGCGGCGAGAGGTCGCCGTACAGGAACAGCGAGAACGGCAGCTGGAGGAAGTCCTCGCCGCGGAGCAGGAACGCCGTGATGCCCGACTCGAGCACCATGGCCACGCCGATGCCCGTCACCCAGAAGAAGCGCCGCTGTGCGCGCACTGGGAACGGGCCGCGCGCGATGAGGAGCCGGAAGCCGATGCCGCCGACCGCGAGAGCGAGCCCGACGAAGTAGAGCCACCGCACGAGATCCTCGCTCCGGGTCGGGCCCTGCGCGCCGACCGCGTCCGTCACGGGTGGCGCGAGCACGCGGACGCCGAAGGTGTACACGCCGGAGACGATGTGCCCGTCGTTCGAGAGCGCCTGCCAGCGAACGGTGTATGGCCCCTTCGGAAGCCGCGGCAGCGGCGCCACGATCTCGCGCTGCGACGTGACCGCGCGCGGCTTGCCGGCGACGTTCACGCCCTTGAGCGTGAGCACCTCGATCGCCTTCGGCAGCGCGTCGACGGTCTGGTCGAACTGGAGGACGACTTGACGTGGCGACGTCGCCAGCCTCTGCTTGAAGCCGGGCGACTCCTTGCGCAACGACGCGTGCGCGAACGCTGACGTCGGCAGCGCGAGCGCGGCGAGAACGGCGAAGAAGAGTGCGCGCCTCATCGGTGCGGCACTCCCGCGAACTGGGAGAAGTGCCCTAGGATCGCGGCCGAGTCGCGATCGCAGTAGAGAAGGACGGCAATGACGAGGAACGTCGTCGCGAAGCCCGATGCGGCGGTGATCGACCGAGGCCGGAACACCCGCAGGATCGGGAACACCGACCCGACGATCAGCGTCCAGCCGAGCGCGTGGTGGAGGAATGCCGCGCGGGCGAAGTACCAGCCGTTCTGCTCGTGCACGAGGAACGCGGTCCCGGAGACGAGCAGCGCGAAGCCCGACGTGAGCCGCCAGTACGGCGAGTGGAGCTTGCCGCGGACGAGGCCGAGCTCGGCCCCGCCCGCGACCATGAGCACCTGCGCCCACGAGCCGTGCGCGACCATGTGGATCATCGAGTTCGTGTACAGCGCCATCACCGGCCACAAGAGCACGCCGAGCAGGAACATCGTCCCCGGCCAGAGGTAGCGACGCCACGGGCGGCGCCCCCATACCTCTGGCCCGACGATCGTCTCGGCGAGGAACAAGAGGCCGAGGACGAGGATGCCGGTGGCGAACCACCAGTGCACCATCTCCGCCCGCGGCTCGATGCCGGCGACGATCATTCCGCCTCCTCGATGTCAGTGACGAGACCGCGTGCGATGACGACGCGGAACAGGACGCCGACGAGGACGACGTACAACGGCGGCTCGGCGAAGAGCCACCAGAAGCCCTGCCCGTGCGGATGCAGCAGCGTCAGGCGCCAGGGCTGGACGATCGCCCAGATGACACCTGCGAACGCCGTGACGGGACCGAGCGCGAGCACGACTCGTGCACGCGACTGCGTGAGCGTCCGTTCGTCTTCGTTGCGATGCAGTTCGTGCGCGATGTCCGCGCTCATCGAGCTCCTCCTTTCGTGCGATTCCGCCGGTTAGGCGGGCACGGGAGGCGGCCGCGACTCGAACGCGAGGCCGAACAGCCGCCGCGGGGCGACTGCGACATGAAGGTCGATCGGCGTGGTGCGGACGACCGCAAGCTTGCGCATGCAAGCGACCGCGTGCGCCGCGAGCTGCTCGTAGTCCCGAAGCCACAGTTCGGCACCGCGATAGAGGATCGCGACTAGTACCGACAGAACCGCGAACACAGGCAGCGCGGAGGTGTGCAGCCACGGCCCGAGCAGCTGCGTTCGCCCCTCGGCGTCCATCTGCACGAGGTAGATGACCGACGTTACGACGAAGGAGACGAGCCACAGGCGCGGCGAGAGCTCGACCCGCATGCGCGGGCGCCCCAGCAGCGACGCGAAGCGGCGCGCCTTCGCGAACCGCCACGCGATGCGCGCGAGCATGAGCGCCACGCCGATCTTCACGCCTGCGAGCAAGAACGGGTAGTAGCCGGCGTGCGCGTAGCTGACGGGCCCGACGTGCCGGCCGACGTCGATGCGATGCGCGAGGCTGCGGCCCGTGAGCTCAGCGACGAGCGCGAGGAGCGCGAGCGCGACGCGTGCGAGCCAACGCTGCCGGTTCATGCCGTAAGTCTGCCTACAGGCGCGTACATCGTGCGTTCGGGGATCCGGTCCGCGTGAGGGTGCCGAAGAACGACTCGGCGCATGACCAGTGGGCGCTCCGGACGGTCACGTGGACCGTCCCGTCGTGCTGGATGCCGTTGTGGGTGCAGCCGTCGGTGCTGGCGTGATGCCAGACCGCCTCGTTCGGCTTACCCGGAATTGCTGCGAACTTGTTACAGGTCGGGTTTCCCGGCGGCGTCGTCAACGACCATTTGTAGGACACGACGGGCTCGCCGCCCTGCACGATGCCGACGGTGTAGAACGTCGCGCGCTGGTTCGGGTCGAAGATGGCCTTGACCGGGAGCAGGCTCGGCTTCGGCCCCACCGTCGGCGCCGCGGCCGCTGTCGTCGGCGGCGCCGCCGCCGTCGTCGTCGTCTCGATGACCACCGGCTTCGGCTTGTTCGAGCCCCCGCCGGCGAGGGCGATGCCGACGATCGCGCCGATGATCACCGCCGCGACGGCCGCGGCCCACTTCGTCCGCCGCGACAGCCGGCGCACGTGGACGGCGGACGGCCCGTCGCCGAAGAGCCCCGCCCATAGCTCGGACGCGTCGAGGACGAGCGACGACTGCGCCGCTACCACCGCCGCAGCAGGCTCGGGCTCGAGCCTGCCCTCGAGCGCATGGAGCTTCTGCACGACTCCGAGCGCGCGCGTGACCGCCTGGAGGTTCGGCAGCAGGCGCAGGAGGATGCCGCGGATCCGCTCGACCTTCTCGAGCTTGACGCGGACCTCCTCGGTCAGCTCGGCGTGCTCGGCCGCACGGGCGGTGCGCCAGTCCGCGGGCGCCTCGGTTGCCCCTTCGTGGATCGACCGCAGTTTCTCGAGGTCGGCCTCCAGCTTCTGGCGCGCCTCACGCAGGACCGCCTCGAGCTTTCCCTCGCGCACCGCCTTGGCAGCGCCCTCGACGTGCTCCACCGCATCGCGGAGCGAGTCGGTCAGCGCGGCGACGCCGCCTGCGTCGGCAACGTCCGTGCCTGCGCCGAGCGTCGCGGTCGCCGCCAGCACCTGGGCGACGTCCCCCCGGTTCCGCTCGCCGGTGCGCACCCACTTCACGAGCGGCTTCAGCGCGGCGAGCGCGGCCGCGGGAGCAGGACCGAGGAGCTGCTCGATCTGCGCGCGGGCGCCGGAGGCCGTGACGACGGCATCGAGCAGCTGCCGGTCGGTGCGCTTCGGGCCGGCCGCGATCAAGTCGCTCGCGTGGCGCACGAGCGGCGGCGGGACGTCTTCCCCGCCGGCCACCTTCCCGTACAGGTCGACGAGCTGGGAGTCCTCCGCCCCGTGCATCCGGCGGCCGACCTCGAGCGCGAGCTTCGCGTGGCCGACGCTCGTCTGCGCGGTGGTCAGGATCTCGGTGACGCCTGCGAGCCCGATGAACGTGTCGAGCGCCGTCAGCGCCGAGGCGCATTCTCGCGCGAACGTGCCGAGCTCGTCCCGGAGCGTGGCCAGCAGCTCACGCTGATGGAGGTGTTCCTGCGCGAGGGCATCCGACCACGCCTGCTCGTGGGCCTCGGGCACCGGGTATGTCTACGCCTTCAGCCCAGCAGGGTCAATGACCAGTCGCTGCGATGCTCGGCATCGAGCGAGAAGAGCATGATCCGCTGGAACCGGCCGAGGCACAGGACGCCGTCGCTGAAAGGCACCTGTTCGCTCCGCGGCGAGAGCAGCGACGCGACCATCCGCTCCCGATGACGCTGGCCGCTCGGGACGATGCGCTCGAGCAGTACCTCGAGGTCCTCGAAGAAGCCGGTCTCCCGCTCCTGCACGCGGACGACCGTGAGCGAGTGCAGCGGATGGACGTAGGCGATCCCATCCCGGCGCTCGGAGCGCGCGACCGACTGCGAGACGTCGTTCGTGATGTCCATCACCGACAGGGTCGGGAGGGCTGCGGCGATCGAGTACGGGACTTCAACCGTGGTCATGCCCTTGCAACCTCCCTCGGCAGGCGGAAGTGGACGTCCTCACGCGCGACGGTGATCTCCTCGAGCGTGTCGTAGCCGGATGCGGCGAGCCGGTCGGCGGTCGCCCGGACGAGCTCTTCCGGCGTCGACGCGCCGGCGGTGAGGCCGACCGTCGTATGACCTTCGAGCAGCTCCGGCTCGAGCGCGCTCTCGCCGTCGACGAGGAGAGCCTCCGCTCCGGCAGCCTTCGCCACCTCGACGAGACGTTGCGCGTTCGAGCTGTTCTCGGAGCCGATGACGAGGATGAGCGTCGCGCCGAGCGCGACCATCTCCTTGACCGCGTCCTGGCGGTTCTGCGTCGCGTAGCAGATGTCGTCCGCGTGCGGCCGGCGCAGCGAGCCGCCGACGTGGTCGGCGAGTGCGTCGACGATCGGCGCGACGTCGTCGAGCGACAGCGTCGTCTGCGTGATCACGGCGACCGGCTTGTCGGTCGGCAGGGCGCGCGCCTGCTCGGGCGTCTCGACGACGACGGTCGAGTCCGGGCGCTCGCCGAGCGTGCCGATCACCTCGACGTGATTCGCGTGACCGACGAGCGCGACGAGATGGCCGCTGTCGGCGTACGTGCGCGCCTCCGCATGCACCTTGTTCACGAGCGGGCATGTCGCGTCGACGACCTTGAGGCCGCGCGCCTCGGCGTTCGCCTTCACCGACGGGGCGACGCCGTGCGCGGAGAGGACGCAGATCTCCCCTTCGGGAATCTCCGACTCGTCCTCGACGAAGACCGCGCCGAGCTTCTCGAGGCGTCGCACGACGTGCTCGTTGTGCACGATCTGGTGGCGGACGTACACAGGCGGCCCGTTCTGCTCGAGCAGGCGCTCGACGATCTCGATCGCTCGGTCGACGCCGGCGCAGAACGAGCGCGGAGCAGCGAGGAGAACCTTCATGCCAATGCCTTCTCGAGCGAGCTGAGCGCGCGCAGCGCGTCGCGCATCGAGCGCACGGCGGCAGCGCGCTTCGTCACGATCCAGCGCAGGAGGCCGACGACGTCCGTGCGCCCGTCGGAGTGCACGGTCGAGTCGACGCCCTGCACGTCGCTGTCGACGCCGTCGGAGATTGCGCGCACGACGCCGGCCAGACGCCCGCTGCGCGCGAGCATGCCGCTCTCCATGTCCACCGCGTCGGCGCCGCTCGCCTCGTGCAGCCGCCGCCGCTCTGCGGCGTCGTGCACGAGCACGTCGGACGCGAGCACGGTTCCCTGGAGCGCTCCGCGCACGCCGAGGCCTGCGCCTTCCCACAAGGTCGCGCCGCTGCCGTCGACGACGCGCGTCGCGTCGAGCACGTCGCCCACGCGCAGGCCGTCGCGCAGCGCGCCTGCGACACCGAACGAGACGAGCGAGCCCTCCGGAAGCCCGGCTGCGCCGCGCACGCCGATGCGCGCGGTGCGCAGGCCGAGGCGGCGCGCGACGCGCTCCTCCGCCGTCGTCGCGACCGCATAGGTCAGCCCGTCAGCGTCCACGCCATGCTCCGAACGGTCTCCTTCAAGCTCTTCGACGACTCGAAGGCGGCCGAGGGCTCGAAGCCGGAGTGGATGCCGCAATGCTCGCAGCGCGGATCGTTGCCGGGGCCGTACGCATCCCACTCCATCCCCTCGAGCAGCGCCTCGTACGTCGGGAAGATGCCGTCGGTGAGCAGGTAGCACGGGCCCTTCCAGCCGTATGGATTGCGCGTGATCGAGCCCCACGGCGCGCATGAGAGCTTGCGCTGGCCGGTGAGGAAGTCCTGGTAGATCGGCGTCGCGATCCAGCGATAGCCGTGCTTGCGTACCGCTGCGCGGATGGCGCGGAACTTCTCCTCGTGCTCGCTCCGGGTCATCGTCAGATTCGGGTCGATCTGGGAGTACTGGTACCCGGGTGCGACGAGCATCCCGTCGATGCCGACCTCGTCGGTGAGGTAGCGCATCATCTCGATGACGTCGTCGACCTCGGTCTCCTTGAAGATCGTCGTGTTCGTCGTCACCCGGAAGCCACGGCTCCGCGCCGTCTTGATCGCGTCGACCGCGACGTCCCACAGGCCCGGGTAGTCGCAGACGTAGTCGTGGATCTCGCGCATCCCGTCGAGGTGCACGACGAACGTCATGCGCGCGGAGGGCTCGAACCAGTCGAGGCACTGCTCGAGGCGCAACGCGTTCGTGCACAGCTCGACCGTCTTGCCCATCTCGATCATCCCGGCCGCGACCTCTTCGATGCCCTTGTAGACGAGCGGCTCGCCGCCGCAGATCGAGACCACCGGCGCCGGGCACTGCAGTCCGGAGTCGAGGCACTCCTCCACCGTCAGGCGCGCGCGGTTCGACTCGTACTCGCGGATCTTTCCGCAGCCGATGCAGGCGATGTTGCACGCGAGCGTCGGCTCGAGCATGAGGACCAAGGGGTACCGCTCGCCCTTGCGCTGCTGGACCGCGACGTACTTGCCGATGGAAACCGTGGACTGCAGCGGGAACTTCATGCGGAAAGCCTCTCTCTCAGTCGACCCAGCGCGAGCAACGGGAAGTTGATGCGGTACAGGTGGTAGCGAATCATGAAGTCGAGCGGGAATCCGGTGCCGGTGAACTGCTCTTCGTCCCAGTCCCCGTCGGGACGCTGGACAGCGCAAAGATAATCCGCCGCCCTCCGCGCACCCTGATCCTCAGCGTTTCCTGCGGCCACGTATCCGAGCAATGCCCAGGCCGTCTGCGACGGCGTCGCGAAGGAGGCGCGGCCTCTGAAGGTGGGATCCGAGTAGGAACGGATGTCCTCGCCGAAGCCGCCACTCTCCTGCTGAACCGAGTCGAGCCATGCGACGGCACGGCGCATCGCCGGATGGTCGCTCGGCACGCCGCAGGCTTCGAGCGCCGGGAGCGCCGCGCCGGTCCCGTACAGGTGGTTGACGCCCCAGCGACCGAACCAGGAGCCGTCGTGCTCCTGCTCGGTGAGAAGCCAGGCGAGGCCGCGCTCGACCGGTTGTGCGTAGCCGGCCGGCGCGAGCACCTCGAGCGCGTGCGATGTCACGTCGGCGGTCGGCTCGTCCGTCACCTTGCCGAAATCGCAGAACGGGACCTTGTAGAGCCACATTGCCGTGTTGTCGACGTCGAACGAGCCCCAGCCGCCGCGCTTCGACTGCATGCCGGCGATCCAGTCGAGCCCGCGACGCTGTGCAGCCGCGCCGATATCGAGCTCGCGCAGCGCGAGTGCGACGACGGCCGCGTCGTCGATGTCCGGATAGAGGTCGTTCTCCCACTCGAACGCCCAGCCGCCTGCTTCGAGGTCGGGGACGCGGATCGCCCAGTCGCCCCTGAGCGTCACCTGCTGACGCAGGAGGTAATCGCCTGCGGCCACAAGTTGCGCGTGGTCGGCGGGTACGCCGCACGCGCGCAGGGCGAGCACCGCGAGCGCGGTGTCCCACACCGGCGACTGGCACGCCTCGGGACGCAGGCGGTCGCCGTCGTCGACCATGAATCCCTGCCAGCCCTCGACTGCCCTGCGCAGCGTGTCGTCGTGCGCGGGGTCGTGGCCGAGCGCGGACAGCGCGATGATGCTCCACACCCAGGGCGGCTGGATCCCACCCCACGAGCCATCCGCCTCCTGCCGTACGCGGAGCCACTGCTCGGCGCGCCGCTGCGCGAGACGGCGCAGGGGGTCACGCCGCATCGACGCACGTGACCGTCCCGGTATCGCGCCGAGCATGCGCAGGTCGACGTCGATCGGGCGCACCGGTCGCAGCGACTGCGCAAGTGCGAGCGCGACGAACGTCTGTCGCGCCCAGCACGCGAAGCTGTAGATCGAGAACGGGCCGCCAGGCGGGAACAGCACGAGCTCGGGCGGGATCGGGACCATCCGCTGCCACGGCCACTGGCCGAGAAGCGCGATGAAGCACTTCGTGAACAGCCGCGCCTTCGGGATGCCCCCCTCGCGCTGCAGGTACGCGAGCGCCTTCGGGCCAGGATCGACGCCGCACATGCGCAGCGCGACATACGCCTCGAGCGACGTCGATAGGTCGGGAGGACCTTCGAACCAGATCGACCACGTGCCGTCGTCGCGCATGCGCGCCATCAGCTCGTTCGCGATGCGCCTGTCCATGTCGGGCGTGCGCAGACCGAGCGCGTGATTCCAGAAGAGGTGCTGCGCCGTCATGGTCACGTTCGACTCCAGCTCGCCCACCCAGACGCCGTCGGGCCGCTGCAGCTCGAGCAGGCGGCGCGTGCCGCGGTCGATGGCGGAATCGAGGGCGGTCAGCTGCTCGGTGGCGCTCACACGGAGAACGTATCGAGCAGGCGGCGTGCTGCGAAGCGGCCGCTCCGCACGGCGCTCTCCATCGTCGCCGGCCAGCCGGTGTCGGTCCAGGCTCCCGCGCGCACGACGTTCGGCCGCGACGTCTCCGCACCCGGACGGAGGGTTCCCGGGCGGAGAGCGATGGTCGCGTTCGGCTCACGGCTCACGCGCGACCACACGAGCTCGGCGCGCCCGAGCCGGTCGGTCAGCTGCCCGGCGATGCGGTCGACGAGCTCGCGTCCGCGGACGCCCATCAGCTCGGGGACGCCGCTCGAGACGACGGTCAGGTACTGGCCGCCGGCCGGCGCAGCGTGGCCCGTGAGCGCACCCCGGTCGAACACCCAGTGCGCGTCAGATGCGATCAGCGCAGCGAGCGGCGCGTCCAGAATCGGCCGGTCGAAGAGCAGGTGCACCGAGACGATCGGCGAGCTCTCGAGCTCGGGATCGGGCTCGCCGAGGAGGAGCGCCGACTCCGCGGGAGGCACGGCGACGACGACCGCGTCCGCATCGAGGTCGTCGAGCGACTCGACGCGCTCGTCAAGGTGCACGTGCTCGCCAAGCACGCGTCCGGCGGCGTCGCCGTGCATCCAGCCGAGCGGCTTCAGCGGAAGCACGAGGTCGGAGTTGGCACGCGGGCCGAGGAGCGCGGTGCGCACGGTGAAAAGACCAGCGCCGCCATCTACCTGGTCAGTGGGCAGGTTCAGCGCAGGCCGGATGAAGACATCCCAGAAACGTGTGACCGATGTGTCGCTTTCGCCGAGTCGCCTGAGCACATCTCCGAAGGTGTCTTTCGGTCGCGACTGCGCGGCGCGCAGTCGCGTGAGTGTCAAAGGCAACCGTGCTCGATCCCGCACCGGCAGATGCGCGTAACGCAGAAGCGCCGCCAGGCTCGGCTTGATCTCCGCGCGCTTCGCGTGCTCGTCGATGACAGGCAGCGCGAGCCGTTTCCGCAGCACCGAGTCGCCCTCGCCGATTCGTTCGAGGAAACGCAGGTACTCGGTGAAGCAGCCGAGCGCGATGTGCTGGCCGTTGTCCGGCGGCGGCTTTGGATCGTCGTCGCGCTCGGGCAGCGTCTGCACCGCACCGCCGAGCGTCGGCCGTGCTTCGTGCACCGTCACGTCCGCGCCGGCGTCGACGAGATCGAGCGCGGCGGCGAGCCCCGCGAGGCCTCCGCCGACGACCGCGACCTTCAACGCCACAGCCCGCGCGCGACGACGGCGAGCTTCGCCGGGGTCGAGAGCCGGCACGAGGCGGTGAAGACGTCGAAGCCGTTCGCCTCCATCCGGTCGAGCTGACCGCGGTAGAGGCCCGCGAACGTCGCCACGCACAGCGCACTGCGGCGGTCGAGCGAATCGAGCAGGCGCATCCCCTCGTCCAGATGCGCGCGCGCACGCGCGGCCTGGAACGCCATCAGCATGCACCACTCCGGTGAGACCGCGAGCTCGCGAACCCCGAAGCGCTCGAGCTCGTCCTGCGGGAGGTACACGCGGCCAAGTCGTTCGTCCTCGTCGACGTCGCGCATGATGTTGATCAGCTGCAGCGCGACGCCCAGCGTCTCCGCACGTTTGACGTCGTCGGACCCGTACACCGCGACGCACGCGACGCCGACGGCGCCGGCGACCTTCTCGCAATAGCGGCGCAGCTCGTCGAAGCTCGCGTAGCGCGTCTTGTCGAGATCCTGCAGCCCGCCGTCCACGAGCGCGGACAACGCGTCACGCGGAATGTCGAAGCGCTCGCGCGCGTCGGTGACGGCGACCTGCATCGCGGTCGCCGGTGGGTGGTCGAGCGCGTCGCGGAGCGCCTCCAGCCGCGCGCGCTTCTCGTCGACCGGCGCTGTCCCGTCCGCGACGTCGTCCACCTCGCGCGCGAACGCGTAGATCGCCGCGATCGCGCGACGCTTGGGACGCGGCAAGACCATGATCCCGTACGCGAAGTTCTTCGCGCGCGCGCGTGTGACCCGCTGCACCTCCGCATACGCCTGCTCCACAGTGCTCATCTGACGAGGACGAACGCCGCCTCGCGCGCCAGCCGTGCCCGCGATGGGCGCGGCCGCTGCGTGAAGAGATCCCAGCCGGCGGATTCGAGCGAATCGAGCGCCGCAAGACCGCCGCGTCCGAAGAGTGCGACCGCACGGCCAAGCCGGCCGCCGATCTCTTCGCGCAGGATCTCCGCCGAGCCGAGTAGCGACGCCGCGCGCTCCGCCTCGAAGCGAAGGAGCGCCGCCAGCCCTTCGTTCGGACGGTCGAGCGGCGGGTCGCCGAAGCTCCGCCGATCCTCGGCCGGCAGGTAGATGCGGCCGAGGTCGAGGTCGCGGGGCACGTCCTGGAGGAAGTTGACGAGCTGGAGGCCCGTGCACACGTCGTCGCTCGCGGCGACGAGCTCAGGATCGTCGAGCTTCCGCAGCACGCCGAGGACGAGGCGCCCGCACGGATCCGCCGAGTGGACGCAATACCACTTCAGGTCGTTCCACGTCTCGTACGCGGCAACAACCTGATCCATCCGGTTCGCTTCGATCAGGCGGTCGAACGGCTCGCGCGGCAGGTCGAACTCGCGCACAGTGGGCTGTACGTTGCGCAGCACCGGCCACGTCGGGCTTCCGCCGTACAGGAGGTCGACCTCGCGCTCGAGCTCGTCCAGCGCGGCGAGCCGGTCGCCCTCGTACGCGTCCCCGAGCTCGTCCACGAGGCGCGCATAGCAGTACAGCGCGCGGACGTGCGGCCGCAGCCGGCGCGGGAAGAGGATCGAGCCGACCGGAAAGTTCTCGCCCGCCGCCCGGGCCGCGACTTCGGCGACTTCCATTCAGACAGCATACGAGCAGCCTTATGGTTGAATCCGTTGTCGTGGAGGGCAATTCGGGGGGCCGGGTGGATCCCGTCGCGGGCGTGGACCGTGCGGACCACCGCGTGGTCGTGCATCTCGCGGGCGAGCTCGACCTGTATAACGCGCATCAGGTGCGCGAAGCGCTGCTCGCGTGCTGCGAGGAGCAGCCGGAACGCCTCGTCGTCGATCTTGCCGCGGTCGAGTTCATCGACTCGACCGCGCTCGGCGTGCTCGTCGAGGCTCGCAGCCGCATGACGGACCGTCAGGCATTCACGCTCGCGGCGCCGGGCGCGGAGACGCGGCGCGCGCTCGAGGTGTCCGGCCTCGACAAGCACTTCGCCGTCTGCGCGTCGGTCGAGGAAGCGTTAGCGTCCTGACCGTGAAACAGAGCCTGATCCTAAAGCCGGCCGAGCTCGAACGGTACGCGGACGCGGTGACGAAGTCGATCGCGCTCAAGCGCGGCGACACGATCGTCGTCCGCGGAGCGCCCGCACACCGCGAGATGATGCTCGCCGTCGCGGCATCCGCGTATCGCGGAGGCGCAGGCCTCGTCGACGTCATCTACTCGGATCCGCTCGTCATGCGGGCACGGCTCAAGCTTGCGCGCAACGACGTGCTCGGCGTGCTGAGCCCCTGGCACAAGCGCCGCCTGCGTGAGCTCGCTCAGCCACACTCAGCCGAGATCTACATCAGCGGCGAGAGCGATCCCGGCTTCCTCGACGGCATCCCGCCGAAGCGGATCCAGACCGAGTACGCACGTGCCGGCGAGCAGACGCGAGCGTTCCGCCGCGCGAGCCTCGACGGGCGCGTCCGCTGGACGATCGCCGCGTGGCCGACGGACCACTGGGCCGGCCAGGTGTATCCCGAGCTGCCCGTCGCCGACGCAAAGCGGAAGCTGGCGAAGGACCTGCTGTGGTTCTGCCGCCTCTCCGACAAGGACGGGGCCGGCGCGTCGGGCTGGATGGAGCATACGAAGGCGCTCTCGCGGCGCGGCAAGAAGCTGACGAGCCTCGCGCTGACGCGCGTCGAGCTGCGCGGCCCGGGCACGGAGCTCGACGTCAAGCTCGTTCCCGGCACCGCGTGGCTCGGCGGCGTCGAGCGCACGCAGTACGGCGCGCTCATCAACGCGAACATCCCGACGGAGGAGAACTTCACGAGCCCCGACGCCGGTGCGACGGAGGGAACGTTCGCGTGCACGTTCCCGCTCTCGTTCCAGGGCCGCCTCATCGCCGGCCTACGCGGCGAGTTCCGTAACGGCCGGCTCGTGCGGCTAGACGCCAAGAAAACCGCGGACCGCGACTTCGTTGCGAGCTACATCGACAGCGACCCGAAGAAGAACGGCCGGCGCCTCGGAGAGGTCTCGCTCGTGGACTCGACGTCGCGCATCGGGCAGAGCGGGCGGACGTACTTCGACACGCTGCTCGACGAGAACGCCGCCGCGCACATCGCCTTCGGCTCCGGCTTCGGCCAGACGCGCACGACGAAGCCGGCGCGCGCCCTGAACCAGTCGCCCGTGCACCTGGACGTGATGATCGGCAGCCCCGACTTCGAGGCCACCGGCGTCAACGCGAAGGGCACGCGCATCCCGTTGATCCGCGACGGCCTTTGGCAAATCTGAGCTAGCCGTCGACGAGCAGGCCGCTGATCGGCCCCCACAAGGCTTGCGAGCGGCGGGACACGTGCGGCAGCAAGGTCAGGCGGTGCTCGACGTAGCCCTCGCGCTGCCGGCGGTCGAGCTCCTCCTTCGCGCGCGGGCGCCACAGCTCGTCGATGACTGCGACGGGGTCGCCGTCGACGTCGGCGCCCTCGAGATGCTCAGACCACAGCCGCAGCCGCGTCGCGCGCGCGAGCGCCTCGTCGTGCAGGACGACGTTCACCTCCGTGTCGTTGAAGAGCGAGTGCTCGTTCAGGTTCGCCGATCCGATCGTCAGCCAGTTGTCGTCGACGATCCCGATCTTCGCGTGCACGTACACGATGCTTCCGCCGCGCCCGGGCTGGTAGAGCGTGCACGCGAGGAAGCGCCCGTTCTTCCCGTCGGCCTCGAGGAGCACTCCGAGCTGGCCGCGCGTGTCGTCGCGGCCGTTGTTCGGGCGCGCGGGCAAGAGCACGACGACGCGGAAGTCGTCGCGGGGCGGCTCGCGCAGCTTCGCCGCGAGGACGGAGACGACCTCGCTCGACCATAGGAACTGGCTCTCGAGGTAGACGAACCGCTCGGCGCCGCGCAGGGCGCGGAGATAGCTCTCGAGGATCGTGAACTCACCGGCAGGCAGCCCGTCGTAAATCCGCTCGGGAACGGTGCGCACGAGCTGGACGTCGATCCCGCCCGTCGTGTCGGACACCGGCGACCGTTCCAGGTCGCGCGGCCAGCGGAGCCGAAAGTGGTCGGCGACGTCGGCGACGATCGGGCCCTCGATCCGCATGCATCCGTCGTGCCACCCGATCGAACCGCGCACGGGATGGTCGCTCGAGTCCAAACGGTCGCCCGCGAGCGTCGTCAAGTCGATGCCACCGACGTACGCGACGCGATCGTCGACGAGAACGAGCTTCTCGTGGTGGCAGTGCATCGGCCGCTCTTTCGCGTCGAGCTCCATCTCGATGCGTGTCCCGCGCACGAGCAGGTCGCGCATCCTGCGCACCTCGCTCCGGTCGGGATGGAAGAGCGGGAGCGGAGCGCCCGCCCAGCCGAGCACGCGGACGGGCACGCGCTCGGCGACGCCGCCGAGCAACGCGGCGAGCGTCGGGCCGCCTTCGCCGAGCGGGAGCCCGGGCGTGAAGAACCAGCCGGCGAGGTGGACGTGCGAGGACGCCGCCTCGATGTCGGCCGCCATCCGCGGAAGCGCTTCGGCGCCGTCGACGAGAAGCTCGACGTGATTCCCGCCGCGTGGTGCGAACGACCCGCCGCACGCCCAACCGCCGGCGGGCGCGGCGAACACGTCCCCCTGCCCTATGCGATTCAACCTGCGCCGGTGATGTGCTCGAACGGCGCGCTCGATCCGGTCGCCGAGCGCGTCGTCGAAGCTGTTAGTTCCCACCTGGAGGTGGAGGTGGCACCGGGCCGTGCGGGACGTCGATGATCGTCTGCGTCGGCGCGGGCGGCGGCGTGTAGTAGCCCGTCCCGTACATCGTCGTTCCCGTGATCTGCGGCGTCGGGAAGCCGAGCGCCGGCATGTGCGCCGTCGCGGTCGACATGAAGCGGTGCCAGATCTCCGCCGGCAGCGTGCCGCCGGCGACGCCGCCGACGCCCTCGACGCCGAGGAGCGGGATCTCGCCCTTTGGATATCCGACCCAGACGCAGGTGGCCAGCTGCGGGACGTACCCGCAGAACCACGCGTCCTGGAAGTTCTCCGCCGTACCGGTCTTGCCGGCGACCGGCCGGCCGAAGTACGCCGCGGTTCCCGTGCCGTGCTGAACCACGCCCTCGAGCGCGTACGTGACCTGGTCGGCGACGCTGCTCGGGATCGCCTGCGTTCCCGACGTGCCCAGGCGGCCGAGCACGCTGCCGTTCGGCGCGCGCACGAGCTCGAACGCCTGCGGCGCGTGATGGACGCCGTGCGCGGCGAGCGTCGCGTACGCGTCCGTCATCTCCAGCGGGTTCACCGGCTGCGTGCCCAGCGTGATCGAGCACACGGGCAAGAGGTTCGTCGTGATCCCCATGCGATGGGCGACGGGCACGACGTTCGCCGGGCCGACCTTGGCGACGAGCTGCGCGAAGATCGTGTTCACGGAGTTCGCGGTCGCGTTGAGCAGGTTCATGTAGCCGCCGTTCTCGTCGGCGTAGTTGTGCACGTCCCACGGCCCTTGCGGGCCGTCGCAGCTGTGGTCGGGGATGACGAGCGACGGCGGCCCGGAGAAGCTCGAGTAGAGCGAGATGCCGTGTAGGATCGCGGTCGCGAGCACGAACGGCTTGAACGAGCTGCCGGCGGTGCGCGTGCTCTGCGTCGCGAGGTTGAACGTCATCTTGCGCCCGTCCGGCACATAGCCGACCATCGCGCGCACCGCGCCGGTGCGCGGGTCGATCGCGACGAGCGCCGCCGCCGGGTCGGACTTGTGCTGCATCACGCCGCGGACGGCGGTGAGCGCGCCCTGCTGCATGCTCAGGTCGAGCGTCGTGCGCACGCGAAGGCCCCCGGCCGCGATGTTGCGTGCGCCGAGCTGCGCGACGAGCTGCTGCTCGGCCCAGCCGAAGAAGTTCGGATGCTCCTGGCGCGCGTACAGCGATCCCGGCCTCAACCCGAGCGGCGCCGCGACCGCCTGCTGGAATTGTGCGCGGTTGATCGTGCCGCCGTTGAACATCGCGCGCAGCACCTCGTCGCGCCGCTGCATGGCCATCGCGGGATGGAGCGTCGGGTCGTACACCGTCGGCGCCTGCGGGAGGCCGGCGAGCATCGCCGCCTGCGGAAGCGTCAGATCCTGCGCACGCGTCGAGAAGAACGTTTCGGACGCTGCTTGCGCACCGTGCGCCGCGCGCCCGTAGAAGACCTCGTTGAGATACGAGTTCAGGATGCGCTTCTTCGGCCACACTTGGGCGAGCTTGATGGCGAGGCATGCCTCCTTCACCTTGCGCGAGAACGTCCGGCTCGCGTCCCCGATGTACAAGTTGCGAACGAGCTCCTGCGTGATCGTCGAGCCGCCCTGGACGATCCGACCGGCGGTCACGTCCGAGTAGAGCGCGCGCGCGATCCCCTGATAGTCGAGGGCGCCGTGCTGCCAGAAGCGGCGGTCCTCGATCGCGACGGTCGCCTTCCGCAGGTATGGCGAGATCTGGTCGAGACGGAGTGGCTGCCGGTTCACGCTCGAGGGGACGACGCCGAGCAGGGTGCCGTTGTCCGCGTACACGAACGAGTTCTGTCCGAGCGCGATCGGCTGGAGCGAGTTGAGGCTGCAGGAGTCGAGCAGGACCGCGCGGCCGGTCGCGGCCGCGCCGAGGAGGACCGCGGCGAGAACGACTGCGATGACGCCCGCCGCGATCGCGGTCTTGTGGCGTCGCTTCGCGCGTCGAAGCCGCGAGCGGCGCGCGAGGACGATCGCCGCGAGCTCGAGGTCGGCACGATTCCGGTCCCGCACTGCGGGACGTTATTGCTCGCAGACGAGCCTCAGGAAACCAGCTCGGAGAGCACGACGCCGAGCACGGGCAGCGCCATCGTGATCGCGAGGTTCGCACGGCCCATGGCCGTCAGCAGCGGCCGGAGCGATTGCGGCTCTCCGGCGCGGATCTGGCGGGCGAGCCCAGGCCCGAGGACGTAATCGTGCAAGTACGCGCCGCCAACGAGCAGCCCGACGAGCAATCCCTTCACGGCGAGCACCCAGTCGAAGGACGCCGGCGCAGTGTCGAAGGCGTGATCGTAGGCGGCGAGGCCGAGCCCGGTGGCGACGGCAATGCCGAGCGCGCTCCAGCCGATCGGGCGCCACCGCCGGCCGAAGTCGCGCAGGAGCCGCGCGCGCACCTCGCCTTCGAGCCGCTGCACCGACGGTACCGCGACGAAGACGAGACCGACCGTGCCGCCGACCCAGATCGCCGCGGCGAGGACGTGGATGGCCCGGAGCGTCGCCTCCATGTCCGTAGTCTCCCGTGTTTCTCGTACGGCGTTGCGGGCAACAGGCACATCCATGACGGCGTCGGGGTTCGGCTCGATTCACAACGCATTGCACTCGAGCGCAGCCTCGATCGCGGGCAACGTCCTCATCCTTTTCGCGGTCGTCCTCTGGCTCGGGCTCGGCTT
This sequence comes from Gaiellaceae bacterium, assembly GCA_036560805.1. Classification (GTDB taxonomy): domain Bacteria; phylum Actinomycetota; class Thermoleophilia; order Gaiellales; family Gaiellaceae; genus Palsa-739. The sequence continues at coordinate 2,942 of DATBQM010000027.1, read as the reverse complement.
CCGCGTCCATCGGGACGCTCGCAGGCGCATCGACGACGGCTGGCTTGTCGGGATCGCGACGGTCCTCGGATTCGCGCTCCCGTTCGTCGGGCCGGTCGTGTACGTGCTCTTCCGGCCGCCGGAGACGCTCGCCGACGCGCACGCACGCGAGATCGAGATGCGCGCGCTTCGCGGCCGGCTCATGCAGGCGGCGCCGCACTGTCCGGTCTGCCTCACTGAAGTGGAGGCCGCCTATCTCGTCTGCCCCGTCTGCACGACGCGGCTGCGCGAGCAGTGCCAGAGCTGCGACTCGGCGCTCGATCCTCTCTGGCAGGCCTGCCCGTATTGCGCGACGCCGGTGACGACGATGGTCTCCATCGACGGCGGGACGCTGCCGTTCGTCGCCGACCTGGACACGGCGCTCACCGCCGAAGCGACGCAGCTCGCGGACTAGTCGTCCGCGACTTCGACGGGCACCGGGGCAGGCCCGGGCAGCACCGCGCGGATTAGCGACAGCACGGTCACGGGCACCGCGGGTGCCGGAACGAACCGCACGAGCGCTGCGAGCACGCCGACACCTGCGGTCAGCTCGTACATCGCGGAGTCGTTGACGAGCAGCGACGCCAGGATCGCGAGGCCGAGCGCGAGGACGAAGTCGCGCGTCGGCCGATGCCGCGCGACGACGAGCGAGATCGCGAACGTGATGAGGAACCAGACGCCGAGCGGCATCACGAGCGGCCACTTGTGGATCGCCGGGAGATACGAGAGCGGAACGCGGTTCTCGACCACGGCCCAGAGGCCGGAGAGGCCGTTGCCGAACGCGCTCCGGAAGTGGTTTGGCCCTGCCGCCGAAAGGTTCGACGAAACCACCTTCAGGACGATTGCCGCCGCGGCACCGAGCAGGATCAGGAAGCCGCGCAGCCCGAGGCGCAGCATGCGCGCACCGAGGAACGCGAGGGCGAGGCCGAGCACGATCGCGCCGCCGCCGTCCGAGCCGAAGCGGTTGTCGGTCATGAGGAACAGGCCGAGTGCGCCGAACGCCGCGAAGCCGAGCGCGCCGAACCTCCGTGCCGCGATCGCTGCGCCGGCGAGCAGCGGGGCGAGCAGCAACGTCTCGAGCTGATTGCCGATGCCCCAGAAGCGCGAGTTCTGCGTCGGCCCGAGCGGCGTGACCGCCACCCACTCGGGACGCGTCGCGAAGAGATAGAAGTGCAGGAGGACCACGCCCAGGAAGAGCAGCAGCAGGTGACCGTCGGTCCGGCAGAGGCGCGCGAGCAGGAGGCCGCCGGCAATCGTCGCGAGGAGGACGACGGCCATGATCGCGACCTCGTTCGTCACGTGCAGCGCACCGAGGACGATGCTCGCGAGGAGCGCCGCCGGAATCGCGGTCAGCGCGGCCCGCGGCCGGACGACGGCGAGGAGGAGGGCGACGCACGCGATGACGATGAGCGCCGCGAGCTTCAGCCGGTTGTTCGCGTGGATTTGTGCGTTGAGGCCCTTCAGCTCGGCGATCGCGTGCTGCGCCGGGGTGGACGTCAACGATCCCCGTTGATGGCCGAGGGCGGTGGGCGCGATGTCGACGACCGAGACGAGGCCCGGGATGCGCGTCGTCTGCGACACGAGCAATCCGTGGAACCCGCCGCCGAGGACGACGACGTAATACCGCTTGTCGTTCGAGATCGGCGCGCCCTTCGGCGGCAGCGTGACGATGATCGTCCGCGCGCGGCTCGGCGTCCCTGTCGCTGCGCTCGCCGTGAGCAGCGGCGGCCCCTGCGGAACGCCGCCGAGGTCCGAGTCCTCCCGCACGCCGCGCACGAGCTGCGCGAGCGCCTGGCGGCGATTTGTCGTCGGCCCGGTCCCGGGGACGAGCAGCCCGACGGCGCCGTGGCGCGCGAATAGCCGGAGCTGCCAGCCCGTCATGTGGTCGAGGATGACGACGCGGAACGGCGGCGAGCCGGGCACGGTCTTGGCCGCTGCAGGCGCTGCGGGAACGATCCCCGCGAGCGCGATCAGGCTGAAAAGAAGTAAGCGGCGCCGGCGGAGCATCGTCCGCCGCGATTCTCTCCTATTTCGGATGTCCTTGCGTAGGAAGACGATGAGAGCCGACGCGCGGATTCGAACCGCGGACCCCTTCATTACGAGTGAAGTGCTCTACCAGCTGAGCTACGTCGGCCCGGCGCGGGACAGTTTAGCCCGACGGCGGGCGTCGCTCAGCGAATCGTGACGCGCCAGCGGATGGCGTGCGGGCCGACCGTGAGCGTGAACACGTACCGGCCCTTGCTCGTCACGGTGAGGCTGATCCGATGGGTCCCGGGCTTGACCTTCCCAGTCACCGTCGCGACGGTCGCCGAGCCGCGCTTCGCCGTCACCTTCAGCTTCCCGGCGACGCGGGAGATGTACGAGAGCGTCACGCGGTAGCCGCCCGACGTCTTCACGACCGCCGCCGCGCCCTTCGGCGCGAGCGCGAGGCGCTCGAACACCGCGCCCGCGACGATCGACGAGGTCAGCGTGACGGCGCACGACGCCTTCTGCCCGGCGCAGGCGCCCGTCCAGTGCGTGAACGCGAAGCCGGCCGCCGGCTTCGCCTTGAGGGTGACCTTCTGCCCGGTGCCGAACTCGGCCGTGCACGTCTTGCTCTTCGTGCCGGTGCTCGCGCACGTTCCGCCGGTGAAGGCGACGCTGCCGGCCGGTGTCACCGTCAGCGCAAGGCTGGACGTCGTGCCGCCGCCCCCAGAGGTCGCGAACGTCGCCGTGACGCTTTTCGCGTTCGTCATCGAGACCGCGCACGTCGTGCTCGTTCCGCTGCAGGCGCCGCTCCAGCCGCTGAAGGTCGCGCCGAAGCTCGGTATGGCGGTGAGCGTGATGCCGGCGCCGGCGGCCTGCGGCACGTTGCAGCCTGCCCCGCCCGAGCTCGTGCAACTCAGGCCCCCGCCGGAGATCGTGCCGATGCCGGTGACCTGGCC
>DATBQM010000026.1:0-6074 GCA_036560805.1 Gaiellaceae bacterium | reverse complement strand
GCGGGACTCGAACCCGCATGACCGAAGTCACCCGATTTTAAGTCGGGCGCGTCTGACCAGTTCCGCCACCCCGGCGCCCGGAGGTTAGCGCTGTGGCAAGGTCTGCCCATGACCCACGACGTCATCGTCGCCTTCGCGGTTCTCGCTGTCGCCGGAGAGGCGATCGCCGCCGCGCTCGCGCTGATCGGCCTCCTCGCCCTCGTCGGGCTCGGCGCACCGCTCCGTGCCGTCCGGGCCGCGCTCTGGGGCTACGAGCTCTGGGCCGCGTTCGTCGTCGCCGCGCTCGCCACCGGCGGCAGCCTCTTCTTCTCCGAGATCGCCGGCTTCGTCCCATGCGACCTGTGCTGGTTCCAGCGCATCTGCATGTACCCGCTGTCGCTCCTCCTGCTCTTCGCCGCGTGGCATGGCGACAACCGCGTCGTGCGCTATTTCCTTCCGTTCCCGATCATCGGCGCGGGCATCTCGATCTACCACATCCTCGTCGAGAATCACTGGGTCGCGACCCCCGCGGCCTGCCAGGTCGGAGCCGGCTGCGCGGTGAAATGGATCAACGAGTTCGGGTACCTCACGATCCCGACGCTCGCGCTCACCGGCTTCCTGCTCCTCATCGGATTCTTAAGCCTTGCCGCGGCAGGGGGCAACGAAGAGCCAGCTACCCTTCCCGCCGGTGCCTAGCGGGAAAAAGAGCAGAGAGCAGCGGCGCACTGCCGCGGTCAAGGCGCCGCCGCCCGTCCGGTCGACCGGCGGCCGCGCACGCCAGGCTTCCCCGCGCGCGCTCGCGATCGGCGGCGGGATCGTCGCCGTCATCGCGGTCGTCATCGTCCTCGCCGTCGTCCTCGGCGGAGGCAGCAGCGGCGGCGGGCTCCCGAAGAACCACGCGGCAGTCGGCAGCCTCGCGAACGGGCTTCCCGGAGCAAGCGACGTCGCAGCCGAGTTCAAGGGCATCCCGCAGACCGGGACGACGCTCGGCTGGCCGTCCGCGCCGGTGACGATGACCGAGTACATCGACCTCCAGTGCCCCATCTGCCAGCAGTTCGAGACCCAGGTCTTCCCGGACATCCTCCAGCGCTACATCCGGACGAAGAAGGTCAAGGTCGTGATGAAGCCGTGGGCGTTCATCGGGCCGGACTCCTTCCGCGGGCAGGACGTCGCGTTGGCAGCTGCGAAACAGAACAAGGTCTTCAACTTCGCCGCACTGCTCTACGACAACCAGCAGACGGAGAACACCGGCTGGCTGACCGACCAGATGCTCTACAGCATCGCCGTCAGCGTCCCCGGCCTGAGGATCGACCCGCTCTTCGCGGAGCGGCACTCCGCCACCGTCAAGTCGGAGGCCTCCCAGGTCGCCGCGAATGCCACGGCGCAGAAGGTGAGCGGGACGCCAACGATCTTCCTCACGAAGGGCCCCGGCAAGCCGGTTCAGGTGCCGTTGTCCAGCGGAGGCGACGAGGCGACGCTCGTGAAGTACCTGAACAACGCCCTGGCGTAGTTCGCAAATAGCGGCTTTTCCCCCCTTGACGGAACCGGGGCCTCGCCATAGTCTCTGCGAGCCGGTTCCGATGAACCTTCGGGTTGGTCGGGGCCGGCATTTTCTTTGGTCCGTCCGACGGCCTCTCTACCGTTCTTCGGCTCATGGTCGTCGGGCTCCTCATCCTCGTCGTCCTCGTCCTCGTGGGCGCGGCCGTCGCTATCCCGCGGCTGATCGCCGCTCAGCTTGCGGCAGGGCGGGACGAGAACGCCCGCCAGCTGAACGAGCGGAATGCCGACGTCGACCGTAGGCTCGCCGACATGACCGAGACCGTCGACCGGCGCCTCGCAGGAGCCGGTCAGGCGACGACGCAGATCCACGAACGGCTGGGCGAGATGACGCGGGTGACCACCGAGCTGAACGAGCGCGCGAAGGACCTCGGCCGGCTCGAGCAGGCACTACGCCCCCCCAAGGCGCGCGGCGGCTTCGGCGAGCTGCTCCTCGAGAACCTCCTGCGCGATCGGCTCCCGCCGGACGCGTACGAGATCCAGTACACGTTCCCCTCGGGTGAGCGGGTCGACGCCGTCGTCCGCGCCGGCGGCCTCTTGCTGCCGATCGACGCGAAGTTCCCGCTCGACAACTTCGAGCGCATGGTCGACGCGAGCGACGACGCCGACAAGCAGCTGCACGAGAAGGCCTTTGCGCGCGATGTGAAGGGCCATATCGATGCAATCGCGTCGAAATACATCCGGCCCCATCACGGCACGTTCGACCTGGCGTTCATGTATCTGCCCTCCGAAACGATCCACTACGAGCTCGTCTCCGGCAAGACGGGGGCGCTGCTCGCCTACGCTCACGGAAAACGCGTCTTCCCGGTGTCGGCGGGCACGTTCACCGCCTACCTGCAGATGATCGTCCTCGGCCTCAAGGGCATGCAGATCGAGCAGCGTGCGGAGGAGGTCATGAAGTACTGCGCCGCGCTCCAGAAGGAGTTCTCGGCGTTCCGCGAGGACTTCGACCTCGTCGGAAAGCATCTCTCGAACGCCCAGGGAAAGTACGCCTCGGCCGAGAAGCGGCTCGACCGGTTCGAGACGAAACTCGACCAGGCGGCGGACGAACAGGCCGAGCTCCCGTCCGCCCCCATCCGGGCTCTCGACGCCGCCTAGATCGAGGCGGATCGCACAAGCCCCCGAGGCCGGGAACGTCCAACCGGCCGAATTCGTTTAATAGGGAGCAACACCCTTTTAGACGAAGGACGGACATGAACGACACACGTGAGCTGATCATCATCGGAGGCGGTCCGGCCGGCTACACGGCGGCCCTCTACGCGGCCCGGGCCAACCTGACGCCGCTCGTCATCGAGGGCTTCAACTGGGGCGGCCAGCTGATGGTCACGACCGACGTCGAGAACTACCCCGGATACCCGGACGGGATCATGGGGCCCGAGATGATGGCCGAGTTCCGGCGCCAGGCCGAGCGCTTCGGCGCCGAATTCGTGACCGACGACGTCACCCGCGTCGACTTCTCCGAGCAGCCGCTGCGCATCTGGGTCGAGAACGACGAGTACACGGCCCATTCCGTGATCGTCGCCACCGGCGCAACCGCGCGCTGGCTCGGCCTCCCTTGCGAACGGCACTTCCAGGGACGCGGCCTCTCCGCGTGCGCAACCTGCGACGGCGCCTTCTTCAAGGAGAAGGAGCTCGTGGTGGTCGGCGGCGGCGACTCGGCGATGGAGGAGGCGAGCTTCCTGACGCGCTACGCGACGAAGGTCACGGTCGTCCACCGTCGCGACGAGTTCCGCGCCTCGCAGATCATGCTCGACCGCGCCCGCGCGAACCCGAAGGTCGCGTTCGTCACGAACGCAGTCGTCGAGGACATCTACGGCGACGGCAAGGTCGAGGGCGTCACGCTGCGCGACACGATCACCGGTGAGACGAGCAAGTTCAAGACCGACGGCGTCTTCGTCGCCATCGGCCACGACCCGACCACGAAGCTCTTCCTCGACCAGCTCGACCACGACGAGGCGGGCTACCTCGTCACCAGGCCGGGGTCGACCGAAACGAACGTCGCCGGCGTGTTCGCCGCCGGCGACGTCCAGGATCACGTCTATCGCCAGGCTGTAACCGCAGCGGGCTCCGGCTGTATGGCGGCGCTCGACGCGGAGCGGTTTCTCGCGGCGCTGGAGGGACATCCTGGGACGGCTCTCACGGCAGAGGTCTAGACCGCTCCATGTCGAAACGCGGCCTCGTGGCCGCAGTCTGGACCGATCTGCTCGACCCGACCGCCGAAGAACTGCGCGCGAAGGCGCCGAAGGAGCTCGAGGAGTCTGCGATCGAGCTCATGCTCGCGGCGCCCGAGCACGACGACGAGCCGCGGCCGACGCTCCAGAGCCACGGCGACTATGTCTTCGGCGTCATCCTCGTCGCCGTCGCGATCCCGGACGAGGACGACGTCTTCTACCAGGAGATCGACCTCGTCATCACGCACGACACGCTGCTGACGGTGCGCAAGACGCCGCAGGGCAACCGGCCCGCGTGCGACGTCGCGATCGTGAAGAAGACGATCAGGCCGGACGACTCGGCCGGCATGATGGCCGCCCGCCTCGTCGACGAGATCTCGGAGCGCTATCTCGACCTCGTCGACGCGCTCGACGAGGAGATCGACGACCTCGAGGACAACGTCGAGTTCCAGGAGGCGGAGATCACGCGAACGCGCATCTCCGCGCTCCGCCACGACCTGCTGCACATCCGGCGCACGCTCGCGCCGATGCGTGACGCGGTCCGGCACGTCATCGACGGCAGCGTCGACGTCGAGAACGGGGACGAGGTCTTCCCGAAGGACGTCGAGGTCGCCTTCAATGCGGCGTACGACAAGCTCCTGCGCGCGTTCGATGGGCTCGAGCTCTCCCGGGACCTGCTCGCGAGCGTCCGCGACTACCACCAGGCGAAGATCGCGCAAGACCAGAACGAGGTGATGAAGGTCCTGACCGTGATCGCGTCGCTCCTGCTCCTCCCGACCTTCATCGTCGGCCTGTACGGCCAGAACTTCCACGACATCCCCGAACTGCACTGGCATTACGGCTACGGCTACGTGTGGGGAGTGATCCTCGTCACAACGTTCATCCAGCTGTGGTTCTTCCGCCGCAAGAAGTGGATCTGATCCGCGTCTACAGGATCCCGTTCTCGACGAACGTCGAGCGGGTCGCGCTCGCGGCCGGCCACAAGGGCGTCGCGATCGAGTGGATCGACGTCGACCCCGACGACCGGTCGGCGGTCGAGGAGGCGAGCGGGCAGCGGCTCGTTCCCGTCCTCGTCGCCGCCGACGAGGTGGTCGTCGACTCCCCGGTCATCCTCGAATGGCTCGAGGCGCGCTACCCGGAACCGTCGCTGCTCCCGCACCACCCGGCGCGGCGAGCCGAGGTGCGCGTGTTCGTCGACTGGTTCAACCAGGTGTGGAAGCGCGCACCGAACGCGATCGCGGATGACGGCCCCACCGACGCGCTCGCGGCCGACATGCGCGCACACGTGGCGCTCCTCGAGGAGATGCTCGCCGGGCGTGACTACCTCTTCGCCGAGTTCGGGCTCGCCGACGTCGTGGCGTTCCCGTTCCTCAAGTACGCAGTGCTCGGCACCAAGCCGGACGACGACGAGGTCTTCCACCATGTCCTCGTCGACTACCAGCCGCTGCGCGGGGACTCGCCGCTGCACGGATGGGTCCGGCGCGTCGACGCGCACCCTCGTGGCTAACCTGATTTCGTGCCGTACTTCATCTGCCCGAATTGCAAGGAACGCTCGATCGACACCGACCGCATGGAGGGGCTGTACGACGAGCCCGTCGCGTGCCACCACTGCGGATTCGGCTTCCTGTTCGAGCTGCTCGACGACTATTACCCGGCGCCGGCAACGGGGTTCGTCGTGTGCGACAAGGAGTCCCGCATCCTCGCCGTCGGACGTGGCGTGTACGAGCTGACCGGCTGGGGCGACAGCGACCTGATCGGCGCCGACCTCGTCGAGAGCCTTGGTCTCGCGGGCTTCGAGGAGGAGCGCAACCCCGCGAAGCTCGCGCTCGAGTGGGGAGTGCGGCGGCTGAACGAGCCGCTGCAGCTGCGCGCCCGCTCGGGACACACGAAGCCGGTCACGGGAGACTTCTTCCCGGCGTACGACGACGACGGCGGCCTGCTCGTCGCTCTCACTCCGCGCGCGGCGTAGTACCCTGCGGCCGGGCGATGGAGCTCGCCTCTCAACCGCCGACCGGCTGATGGCTCCTACGGACGACAAGGAGCTCGCATGCGCACAGCCGTAGCCATCGCCGTCGCCGGAGCCGTCGGAGCCCTCGCCCGCTACGGGCTCGAGGGACTCATCAGCCGTCGCGCACCGGGCGCCTTTCCGTGGGGCACGTTCGCGGTCAACGTCACCGGCGCGTTCGTCCTCGGCTTCGTCTTCACGGTGATGACGGAGCAGTTCACCGTTGCGCCGTGGATCCGCGGCGCCGTGACAATCGGATTCCTCGGTGCGTACACGACGTTCTCGACGCTCTCGTTCGAGACGTACCGACTCACCGAAGACGGTGCGATCGGTCTCGCTGCCGCGAACATGTTCGGCAGCCT
>DATBQM010000025.1:0-16430 GCA_036560805.1 Gaiellaceae bacterium | reverse complement strand
GAGATGTCGAAGTCCGAGGTGACGCAGCGCCTCATGTGCAGCGAGGCGAAGGTCGAGTCGCAGCGCCTGCGCAACGGCAAGCTCCAGCAGGACGACTGGCCGCGGCTGACCGCAGCGTGCGACAAGCTCGCGAAGGCGCCGATCTACGTCGACGATACCGGCCTCCTGAACATGATGGAGGTGCGCTCGAAGGCGCGGCGCCTGAAGGCCCGGCACCCGAACCTCGGCCTGATCATCGTCGACTACCTCCAGCTGCTCACGCCGTCGCATCGGCGCGACAGCGACGGTCGCGTGCAGGAGGTCTCCGAGATGTCGCGAAGCCTGAAGATCTTGGCGCGCGATCTCGACGTCCCGATCCTTGCTCTCTCGCAGCTGTCCCGCGCGGTCGAGCAGCGCACCGACAAGCGGCCGATCCTCTCCGACCTGCGCGAGAGCGGATCGATCGAGCAGGATGCCGACCTCGTCGCCTTCGTCTACCGCGACGAGTACTACAACGAGGACTCCGACCAGCAGGGCCTGGCAGAAGTGATCCTCGCGAAGCACCGCAACGGCCCGACCGACTCGGTCAAGCTCTCGTTCCTCAAGCGGTACGCGAAGTTCTCGGACCTCGCCGCGGCATGAACGAGCCCTCGCAGGTGCTGACGATCTCGCGCGCCGCGACCGCCTTCACCGCCGTCTGCGAGGTCTGCCTCGGGATCGACACCGCCGTCGGCCTCTCTGCCTCCACCTTCGCCGGACGGCTCGAGCTCGACCTCGACGAAGCCGTCTTCCTCTGCCGCCGGGGTCACCCGGTCAGCATCGTTCGGGCCGACCCTCAGGCCGCGGCCGAGACCGCCGCCGCCTGAAACCGGTTCGCCCCGGCCCGCGTATGGAAGGCATGCGCGAACGCTTCGATGTTTCCGGCGTCCGCGCCGGAAGCAGCTGGGGCTGACCCATCGCGGGGGCGCGCCCCAACGAGCCGGGAGGCGCCAGCCTCCCGGCTCACCTCCTGCTCGGGCTCGCGATCGCGTCGATCGGCGGGCCGCTCGCACTCCTGACGTTCCTGCCGGGAGTTGCAGGTAGCGGAGATCGCTCGGCCGGCCTCGTCGTCGCGCTCGCGCTCGTCGTCTTCGCCGTCCCGCTCGCGATCTGGCTGGCGTTCTCCAACCGCATCGCCTCCGCGGGTGGGCTGAGCGCGTTCGTCGAGGCGGCCGCCGGCCGGCCGGCCGCGGTCGTGCACGCATGGATCTGGGCGTTCGCGTACTTCCTCTACCTCCCGTACACGATCACGTTCGTCGTCTACGACCTGCTGCCGCCCGTGTTCCCCGGCGTGCACGCGTATCGCGCCGCGCTCGAGCTCGTCATCCCGGCCGCGATCGTCGCGTTCGTCTTCCTTCCCATCAGGACGGTGCTCGCCACGCTCGGCCTCCTGGGCGCCGCGCAGGTCGTCGTGCTGCTCGTCCTCGCCGGCTTCGAGCTCTCGCACGCGGGCGCGCACTTCGCCTCGCATCCGAATGTCGACTCGACCGGCCGGGCGACCGGCGGCGCCGCGCTTCTCTTCATCTGCGCGAGCCTGCCGCTGTACTTCGGCGGCGAGGCCGCGGGAGGAAGCCGGACGATGCGCCGCGTGCTCGCCGTGTCGGTGGCCGCCGTCGGCGCCGCCTTCCTCGTCGCGGCGATACCGCTCGGCGGCGTCCCCGACTCGCTCCGCGACACGGCGGTGCCCGGCGCGGCGATCGCGCAGGCGTACTCCGGGCGCAGCCTCGCCGTCGTCGTCGGGGTCCTCACCGCCGGCGGGACGCTCGCGCTCGTCGTCGCCGAGTACCTCGCCCTCGCGCGGCTGCTCCGCTGGCTGCACCGCGTTCCGTTGAAGACGTCGTACGCGTGGATCGCCGTCCCCTTCCTCGGCCTGGATGCGATCTCGCTGGCCTCGCCCAACCGGTTCTACGACGACCTGCTGAAGCCGTCGCTCGGCGCACTCTTCGTCGCGCAGCTGGTCGTGTTCCTCGTCTTTCCGCGCTTCCGCCGGAGCGTGCCGGCCTTCGCCGCCGCCCTCATCGCCTCCGGCCTGGCCGTCTGGGGCTTCTACACGCTCATTGCCGGTTCGTCCTCGACGTAGGGCAGACTTCCGGTCGTGCCCGCGACCGTCGTCGTCGGAGCGCAGTGGGGCGACGAAGGCAAGGGGAAGATCGTCGACCTGCTCGCCCAGCAGTCGGATCTCGTCTGCCGCTATCAGGGCGGTCCGAACACGGGGCACACGATCGTCGTCGGCGACGACACGTTCAAGATCCGCCAGATCCCGACGGGGATCATCAACCGCAAGCCGTGCGTCATCGGCAACGGCTGCGTGATCGATCCGGAAGTGTTGATCGACGAGCTCGACCGCTTCGAGTCGCTCGGCTATCCGACCGGCGAGGTGAACGTGTCGGGCAACGCGCACCTGATCATGCCGTGGCACGTAGCCATCGACCAGGCGAGCGAGCGGCGCCTCGGCAAGCTCCAGATCGGCACGACGAAGCGCGGCGTCGGGCCGGCGTACGCCGACAAGGCGTCGCGTATCGGCATCCGCGTGCAGGACGTGCTCGACCCGAAGATCCTCCGTCAGAAGATCGAGGTCGCGCTCGCAGAGAAGAACCTGTGGCTCGAGCGCATCTACGACGTGGAGCCGTTTGACCTCGAGGAGGTCGCAAGCCGCTACGAGGTGTACGCCGCCCGCCTGCGCCCGCATGTCGCCGACACGTCGCTGATCGTCGACGACGCGCTGCGCTCGGGAAAGGACGTGCTCTTCGAAGGTGCGCAGGCGACGCTGCTCGACCTCGACCACGGCACGTATCCGTTCGTCACGTCGTCGAACCCGACAGCCGCGGGCGCGGCGATCGGCACCGGCATCGGCCCGACACGCATCGACACGGTGATCGGCGTCGCGAAGGCGTACGTCACGCGCGTCGGCGAGGGGCCGTTCCCATCCGAGATCGACGAGCCGGAGCAGACGCGCATTCGCGACCTCGGCGGCGAGTTCGGAACCGTCACGGGCCGAGATCGCCGCTGCGGCTGGCTCGACCTCGTCGCACTGCGCTATGCGGTCCGCGTCAACGGGCTCGACCGGCTCGCGCTCACGAAGCTCGACGTCCTCTCGCACTTCGCCGAGATTCCCGTATGCGTGCGCTACCGGCTGCCCGACGGGACGGAGACGCAGCATTTCCCTGCGCATCAGAGCGACTTCCATGCGGCGCGGCCGGTGTACGAGATCCTCTCCGGCTGGGGTGCGGCTCTCGATCAGTGCGGTTCGGTCGAGGATCTTCCCGAGGCGGCGGGCGCCTACGTCGACTTCGTCGAGCGCGAGCTCGACGTCGCCGTCACGCTCGTCGGGACGGGCGCCGAGCGCGAGAGCGTGCTCACGCGGTAACTCGAACGGCCCACGCGCGGCCGGTCATCGTGAAAGGCCCGTCAGGTTCGCCCAGCTGGCGGAAGAGCTCGGCCCGCGCGACGGTGCGCTGCTCGTCGCCGAGCGCTGCGGCCCACGCGCCGGCGGGGCCGACGCCGCCGAGGAGCGCATCCCAGAAGTCCTCGAAGTCGGCGTAACCGGCGTCGACCTCGAGCAGATCCGACTCTGCTCCCTCGCCGAGCAGCTCCTCGATCTCGCCGCGCGCGCGGTACGGCGAGTCCTCGCGCTGAACACCGAGCGAGTCGCGGGTCCGGTTGATCGCGGAAAGCATGTCCATGCGCTCGCGGTCCCACATGCAGACGGCGACCGTGCCTCCCACGCGCCGCATCTCGCGTACGCCCGCCCGCGCGTCGCGCATGAACGCGACGACGAGCTGTGCGAGCGCGACGTCGAACGAGTCGTCCGGCCACGGCAGCTCCTCCGCGCCCGCCGCACGAACGTCCACACCGGGGAAGCGCGTGCGGAGCGCGTCAACGAACGCCGGTGACGGCTCGGCCGCGGCCGCATCGACGTCGCGGCGAACGAGCTCCGCGGTCAGCGCCCCCGTGCCCGCGCCGACGTCGAGTGCGCGCATGTGCGGCTCCACGCCTGCGAAGTCTGCGAACAGCGGCGCCAGGCACGTCGAAAAGCGGCCCATGAACTTGTCGTATGCCCGGTCAGAGGTCCAGATCCTGCGGAGTATTCACGTTTCCGAGCAGCGACTCGTCGAGCTCGACGACGGCGACATCGAGACCGGCGATCGCACGGCTGATGGAGAGCTCGCCGCTCGTCAACGCGGGCAGCGCCGACTTGCGATAGGCGCCGGGCAGCGGGCCGGTCTGCGGGATCGCCGCGTCGCGGCACGCGTCCGCGAGCGCACGCAACGCATGTGCCGTCATGCGCGGCATGTCGACCGGCAGGACGACGCAGACATCGGTGCGTGCGGCGCGCAGCCCGGCGACGAGACCGTGGATCGAGGCGTGCTGCTCCTCGCCGTCGGCGAGCACCGGGAACGGCAGGTCTTCGTCGCCTTTCCCGACGGCGATGCGCTCGTCGCATGCCTCGCCGAGCGTCCGCCAGGCGCGCTCCGCGAGCGTCTCGTCACCGATGCGCGCCAGCGCCTTCGGGGAGCCGAAGCGCGTGCTCGCGCCGCCGACGAGCAGCACGCCCGTCAGACGATCCGCCACTGCTCCGTGTACACATTGGCCGAGCCGCCGCGCACGAACCCGCAGAGCGTGACGCCGCGGTCGGCGGCGAGCTCGACGGCGAGGCTCGACGGCGCGCCGACGGCGACGAGCACTGGACAGCCTGCGACCGCCGCCTTCTGCACGAGCTCGAACGACAACCGGCCGCTGACGCAGACGACGTGCTGCGCGAGCGGGAGCAGCCCCTGGAGGAACGCCCACCCGACGACCTTGTCGAGCGCGTTGTGGCGGCCGACGTCCTCGCGCACACACAGCAGCCGGCCCTCCGCATCGAACAGCCCGGTTGCGTGCAACCCGCCGGTCACGGCGAATGCGGCCTGTTCCTCGCGCAGCCGGTCCGGCAACGCCGTCACCACGGAGAGCGAGACGCGCAGCTGCGATTCGACCCGCGCCGCCTCGACCGCCACCGCCTCCAGGGCTCCCTTCCCGCAGACGCCGCACGACGACGACGTATAGAAGCTGCGCCGCAGCCGCTCCGGATCGAAGCCGCCGGCCGCGACGTCGACCGTGTTGGCGGCGAGATCGTCCGGAAGTCGCGCGCTCTCCGGGCTGAGCCCTTCGGAGAGACAGAAGCCGAGTGCGAGCTCCTCGTCGTGGCCTGGTGTGCGCATCGTCACGGCGACCGGCTCGCCGCCGATGCGAATCTCGAGCGGCTCTTCCACCGCGACGCGGTCGCGCTCGTGCGCGCCGTCCGGGAGCCGGAGGACGCCGACCTCTGCCGCCGAGTACGGAGGAGCGTCCATCGGCCCAGGATACGATCGCCGCCGTGAAGGTGCTCGTGGTCGGGTCGGGCGGTCGCGAGCACGCGCTCGTCTGGGCGATCTCGCGCAGCCCCGGCATCGAGCTCCACGCTGCGCCGGGCAACCCGGGGATTGCGGCGCTCGCACAGTGCCACCCGGCCCGCGCCGAGGATCCTGCGTCGATCGTGCCGCTCGCCGCCGAGCTCGACGTCGATCTCGTCGTCGTCGGCCCGGAGGCACCGCTCGTCATCGGCCTCGCCGACGCGCTGCGTAGGCGCGGAATCCCCGTCTTCGGGCCGAGCGCGGCAGCAGCGCGGATCGAGGGGTCGAAGGCGTTCGCGAAGGAGGTGATCGAGGCCGCCGGCGTCGCGACTGCGCGGACGCTCGCGGTCGCACGACCTCCGTGCGTCGTCAAGGCGGACGGGCTCGCCGCGGGCAAGGGCGTCTGGGTCTGCCGCGACCAGGCGTCGCTCGACGTCGGGCTGCGCGCGGCGCAGGCGCTCGGCCAGCCGTTCCACGTCGAGGAACTGCTCGAGGGGCCGGAGCTGTCGGTCTTCGCCATCGCCTCGGGCGAGATGGCGATCGCGCTTCCCGGCGCGCGCGACTACAAGCGCATCGGAGACGGCGACATCGGGCCGAACACCGGCGGAATGGGCTCGTTCAGCCCGGTCGCCGGCGCGCCCGACGCCGACGAGATCGTCGAGACGATCCACCGACCGGTGCTGCGAGAGCTCGCGCGCCGAGGGACGCCTTTTTCCGGGCTCCTGTACGGCGGGCTGATGCTCACCGAGCGCGGGCCGCACGTGATCGAGTTCAACTGCCGCTTTGGCGACCCGGAGACGCAGTCGATCCTGCCGCGGCTCGGCGACGGCCTCCTCGAGGCGCTCGCCGCGACCGCGGCCGGAGAGCTCGCCGGCGTCGCGCTCCCGACTAACGGCCTCGCCGCCGTCACCGTCGTCATCGCCTCCGGCGACTATCCCGAACGCAGCGACTCGGGCACGCCCATCGACGTCGAAGCGACGGAAGCGCTCGTCTTCCACGCCGGCACGGCCCTCCAGGACGGACGCCTCGTCACGAATGGCGGGCGCATCCTCAACGTCGTGGGGACCGGCCCATCGATCGCCGACGCGCGTTCGGCCGCCTACGAGAGCGTTGCGCACATAGATTTCGCCGGCATGCGATTCCGGAGGGACATCGGTGGCTGAAATCGGGATCCTCGTCGGCTCGGAGTCCGACCGCGAACGCATGCAGCCCGCACTCGACGTGCTAGACGAGGCCGGCGTCGGCTACGAGTTCGAGGTGCGCTCGGCGCATCGCACGCCGGACGCGGTCGCCGAGTACGCGCGCACCGCTCGGGACCGCGGCTTGCGCGTCCTCATCTGCGGCGCAGGCCTCTCGGCGGCACTCCCCGGCGTCGTCGCGTCGCAGACCGACCTTCCCGTGATCGGCGTGCCGTTCCGTTCGAGCCTCAGCGTGCTCGACGGGCTGGACGCATTGCTCGCGATCGCCCAGATGCCACCCGGGGTTCCCGTCGCAGCGGTGGGCGTCGACAACGCGCGCAACGCAGCCGCGCTCGCGCTCCGGATCCTCAACCGTTAGTACGACGTGATGTTCGTGTAGGCGGCCGGCACGCTCGCGAGCTGGCCATGCCCTTGCACGGCGAGCTGGCGCACGAGCATGCGGTGCGCGTCACGCGGCTTGACGCCGTGGTTTCCGGCAGTGCGCTCAGTCATGACGCCGGCGAATTTCACGGGCCGGTGATAGCGATGCTGCGCGACCTGTGCGAGGGCCGCCCACTCACGCGCCATCGTCTGGTTGTAGATCTCCGGGATCGCATGTGCGTAGCGCATGCCGCCGGTGACGAAGAACGCCTGATGGACGTTCCAGTAGCCGCTGATGATGCCGCCGTCGAGCGAGCCGTAGTTGTAGAGCGCAAGCCCGACGCGCGAGTCCGCATAGCCGCGGTAGAAGTCGCGCGTCCGCCAGAAGCTCGGATCCCACGCCGGCTCGACGTCGTCGGCCGCCGCCGCGCTCACGTGCGACTCGAACTTCGCGGCAGCCAGCGCGCGCTGGAGTTGCCTGGTCTCGCGCGCCCACTTGCTGCCGGCCTTGTAGACGCTCGGCACGCTCGGGTGGTAGTTGCTCGTGCCTCGTGCGAGCGCGATGCGGTCGCGCGATCCCTTCGGCAGGCAGCGGACGTAACCGGTTGCATACGCACCCATGGCATGGGTGATGTCCTTGTTTCCCGCGAACACGCCGGAGAAGAGAATCGTCCCGTACGTGTGGCCGTTGTACGCCGGCTTGCCGAAGTCGAGGATGACGACGCCCGTCGCGCCACGCTGGGCGGCTCCGCAGCCCTGTGCGCGGAAGACGCTTCGGACGGTCGAGCGCTCGTACAGCGAGATGGTCGCGCGCGGGGGCGCCTTCGGCTTTGGGTCGTGCTTCCGCCGGACCGCGCGCACGTGCGCCTGCTCGTGCTGCCGGACGTGCTCGGCAGCCGACGGCAGCGAGCCGATGGCCGGGAGGAACGCCGCCGGCCGGACGGCCCCGAGCGCTGCCTGGGGCTTCTTCGCCGGCCCGATCACGAGGACGGTGCCGATCACGCCCAGGAGGCCGCCGATGCAGATTCCGAGAACGGCCGGAAGGCTCTTGTAAAGAAGGTTCTTACACTTTTCAATCGACATATGCTGGTCAACCTACCGAGAGCTTCGGACAGCCGCCCTCCCTCGACCGAGGGAGATGGGGCGCGCCCGACCCGGGCTCTAGACTGCGATCAGTGATCGCCCGCTACTCGCGCCCGGCCATGGCCGCTATCTGGTCGGAGCAGGGAAAGCTGGCGACCTGGCTCGAGGTCGAGAAGGCTGCGACCCTCGCCTGGGCCGACCTGGGGGTGGTGCCGGCAGAGGCGGCTGAGATGATTTCCCGGACTGAGGCGCCGTCGCCCGAACGAGTCCTGGAGCTCGAGCGGACCCTCCACCATGATGTAGCGGCGTTCGTCGACGCAGTCTCCGAGACCCTCGGCCCCGAAGGCCGCTGGTTTCACTACGGCCTGACCTCCTCCGACGTCGTCGACACCGCACTCGCGCTCCAGATCCGCGAGGCCGGCCGCCTCCTGCTGGAGGGAATCGACCGGGCGTTCGCCGCCGTCGTCGCGCGCGCAGAGGAGCACAAGCTGACGCTCCAGATGGGGCGCACGCACGGCGTGCACGCGGAACCGACGACGTTCGGCCTGAAGCTCCTCGGCTGGGCATTCGAGCTCGACCGCGGCCGCGACCGCATCGGCCGCACGCTCGAGGGCATGCGCGTCGGCAAGCTCAGCGGCGCCGTCGGCACGTACGCGGCCACGGATCCGGAGCTCGAGCGGCTCGCCTGCGAACGGCTCGGTCTCGAGCCGGCCCCGACTTCGACGCAGATCATCCAGCGGGACCGGCACGCCGAGCTCCTGTGCGCGCTCGCCGTCGTTGCGTCGTCGCTCGACACGTTCGCGCTCGAGATCCGCCACCTGGCGCGAACCGAGGTGGCGGAGGTGCAGGAGCCGTTCGGCAAGGGCCAGAAGGGCTCGTCCGCGATGCCGCACAAGCGGAACCCCGTCGTCGCCGAGCGCATCTGCGGGCTCGCGCGCGTCGTCCGCAGCACTGCCCTCGTCGGCCTCGAGAACGTTGCGCTGTGGCACGAGCGGGACATCTCGCACTCGTCCGCCGAGCGCATCGTCATCCCCGATGCGTTTCTCGCGCTCGATTACATGCTCGACCGCTTCACCTGGCTCGTCGAAGGCCTCGTCGTGAGGACGGAACGAATGAGGCGCAACCTCGAGTCGAGCCATTCGCTCTTCTTCAGCCAGCGAGTGCTGCTCGCGCTCGTCGAGTCTGGCCTCGAGCGCGATGACGCGTACCGGCTCGTGCAGCGCAACGCGATGCGCGCGTGGGACGAGGAGCTCGACTTTCGCGACCTCGTTCGCGCCGACGAGGAGATCGCAAGCCGCGTCGACCTCGAGGCCGTGTTCGACCTCAACGCGTACACCAAGCACGTCGAGACCGTGTTCAACCGCCTGAAGGAGCCAATCCATGCCTGAAGCCGTGCACGTGGGATCCGGAAAGGTCCGCGAGCTCTACGCCCTCGAGGACGATCGGCTGCTGCTCGTCGCGAGCGATCGCATCTCGACGTTCGACGTCGTCCTCCCGACCGACATCCCGGACAAGGGCCGCGTGCTCACCGGACTCTCCGGCTTCTGGTTCGCGCTGATGCACGCGCTCGTGCCGAACCACATGCTCGCCATCCGCGACGACGCGCGTTCGATGGAGTGCCGCCGGCTCGAGATGCTGCCGATCGAGTGCGTCGTGCGCGGCTACCTCGCCGGCTCCGGCTGGAAGGACTACAAGGCGACCGGTTCGACGAGCGGACATGCGCTGCCGGAGGGGCTGCGCGAGTCGGACAAGCTGCCGTCGCCGATCTTCACGCCGGCGACGAAGGCGACGTCGGGCCACGACGAGAACATCACGCGCGATCAGGCTGCTGAGCTCGTCGGCGAGGCGCGCCTGCGCCAGGTCGAGGAGGCCGCGATCGAGCTGTACAGAGTCGCGGCCGAGCACGCGCTCGGCGCCGGGATCATCATCGCCGACACGAAGTTCGAGTTCGGGCTCGACCAGCACGGCCATCTCGTGCTCGGCGACGAGGCGTTGACGCCCGACTCGTCCCGCTTCTGGCCCGGAGACGCGTACGAGCCCGGCCGGGCGCAGGACAGCTTCGACAAGCAATTCGTGCGCGACTACTGCGAGTCGACGGGCTGGGGCAAGACGTATCCCGGGCCGGAGCTCCCGGACGACGTCGTGCAGTCGACGCGCGCGAAGTACGTCGAGGCATTCGAGCGCCTGACGACGATCCCGTTCCACGCGTACCTCGACAACCCGTCGGTCGTGCTCGGATGAAGGCGACAGTCCTCGTGAGGCCGAAGACGGGCATCCTCGACGCGCAGGGCGAGGCGGTCGAGCGCGCGCTCGAGCATCTCGGCTTCGCCGTGTCGGGCGCGCGCGTGGGCAAGGTCGTCGACCTCGAAGTCGCGGCCGACGACGAGGCCGTGGCCCGCGAGCAGGTCGAGCGCATGTGCGAACAATTGCTCGCGAACCCGTTGATCGAGTCGTACGAGATCGAACTGCATGGCTAGCCCCCAGCCGCGTATCGGCGTCGTCACATACCCGGGGTCACAGGACGACCGCGACGCGCTGTGGGCGCTCGGTGCGCTCGACGCGGAGGCGGTCCCCGTGTGGCACGAGGAGCGGGAGCTTCCGTCGCTCGACGCGGTCGTGCTGCCGGGCGGCTTCACGTACGGCGACTACCTCCGCTGCGGCGCGATCGCGCGTTTTTCCCCGGCGACCGCTGCCGTGTCCGAGTTCGCGGCCGCGGGCGGCCTCGTGCTCGGCATCTGCAACGGGTTCCAGATCCTGTGCGAGGCAGGCCTACTCCCGGGATCGCTGCTCCGGAACGAGTCGCTGCGATTCGTGTGCCGCGACGTTCCGCTCCGCGTCGAACGCGCCGACCTGCCCTTCACCTCGCGCTGCGAGGCCGGCCGGACGATCGTCATCCCCGTCAAGCACGGCGACGGCCGCTACGTGCCGCCGCCCGACCTCGACCCGGCGCAGGTCGTGTTCCGCTACCGCGACAACCCGAACGGCTCGGTGGACGACATCGCCGGCGTCTGCAACGAGGCCGGCAACGTCCTCGGGCTCATGCCGCACCCGGAACACGCCGTCGACCCCTTGCTGGGATCGGCGGACGGTGCTCTGATCTTGGCCTCGCTCGTCGAGGCCGCGCGCGACCGCGCGCTTGCCGCGGCTTAACCGGCGTTGCGGCTCAGCCAGGGATCGACGTACACGTCGTCGACCTGCCAGATGCCGCTCGTTGCCGTCGAGGTAAGCCGGAGCTGCGCAGACGTCGTGAGCAGCGGAAGTGAGAGGAGTGACGGCACGTCGCCGCTCGGCTCCCAGCTCGCGTACCTGGACGGGTCGAAGCTCGTGAGGTTGAGTAGCCCGGTCACGTTGCCGAGCAGGCCGTAGAAGACGATCTGAGCCTTGAGCGACCCGTTTGCCCCGTTCGCGTGCGCGAACATGCGCCACATGGGGGCCAGCAGCGTCGTGCAGACGCGCGGGCTCGATGCCGTGCCGCCCGGGGCGATCGTGAGCGACGAGCTACCTGAGCCGTTGACGAACCAGGGCTCGTTGCCGGCGCCGATGGAGGCATTCGAGAGCTGCCAGCCGCTCGCGCCGTTCTCGAAGCCGTTGTTGCTGAAACCGAAGTACGAAGCGTTGTCCCCGAACTGCGAGAACGGCTTGGTCGTCGCTCCGCACGAAAGGAGACCCTTGCCTGCCGCGCTGGCGGCCGGCACTGCCACGATCGCGGCGGTAGCCGCTGCACTCAAGACGAGCAAGATCCGCTTGGACACGGCCTTCACCTCCACCATCGCCGCAGAACAGAAAGAGCAGACCGCACCCTCATTCAAGGGAGAGCACTGAGCGATCCCCCTTCGTAGGGATCTTGTCTCGAGTCCCTCAACCGAGGTACTCGTCGAGGACTCGTGACATGGACAATCTGAGTGTGGAAGCCGTTGCGGCCGGCGACATCTCTCTCGATCTGCTCACAACCGAGCTGGTCGAGCACGCGCGCACGCAGTCGAGCCGCGCGCTGGGTAACCGCATCGCGGCGTACCTCCTTGCCGGCGGCTTTCTCGGCGCAGCGATCGCTACTGCGACGCTGGCGCCAGGACTGCGGAGCTTCTCGCCGGTCGCAGCAGTTGTCGCGATCGTCATCTACGCCGCCGTCTCGCGCGTCACCTTCGAGGTGGCAAATGGCTTCGTCGTCGCGACGCAGCTCGTCCTCGCGCCGATGCTCTTCTCGCTTCCGCCCCGCGACGTGCCGCTCATCGTGGCGGCGGGGTATGTAGTCGGAGAGCTGCCGTCCTTCGCGCGTGGGCGCGTCCCGCTCAACCAGTGGCCGATCTACGTTTTCGGCGCGTCGCACGCCATCGGCCCTGCGCTCGTCCTCTCGTTCGCGCACGCCCGAGAGCCGAGATGGCACGATGCCCCGGTCTACCTCGGCGCATTCGCCGCGCAGGTGACCGCAGACTTCGTTCCCAACGCGATCTGGTCGCGCCACTCCTGGCGGATTCCTCTCCTCGAGCAGATGCGTTCGATGCGGACGTCGGTCCTCGTCGACTGCGCCCTCGCTCCGGTCGGGCTGGTCGTCGCCTTCGCCTCCCGAGGGCAGGTGTGGGGGCTGTTCGCCGTCCTTCCGCTCGTGGTGCTTTTGCACGTCTTCGCCCGGGAACGCCAGGGGCGCCTCGACCACGCGCTCGAGCTGTCGGCCGCGTATCGCGGCACCGCGATGCTCCTCGGCGAGATGATCGAGGCCGACGATGCATACACCGGCAGCCACAGCCGCGACGTCGTCGATCTCGTGCTTGCGGTTTCCGACAAGCTGAACCTCGACCCGCGCACACGCCGACAGGCCGAGTTCGCGGCGCTCCTCCACGATGTCGGCAAGGTGAAGATCCCGGCCGAGATCATCAACAAGCCCGGCAAGCTCGACGGCGACGAATGGGCGCTCATCAGGACGCATACGGTGCTCGGCGAGGAGATGCTCGGCCAGGTCGGCGGGCTACTCGGCAACGTCGGGCACATCGTTCGCTCGTCGCACGAGCGCTGGGACGGCCGCGGGTACCCCGACGGGCTCGTTGGTGAGGCGATTCCGATCGCAGCGCGGGTCGTCTCCGCGTGTGACGCCTGGAGCGCGATGACGACCGATCGCGCGTACCGCTCGCGACTCTCCGACGAGGAAGCCGCGTTGGAGCTGAGCGTGTGCTCCGGCTCGCAGTTCGACCCCCGCGTCGTCGAGGTCCTCCTCGGCGTGCTCTCCTCCTAGATTCCGAGCGCCTCCGCGAGCGCCGGGTGCCGTGCGAGCTGGTCGCGCAGTCTCGTGATGTCGCGCGCACGGAACGTGACCGGGCCGCGTCGCGCTTGACCCTCGGTCGTGTACGCGAAGCGCACGAGCCGTTCGCCGTTCCGTGTCTCGAGCAGCTCCACGACCGACGAGAACTTCCGGTCGGCGGCCGCCTGTTTCACGGTGACCTTCTCGACGAGCTCGGCTGCGCCCCACGGAGTCGCTGACTTCGTCGTTGTCGTCATGACGGCACCGTATGGCGCCAAATGTGACGGCGGTGTGCCTATTGGCCGCCGGGACAGTCAAGATCTGCCGATGGTGGCGAGGCTCATGGCGCTGCAGTTCGCGGTCTTCACGGCAGCGGCCTGGGTGTTGAGCGCCGTCCTTGACCTCACGGGCGTGACGTCGCTGCCCGACGCTCTTTTCTACGCGGGCCTCGGGCTCGCGGTGCTCGCGGGTCTCGTCATCCTCGAGTCGAGCAACGTTCCGCTGGCCTCGAACCTCCGCGCCGGCACGGCGCTCAGCCTCACGGGCGCTTCCGACCGGCTCGGGCTGGATGTTCCCGTAACGCGAGCCCAGGCTCTCGCCGTCGTCAGTGCGATCGTCAGTGCAG
Organism: Gaiellaceae bacterium; assembly: GCA_036560805.1. Lineage (GTDB taxonomy): Bacteria > Actinomycetota > Thermoleophilia > Gaiellales > Gaiellaceae > Palsa-739. The sequence goes on along the minus strand of DATBQM010000025.1, from coordinate 2,540 downwards.
GCGGCCTGGTCGCCGCCGCCGTCCTCGTCGCGTGAGCTACGTCCCGCTTCGGTCGATCAGCTCGATCCGATAACCGTCCGGATCGCGGACGAAGCACAGGAGCGAGCCGCCCTCACGCACGCGGTACGGCTCACGTTCCGGCTCGATTCCCTGCGCCGCGAGCTGCTCCAGCGTTTGCGCCAGATCGTCGACCGCGTACGCCACGTGCCCGTAGCCGGTGCCGAGCTCGTACGAGCGGCCGTCGTGGTTGTACGTCAGCTCGAGCTCCTCGTCCTGGCCGGGAACGCCGAAGAAATAGTTCGTGGCCTCGAGCTCGCCGTTCCGGACAATGTCCATGTCGCGCCGCAGCTCGAGCCCGAGCGCCTCGTAGAAGGCCTTGCTCTTGTCCGGATCGGTGATCCGGACCATCGTGTGCAGGTAACGGGTCATGCGCGGGAGGCTACCCGCCGCGCGGATCGTCCTTGCGCGCAACCTCTCCCGCCTCGCCGCGCTTGCGCACGAGCTCGTAGTTCGGCCCGCGCACGATGACGTCCTCGATCTCGGGCAGCTCGTGACCCGACGCGACGATGAAGACGGTCGGATCGGCCCGCGCCTGCTCGTACGTCTCCAGATTCAGATTGAGGGCGAGGCCGCAGTCGAGGTTCGAGCACTCGCACAGGAAGTCGTAGACGTGCTTGTCCTTCCCTTGCCGAAGGGCGGCCTGTTCGATCCCCTCGTTGACCTCCCGGAACAGCCGCTCGTTCTCGGCCAGGCGGCGCTCACGCTCGTCCACGAAGGGGGTCTACCCGAGACGGTGGAACCTACGCTTGCGGTCTCTCCGACCTTGTGCGATAACACCGTTCGCAAGGGGGGATGTGGGATGGAGCCGCACGTCGGCGATGCAGTTCGCTTGACTCGCAGCGGTCACTCGGCCAGTGAATTGGGAACGGTCCTGGCCATACTCGGCCGACCGGGCACGGCTGTCTGCCGCGTCCGCTGGGGCGAGCACCTGGAGACCTTCGTCCCGCTCGACCTGCTCAGCGCGGTAGCTCGTCCTGAAGCAGCGAATAGAGCACGGCGTCCTGCCACTCGCCACCCTTGAGGTAGGCCTTCCGCTTGACGCCCTCGCGCACGTATCCGACTCGCTCGGCGTGCGCGATCGCGCGCTCGTTGAACCCGTAGACCTGGATCTCGAGCCGGTGAAAGCCCATCTCGCCGAGCACGAGCCGCTGGAACGCGCGCGCAATGTCGTCGCCGAGCTTGCGGCCGCGGAAGAGCGGGTGGACGGCAAGCCTGCCGCCCTCGACGATGCCGTGCCGCGCGTTCGCCACCCGGTACGACGCGCTTCCCAAACGCTCGCCGTCCGCCTCCGCGACGAGCCAGCCGAACGACTCCGGCTCGCGCTCGGAGCGCTCGATGTCGGCGAGCACCTCGTCCAGCGACTCCGGCGGACGCCCGAGGAACTCGCGGGTGTCCTCCCCGGTGATCAGCTCGAGGAGGAAGTCCGCGTCAGAGCGGTTCGCGCGCCGGAGCTCCACGGACACGCTGCGACGCTATCCGAAGCGCTCCCGTGCCGAGTGCGACGCCGGCGAGGACGAGCGCAAGGCCGCCGAACGCCGTTGCGCCGAAGCGCTCGCCGAGGAAGATCGCGCCGTAGGCGAGCGCGATCGGCGGGATGAGGTACGTCACGAGCGACGCGTACGCCGCACCGGCCCGTGTGATGAGCGCGAAGAAGAGGAGGTAGGCGAGCGCCGTGCCCGGGACGCCGAGCGCGACGACGGACGCGATCTCCTTCCAGCCCGGCGTCGAGTGCGGCGCCTGGACGATGCCGGCCGGCAGCGCCGCCAACGTGGCGACGCCCGTCGAGGCGAGCGCGATCACCACCGGCGGCACCGCCGACAGGTGCCGGCCGGTCACTAGGCCGCCGATCGCGTAGCAGAGCGCCATCCCGACGACGGCGAGAGCGCCGAGCACCTTGCCCGAGGGCTGCGCGCCGACGAGCAGCGCGACCCCGACGAAGCCGATGAGGATGCCGGCGAGCCGTGGGCCGGTGACACGCACCTCGCGGAAGAAGCCGAAGGCGATGACCGCGTTGAAGATCGGGACGGCCGCCTGGAGGATCGACGCGAGCCCCGAGTCGATGCGCGTCTCGCCCCATGACAACAGCCAGAACGGGGCCGCGGTGTTCACGAGCGCGACCGTGATGAGCCAGCCCGCGTTTGCACGTAGGGCGGCGACGGCCACGCGCGTGCCGGTCGCGAAGGGGACGATGGCTGCGAGCGTCACTGCAGCGAGCCCGAGCCGCCCCAAGATCAGCGTCGCCGGCGAAAGCTGCCGGTCGGCGACCTTGATGAACATGAATGACGCGCCCCAGATCAGCGCGAGCGCGACGAGCATCGCGAGGGTCCCTCGCCTCATGGGCTATCTGTATCAGGGGCTAGACTGAATCGCCTGACGCAGGTCGTGGATCAGCCGCTTCATCGCGCCCTTGGTCTCACCGACTGGGAGGCCGATCGAATCCGGGAGCTTCTCGGCCGCGACCCGAACCACTTCGAGCTCGC
>DATBQM010000024.1:0-2578 GCA_036560805.1 Gaiellaceae bacterium | reverse complement strand
GGCAGCGTGCAGCTCGGCCGCTGGCCGGCGAACGTGTCGAACGCGCTGTCCGCGCTGACGATGAAGCCGATGCGCGAGACGCGCGCGTGCAGCGTCGTCAGCCGCAGCATCCCGTCCTTGCCCTTGCTCAGGCAGCCGTCGGACGCACGCCAGTACGGCGAGTAGCGCACCGCGATCCGATAGGTGCCGCCGCGGTGCACGCCGACGACGATGCGCTCCTCCGTCAGCGCGAGCACGCGCGGCTTGTTCGGCCCGGTGACGATCGGCGTGAAGTCCGGCACGCGGTAGATCGACGTCGTCGCGTCCTCGAACACGAGCCGCAACCCGGCGCGCCCGCTCCTGACGAGCGCCGCCTCCGCCTTCGCGCTGTAGTCGAGCGGCGCCTTCGCGAGCACGACGTAGCCGACGCCGAGCCCATGCAGCCACTGCAGATATGCGCGCGCCCCGAGCTTCGAGTACAGCAACTCGTTCTGCGGGAAGTCGTCCTGCCGGAACCAGCCGCGCGCGAGAGGGATGTTTGCGTCGGCGAGGTACGTAGCGCCCCAGTGGCCAGTCGTGTCGACCGACTCGACGCGCGTGTTCGGCCCGGCGTGCGCCTTCAGGAATGTGATCGCGCCCGTCCACGCCGACGCGTTTATCGTCGCGTCCGCCGTCGCGTTCGCGAAGTTGAAGACGAGCGGACTGATGTTCCACGACACCGCGAGCGTGAGCACCGCAATCCCCGGCATGAGCGGCTTCCAATGGCGCAGCGAGAAGATGAGCACCACGAGCGGGATGGCCGCATAGCGCATGCGCGCGACGTTCTCGCCGACGGCGGACGGGACGAGGTAGAACGTGATCATCGCGGCGAAGTAGACGACGAACACATAGCGCAGCACGCGCGCGCTCTCGATCCGCCACGTGAACGCGAGGCCCATCAGGCAAAACGACAGTCCGGCGGCGAGCTCGGCGAACGAGTACGGGTAGTCGCCGCCGCCGGGGAAGAGGCGCCAGAGGATCAGCTCGATCCCGCCCGCGACCGCGATCGCGGCGACCGGGAACCAGTTGCGAGTCACCGCCGTCCGCCGTGCGAGCGCGACACCGGCGAGCACGACGACGAGCAGCAGGAACGCGACCGGCGACGCGGCGAGCGTCAGCGCGGCGAGCGCGGCGAAGCGCCAACGCGCGTGCGCCTGCAGCGCCCACAGCGCGAGTAGCGCGAGCGCGATCCCGAGTGCGAACGGGAACGCGGCGGAGAGGACGATTCCCGCCCACACGACGGCGAACGAGCGGCTCGACCAGCGCGTCGTCGGTCCCCACTCGCGCCACACGACGACGGCGAACGCGAGGGAGGCGAGCGCGATCGTCGCGACCGCGAGCAGGCGGATCCCGAGCGCGGCGGCAAGCGGGTAGTAGATGAGGCTGTACGTGACGAAGCTGTACCGGCCTGCGTACCAGAAGTTGTTCCACAGCGAGAAGCCGTGCTCGAGGAAGAGCGTGCGCTGGTACGCGTGCGCGGCGAGGTCGCTTCCGGGCGGCCCGAGCCACGCGAGGATGGCGGCGATCGACGCTGCGGCGCATGCCGACATGAGCGCCTCGCTTGCGAGCGGGTGACGCCGAACCATGGCCTGAGACTACCCCTAGAGGAGCGGAACTAGCACGGCAGCGCCGACGGCGGCGCCGAGGACGGTGGAGGCGAGCACGATCCGCCGGAGCGGGCGCGGATGCGGCGCGAGCCACAGGATCCCGGCGAGCCCGATCGTGATCCCGACGGCCGTCTCCACCGCCTGGAAGGTGATGCCGGCCGCGAGCCCGGTGTTGAAGGATGCGCCGTTCGCGCGGTAGGCGAGCGCCATCGCGGCGCTCGCGACCCCGACGTTCCCAGGCGTGAGCGGGACGATGCCGGCGACGTCGAGCGCCGGGATGATGGCGAGCGCTGCGATGAATGGCTGGTCGATCCCGAGCGCGGCGCCAACCGCGGTGGCGGCGGCGACGCGGCCGACGACAGAGAGCGCGACCCAGCCGACGGGACGCAGCGCGGCGTGGGCCGGAATCCGCTTGCGTCGGGCGAGGACGACGCCGACCGCGATCACCGCGCCCGCTGCGAGCAGCGGCCAGAGCGGGAGCGCGCCGGCGAACGCGCCGATGAGGACGAGCGTCCCGAGCACGACCGCGCGCGCAGCGCCGAGCCCGACGAACGCACCGCTCGTCGCCTGAACCGGGTGTTCACCCGGGACGAGGCGCGAGAAGAGCGCGAGTCGTAGCGCGTCGCCCGCGCGCGCGGGCACGAACGTGTTGACGAAGGAGCCGGCGCCGTAGCGCGCGGTCGCGTCGGTCAGCGTCGTCCGTCCTCCGATGAGGCCGATGGCCGAGCGCCAGGCGCCGGCGGAGCCGACGACGGCAAACAAGAAGCCGATCGCGGCGAGCCACAGCCAGCGCGGGTCGGCGCGCTCGAGCGTCTCGAGCGCGCGCCCTACCCGCGTCCCCAGCAGCTGGGGCGTCGCCAGTGCGGCGCCCAAGGCACACAGCAGGAGCGCCCCTGCGACGAGGCTGCTCCTGCTGACCCTCCGTCCTTGAAACAGCGACCCCAACTGTCCTC
>DATBQM010000023.1:0-121050 GCA_036560805.1 Gaiellaceae bacterium | reverse complement strand
TACGAGGCGGACGGCGCGCCACTCACGCTCGACCACGGCTGGCCGGTGCGGTTGTTCGTGCCGACGAAGTACTTCTGGAAGAGCGCGAAGTGGCTGAACGGCCTCGAGCTCACGGCCGCCGACAAACCGGGCTTCTGGGAGCGCTACGGCTACAACAACAATGCGGACTATTGGAAGGAAGAGCGCTACGAGTTCTAAGTCCTAGCGTCACTCCTCGAGCGCTGCGCGGAGCGCCTGCTCGAGCCGGCGCATCGGCTCGAGCACTTCCTCCGGATCGCCGCCGAAGTGTCCACGCACGCGCGCGATCCATTCGGAGAAGCGCTCGAGGTTCTGCTCGCGTGTGCGCTTGCCCTTGGCGGTCAGCTCGAGTACGAACCGGCGCCCGTCGTCGGGATCGCGACGCCGCCGCACCTGCCCCTTCCCCTCCAGCCGATTGAGCACGGCGGACAGGGTGGTCGGCGACATTCCGAGCATGCGGGCGAGTTCTGTCGGGCTCACTTCGGGCCAGACCGCGATCGAGCTCGTGACGGCGAACTCGGAACCTGAGACGCCGCTGCCCTCGACCACGTCGGCGATGACCTCCCCGATGAGCTGTGAGACGACGAACGGCTGGAGGAAGAGGCCCGGCCGGATCACTTGACGGTCCTGCGATTTCGTAGCATATTCATGCGAAATCGCAGTATCTCAGGAGCGGGAGACGGACATGACGCGCATGCTGATCGCACTCGCCGCCGCGGCGGCCGCCTCGACGCCGACGGTCGGTGCGAAGATCCGGACGGGCTTCCAGCCCTGCGGCGTCGCCGCGTACGGCTCATATCTCTACGTCACGAACTACGGCAGCGGGAACCTCACCCGAATCGACCCGCGCACGAACAAGGTCGTGCGCACGGTGAAGGTCGGGCACGGCCCCTGCGGCGTCGTCGCCGGAGGCGGATTCCTCTGGGTGGAGAACTTCAACTCCGACACGATCTCGCGGATCAACCCGCGCACGCTGCGCGGCACGCGACAGATACGCGTCGGGCACAAGCCGTGGGACGTCGACTACGCGTTCGGCTCGGCCTGGGCGACGAATCAGCTCGACGGAACCGTGTCGCGTATCGATGCGAAGACACTCAAGGTGACCACGACGATCAAGACGGGCGGCAACCCGACCTGCGTGCGCTCCGGTGCGGGCTCCATCTGGATCGGCTCGCAAGGGACGAACGACGTCTACCGGATCGATCCGGCCACGAACGCGGTCACGGCGATCGACGTCGGCAAGGGAGGCGAGCTCTGCGTCGACGCCCACTCGGACGGCGTGTGGGTCTCGAATGACGTCGACGGCTCCGTCTCACGAATCGACCCTGCTACGAACGCGGTGGTGGCGACGACCAAGGTGGGAACGGCTCCGTCCGACGGCGTCCGTGGGCCCGACGGGCTCGAGTGGATCCCGAACCGCGGCGACGGCACGATCTCGCGCATCGACCCGGCCACGAACGCGGTGGTCGACACGTTTTCGGTCACCGGTACGCCGTTCGTCGTACGGAGCGCATTCGGAGACATCTGGGTGGACGACTTCAAGGGCAACCAGGAGTGGCGCGTCCACGTTCACTGAACGACGAGGGGCGGCCTTGCGGCCGCCCCTCGTGTCAAGCGACAGCCCGAAGGCTCGTTACATCATCCCGCCCATGTCGGGCATGCCGCCGCCCATGCCGGCGCCGGCCTTCTCGGGCGCCTCGGCGACGATCGCCTCGGTGGTGAGGATGTTCTTCGCGATCGACGCCGCGTTCTGCAGCGCCGAGCGGGTGACCATCGTCGGGTCGCCGATGCCTGACTTGAGCAGGTCTTCGACCTCACCCGTATCGACGTTCAGGCCCCAGCCCTTCTGGGCGCCGCGAACGTTCGCGACCGCGATCGAGCCCTCGAGGCCCGCGTTGGCCGCGAGCTGGCGAAGCGGCTCCTCGAGCGCGCGGATGATGATCTTCGCGCCCGTCTGCTCGTCGCCCTCGAGCTCGCTGAGGAGCTGTTCCTTGACAGCGTCGGCCGCGTTGATGAGCGCGACGCCGCCACCGGGAACCTGACCCTCCTCGAGCGCCGCGCGAGCGGCCTGGAGTGCGTCCTCGACGCGGTGCTTCTTCTCCTTCATCTCCGTCTCGGTCGAAGCGCCGACCTTGACGACGGCGACGCCGCCGGACAGCTTCGCGAGGCGCTCCTGGAGCTTCTCGCGATCGAAGTCGGAATCGGTGTTCTCGATCTCCGCCTTCAGCTGCTTGATCCGGCCCTTGATCGCGTCGGACTCGCCGGCACCGTCGATGATGGTGGTCGAGTCCTTGTCGACGACGACGCGACGGGCCTTGCCGAGCTGCGAGATCTTCGTGTTCTCGAGCTTGAGGCCCATCTCCTCGGTGATGACTTCGGCACCCGTGAGGATGGCGATGTCCTCGAGCATCCGCTTGCGGCGGTCACCGAAGCCCGGCGCCTTGACGGCGACGGCCTGGAAGGTGCCGCGCAGCTTGTTGACGACGATCGTCGCGAGCGACTCGCCCTCGACGTCCTCCGCCACGATCAGCAGCGGACGGCCGGCCTGGATGACCTGCTCGAGCACAGGCAGGAGATCCTTGACCGCGCCGATCTTCTGGTTGGCGACGAGGACGAACGGCTCGTCCAGCACCGCCTCCATGCGCTCGGCGTCGGTGATCATGTACGGCGAGAGGTAGCCCTTGTCGAACTGCATGCCCTCGGTGAACTCGAGCTCGAGGCCGAGAGTCTGGCCCTCCTCGACGTTCACGACGCCGTCCTTGCCGACCTTCTCGATCGAGTCCGCGATCACGTCGCCGATCTCGCGCTCGCGCGAGGAGACGGTCGCCACGCGGGCGATGTCCTCCTTGCCGGAGACGCTCTTCGACTGCGACTTGAGGTTCTCGACGACTGCGTCGACGGCCCTCTCGATGCCGCGCTTGAGACCCATCGGGTTCGCACCCGCGGCGACGTTCTTCAGGCCCTCGCGAACGATCGCCTGCGCGAGCACGGTCGCCGTGGTGGTCCCGTCGCCTGCGACGTCGTTCGTCGCCGTCGCAACCTCGCGCACGAGCTGTGCGCCCTGGTTCTCGAAGACGTCCTCGACCTCGATCTCGCGAGCGATGGTGACGCCGTCGTTCGTGATGGTGGGCGCGCCGAACTTCTTGTCGAGCACGACGTAGCGCCCCTTCGGGCCAAGGGTGACCTTGACCGCGTCGGCGAGGGTGTTCACGCCGCGCTCGAGAGCGCGCCGTGCATCCTCGTTGAACTTCAGCTCTTTGTGAGCCATGTCTTGTTCAGTCCTCCCTAACTACGACTTTGCGCCGGCCAACTCGCGCGTCCCGACGACCTTTGCGAGAACATCGCTCTCGCGCAGGATCAGGTACTCGTCCACGCCGACCTTGATCTCGGTCCCGCCGTACTTGGAGAAGACGATCTCGTCGCCTTCATCCAGATCCATGGGGACGAACTTGCCGTTGTCGTCCCGGCTGCCCGGGCCGACGGCGAGGACGCGGCCGCGCTGCGGCTTCTCCTTCGCGGTGTCCGGCAGCACGATGCCGCTGGTCGTGACGTCCTCTTCATCGAGGACTTCCACGATCAGGCGGTCACCAAGCGGCTTCAGGTTCATACAACTGCCTCCTGACTGCGACCTTGTGACACTGTCTGGCACTCTCACCCTGAGAGTGCCAAGGCATTCTAGTGGCACAAGGCGGGTCCCGCAAGCCGCTAGAACACAGGCATGAGGCGGGAGTTCTCGGCGGGAGGCGTCCTGCTCCGCAGTGTAGGCGGTGTGCCGCATGTGGCGGCGATCCGTCCGCAGGGCAAGCCGGAGGGCACCTGGGTCCTGCCGAAGGGGAACATCGACCCCGGGGAGACCCCGGCGGAGACAGCCGTCCGGGAGGTGCGCGAGGAGACCGGGGTCGAGGGCACCCTCGTCGAGAAGCTCGGCGACGTGAAGTACGTCTACACCTGGGACGGCGAGCGGATCTTCAAGGTCGTCAGCTTCTTCCTGCTCCAGGCGGGCCGCGGACGGATCGGCGCGATCGACGAGGCGATGCGCGTCGAGGTGGCGGAGGCACGGTGGCTGCCGCTGGACGAGGCGCCGAAGCTCTTCGCGTACGGCGGAGAGCGTCAGATGGCGGCGAAGGCGCGCGATAGGGTCGCCGCGGGATGATCAACGTCGCCGACTACGTCGAGGCCGCCGCGGCCAAGGTCGACCCGGCTGTCTGGTGTTACTTCGAGGGCGGGGCCGGCGACGAAGTGACCCTGCGCGCGAACGTCGCTGCGTACGGGCGTTGGCGCCTCCGGCCGCGGATGCTCGTCGACGTGAGCGAGGTGACGACGACGACGACGCTGCTCGGGGCTCCGGTCTCGATGCCGCTCGGGGTCGCGCCTTTCGCGATGCAGCGTCTGATCGATCCGGAAGGCGAGGTCGCGACCGCGCGCGCGGCGGCGGCCGCCGGCGCGCTCATGTGCGTCTCGACGCTGACGACGAGCACGCACGCGGAGATCGCCGAGGGCGGCGACGCTCCGCGGTGGCTGCAGCTGTACGTCCTCGACGACCGTGCGCGAACCCTCGCCCACATCGCGGAGGCGCGCGAGGCCGGCTATTCCGCGGTCGTCCTCACGGTCGACCTGCCCTACGTCGGCCGGCGTGAGCGCGACGTGCGGCTCGGCTTCCAGAACCCGCCGCCCGACCTGCACCTGCCGTACGCGAATCTCTTCGAGAACTCACCGGCTCTCACATGGCGCGACCTCGAGTGGATCCGCGCGGAGATGCAGCTCCCGCTCGTGATCAAAGGGATCCTCACGCGCGAAGACGCGACGCTCGCCGTCGAGCACGGCGCCGACGCGATCTGGGTCTCGAACCACGGCGGACGACAGCTCGACGGGGTCGCCGCCGGTCTCGACGCCCTGCCGGAGGTGGCAGACGCGGTCGCGGGCCGCTGCGAGGTCTACGTCGACGGAGGCATCAGGCGCGGCACCGACGTGCTCAAGGCGCTCGCACTCGGCGCTCGCGCGGCGTTCGCAGGGCGTTCCTTCGCGGCCGGGCTCGCGGTCGACGGCGAGGCGGGCGTCGCGTCGGTGCTCTCCATCCTCCGGGACGAGATCGAGCTCGGTCTCGGGCTCCTCGGCTGCACGTCGCCGGACGAGGTCGCGCGCAGCCATGTGGAGCCGACGCTCCCCTATGATCTTCTCGCTTGACCGGGCACCGCGAGCCGATGTACGCACTCAACTTCTACTCCCCGATGGTCGCCGACCAGCTGCGCACGGGCCGTAAGTCGGCGACGATCCGGCTGGGCGACAAGTCGGGGAAGTACAAGAAGGGGATGGTCGTGAAGGTGCTGTGCGGCAACCGCTACAGCGCGCGCGAGTTCGTCTTCGACGCAGTCGTCGACAAGGTCGAGGTGAAGACGCTCGGCGAGCTGTCGCCGCGCGAGATCGAGCACGACAATCCCGAGATCCGCCGCACCGACGAGATGGCGACGTTCCTCGGCCAGCTCTACAACCGCGACGTGGAGTCGGACGACGTCGTAACCGTCATCCGCTTCTCCCAGATCTTGAGTGGGCCGGTCGTTCCCGGCTTCGACAACGACCTGTTCTAACGCCGGCGCCGAATCGGCGAGCCGAAGAGCTCATCGGAGCGCACCGGCTTTCCGCACTCCTCGCAGTCGACGACCGCGATGGACGAGAACGGCGCGTCGCAGCTCGGGCAGCGGCGCAGCAGGACGCCGCCGCACTGCGCGCACTCGTCCGGCATCTCCGACTCGAAGGGCTCGAACCAGCGCCGCGCCGCGCCGCAGCCGACGCAGAAGGCGACCCAGTCGCCCAGCACCTTGCGCCGTTCCTCGCGCAGCCAGTCGGATGCCTTGCCCATACGCTGAGGGTAATGACAATCCGCTACGACGGGTCGCTCGACGGCGTCGACTGGGAGCGGGCGAAGGCCGACCTCGCCGCCGACCATTTCGACAACGGCCGCTCCGCCGGAGCGCTGCGCCGGTCGTTCGAGCAGTCGCAGCACATCGCCTTCGCGCGCGACGGCAACCGCATCGTCGGGATGGCGCGCATGCTCTCCGACGGCGTCTGCAACGCCTACGTCGTCGACGTATGGACGAAGTCCGACTATCGCCGCCGCGGGATCGCGTCGACGCTCATGCGCATGCTCGCCGACGCCGTCCCCGGCCAGCACATCGGCCTCCAGACCGACGACGCGCGGGCGCTGTACCGATCGCTCGGGTACAAGCCACAGCCCGAGTTCTGGTCGCACGTCGTCGGCACCTGGCTCGACAACGACGCGAACCGGTGACGCCGTACCCGAAGATCGAGTTGCACGTCCACCTCGAAGGTACGGTGCGTGCGCCGACGCTGAAGGAGATCGCGAAGCGCAACGACTACGCGCTGCCGGACGACCTCGAATCGCTCTACGCGTTCCGCGACTTCCGCCACTTCATCGAGGTGTGGATTCTCACGACGAACGCGCTCCGCACGGCGGAGGACTTCCGCCAGGTCGTCACGGACTACGCCGCCGAGGCTGCATCGCACGGAGCGGTCTACCTCGAAGGCATCTTCTCGCCGGCGGAGCGCGTCGCCCGCGGCGTCGGGTGGGACGAGCTTTTCAGCGGCTACTGCGACGGCGCGCAGGACGCACTCGAGCAACACGGCGTCGAGGTGCGGCTCACGCCCGACATCTACCGCGGCGCGACCGCCGAGCAGGCCGAGGAGGTCGTCCGCTACTCGGCGAAGTACGCGGACCGCGGCATCGTCGCGGTCGGGCTCGGCGGGCTCGAGGCGGACTACCCGCCCGAGCAGTACGCCGGCGCGTTCGACCTGACGCGCTCGCTCGGGCTCGGTTCCGTCCCGCACGCGGGCGAGGTCGCCGGGGCGGCGTCGGTGCGCGGGGCGCTCGAGGCGCTCGGCGCGGACCGGATCCGCCACGGCATCCGCGCCGAGGAGGATCCCGGCCTCGTCGCCGAGCTCGCCGGGCGCGGCACTGTCCTCGACGTGTGCCCACTCTCGAACCTCCGCACCGGCGCGGTCGCCTCCCTGGCCGAGCACCCGCTTCCGCGGCTCGTGGCCGCCGGCGTCCGCTGCTCGATCTCGACCGACGACCCGGCAATGTTCGACACCGACCTCTCGCGCGACTACGAGGCGGCCGCGTCGTTCGGCCTCTCCCCGCGCTCGTTCTACGAGGCAGGCCTGGCCGGAGCGCTCTGCGACGAGGAAACGCGGGCGCGACTCCAAGCCGTCGGCGACAAGTACAACTGGAGTTAGAGTTAGCCCTCGTGGCGGTCGCGAGAGAAGCGGAGCCGGTCGGCTCGCTCCACGAGGTGCGCGAGGCGGGTCTCGATCGCGAAGACCTGCTCGGCGCGTACCGGAACATGGTGGTCACACGCGGCGTCGAGGAGCGCGGCCATATCCTCTACCGGCAGGGCAAGATCCCCGGCTCGTTCTACACGGGCCGCGGGAACGAGGCCGCGTCGGTCGGCGTGGCGACCGCAATGGCCCAGGAAGACGTCGGCGCGCCGCTCCATCGCGACATGGGCGTGCACATCACGCGCGGCGTTGAGCCGTGGCGCATCTTCGCCCAGTACATGGGACGCGCGGACGGGCCGACGAAGGGCCGCGACGGCAACGTGCACATGGCCGACCCGAATCTCGGGCTGATCGCGATGGTCAGCCACCTGCCCGCGATGCTTCCCGTCGCAGTCGGCGCAGCGCTCGCGTTCCGCATCCGCGAGGAAGCGCGCGTCGCACTCGCCTGGTTCGGCGAGGGCGCATCGGCACGCGGCGACACGCACGAGGGGATGACGTTCGCCGGCACGCGCACGCTCCCCGTCGTGTTCGTGTGCGACAACAACCAATGGGCGTACTCGACGCCGACGCATCTCGAGTACGCAACCGAGCACGTCGCCGACCGTGCGCAGGCGTACGGCTTCGAGGGTGTCGTCGTCGACGGCACCGACGTGCTCGCGGTCTACCGCGAGGCGAAGCGCGCGATCGACAAGGCGCGCGCCGGAGGCGGGCCGACGCTGCTCGAGTGCCTCACGCTCCGGATGGAAGGGCACGCGGTGCACGACGACGCGTTTTACGTCCCGAAGGTCATGTTCGAGAAGTGGGCCGAGTCCGACCCGATCGAGCGCTTCCGCACCTGGCTGCGCACGAACATCGACATGACCGACGAGGAGGAGGGCGAGATCTCCACCGGCGTGAAGAAGCTCCTCAACGACGCGCTCAAGCGCGCGGAGGACTCGCCGATGCCGGATCCGGCCGATCTGCTGCACGGCGTGTACGCGTCGGCCGAGGACCTCGACACGCCTCACCACAAGTAATGGCCGAGCTCACGTATCTCCAGGCGATCTCCGACGGTTTGCGTACCGAGATGCGCCGCGACAAGCGCGTTTTCCTCATCGGCGAGGACGTCGGCGTGTACGGCGGCGCGTTCAAGGTGTCGCTCGGGTTCCAGGAGGAGTTCGGCCCGTGGCGCGTCATCGATGCGCCACTCGCCGAGACTGCGATCGTCGGCGCCTGCACGGGCGCGTCGATCATGGGCCTGCGCCCCGTCGCGGAGATGCAGTTCGCGGACTTCGTCTCATGCGCGTGGGACCACCTCGTCACGGTCGCTGCGAAGCAGCGCTGGCGCGCCGGGACACCCGTCCCGATCGTCGTCCGCCTACCGTCGGGCGGCGGCTTCTCGGGCGGGCCGTTCCACTCGCAAAACCCGGAGTCGTCGTTCGCGCACATCCCCGGGCTCAAATGCGTGTGCCCGGCGACGCCCGAGGACGCGAAGGGGCTGCTCATCAGCGCGATCGAGGATCCGAACCCGGTGCTCTTCTTCGAGCACAAGCACCTGTACCGCCGCATCAAGGGCGAGGTGCCCGAGGAGCGCTACACCGTTCCCATCGGGAAAGCGCGGACGCACCGCATCGGCAAGGACATCTCGATCATCACGTGGGGCGCGATGGTCTACACCGCTGACGAGGCGGCGCAGCAGCTCGAGGGGGACGGCGTCTCCGTCGAGGTGCTCGACCTGCGCAGCATCATGCCGTGGGACAAGGCGGCGGTGCTGGACTCGGCGCGCAAGACGTCGAAGGTGCTCGTGCTGCACGAGGACAACCGCACCGGCGGCTTCGGCGCGGAGATCGCGGCGACGATCGCCGAGGAGGCGTTCGAGGACCTCGACGCTCCAGTCAAGCGCATCGCGGCGCCGGACACGCCCGTGCCGTTCTCGCCGCCGCTCGAGAAGGCGTTCATCCCTCAAGTCGACGACGTCGTCGCCGGCCTGCGCGACCTGGCGGCCTATTGATGGCGACGGAAACCGCAGTCGACGTCGTCATGCCGCAGATGGGCGTCTCCGTGTCGGAGGGGACGATCACCAAGTGGTTGAAGCGCGAGGGTGAGCAGATCGAGGCGGACGAGCCGCTGCTCGAGATCTCGACCGACAAGGTCGACACCGAGGTGCCGAGCCCCGCGTCGGGGACGCTCGTGCAGATCCTCGTGCAGGAGGGCGAGACGGTCGACGTCGGGACGAAGCTCGGACAGATCGGCGGCTCGGCCGGGGAGCCTGCACCTGCGCCTGCAGCACCTGAGCCTGAGCCTCAACCTGCGCCCGCACCTGCGCCCGCACCCGTCGCCGAGGCTCCTCCTGCGCGGGCACCCGAGCCTGCGCCAGAGCCGTCCGGCAACGGCAAGTTCGTCTCGCCGGTGGTAGCCCGCATCGCGTCCGAGCACGGCATCGACCCGAACGCCGTCCCGGGCACCGGGCGTGGAGGCCGCGTGACGAAGCAGGACATCCTCGCCTTCGTCGAGCAAGGCCCGCCCGCAGCGGCACCGGCGGCTCCGCAAGCTGCGCCCGCACCTGCTGCACCGAAGGCCGTCGCTCCCGCAGCGCCGGCCGGCCCGGCCCAGGCGGGGGAAACGATCGAGCCCGTGTCCGCGATGCGGCGCGGCATCGCCGAGCACATGCGCCGCTCGGTCGATACCGCCGCGCACGTCACGAGCGCGATCGAGGTCGACCTGTCGAAGATCGTGGCGGCACGCACGGCGCTGAAGAAGGAGTACCAGTCCGCATACGGAGTCAACCCGACGTATCTCGCGTTCATCGCGCGGGCAACGATCGACACGCTCAAGGACTACCCCTACGTCAACGGCGAGCTGCGCGGCGACTCGATCGTGACGCGCAACTTCGTCAACCTCGGCTTCGCCGTCGAGCTCGCGGAGGGCAAGGGGCTCATCGTCCCGGTCATCCGCAACGCGGAGGGGCTGAATCTGCTCGGCATCGCGCGCGGGATCGCCGACCTAGCTGCTCGCGCGCGCAACAAGAAGCTCCTGCCGGACGACGTCCAGGGCGGTACGTTCACGATTACGAACCCGGGCGGCTACGGCACGTTCCACGGCACGCCGGTGATCAACCAGCCGCAGTCGGCGATCCTCGGCACCTACGCGCTCGTCAAGCGCCCGTGGGTCGTGACCGACGACGACGGCAACGACGCGATCGCGATCAAGCCGATCATGAACATCACGCTGACGTACGACCATCGCCTCGTCGACGGCGCATACGCGGGTCGCTTCCTGCGCGACCTCCGCGAGCGCCTCGAGAACTGGGAAGGTGAATGAGTTACTCCCGTACCAGGTACCGGCCGTTCGCACAACGGAAGCAAGGGACGAACGACTGGTACCTGGTACGGGCGTGACTGGGCCCGCTTACCTGCTCGAGCTCGGGCAGGTGCCGTATCGCGAGGCCTGGGATCTGCAGCGTTCACTCGCGGGCGCCGTCTCGCAGGGCGCGATCCCGGACACGGTGGTCATGCTCGAGCATCCACCTGTGGTGACGCTCGGGCGACGCACCGACGAAAGCGCGGAGCTGCACCTTCCAGAGAGCGCCGGTGTCGAGATCGTCGAGACCGACCGCGGCGGCAAGTCGACGTATCACGGGCCCGGCCAGCTCGTCTGCTATCCGATCCTCGACCTGAAGCGACACGGGCGCGACGTGAAGCAGTACGTGCGGAACCTCGAGGAGGCGCTCATCCGCACGGTGGCGCCGTTCGGGCTCGAGGGCGAGCGCATCGACGGGCTCACCGGCGTGTGGCTGACTCGCCCGCCGCGCAAGATCGCGTCTATCGGCGTGCATGTATCGCGCTGGGTGACGACGCACGGTTACGCGCTCAACGTCGACCTCGATCCCGCGCCCCTCACCGACTGGATCACTGCGTGCGGCCTCGAGGACGCGACGTTCACGACGATCGCCCGCGAAGCCGGGCGCGCGGTGACGGTCGACGAGGTGCGGCCGCACGCGGCGGCGGCGATCGCCGAGGTCTTCGAGCTCGAGCTGGACGACCTCCCTGCGGACGACGGCGCCGGCCTCTGGCCGCAGCCGCTCCACGCGTCACTCGCCTAGTACGATTCGGGCCATGCGAATGGGCGCTGTTCTGTGCAGTGTCGTCGGTCATCGCTGGCACGTTGACGACACGTCGACGGACTCAGAGGCCGTCCTTCTGTGCGAGCGTTGCCATCGTCGGCAGCTCGCCCCGACCGGAACCGCATTCGATCGTCGGCTGGACGCGCAGACCCGCGCGAATCGCGCGGTCCGCTAACCGCGCAGGCCGTCGAGGATCACGTCGGGGAACCTGCTCGCCGCGGGAATGAGCTCGAAGATCTCGTCGGCGGTGAGGTCGCGCCGAAGCACGCGCGCCTTCTGCGCGCGGCGCACGAGCTCGTGCGCCGCCTCTTGCACGACAGCCATCTGAGGCAGCTCCAGGCACCGCTCCTTCGACTCGACGAGCGCGCGGTTCCGCGCGTAGCCGTCCGCCAGGGCGCGAAAGAACCCGGCGAACCCATCCCATGGGTCGTCCTCCGACAATGCGCCTTGCGCGAGCAGCACCATGCGGTCGAGCTCCTTGCCGAGAACCGCGTCGAGCAGCGCCTCCTTCGTCGGGAAGCGGCGGAAGACGGTGCCGTGCCCGACGCCGGCGCGGCGGGCGACCTCGTCGACGCTCACGTCGACCCCGCCCTCGGCGAAGCACTCCTGCGCTGCACCGAGGACGAGATCGAGATTTCTCTGTGCGTCGGCTCTCATGCGCCGACGACGGCCGCACCTCCGGTCGCCTCCGCCTCGATGCGAGCGACGTCCCGCTTGCGCAGGAGCGCGAGCATCAGCACGAGCGCGGCGACCACGAACACGGAGGCGCCCGCGAACGCGTAGTGGAAGCCGTGCACGAGCGCGGCCTTCGAACTGCCGTGCGTACGACCCGCGGCGATCGTCGCGAGGATCGCGAGGCCGAGTGCGCCGCCGATCTGCTGCGACGTGTTGAAGAGGCCGGAGGCGAGGCCCTGGTCCTCATCCTTCAACCCCGTGGTCGCGACGAGCGTGATCGGCATGAACACGGCGCCCATCCCGAGCGAGGCGACGATCATCCCGGGCAGGACGTCCGTGACGTACGAGCCGCCAACCGGCATGCGCGCGAACAGCAGCATCCCGATCGCGGTGAGGACCATCCCGACCGCGGCAACCGGCCGAACGCCGAGGCGCGGCGCGAGAGTCGAGGCAAGCCCGGCCGACACCATGATCCCGGCCGTGAACGGCAGAACCGAGAGGCCTGCCTTGAGCGGGTGGTAGACGAGGACTCGCTGGAGATACAGCGTGATGAAGAAGAACATCGCGAACATGCCCGACCCGACGAGGAACATCGTCAAGTTTGCGGTCGTGAGCGAGCGGGTCTTGAAGATCGAGAGTCGAACGAGCGGCTCCTTCGAGCGCATCTCGATCACGACGAAGGACGTGAGCAGGGCGAGCGCCGCGAGAAAGAGACCGATGGTCGTCGTCGACCCCCAACCGGCCGTCTCCGCCTTGACGATCGCGTACACGAGCGTCATCAGCCCTCCGGTGACGGTGACGGCGCCCGCGATGTCGTAGCCCTGGTGCGCGTGCTCGTCCTTCGACTCCGGCACGAGCCGGAAGGTCGCGAGGAACGCGAACACGCCGACCGGCACGTTGACGAAGAAGATCCACGGCCACGAGAACGACTGGGTCAACCAGCCGCCGAGCACGAGGCCGAACGCGGAGCCGCCGATGGCGATCGCAGCCCACACGCCGAGCGCGCGTGCGCGCTCCTTCCCCTCGGCGAACGTCGTCGAGATGATCGACAGCGCGGCGGGGGAGATGAGCGCGGCGCCGAGACCCTGGAGTCCGCGGAAGCCGATGAGCTGGCCGGACGACGACGAGAGCCCGTTGAGCAGCGACGCGGTCGTGAAGATGACGAGACCGATGAGGAAGAGCCGCTTGCGACCGAGCAAGTCGCCGGCACGCCCGCCGAGCAGGAGGAAGCCGCCGAACACGAGCGTGTACGCGTTGACGATCCACTGGAGGTTGGCCTCGCTCAAGCCGAGGTCCTTCTGGATCGACGGCAGGGCGACGTTCACGATCGTCGCGTCGAGCACGACCATGAACTGCGCAAGGCAGATGAGGACGAGGATGACCCAGGGATTCGTGGTGTTGCGTTGACGCATGCGGGGGCTACCTTTCTCTAAGCGGACTGCTCGGTCCGTTTCACTGTAGCGGCTGGAAGAAGTCCTTCGCCACCTAGACTGGAACGAGCCGATGGAGTCATCGCTTCCCGTCGCAGAACGGCCACGCCGGCCGGAATGGATGAAGGTGCGGGCGCCCTCGCGCGACGGCCGCTACTTCGACGTCCAGAAGCTCGTGCACGGTCTCAAGCTGCACACGATCTGCGAGGAGGCGCGCTGCCCGAACATCTCCGAGTGCTGGGGGCGCGGCACGGCGACGTTCCAGATCCTGGGCGACACGTGCACACGCGCATGCCGGTACTGCTACGTGCATTCCGGCCGGCCGGACTCGCCGCCCGACGCGCTCGAGCCACTGCGCGTCGCGCATGCCGCCGCGCAGATGGAGCTCAAGCACGTCGTCGTCACCTCGGTCGACCGCGACGATGTCCCCGACCGGGGCGCCGCGCACTACGCGGCGACGATCCGCGCGCTGAAGGCGAAGCTGCCGGACGCGTCGGTGGAAGTTCTGACGCCCGACTTCCTCGACGTCGAGGAGGAGGCGCTCCGCACCGTGCTCGGCGCCGGCCCCGACGTCTTCAACCACAACATCGAGACGGTCCGCCGTCTGCATCCGCACATGCGCGGCGCGAAAGCGAGCTACGACAAGGCGCTCTGGCTCCTACACCGCGCGAAGGAGATCGCCGACTACGACGTGCTGACGAAGTCGGGGATCATCGTCGGCCTCGGCGAGACGAACGACGAGGTAGTGGAGACGATGCGCGACCTACGCGCCAACGGCGTCGACGTCGTCACGATCGGGCAGTACCTGCAGCCGAGCTCGAGGCACGCGCGCATCGACCGCTGGGTGCACCCCGACGAGTTCCGCTGGTTCCGCGAGCAGGGCGAGGAGCTCGGCTTCGGCTCCGTCTTCTCGGGTCCGCTGGTTCGCTCGAGCTATCGCGCGGACGAGCAGCGCCACGCGGCGCTCGCGCTCTAGCGGTCGCGAGCGACGCCTTAGCGGATACCGGTGTCGATGAACAGGTTGGCCCGCGTTGAGACGCGGCGAACGTAGACGCGGTCCGGCCGGATCCCGAAGCCGATCTTCGGCGCCGGCGCCTGTCGCACCGTGTACGTCCCCGGCGCGAGCCGCACCGAATAGCGTCCGCCGCGACCGACGCGGACGCGCGCCGCCGCCCGGCCGTCCCGCGAGAACACGAGCACGGCACCGACGGCGGGCTCGTTGCACGGCATTCCTGTGCGGCAGACGGGGGTGATGGGGCCGCGCATGACGATGCCCGACAGGAACGACAGCGCGACGAGAAGGGCGACCATGCGGCCAGTGTGCCCGGAAAGTCCCCGTTTTGGGGGATACAGTCGGAGAAGAACTCGCAGAACATGCGACCAATCGACTGCGGCCGCGGGCTTTGCGACGCCTGCGGAAAGGAGAGACGATGCGAGCCAGACTCGTACTCGCCGGACTTGCCACATGCATTTTCGCCTTGCTTCCGGGCTCTGCTGCCGCAGTCCTGGGCGGGCAGCCGGACGCGACGCACCCGTACGTTGCGTTGCTGGCCGAAGGGACGACCGCGTGCTCGGGCACGCTGCTCTCGCCGACGGTGATGCTCACTGCGGCGCACTGCTTCGCTCCCGACTCGGGCGGCGCGCCGCTCACGGTGCGCGCGTACTTCGGGCAGGCGCCGACTCCCGGCGTGGGCTACTACACAGGCACGTACTACTTCGACCACCAGTGGGCCAGCGGCAACGGCGTCGCGCACGCCGACACGCATGACGTCGCAGTGGTGATCTTCAGCACGCCGATCCCGGCGTCGGTCACCGGAGGCTCGTACGGCGCGCTCCCGAGCCAAGACCTCGTCGACACGCTCGGCAACAACACCCCGGTCGACCTCGTCGGCTACGGCGTCGTCGGCTTCAGCCGCGGCGGCGGCCCGCCGCAGCCGATTGCGCTCTTCCAGCGCTTCCTCGGAGAGACGACGGCGTTCAAGAGCAACGGCTCGACCGGCGCCGAGTTCCTCAAGTTGCACAACGGCGCGTGCTTCGGCGACTCGGGCGGCCCCGACTTGCTCGGTGGGACGAACATCGTCCTCGCGGAGAACTCGTTCGTGAACAACAACATCTGCGCGGGCAACACGTACTCGTACCGCGTGGACACAGCGCAGGCGCAGTCCTGGATCACGAGCACCGCCCTCGCCAACGGCGGAAGCTTCTAATGAAGCGCGCGCTCTCCCTGTCCGCCTTCGCGGCTCTCGTCGCGCTCGTCGTCGCGGGCGTCGCGTCATCGTCCTCGACGCCGCAGCCGACCGCGGTGGGAACGCCCCCGCACATCTTCGGTGCGCGCGTCAACCTGTCAACGAACTCGAGCACGGCAGCAGCTCCGTGCCCGCTCGACGCCGGTGGCGGTCTCTTCATCGCCTGCTACGGGCCGAAGGAGCTCGGGCAGGCATACAACTTCCCGTCGAACCTCGACGGCCGCGGCCAGACGATCGTCATCGTCGACGCGTACGGCAGCCCCGACATCCAGCAGGATCTCGCGAACTTCGACCAGGTCTTCAACCTGCCGGCTCCGCCCTCGTTCACGGTCATCAACGCGAGAGGGACAGGTGCAACCGACGGCTCCGGCGCACTCTCCGACTGGCAGAGCGAGACGACGCTCGACGTCGAGTACGCACACGCGATGGCGCCGGGCGCGAAGATCGTCCTCGGCGTCGCGGCGACCGACGACAACAACGACATCAACGCCGCCCTCGCACAGGTCCTCCCGCGCTATCCGGGCGCAATCGTCTCGCAGAGCTTCGGCCAGGACGAGAACGCGCCGGGGACGGCTAGGTCGAACCTCGTGGAGCACCTGATCTACGTCGGCGCGACGGTATTCGGCGACTCGCTGCTCGCCTCCGCCGGCGACCTCGGCGCGAGCGACGGCAACACGCCGCCGGTTCCCGTCGCCGCCTATCCTGCCTCCGACCCGCTCGTGCTCGCGGTCGGCGGTACGGAAGGTTCGCCGTACCAGCAGCCCTACAACGGTGGGGTGATCCTCGGCGCCGGCCTGCTCTCGCACAACAGATACGGCGCGGAGCAGGTTTGGAACGAGACCGAGTGCTGCTCCACTCCGGTCGCGACCGGCGGCGCTCCGAGCCTCATCTTCCCGCGTCCGCCGTGGCAGACCGGCTTCACGAGCAGCAAGGGCCGCATCGTGCCGGACGTGTCGTACAACGCGTCGGTGCTCGGTGGCGTCGTCATCGTCACGTCGTGCTACACGCCCGACGTTCCCGACGGGTGCGACCCGACCGACCCGTTCTTCTCTCTCATCGGCGGAACGAGCGCCGGCTCTCCGCAGTGGGCGGCGATCATCGCGATCGCGAACCAGGCGCGCGGCATGCGCGGCGAGCGCAACCTTGGGCTCGTCGCCCCGGCGCTGTACGCGATCGCAAAGAGCCCGCACAACTATTCGCAGGACTTTCACGACATCACGACGGGGAACAACATCCTCGGCAGCGGCAACGACCCGGGCGCCGACCCGTCGCAGGGCTTCTTCGCGGGCTCCGGGTTCGACGACGCAACGGGCCTCGGTACGCCGAACGTCGGCAACCTCGTCTCCGACCTCGTCGCGGTGGGGCCGTTCGACAACCCGGGCCTGCCGAACCCCGGGTCGCTCGGGCACACGGGTAGATCGGATCGCTGGCACCAGCAGCACCCACACACGGCCGAGCCCGGCGCCTGAGTCTGGGATCGCGCTACGATCCCGGCGACGTGGCTATTCGCGTCGCCGGGGTCTGTTCTCTCATCGTCGCGGTCGCGACTGCCGCGGCAGCTTCTGCTGCGAATCCCGGCCCCGTTCCGGTGAACCCGGGCGGCCCGGACATGCCCGCCACTGCCGCGACGCTCTCGACGACGAAAGCCGGGGCGAAGCCGGTCGCGCTCACGCTGAAGCTCCACTACGAGATGGTCTGCAACCAGCCCGGGCTCGGAAAGGCGATCGTCGACCTCCCGCAGGCGTCGTCCGTTCCGGCGCGCATCGACAGTGCCGCCGTGCTCGTGAACGGAAAGCCCGCGCCGGCCGTGAGCGTCTCCGGTCACGACGTCTCGATCACGATGCCCGCGAGGCGGAGCGGGGTGAGCTGCATGATCGTCGGCCCCGGCACGCTCACGCTCACGCTCACCCGCGCAGCAGGCCTCGGGAATCCTGCGAGGGCCGGGGCGTACACGATTCATGTCCGCCGGAACACGCAGTCGTTCCAGGCGAACGTGCACATCTTCGCGTAGAAACGAGAAGGGCCGCCCGAAGGCGGCCCTTCTCAGCTTCGATCAGCTCTGCTTAGTGAGCGAGCAGGCCGAAGTCGCCTGCGAGCTTGGCGAGATCAGGCGTTCCGAGGCCTGAGCCGACGTTGTAGATGTTGCCCTTGGTACCCGTGTAGTACAGGTTGTCGTTCGACGTCCCCGTCGCGTCGAGCGGTGTGAACGGCGAGTTCTTCGACACGGCGAACTTGTACATCGCCGGGTTCCAGAAGCCGACACGATGGCCGAGCAGCGAGTCGATCGCCGCCGCCGCGCCGTTCAGCTGCGGTGCGACGAAGCTCGTCCCGCCGAACTGCTCGAACGACGGCGGAGCACTCGGATTCGACGAGTCGCCGAAGTTGTACAGCACGAGGTAGCCCGTTTCCGGGTCCGCGTCGGCCGACAGGTCGGGCGTCGCACGACCGGCGTTGCCCGCACCGGCCTTGGTGACATTCGGCGTCGGGTTGAAGTTCCAGTCGTACGGGAGGCTGATCCCGAAGTCGACCCCGAAGAACGGGTTCGTCGTCGAGAAGGCTGTCGGTTGCAGGTACTCGACCGCGCTGTAATTCGCGGTCCCTTTGACGCCTTTCTGGTACGAGGGCATCGAGAAGAAGCCGCTGTAACCGCCACCTCCGCCGACCACGTGGGATTCGGCGTAGGCGATCTCCGGCTGTCCGAGCTCAGCGCTCCGCGGCCCCCAGAGGTAGTCCCATGCCCAGGTCCGCTCGGTCGGGAAGTTGAACGTCAGGTCGTGGACCTGGAACGGGCCCGGCAGCGTCGTGCCGCCGGACGATGTCGCCCACGGGCTGTCGTCGGGGTTGCCGGCCGTACGGTCGGTCGAGCCGAGGTCGCGCGACGCCGGATACGCACCGGAGTCACCGGAGGAGAGGAACATGCTCTGCCCCTGCGCGTCCATCTCCAGGAAGGCCTGGCTGAACGCGTTGGCGTAGTTCGGGTCCTCGAGACCGATGTTCGTGAACGCCTTGATGAGCGTCTCCGACTCGCCCCAGCTCGCCGAGACCGTGTCCGCGGTGTTGTCGGCCGCGGCCTGGTAGAACGCGTCGACGAAGCCCGCGTCGGTGTTCGGCGCCTGGTAGACGCTCAGGTTCGCGTCAGGCGCGAGCGCACCCGACTGCTCCATGTCGAGCGTGGTCTCGTCCGAGCCCGCGTTCTCGTTCGGAGCGCCGGGGCCGCCGTCGATGTTGATCGTCGTGATGCGGCTCTGCGACGCCTGCGATCCCGTCAGTCCGATGTCGTTCCAGAACTGGCTGACGGTGTCGGGCCGGTCGGCCGCGAGCGTGACGATGCCGATCGTGCGCCCGTGACCGGTACCGCCGGCCGCGGTGACCGGATCGAGGTTGTAGCGCGTCGCGAAGTCGGACGGGTGCAGCGCGGTGTTGTTCAGACCCTGCGTGCTGACACCGTCGGCCGTGCCGATCATGTCGCTCTGCTGCGTCGGGTAGTTCGAAAGACCGAGAATTGCCAGGATGAAGGGGCCCCAGTCGGACGGCACCTTCGGGTTCTGCGACGAGCCGTGCACTGTGATCGTGCCGTGGCCGTGGCCGTGGCTGCCATGCGCTCCGACGGCTGGAACCATGAAGTTCTGCTGGACGATCTGGAATGCGTTGTTGTACTGCCCCGCCGTCCCGGTCGACTGGATGTCCAGGTTGTCCGGCATCGCGTGCGAGTGGATGCCGTAGTGGGCGAGGTACGCCTGAATCGCGAGGACGACCGGCTTCGGCTGGCCGTAGCGGTTGGCGAAATCGCTCGTGGACAGATATCCGTCGGGCATGCCGGCCTGCACCTGCGACTGGAGATGATCGACGTTCTGCGCGCGAAGCACGAACGTCACAGTCTCGGGTGTCGACGGGTCGGTCGGGTCGAACGGCGTGTAGCCGGCGAGTGCGGCGGCGCCGGCGCCCTGGGACACGGTCATGTACTTCGCCGCTTTCGCGGAACCGGTCGATGCCGATGCGGCAACCGCGGCGACTGCGGCGACGACCAGCAGGGTGACCCACCACCTGTGTCGGTGGTTCATCAAATTCCCCCTCCTCGTTGATTGCGATGCCGCTACAGCGTAAACCGATATTTCAACGCGGAGGCTTCTGCACTATTCGTGCGGCTTGGCCATCTTTCGGTAGTCCAGCGCCTCGTCGAGAACCGACTCCTCGACGCCCTTCTCGCGTGCGACTTCCCGGAGCGACCGGCCGGATGATGCGGCCTCTTTGACGATCTCCGTCGCACGGTCGTACCCGATGTACGGGTTCAGCGCCGTCGCGGCCGAGAGCGTCAGCTCCGCATAGTGCTGGCACGTCTCGCGGTTCGCCTCGATCCCGTCGACGCACTTCTCCGCGAACAGCCGGGACGCGGACGCGAGCAGCTTCACCGAGTCGAGGATGTTGCGCGCGATCAGCGGCACGAAGACGTTCAGCTCGAAGTGGCCCTGCATGCCGCCGATGGTGATCGCCGCGTCGTTGCCGATCACCTGCGCCGCCACCTGCGTGACGACCTCGGGCATGACCGGATTCACCTTGCCCGGCATGATCGAGCTGCCTTTCTGCAGCTCGGGCAGCGCAATCTCCGCGAGCCCGGCGCGCGGGCCCGACCCGAGGTAGCGGATGTCGTTCGCGATCTTCGTCAGCGACACGGCCACCGTCTTCAGCGCGCCCGACGTCTCGACGATGCCGTCGCGCGCCGCCTGCGCCTCGAACGGATCGGCGGGGCCGGAGATCTGCAAACCCGTGTCCTCCGCGAGAATCGCGCGGACGCGGGATGCGAACTCCGGATGCGTGTTGAGCCCGGTGCCGACTGCGGTCCCGCCCAGCGGGATCTGGCCGAGCCGTTCGAGCGTCGAGCCGACGCGATCGTATCCCTGGCGCACCTGCGCTGCGTAGCCCGCGAACTCCTGTCCGAGGGTAACCGGCACCGCGTCCATCCAGTGCGTTCTGCCGGACTTGACGACGTCGTCGAACTCGATCGCCTTCGCCTGGAGCGAGTCGGCGAGCCGCTCGAGCGCGGGCAGGAGGTCGTTGACGATCTCGTCGAGCGCCGCGAGGTGGACGGCGGACGGGAAGACGTCGTTCGACGACTGGCCCATGTTCACGTCGTCGTTCGCGTGCACGCCCTCGCCGGCGAGCGTTGCGATCACTTCGTTCGCGTTCATGTTGGACGACGTCCCCGAGCCGGTCTGGAAGACGTCGATCGGGAACTGGTCGTCGAGATCGCCGCTCGCGATGCGTTCGGCCGCGGCGGCGATGAGCGTCGCCTTGTCGCGGTCGAGCAGGCCGAGGTCGGCATTCACGCGCGCGGCCGCCCCCTTGATCCGGCCGAGCCAGCGTGCGACCGGCGCCGGAATCGGCTCACCCGAGACGGGGAAGTTGGCGACCGCCTTCGTGGTCTCGGCGCCCCACAGCTCGCGTGCCTCCTCCGTTTTCACGTCGTTTAGTGTAGGCGCCGCTGCGTCGCTTGCGACGCCGCAATCAGTGCGCGCGGCTCTGCCGGGCGCGCGTCTGCTCCTATGGACTCGCCCGCCTGACGTCGACAGCAGCCTTTGATGCTGCTTCCAGCAGTGCGTCCCACGTGCAGAGCTTGACGCGCGGACGACCAAGCGGCTCGCCGGCGCTGCGCTCGACCTCGTCGATCGACTGCCAGCCGGTGTAGAGAACCCGGCGCACGTCGCGCTCGTCGAGTAGCGCGTCGACGTCAGCCGCGGTCGCGTCGGTCCGGGGAAGACGACCGGCCACGGCGTCTTCGAGCAGGAGCTCGATCGTCTCCGCTGCGTCCTTCTTGTTCGTCCCGATGACACCCGACGGCCCACGCTTGATCCAGCCGGCGACGTAGAGGCCGGGCTCGACGCGGCCGCCCTCATTCGGAATCGTCCCCGTCTTGTCGTCGAAGGGCACGCCCGGGAGCTCGACGCCGCGATAGCCGACGCTGCGAAACACGATCCCGCACGAGAGCGTCTCGCGCTCCTCGGTCGGGACGGCGCGGTTGTTCTCGTCGAGCACATTTCGGACCAGCTCGATGCTCTCGACGCGATCCGCTCCGTGGATCGCGACGGGCGATGCGAAGAACTTCAGGACGACGCGCTTCGGCTTGGCGGCCTGCGCGCGCGAGGCGAACTCGCGCAGCACCTCGATGTTGCGCTCCGAGTTGGTGTCGGTCGCGACCGCCCCCTCCAGGTCGGCGGGGTCGACGATGACAGCCGCGCCCGCGAGCTCGCCGAGCTCGCTCAGCTCCGGCGTCGTGAATGCAGCCTGTGCGGGGCCGCGGCGGCCGACGACGACGATCTCCCGGATCGACGCGCCGGCGATGGCGGCGATGGCGGCGTCCGCCGTGTCGGTCGGAGCGAGCTCCTCCGGCGTCAGCGCGAGCATGCGCGCCACGTCGAGAGCAACATTCCCGACGCCGACGACGACGGCGCGCTCGACATCGAGGTCGAACTCGAGCGTCTCGTAGTCGGGGTGGGCGTTGTACCAGGCCACGAACTCGGTGGCCGGCCACGAGCCGGGCAGGTCCTCGCCGGGGATCCCCAGACGCCGGTCGGTCTGCGCGCCGACCGCGTAGACGACTGCGTCGTACAGGCGGGCGAGGTCCGCGTGACCGATATCCCGCCCGACCTCGACGTTCCCGAGGAATCGGAAGCCGGGACGCTCGGCGATCTTCTCGAATGCGCGAGAGACGGTCTTGAGCTTCGGATGGTCGGGTGCGACGCCGAGGCGGACGAGGCCCCAGGGCGTCGGCAACCGCTCGAACATGTCGACCTCGACGGGAGTCTCGCCGCCGAGCAGCGCTCCCACCGCGTAGAAGCCGGCCGGACCCGAGCCGACGACGGCGACACGCAGCGGGTTCATCAGGCCGCGCGTTGCTCGCGCCACAGCCGCCCCGTGAAGGAGCCGGCGAGGGCGAGGATGAGAACGGCGACGACCGGGTGAAACGCACGCACCCAGGACGGGCCGTTGTTCGCGAGGATCGACTGGATGAAGACGAGGAGTGGCAGCACGAGGGAGATGAGCACCTGCGTGCGCGGCAGCCGCGCGACGAGGGCGGCGAGCAGCACGAGGAGCGCGACGATGAAGAGGACGTTTCCGAGCGTCCGGTGCGCGGCCCAGACGTGATCGAACCGCGTGCCGGAGGCCCCGTTCTGGACGCGGAAGACCCCGAGCCCGGCCAGGAAGAACTGGACGACGACGCCGAGGGTGAAAACGGAGAGGAGGACGCGGTGGACTGCGCGCACTAGTGCGAGCAGCCGGAGCCGCAGCCGTGGGCGCCGTCCTCGGGCGCCTCGCCTTCGGCCACCTGGAAGGAGTGCCCACAGCCGCAGGACGCGACCGCGTTGGGGTTGTCGATCTTGAACCCGGACTCCTGGATGGTCTCGAGGTAGTCGACCGTCGAGCCCTTCAGATAGGGCGCGCTGAACGGATCGACAACGACCTTGACCCCTTCGACCTCGAACTCGTGGTCGCCCTCCTGGGCACCGCGGTCGAAGCCGAGGCCGTACTGGAACCCGGAACAGCCGCCGCCTTCGATCGCGACCCGGAGGACCGAGACGTCCGTCTCGGTCGCAATGAGCCCGCGGATCTTCTCCGCGGCGGCGGGGGTCAACGAGACGATGCTTTCGGTCCGCTCCTGGAGCTCCATGCGGCTCTCATGGTACCAGCGGAGGCCGTCCCCACACGACTTTGTAACAGCCGTCTCTCCCACCGCTCCTGGTGTCGAGCGTGAACAAGTGCGGACTTGGTAACGTCGCCCCGCCGATGCTCGCCAACTGGCTGCCCTTTCTGATCTACGGGCTGTTCGCGCTCGCGATTCCGGCATCGATGATCTATTTCTCGTTCGCGTTCGCGACCCGCCCGACCCGCCGGACGAAGCAGCGCGTCATCCCGTTCGAGTCCGGCGTCTCGCAGGGCCCGATGCGGCCGCAGCGCTTCACGGTGAGCTTCTACCTGACGGCGATGCTCTTCATCGTCTTCGACATCGAGATCGTGTTCCTGTACCCGCTCGCGATACAGCTGCACGCCCTCGGCTGGTTCGGATTCGTCGAGTTTCTCTTCTTCGTCCTGATCCTCGTCGTCGCCTACGTCTACATCTGGCGCAAGGGCGCCCTCGACTGGTGAGCGACGAGCCGACTCGCCTCCGCGACTCCGGCCTGCAGTCCGAGCGGCTCCTGTGGCCGACGAAGGGACCGTCCCGCTTCGAGGAGGAGCTCGGTGCCGAGGAGCTCGAACGGGCGCTCGGCATCACGACGCTCGAGAAAGCCGTGCGGTGGGCGCAGACGAAGTCCATGTGGCCCGACACGTTCGGGCTCGCGTGCTGCGCGATCGAGATGATGTCGATCGTCGGCTCGCGGTACGACCTCGCGCGCTTCGGCATGGAGGCGTTCCGCTCCTCGCCGCGCCAGGCCGACCTGCTGATCGTGTCCGGCCGCGTCGCGCACAAGATGGCCGCGCCCCTGCGCCAGATCTACGACCAGATGCTCGAGCCGAAATGGGTGATCGCGATGGGTGCTTGCGCGAGCTCGGGCGGCATGTTCAACAACTACGCGATCCTGCAGGGCGTCGACCGCATCGTCCCCGTCGACATCTACGTGCCGTTCTGTCCTCCGCGCCCGGAGGCGCTGATGGAGGGGATCATACGGCTGCACGAGGCGCACATGGCCGGCGTTCCGCCGGCGTACGAGCGCAAGGAAGTCGCCACGTGAGCGACTGGTCGAAGATCCCCGGGTACGTCTCCACGATGGAGGCGTACGGCGAGACGACCGTCGTCGTCGTGCGCGACCGTGTCCGCGATGCGTGCACCTACGCGCGCGACGAGCTTGGCTTCAACGTGCTCATCGACGTCGCGGCCACCGACTACCTCCACTGGGGCGGCAAGGGCGTGTCCGGCTACATCGGCACAGCCACCGGACGCGACCTCAACATGCCGATGACGCAGGGCCTGCAGGCGTTGCCGGACGCAAAACCCGCACGTTTCTCGCTCAACTACCACCTGCTCGCGCTGCGCCAGGGCGCGCCGCGGCTGCGCCTCCAGTGCTGGCTCGAGGACGGCGACCCCGTCGAGAGCGTCGTCCCGGTGTGGCCCGCGGCCGACTGGCTCGAGCGCGAGCAATACGACCTGATGGGCATCAGCTTCACGGGCCACCCGAACCTCGCGCGCCTCCTGATGGAGGACGACTGGGAGGGCCACCCGCTGCGCAAGGACTATCCGATCGGCGGCGAGCCCGTCCGCTTCTCACCAGCCGAATGAGCACGACCTTGCAGCACGTCGGCCGCGCACGCCGATGGCCGATCGTCGGCGACCCGATCTACGAGGGCTCGCGCATCCCGTCGCGCGTGCCGACCGTGATGGACGTTCCGCAGGCGCTGCGCGAGACGGACGACATCCTCCAGGTCAACTTCGGCCCGAACCATCCCTCGACGCACGGCGTGCTGCGCCTCATCGTCGATCTGGACGGCGAAGACGTCGTCGGTCTTTCCGCGGTGATCGGCTACCTCCACACCGGCTTCGAGAAGAACATGGAGCAGAAGACGTGGTGGAAGGCGATCACGTACCCGGAGCGGATCGACTACGTCGGCTACCAGAACAACGAGCTCGTCTTCGTCCTCGCGATCGAAAAGCTCCTCGAGCTCGAGGTGCCAGAGAAGGCGACGTGGACGCGCATGCTCCTGTGCGAGCTCAACCGCATTCATTCGCATCTCGTGTTCCTCGGAACGTCCGCGCTCGAGCTGGGAGCGATCTCGATGTTCTGGTACTGCTTCCGCGAGCGCGAGCAGATCCTCGACCTGTTCGAGCTCGTCGCCGGCCAGCGCATGCACACGCGCTACTTCCAGGCGGGCGGGATCGCCGAGGACATCCCCGGCGGCTTCTTCCCCGAGGCGCGCAAGTTCGTCGAGCGGATGCCGGACGCGCTCGACGAGTACCTGACCCTGCTCGACCGAAACCAGATCTGGCTGGAGCGCACGCAGGGGATCGGGCAGCTCTCCGCCGCCGACGCCATCGCGCTCGCGCAATCGGGCCCGGTGCTGCGCGCGTCCGGCGTCGACTGGGACCTGCGCCGCGACGCGCCGTATCTCGCGTACGACCAGGTCGACTTCCGCGTGCCGGTCTACACCGGCGGCGACGTCTACGACCGCTACCGCGTGCGCATGGACGAGATGGCCGAGTCGACGAAGATCGCGCGCCAGTGCATCGACCGGCTGGAGCGGATGGAGGGCGAGCCGTGGATCGCGGACGACCGCAAGGTCGTGCTGCCGCCACGCGAGGAGCTCCACACCTCGATGGAGTCGCTCATCCATCACTTCAAGATCGTCACCGAGGGCTACAGCGTGCCCGCCGGCGAGGTGTACGTCGCGATCGAGTCGCCGCGCGGCGAGTCGGGCTGCTACGTCGTCAGCGACGGAGGCCCGAGGCCGTGGCGCGTGCACTTCCGCGCACCGTCGTTCGCGGCGCTGCAGGCGACGGCGACGTGCTCGCGGGGCGCACTCATCGCCGACCTGATCGCGATCGTCGGCTCACTCGACGCAGTCATGGGAGACACGGATCGATGAGCCTCCAGGCGGAGATTCAGAAGGTCGCGAAGCGCTATCCCGACTCGAAGTCGGCGATCCTCCCGGCGTTGCGCCTCGCGCAGGAAGAGCACGGCTGGCTCTCGCCCGAGGCGATCGAGGAGGTCGGCGAGGCGCTCGACCTGACGCCCGCGTACTGCATGTCGGTCGCGAGCTTCTACGACATGTTCAACCTCGAGCCCGCGGGCCGGCACACGATCGAGGTGTGCACGAACGTGTGCTGCGGGCTCGTGAACGCGCAGGCCGTGCTCGAGGCGTTCGAGCGCGAGCTCGACGTCGTGCCCGGCGAGACGACGGCCGACGGCGAGATCACGTTGCGCGCCGTCGAGTGCCTCGGCGGCTGCGCGACGCCCACGATCGTCGCCGTCGACCACCGCTACCGGCAATCGGTCAAGCCGGAGGACGTTCCGTCGATCGTCCGGGAGATCCGCAATGGCAATTGACGCGCAGCCGGCGCTCGTCCTCGGCGGCGCGGTGGAAGAGCCGCTGCGCGACCTCGCCTCGTACCGCGCCGTGGGCGGCTACGCGCAGCTCGAGCGAGCGCGCTCGATGACGCCGCAGCAGGTGATCGAGGAGCTCATCGCCTCGAACCTGCGCGGCCGCGGCGGCGCGTTCTTTCCGACCGGCCGCAAGGCGAGCTTCATCCCGTCGCCGGACAAGGTGGCGAAGCCGATCTACATCACCGTCAACGCGGACGAGTCAGAGCCTGGGACGTTCAAAGACCGGGAGATCATGCTGCGCGTCCCGCATCGCCTCGTCGAAGGGTGCCTCATCGCGGCGCACGCGATCCAGTCGCGCTTCGTCTTCATCTACATCCGCGGCGAGTACTCGGCCGAGTACGAGATCCTCCAGGCGGCGGTGGACCAGGTGCGCGCCGCGGGCCTGCTCGGCGAGGTGCAGATGGTCGTGCACCGCGGCGCCGGCGCGTACATCTGCGGCGAGGAGACGGCGCTGCTCGAGTCGCTCGAAGGCAAGCGCGGCCAGCCGCGCTCGAAGCCGCCGTTCCCGGCGATCGAGGG
The DNA here is from genome assembly GCA_036560805.1 of Gaiellaceae bacterium. Classification (GTDB taxonomy): domain Bacteria; phylum Actinomycetota; class Thermoleophilia; order Gaiellales; family Gaiellaceae; genus Palsa-739. The sequence goes on along the minus strand of DATBQM010000023.1, from coordinate 93,680 downwards.
CCTGTACGCGTCGCCAACGCTGATCAACAACGTCGAGACGATCACGACGATCCCCGTCGTGCTCCAGGTCGGGCCGGAGGAGTTCGCGAAGATCGGCGTCCCGCCCGACTCGACGGGCACCCGCGTGTTCTGCCTCTCCGGCAACGTCGTGCGACCCGGCGCGTACGAGCGCCCGCATGGGATCACCGTCCGAGAGCTCATCTACGACGTCGGCGGCGGAATCACCGGTGGCCGCGACCTGAAGGCGGTCATGGTCGGCGGCTCCTCCTTCCCGGTGATGACGCCGGACGAGCTCGACACGAAGCTCGACGCTACGTCGCTCGGCCAGAAGGGGCTCTTCATCGGCTCCGGGGTTATCACGGCGATCGACGACCGCGCATGCATCGTGCAGTTCGCGCTGCGCGTCGCCCAGTTCTACATGCACGAGTCGTGCGGGAAGTGCACGCCGTGCCGCGTCGGCACGCGCTGGCTCGTGCAGCTGCTGCGCGCCGTCGAGAACGGCACCGCGACCGAGCACGACCTCGAGCTCCTGCTCGATGTGTGCGACCGGATCATCGGCAAGTGCCTGTGCGTCCTCGGCGACTCGGCCGCGATGCCGGTCGCGAGCTGCGTGACGAAGTTCAGCGAGGAGTTCCACGCGCACCTCGAGCACGGCGGCTGCCCGTTCGGGGCCGACTCGTCGCTCGACCGGCTATTCGCGCCCGTCGACCAGCACGCACATGTGACGGTGCCTGCATGACCGACCTCGTCCACGTCACGATCGACGAACGCGAGGTGCACGTCCCCAAGGGAACAGGCCTCGTCGAGACCGCGCTCGCAGCCGGCGTCGAGATCCCCGTTTTCTGTTACGAGCCGCGGCTCGGCGACCCGGTCGGCGCCTGCCGTATGTGCCTGGTCGAGATCGAGGGCAACCCGAAGCTGCAGGCCGCGTGCACGCTCACCGCCACCGACGGCATGGTCGTGCGCACAGCGCGCACGTCGGGGAAGGCCGCCGACGGACAGAACGCCACGCTCGAGTTCATCCTCGTCAATCATCCGCTCGACTGCCCCGTCTGCGACAAGGGCGGCGAGTGCCCGCTGCAGGACCTGACGTTCCGCTACGGCCCGGGCAACACGCGCATGAGCTTCGAGAAGCTCACGTTCGAGAAGCCGATCCCGATCTCGCCGACCATCTCCCTCGACCGCGAGCGCTGCATCCTCTGCTACCGCTGCACGCGCTTCAGCGAGTCGGTGAGCGAGGACGGCCAACTCGTCGCGCGCAACCGCGGCGCGATGTCGGTGATCACGACCTTCGAGGACGAGCCGTACAGCGGCCCGTTCACCGGCAACGTCACGGAGCTCTGCCCCGTCGGCGCGCTGCTGCCGACGCAGTACCGCTTCGAGGGCCGCCCGTGGGAGATCCAGAACGTGCCGACGGTGTGCGGCATGTGCTCCGTCGGCTGCAACGTGAACGCCACCGTGCGCGAGGGCAAGGTCAAGCGGATCCTGTCGCGCAACCACCCCGAGGTCGACGAGGGCTGGATCTGCGACAAGGGCCGCTTCGCTTTCACACATTTGCGCGCCGAGGACCGCATCGTCGACCCGATCAAGCGCATCAGATTGCGCGGCTTCGAGCACGTGTCGTGGGACGACGCAGTCGACGAGGCCGAGCGACTGTTGCGCGCCGCCCGTGGCCGCGTGGTCGTCGCGCTCTCCGGCTCGGAGACGGTCGAGCAGGCATACGCGCTCGCCAAGCTCGTGCGCGTCGGGCTCGACTCGCATGAGGCGATGCTGCCGGAGGAGGTCTCGCCCGCACTCGACGCATATCGCGCGCCGCTGTCCTCGATCCGCGACGCGGACGTCGTCGTCGTGCTCGGCGACGTCCCGCTGGAGCAGAGCGCGCCGATCGTCGACCTGTGGGTGCGCGCGGCACGCCGCGCCGGCGCGCGCGTCGACACAGAGCTCGACGAGAAGGCCGTGCGGAACGCGCAGCGGCCCGTGCTCATCTGGTCGGGCCCGGGCGGCCGCGGCGGCGCGACGATCGCAGCCCACGCCGAACGCCTCGGCGTGAAGAGCGCCTTCTACGTCCCCACCACGCCGAACGGGCGCGGCGTCGCGGACGCGTGGGCCGCGTGCTGCGACGACGAGCCCGCCGATCTCGAGTCGGTCGGGCTGCTGATCGTGTCCGGCGACGAGGCGGCGAACGACCCCAACGTCCGCGCGCTCGCCGAGAAGGCCGAGTCGGTCATCGCGATCTCGATGTTCCACAGCCTCGTCGCCGGCTGGGCCGACCTCGTCCTGCCGGGAACGAGCTACCTCGAACGGGACGGGACGTACGTCAACCTCGAAGGGCGCCTGCAGCGGCTCCGCCGCTCCGCGATTCCGCCCGCGCCGGACGAGCTCGCGTGGATCTCGCAGCTCGCGTCGCGCTTCGACGTCGAAGTCGCGCCGCACGCGCCGGTGGTCTTCGCCGAGCTGTCCGAGCGAATCTACGGCGGCCTCTCGTTCGGCGAGGTTGGCGAGCGTGCACCGCTGCGTACGTACGCCGGAGCGCCCGCGCACGTCGAGGCGCCGCCGCTGCCGGAGCCCGCGGTCAAGGGCGAAGGCCTGCGACTCGTGTCCTACAAGCCACTCTTCTCCGGCCCCGCGGTCGAGCGCGTCGAGGAGCTCCAGTTCCAGCGGCCCCCCGCCGAAGTCGAGCTCGCGCGCGACGACGCGAAGGCGCGCGGCATCGCGAACGGCCAGACGGTCACCGTCTCCCACAACGGCACGTCGGTGCAGCTCCGCGCGCGCATCGCGAAGGACATGCACGCGGGCGTCGTGCGCATTGCGCGCGAGCACGCCGGCGACCTGCGCGGCACAGTGGAGGTGAGCGCCTGATGGAGCCGTGGTGGATCAGCCTCATCAAGGCTGCGATCATCGTGAACCTCGTCATGGTCACGTTCGCGTACCTGACGTGGCTCGAGCGCAAGGGCCTCGGGCGCCTGCAGAACCGCTACGGCCCGAACCGTGCAGGCCCGTTCGGGCTGCTGCAGCCGATCGCCGACCTCGTGAAGCTGGTTCGCAAGGAGGCGTTCGCGCCGTCCAGCGCGATCGTGATCCCGTACATCCTCGCGCCGATCGTCTCCATGTTCACCGCGCTCGCCGCGTTCTCGGTGATCCCGTGGGGATCGGGCTGGCGCATCTACCACTGGAACGTCACCGGCGAGGTCGTGGACGTCCCGATCTCGCTGCTGCTGGTCTTCGCGCTCGGATCGATCGGCATCTACGGCTTCATCGTCGGCGGCTGGGCGTCGGAGTCGAAGTTCTCCCTCCTCGGGTCGATGCGCACGTGCGCACAGCTCGTGTCGTACGAGGTGTCGCTCGCGCTGAGCGTGCTCGGCGTCGTCATCCTCGGGCGGTCGCTGTCGCTCGTCGACATCGTCCACCGGCAGGGCACGACGCTGCCGTTCGTCGTGCCGCAGTTCGTCGGGATGCTCGTCTTCTTCTTCGCAGGCATCGCCGAGACGAGCCGCGCGCCGTTCGACCTGCCCGAGGCCGAGCAGGAGCTCGTCGCCGGGTATCACACGGAGTACTCCGGCATGCGCTGGGGCCTCTTCCAGACGGCCGAGTACATCAACCTGATCACGCTCTCCGGCTTGATGGTGACGCTGTTCTTCTCCGGCTGGCACGGGCCGTGGAATCTCGGCCCGCTCTGGTTCGTACTCAAGCTGCTCGGCGTGCTCTTCGGGTTCATCTGGCTGCGCGCGACGCTGCCGCGCCTGCGCTACGACCAGCTGATGAAGTTCGGCTGGAAGGTGCTGCTCCCCGTTGCGACGGCGAACGCCGTCATCACCGCGCTCGTGGTGGTGGCGACGTGAGCCCTCAGCCAATGTCCACGCTCAAGGGCTTCGGCGTCACCTTCAAGCAGATCCTGAAGGGGCCGGTCACGACGCAGTACCCGGAGGAGCGCCGGCCGCTGTATCCGCGCTTCCGCGGGCGCCACCGGCTGTGGACGCACGCGAACGGACTGGAGAAATGCGTCGGCTGCTCGCTGTGCGCGGCCGCATGCCCGGCGGACTGCATCCGCGTCGTCGCTGCGGAGAACACACCCGACAACCGCGTCTCCGCGGGCGAGCGCTACGCGCGCATCTACGAGATCAACATGAGCCGCTGCATCTTCTGCGGCTACTGCGAGCTCGCGTGCCCGTTCGACGCGATCACGCTCGGCAACGAGTACGAGATCTCCGAGTACAACCGCGACGACCAGATCTACACGAAGGACATGCTCCTCGCCGAGCCGGTGAAGAAGATCCCGATCGAGGACCCGGCGATCTTCGACACGCCGATCCCCTTCTACAAGTCCGACTCGTGATTCTCGCGTCGGCCGGCAACATCGTTGTATGGATCGTCTGGGTCGGGGCAGGCTTCGCTTGCCTCGCGTCCGGTATCGCCGTCGTGTCGTTCTCGAACCCGTTCTACTCGGCGCTCTCGCTGATCGGGAATCTCGGCTCGCTCGCCGTGCTGTACCTGCTGCTGTCGGCGGAGTTCGTCGCGGCGGCGCAGGTGCTCGTGTATGCGGGCGCCGTGATGGTGATGTTCCTCTTCGTCATCGCCTACGTCGGCCCGCGCGTGGAGACGCCCTGGGCGGGCGCGCCAAGCTGGCAGGCGGTCGGGGCGGTCCTGGCCGCGGGCTCGATCTTCCTCGAGATCATCGTCGCCGTCGCGCTGAAGGCCGGCGGCCGGTTGAGCCACTCCGACCACGTCAACGCGACGTTCGGCACGCCGGGCTGGATCGGGCGGCTGTTCCTCACCGACCACCTGCTCGCGTTCGAGATCACGTCGATCGTGCTGCTCATCGCCGCCGTCGGCGGCGTCATCCTCGGTGCGCACACGCGGAGAGCCGGCTGATGCTCGGCCCCGGCGTTGCGTGGTACCTCGGCGTCGCCGCGTTCCTGTTCGGGACGGGAGCGCTCGGCGTGATCGTCCGGCGCAACCCGATCATCGTGCTGCTCTCGCTCGAGATCATGCTCAACGGCGGCAACCTTGCGCTCATCGCGGTCGCGCGCCACGCAGGCAACGGCGCCGGGCAGATCTTCGCGCTCGCGGTGATGGCGGTCGCCGCGTCGGAGGTATGCGTCGGCCTCGGCCTGGTCGTCGCCATCAACCGCAAGCGGCTCGATCTCGACATCGACAAGCTCTCGGAGCTGCGCGGATGACGACCGGAGCCTGGCTGTGCCTGTTCGCGCCGCTCCTCGGGGCGGTGCTCATCCTCCTAGGCGGCACGCGCATCCCGCGCGTCGTCGCCGGCTGGATCTCGACGACGAGCGTGTTCGTCGCGTTCGCCGGCGCGCTATGGTCGTTCTTCGCGCTGCGCGCCGCGAGCGGCCACATAGGACGCATCTCGAGCGCGTGGACGTGGGTCCAGGCGGGCAACTTCAAGGTCGGACTGAGCGTGCTCGTCGACCCGCTCAGCACGATGATGATGCTGATCGTCGCCGGCGTCGGCGGCCTGATCGTCCTCTATTCGATCGGCTACATGGACGGCGACGACGAGGAGCGGCGCTACTTCGCGTACATCTCGTTCTTCGTCTTCTCGATGCTCCTGCTCGTCGAGGGCGGCAACCTCCTGCTCCTCCTCGTCGGCTGGGGCCTCGTCGGCCTTTCGTCGTACCTCCTGATCGGCTTCTGGCACGACCGCCCCTCGGCGGTGGCCGCCGCGAAGAAGGCGTTCGTCATGAACGCAATCGGCGACGCGACCATGGCGCTCGCGTTCTTCGTCCTCATCGCCCACTCGCACTCGCTCGAGTTCGGCGCCTCGTTCGCAACCGCCGGGCAGCTCTCGCCGACCGCGGTCAACCTCGTCGCGCTCGGGCTCCTCGGCGGCGCCGCCGCGAAGTCGGCGCAGATCCCGCTGCACACGTGGCTTCCGGACGCGATGGAAGGTCCGACGCCGGTCAGCGCGCTCATCCACGCCGCGACGATGGTGACCGCGGGCGTGTACCTGATCGCGCGCACGCACCCGATCTTCGAGCAGGCGCGTACGGTCGAGCTCGTCGCCGCTGGCATGGGCACGCTCACACTCGTCGTCGCCGGCTTGATCGCGCTCGTGCAGACGGACATCAAGCGCGTGATCGCGTACTCGACGATGTCGCAGATCGGCTACATGTTCCTCGGCGCAGGCGTCGGCGCGTACGCGAACGGGATGTTCCACCTGATGACGCACGCGTTCTTCAAGGCGCTGCTCTTCATGACCGCCGGGGTGGTCATCCACGCGCTCGCGGGCGAGCAGGACATCCGCAAGATGCGCGGCATCGGCGCGCTCATGCCGTGGACGCGGTGGGCGTTCCTCGCAGGCGCGCTCGCGCTCGTCGGCGTGCCGCCGTTCTCCGGCTTCTTCTCGAAGGACTCGATCATCGCCGCCGCGCTGCACGACCACTGGTACGGCGTCGTGATGGCGATCGCCGCGCTCTTCGGTGCGTTCCTCACGGGCCTGTACACGTTCCGCCTGTACTTCATCGTCTTCCCGGGCGAGCCGAGCGCGTTCGTGCGGGAGCACCACCACGCGCATCACGGCAAGGAAGGGCCGCTGACGATGCTCGTCCCGGTCGGCATCCTTGCCGTGCTCGCCGTCATCGGCGGCTGGATCCAGCTCTCGCCGTTCTGGCACCCGCTGACGACCTGGCTCGAGCCGGCGGCGCGGACGCTCGGCGTCGCGGTGCCGACGAACACGCAGGAGGCGATCGCCTCCGTCGCCGCCGTCTTGCTCGGGCTCGCCGGCATCGGCGTCGCGTATGGGCTGTACGGAACCGACCGGCTCGTCGTTCCGAAGCTGCCGGCGGTACAGCGCGCGCTCGAGCACAAGCTCTATTTCGACGAGGCGTACGACGCGCTCTTCTACCGGCCTGCCGCCGCGTTCGCGACGTGGGTGCGCCGCGACTTCGAGGAGCCCGTCATCCTCGCCACCGGGCCCGACCTCGGCGAAGGGACGCTCGAGCTCGGCGAAGGCGTTCGGCGCCTCCAGACCGGACTCCTGCGCACGTACGTCCTCTTCCTCGGCACGGGTGTCGCCATCGTCGGCGTCGTCTTCATGGCGGTTAGATGACGACCTCGTCCATCACGTCGCTGCTCATCTGGCTGCCGATCGGCGCCGCGATCGCGCTGTGGATCCTGCCGCTCTCGCGCTACGCGATCGGAAGCCTCGCGGTGCTCGTGTCGCTCGTCGAGGTGGGCTTCTGGATCGAGCAGGCAGCTCGCTTCGATTTCGCGCGCCACGGCCTGCAGTTCTCCCAGCGCACGCCGTGGATCAAGGACTTGCACGTCTCGTACCACGTCGGCGAGTACGGATTCTCGCTGTGGCTCGTCGGGCTCACCGTCGTCGCCATGGCGGCATGCATCGGCTACGGCTTCTGGGTCGGACGCGACCGTCCACGCGTCTACTTCGGGCTGATGCTCATGCTCACCGGCTCGACGGTCGGCGTTTTCGTCTCGCAGGACATGCTGCTCTTCTACGCCTTCTTCGAGGCGATGCTCATCCCGCTGTACATCCTCATCGGGGTGTGGGGCGGCGCGGGCCGGATGGGCGCGACGATCAAGCTCCTCATCTACACGATGACGGGCTCGCTCGTCATGCTCGCCGCGATCATCGTGTACGGACTGAAGGTCGGCACGTTCGACCTCGTCGATGCGCCGCCGAGTGCCAGCCGGTGGCTCTTCCTCGGCTTCATGCTCGCGTTCGCGATCAAGGCGACGCTCTTCCCGTTCCACGGCTGGCTGCCGGACGCGTACCGCGAGGCGCCGCCGGAGGTGACGGCTGTGCTCTCCGGCGTGATCGCCAAAGTAGGGACGTACGGGATGCTGCGCATCGCGCTGACGAAGTTTCCCGACCCGTCGGGGTACTACCGCACAGTCGTCCTCACGCTCGGCGCGGCCGCACTCGTGTACGGGTCGCTACTCGCGTTCCGCGCCGTCGATTTCCGCGGCGTCGTCGCGTACTCGTCGATGGCGCAGTCCGGCCTCATCACCATCGGCCTCTTCTCCGGGACGAACATCGGATTCGACGGCGCCGTCCTCCAGATGGTCGCGCACGGGCTCATCTCGTGCTCGCTGTTCCTCATCGCAGGAACGGTCGAGCGGCGCTCGACCACAGGCGAGTTCGCGCGACTGGGAGGAATGGCGAGAGGCCGGCCCGCGCTTGCGACCCTGCTGATGACCGTCGGCGTGATCTCCCTGGCCGTGCCCGGATCCGCCGCATTTGCAGGGGAGTTCCTCATTCTCGCCGGCGCGTACCAGCGGGCCTGGTGGTGGGCCGCAATCGGCGCGACCGGGATCGTGCTCGCCGCGATGTACATGCTGCGGCTCATCTCCGCGGTGCTGCACCAGGCGCGCGGCCCGGCGGTGCCCGACGCAGCGCTCGACCTGCGTGCGGGCGAGCTCGCGCTCGTCGTACCGCTCGTCGCCGCGCTCCTCGTCCTCTCGGCGTGGCCCGCGGGCATCTCGCACCACTCGTTCGCCGGCGACGCGCCCGTGCAGGCCGTGCAGGGGCAGTTCCGATGATCCACACGCCGCACGTCGACTGGTTCTCGATCTCGACGATCCTCGTCCTGCTCGGAGGGTCCTTCGTCGCTCTGCTGTCTGCCGTCCTCGTCCCGAGCGCGTGGCGCCGTACCGTTTCCGTCGCCGTGGCGGCGTCGACCGCGACCGGCGGCATCGTCACGTCGGTCTGGCTCTACGTCGACAGCGTGAACGGGCACCGCGTGATCGCGAACAGCTTCTACCGCGACCGCTGGACGGCGCTCTCGCAGGTGCTCATCTGCGCGATCGCGTTCGCGACCGTGCTCGTCGGCGCCGAGCGGATGCGCAAGCACGAGTCGGAGTTCTACGCACTCCTGCTCGCATCCACGGCAGGCATGGCCTTCTTCGTCGGCGCGGCGAACCTGATGACGCTCTTCCTGTCGCTCGAGTGGTTCTCGATCGCCCTGTACGTCCTGTGCGCGATCGACTTCGACCTGGAAGGGTCGCTCGAGGCAGGGCTCAAGTATCTCGTGGTCGGGTCATTCGGCTCGGCAGCGCTCCTCTTCGGGTCCGCGCTCGTGTACGGCGCGACGAACCGGATCGGCTTCGTCGAGATCGCGGCCGCCGCGCAGTCGCACAACGTGCTGCTCGTCCTGGGGCTGGCGATGATCATCGCCGGGCTCGCCTTCAAGTCGTCCTCGGCGCCGTTCCACATGTGGACGCCGGATGTCTACCAGGGCGCGCCGACGACGGTGACCGCGTTCATGTCGGCGGCGACGAAGGTGGCGGCGTTCGCGCTCACGCTCCGCGTGATGCGGACGGCGTTCCCGCAGGAGGCGCATCTGTGGACGTGGGCCTTCGCCGGCATCGCGGTCGCGTCGCTCGTCATCGGGAACCTCGCTGCGCTCGTGCAGACCGACGTGAAGCGGATGCTCGCGTACTCCTCCATCTCGCACGCGGGCTTCATCCTCATCGGCCTCGCCACCGGCACCGCGCTCGGCGGGCGAGCGGTCATGTACTACCTCATCCCGTACTCGGCGATGGCGTTCGGCTCGTTCGCTGTCGTCGCCGCGCGCGAGCGAGAGCTCGGCGCCCGCGTGACGCTGCAGAACCTCGCCGGCTTCGGCTGGGAGCGCCCGTTCCTCGGCGTCGCCATGTGGTTCTTCATGTTCGGCTTCGCCGGCCTGCCGCTCGGCGGCGGCTTCCTCGGAAAGTTCTACGTCCTGTCGGCCGCGTACGACCACGGATGGACGTGGCTCGTGATCGTCGGCGTGCTCGCGACGCTCGTCAGTCTCTACTACTACCTCGGCGTCGTGCGCGCGATGTACATGCGCGGGCCGGAGCTCGCCGTCGCAGGCGGCTCACCGCCGCGCGAGGCGCTCCTGCAAATCGCCGTCGGTACGGCCCTCGTCGTGTCGGTCGGGTCGCTTGTCGCCGTCGGGCCGCTGATCACGCTCGCGCGGCATGCCGCGTCGGCCTTGCCGTTCTGACCGACCGCAGCGGCTCGAGCACCCACAAGAATCCCGGAACGGTGTAGCAGAGGAGCGCCATCACGATCGAACTGACGGCGAGCACGGGGACATGGCCGCCCAGCGGTGCGCTCTCCCGGACGGCCGAGCCGAGCAGGAGCAGGACGAGCGCGAACGATCCCGTGACGCCCCCGAGGGCGCCTTCCCCCGCGAGCGCGTCGCTGATGGCGGCGAACGCGAAGGCGGCGGCCGCCGGGAGGGCGGCGAGGACGAGCCAGAAGGCGAGGCCGTGGACTCCGGCGACGTCGGCCAGCAGAGCGGCGAATGCGAGGCCGGGCGCGAGCAAGCGAGAGCCCATCACGAGAAAGGTTCGCTGCGGCACCGGACGATCCTGCGCCGTTAGATTCCGGCCCATGGAACTCACATGGCTCGGACACGGATCGTTTCGCTTCGACACGGACGGCGGGACGCGGGTCTACGTCGACCCGTTCCTGACGCACAACCCGAAATGCCCCGACGACGAGAAGACGCCGGAGCGCGTCGACGTGATCGCGGTCACACACGGCCACGGCGACCACGTCGAGAACCTCGTCGAGCTGCAGAAGAAGCACGGCGCGCCCGTCGTCGCGATGATCGAGATCGGCGACTGGCTCGTGAGCAAGCACGGCGTCGACGAGGGGAAGGCGCAGTGCGGCAACAAGGGGGGAAGCACCGAGGCCGGAGGCGTCCGCTTCACCCTCGTCGGAGCGCAGCACTCGAGCTCGCTTCCCGACGGCTCATATGGAGGCGAAGCCGCAGGCATCGTCGCCGAAGCCGACGGCAAGACGGTCTACTTCGCCGGCGACACGGACGTGTTCGGCGACATGCAGCTCATCGGCCGGCTGTACGAGCCCGACCTCGCCGTCCTTCCGATCGGCGACTTCTACACGATGGGCCCGAAGCAGGCCGCGCTCGCGCTCGAGCTGCTGGGCGTGAAGCGGTGCGTTCCGTGCCATTACGGGACGTTCCCGGTGCTGACGGGTACGCCCGACGAGCTGAAGAAGCTCGCACCGAAGGTCGCCGTGGAGGACATCGAGCCGGGCCAGTCGATCACGGTATGAGAGAGCGCTGGTTCGGCGCGACCGGCAGGCGCGTGCCCGAGCTCGCACCCGAGGGCGAGATCGACGTCGAAGGCGCGCTCGTCCTCGATGCGGTCGACGCGGAACTGCTGCGCCGCGCGTTCGACGAGGGAACGCCTGTCGTCGTGCGCGCGTCTTCGCCGGAGGCGGTGAAGGAGGCGCTCGCACGGCCGGAGGTGTCGTGCGTCGTCGTCCCACCGGACCGCGTCGACCTCACCGAGCTCGACCTCACCGAGCTCACATACGGATGACGTATTCCATCGTCGGGCGGGACGGGAACCAGTGGGGCGTCGCCGTGCAGTCGAAGTTCCTCGCGGTCGGCTCCGTCGTGCCCTGGGCTGAGCCGGAGGTCGGCGGGATCGCGACGCAGGCGTACGCGAATCCGCGCTACGGCCCGGAGGGGCTCGCGCTCCTGCGCGAGGGGCTGAGCGCGGAGGAGGTGGTCGAGCGGCTCGTCGCCGCAGACGACGGACGCGCCGAGCGGCAGCTCGGCGTCGTCGACGCACACGGCGGGAGCGCCGCCTGGACGGGACCCGACTGCATGGACTGGGCCGGCCACCGCACCGGTGACGGCTACGCGGCGCAGGGGAACATCCTCGTCGGCGAGGAGACGGTCGACGCGCTCGCGGAGACGTATGAAACGAGCATCGGGCCGCTGGCGGAACGGCTCATCGACTGCCTCGCGGCAGCGCAGGAGGCCGGCGGCGACTCGCGCGGCCAGCAGTCGGCAGCGCTTCTCGTGGTCGAGCGCGACGGCGGCTATGCGCAGCTGTCCGACGTCCTCGTCGACCTCCGTGTCGACGACCACACGGCGCCGATCGACGAACTGCGCCGTCTGTACGTGCTGCACGATCGCCACTTCGGGCGCACGCCGCAGCGCCACTGGCTGCCGCTCGAAGGCGCGCTCGCCGACGAGGTGCGCGACCGGCTCGCTCGGCTCGGCTTCGAGTCGCTCGACGCATGGGCGGGCGTGGCCAACCTCGAAGACCGCGTCGAAGGGAATGACGCGATCGATCCCGTCGTTCTGACGGCACTACGCGATGAAGATCCTCCGTCTCGATGACATCGCGGGCGTCCCGGTGTTCGGGACGCTCGTGTGGAAGCCGGTGCGGAGGACGCTCGGCGTGACCGCGTTCGGGATCAATGCGTACACCGCGGCGAACGCCGGCGACGAGGTGGTCGAGGACCACGACGAGACGCCGCTCGGGCACGAAGAAATCTATGCCGTGGTGCGTGGGCACGCGACTTTCACCGTCGACGGCGAGGAGGTGGACGCGCCCGCGGGCACGCTCGTCTTCCTCGACGATCCGAAGCAACAGCGCTCGGCGCGGGCGGTCGAGGCGGGGACGACCGTGCTCGCGATCGGCGGCAAGCCGGGCTTGCACGAGATCTCCGCGTGGGAGTACATCTTCCCGTCGCTGCCCGCGCGCAACGCCGAGGACTGGGACACCGCGCGCACGATCCTCGAGGAGGCGATCGCGGAGAACGACCATCCCTCGATTCACTACCACCTCGCGTGCGTGGAGGCCCGCGCGGGAAACAGCGAACGTGCGATCGAGGAGGTCGTCTACGCCGTCGAGAACCGGCCGCGGCTGCACGCGCCCGCGCAGACCGAGGAGGACTTCGCCTCGATCAGGGACGACCCGCGCTTCCCGCGCTAGATACGGAAGATGCTGCCGACGAGGTTGGCGCCGAGGTTCATCGCCATCCCCATCTCCATCGCTCTGCCGAAGCCGCCTCCGTAGTAGCCGCCGAACATCCCGCCGCCCATCATGCCGCCCAGCAGGCCACGATGTTGCGGAGCGGGCTGCTGCGAGCTCTCATCCGTCGTTGCCGGCTCGTGCCCTGGGGCGAACAGCGGCGGCTTCTCCGATTGGGCGACGCCGCCGATGAAGCCGTGGACCGCGAGCAGAAGCGCCTTCACCTGGGTCTGCTCGTCGTCGATGTCCTGCGCGACCTGCTTCAGATCGCTCAACCATTCCGCCGCGTTCGCGTCGCCGGCCTTCTCCGCGGCCTGCATCTTCGCCGCCATTGCCTGCACCGTCTTGGCCACATCCTGGAAGTCGGCCTGCAACTGCGCGAACTCTTTGTCGATCGCAGTGGTATCCATGACAAGGATCATCTCACCCTGGACGCGCCGGGGCGCACACGCAATGCAGGCTTAACCTAGAGCAGCGCTCGAATGCGTCCCGCATGTTCCGGACGGAGATATGCGCCTCTGATCACCGTCCAGGCGCGGATCCGATGGTCGTCCAGCCCGACCGCGACGAACGCGGCGATGCGGTCCTCGAGTTGGCCGCGGTCGCCGAGCTCGTTGTCCATCGGGTTCCACAGGAAGGACGGCACGTCGTACTCGCGCTCCGCCGCATACGGCTTCGGGTCGATCGCGACGTACCGGTCGCCGTGTCGAAGGAGGTTGTGGTGATGGAAGTCGCCGTGGACGAGCCAGCCCGCCGGCTCGCCGATCTCGGCGAGGAGCTCCCGTGCGAGCGGCACGAGCTTGCGCCCCTCCGCTTCTGCGAGCCAGCGGCGAACCTCGGGAACCACCGGGCGGAACGGCGGCGCAGCGGGTCGCCACAGCTTCGTCGCGATGTCGACCGCAATCGCCGTTGCGTCAGGCTCGGGCAGAGACGCGATGTCGTCGCCCGGAAGGGCGCGTTCTTCCAGGAGGACCTGGCGGTAGCGACCTCGCAGGCGCACCGCGCCGTCGCCGTCCCACAGTGCGAGCGCATCCGGCTCGTGCAGCGACTCGTCGTCCCCGCCCCACGGCACCTTCACGACGAGGTCGCCGGCGGGTGCGACGTACGACACCGTCGACATGGGGAACGGCGGCCCGAGCTCGAGGCCCCAGTGGAGCGCAGCCTCCTTTGCGATCGACTCCATCACGCGGCCGGCTGCGCGGACGCGGGCTGTGCTTGCGCCGCGAGCACGACCGCGCCGAGCACGACCGCTCCGCCGATCAGCGTCGCCGTCGGCGGACGCTCGGAGAGGAACGCCCACACCCACAACGGGCCGAGGACGATCTCGAGCAGCGTGATCAGCGCGACTTCCCCGGCAGGAATCAGGCGGGCGCCGATGGTCAGCAACACGAAGCCGAGCCCGATCTGCGTGATCCCGAAAGCGGCGAGCAGAAGCACGTCGCGCGAGTCGACGGAGCCGGGCGAGGCGAACGGCGCGAATGCAACGAGCACGAGGAGTTGCGAGAGGAACGTCGCCGGTGCCATAGAGACGTCACGGCGATGGCGGGTGATCACGAGCGTGCCCGCGAACGACACGGTCATGAGGAGCGACAGTCCAAGGCCCAGGGCGGTCGGATGCCCCGGGCCGCCGGCCATGACGGCGACGCCCACGAGGGCGATCACCATCGCAACCCACGTCCTTCGATCCACGGGATCTCCGATCAGCGTCCCGAGCGCGGCCGCGAGGATCGGCGCGAGCGCCTGCATGAAGAGCACATTCGCCACCGACGCGTGGTTCAGTGCGGCGATGAACGAGGCCGACGACGTCGCGAGCAGCACGACCACCGCGAGGCCACTGAGCCCGATCGCGCGGAACGCGCGAACGATCGTGCCGCGCTCGGCCACTGCGAGGTAGGCGAGCAGACCGAGCGCCGCGAAGATGGCGCGCCCGGCCACCTGCGTCGCCGTGTCGACGGAGAGCTCGCGCTGGAACACGCCCGCCGTCGACCACGCGATGGCGGCGAGCGCGACGAATATGCGTCCCTTCTGCTGTTCGGTCATCGGTCGCCCGGCAACCGCACGCCGAACGCCCGCAGCGCGGGAACGGGGTCGGACTCCGGCCGTACGACGAGCAGCACCGCGCCGAAGCCGTCTTCGCCATGCAGCGCGTCGACGAAGAGTTGCAGACCGACGGCCAGCGCGAGAGCCTTATGCCACTGCTCGCCGCCGAATGGCACGAGCTGCTCCTCGGACGCGTGGCCGGCGATGACGTCGCCCCACGTCACCGCTCCCATCGACACGTCGACGACGACCGGCTCGCCGTCCGAGCTCGGGATGCCGATCGCGAGCGGATTCGTCCCCGCCAGCTTCGGGCCGTCTGGCGGTCCGAGCCGCCTGGGCGACGTCGCCGTCAAGACCGCGACGAGGCCGCCCTCCGCGAGCCGTCGCACCCAGCCGCCGAGCATCCCTGTCGGGAACGTCTGCTCGCACACGACGAGCCGGGACTGCTCGGGGGGATCTGCGAGCTGCGTGCGCACGACTGCATCGAGCACGAGGTAGCCGAGTGCGCCGCGCCCGTGCCAGCGCTCGAACGAGCCTTCCGCCTCGATCGTCTCCGGCTGTGCCGCGGGATCGACCTCGAGCGTCTCGAGCCACTCGACGCGCGAGTAGCCGTGGCCGAGCTTCCCGCGCGACTCGGCTTCCGAAAAGTGAGCGAAGAGCCGCTGCGCGTCGTCGTCCGAGAAGCCGCGCGCCTGCAGACGCGCGAGCGCCTCGTCAGCCTCCACGCCGGCGCCTGCTTCCCGCCAGCAGGCCGAAGCCGAAGAGCGCCCCCGCGCCCCACAGCGCCGGCGGCACGCGGCGGCGTGCATGGGGGTACGCCGCGGCGTTGAACTCGAGCACGGGCCAGCCCCGCTCGATCGCGACGCGGCGCAGCACGCGATCGGGATTGACGGCGACCGGATGCCCCACCTCCTCCAGGAAGGGAAGGTCGGTGTGGCTGTCCGAGTACGCCGTGCACTCCTCGAGGTCGAGCCCGTGGGACGCCGCCAGATCGCGAACGCATTCCGCCTTGTTGTCGGCGTGCAGCGCACGAATCGCCTTGCCCGTGTACACGCCGTCCTTCACCTCGCACACCGTCCCGAGCGCACCGTCGAAGCCGAGCTCGTCCGCGATCGCCTCCACGATCTCCTGCAGCGACGCCGACACGATGTAGACCTGCTCGCCGCGCTCACGGTGCTGCTCGACGAGATGGAGTGGCTCGGCATAGACGAGCGGCTGCAGCACCGGCTCCATCGCCTCCGCGACGAGCTCGCGCATCTGCTCCGGCGTGAATCCGCGCAGCAGGATGAGCCCGTCCTCGGCAGCCTTGCGAACGGCTTCGTGGTCCGCGCCGCGCAGGACGAAGAGGAGCTGCCACGCGGCCGCCGTCGCCAGCTGGCGCCGCGAGATGACCCCGTGCTCCCGGAACGAGCCTGCGAGCGCGAGCGCGGACGACCGGCGGAGAAGCGTGCGGTCGAGGTCGAAGAATGCGGCCGCGGCCACTACGTCGTGAGCCCGACGGCGGTCAGCGCGTCCTCGCGGCGCGGATAGTCCTGCATGCTCGCGACCTTGCCGTCGCGCAGCACGATGATCTGGAATAGCTTCGGCGCGAAGAAGCCTTTCGCTCCGAGCCGCGAGATCGCGCGCCCGCGCAGTTGCAGGAGCACGCGGTCGCCGAGATCGATGGAGTCGACGGGGCGCAGCTTGTTCATGCCGGCGCGCCAGAGGAGGGTGCGCACCACCTCGTCGGCGGTCGTGCACGGGCGCCAGGCGCCTTCGCGCGCCGGGTGCCAGGTGACGTCGTCGTGCAGGCGCGTCCGCAGCTCCCTGTGGTTCGAGCGCCGAGCGAGGTCGTACACCTCTTTCACGGCCAAGACGTTCCTCGAGTCCGGCATCGCTAACCGACGAGCGGAAGCGACTTGACGATCCCGCCCGGCTCGCGCACCGAGTCGATCGCCTCCGCGATGGCGAGGATCGCACGGGCCGACTCCGCGTCCGGCTCGCCGACGACGACCGGAACGCCGAGGTCGCCCTGCTCGCGGAGCGCCGGGTCGAGCGGAATGGTGCCGAGGAACGGAATGTCGAGATCGGACGCGAGCAGCTCGCCGCCGCCGGAGCCGAAGACGTCGCCGCTCATGTTCTCGATCACGCCGAGCAGACGCATGTTGGTCTTCTGCGCCATCGACGCCGCGCGCGATGCGACGTCCTGCGCGAGCTTCTGCGGCGTCGTCACGACGACGACCTCCGCCCGCGGCAGCAGCTGGCCGAGCGAGATCGACACGTCGCCCGTGCCCGGCGGCATGTCGACGACGAGCACGTCGAGCTCGCCCCAGTGCACGTCGGTGAGGAACTGCTCGAGCGCGCGGTGCAGCATCGGCCCGCGCCACATCACCGGCTCGTTCCCGTCCAGGAAGAAGCCGATCGACATGAGCTTCAACCCGTCCTTCACCGGCGGCACGATCATCTGGTCGACCGCGACCGGCTTCTGGTGGATGCCGAGGATGTGCGGGATCGAGTGCCCGTAGATGTCGGCGTCGAGGATTCCGGTGCGCCGTCCGAGCTGCGAGAACGCCACCGCGAGGTTCGCGGAGAGCGTCGACTTGCCGACGCCGCCCTTGCCGCTCGCGACCGCGATCACGCGCGTGTCGCGGCTGAGCCGGATGGCCTTGTCCTCGGACGCGCCGCCCCGCAGCTTCGTCGTCAAGCGCTGCCGTTCCTCCGGCGTCATGACGCCGAACGAGAGGACGACCCGCCGCACGCCCGGGATGCCGGCAAGCGCCTGCTCCACCTGCTGCTCGAACGAATGGCGCAGCGGACAGCCGGCAATGGTCAGGACGATCTCGAGGGAAACGACCCCGTCGGAGATCTCCACGTTCCGCACCATGTCCAGCTCGGTGACGGGCCGCTGGAGCTCCGGGTCGATGACCTTCTCCATCGCCTCGAGAACGGCGTTGCGGTCGACCTGCATCGGTCCTGCACCGTAGCGAAGATAGGGGGCGTGACCTGGCTCGGGCTCGTCCGGAAGAACCTGCTGCGGCGGCCCGTCCGGACGCTCCTCACGGCCGCAGGCGTCGCCCTCGGGGTCGGCCTGATCGTCGCCCTCCTCTCCATCGCGGCGGGCACGGAGCGAACGGCGGGCGACCTCATCCACGTGGGGCGCGCCGACTTCGGGCTCTTCCAGAGTGGCGTCTCCGATGCGACCAAGTCGCTACTGCCTGACTCGCTCGAGTCGCGCATCCGTCATGACGCGGGCGTCGCGCAGACCGCCCTCGTCTTCCTCGACGTGACCACGGTGAACAAGCAGGCGGCCTCGCTCGTGATCGGCCTCGATCCGAGCGAGTTCGCGGCGAAGAGGCTCACGCTCGTCGAGGGGACGCGCGCGGGCGCGCTCGCCGGCGACCACTTCGACGCAAAGCTCGGAGAGACGTTGCACATCGGCAAGCGCACCTTTCCCGTGACGGGGATCTTCCACAGCGGCGACCGCTTCGAGGACAGCGGCGTCGTGCTGCCGCTGTCGACGGTGCAGGCGCTCACGAACCGCCCCGGCGAGACGACGAGCATCGGCGTCATCGTCATGCCGCGCCAGCGCCCGCAGGCGGTGGCGAAGCGGCTCGAGAAGAGATACGGCATCACTGCGGTCGTCGAGCCGGGCCAGGCCGTGAACGTCGACACGTCGTCGCGGCTGATCATCGACGTCGGCTGGGTCATCTCGGTGCTCGCGCTCATCGTGGGCGGCATCGGAGTGACGAACACGATGGCGATGTCGGTGTTCGAGCGCGTCCGCGAGATCGGGATCCTGCGCGCGGTCGGCTGGCCAGGGCGGCGGATCGCCGCGCTCATCGTGAGCGAGGCACTCGGGATCTCGCTCGTCGCGCTGGCGCTCGGCCTCGGCGTGGGCGTGCTCGCCGCGCACCTGTTCACGGCCCAAACCGGGTTGTCGACGCTCGTCTCGCCGGCGTTCACCGCGAGCGTGTTCGGCTGGGGGCTCGCCTTCGCGCTCGGGGTCGGATTGCTCGGCGCCGTCTATCCCGCCTGGCGCGCTCTGCGGCTCAGCCCGATCGAGGCGCTCAGAAGGGAATAGCGCCGCGACGCAGAAGGGCGACCGGATGTCCTGGCCGATCGCCGAACAGTCGCGTCGTCACATCGACTTCCCACCCGTGGTGCGTCGCCGCACACCCCGCATCATGTGGATGGTCGTCGGCGCGGCGTTTCTCTGTGGCGCCGCGGTGAGCGCGGCCGCGTTCTCGATCGGTTGGAAGCATCAGGCGCAGAAGAACACCAACGCCGAGGCGGCGCTCGTCGCCGCCACCGCCACGACGCACGCGTTACGCACGCAGCTCGCCTCCGCCCGCGCCGCGCTCGCCGCCGAGCGCACGCATGCGACGAGCCTCGTGGCGGAGCGACGTGCGCTCGACCGGACCGCAGCACGACTGCGCACCGAGCTGGCGGCGGCCAGGCAGGCTGCTGCGAGCCTTTCCGCGTCGGCGGCGCCGCTCAGTGGCGAGCTCGACCGGCTGACGAATGAACTGCGGGCCTTGACCTCGTACGTGACGCAAACGCCGTCGGGCCAGCTCGACGCCGGCTACCTCCAGTCGCAAGTCGCCTACGTGTCGAAGACCGCGACCGGCCTCAGTTCTGCGCTGGCAGCGCTGGCAGCTCCGAAGAACTAAGGCGCCCGTCGCGGATCTGCAGCACGCGGTCTGCCTGAGCAGCGACGCCGTCGTCGTTCGTGACCATGAGAATCGTCGTCCCGCGCTCGTCGCACACGCGGCGGAGCAGCTCGAGGATCTGCGCGCCGGTCTCGGAGTCGAGCGCTCCCGTCGGTTCGTCTGCGAGCAAGAGACGCGGATCGTTGGCGAGCGCGCGGGCGACGGCGACGCGCTGGCGCTCGCCTCCCGAGAGCGTGGGCGGATAGCTGCGGACGCGGTCGCCGAGACCGACCTCGACGAGCAGCTCGTGCGCGCGGCGCTCGCGCTCCGCACGCGGCCGCGTCCCGAGCATGGGGATCTGCACGTTCTCGATGGCGTTGAGCGTCGTGATCAGGTTGTGGAACTGGAAGACGAAGGCGACGATCCGCGCACGGTATGAGGCCGGGTCGTCGAGCCGCGCGACGTCGAGGCCGGCGACGACGATCTCGCCGCCATCGGGCCGGTCGAGCGCTCCGATCAGGTTGAGGAGCGTGCTCTTGCCGCCGCCCGACGGGCCGGTCAGCGCGACGAGCTCGCCTTCGTCGAGGTGGAGGGAGACGTCTTCGAGCGCGCGGATCCGCCCGTCCTCGAAGCTCTTGCGGACGTGTCGAACGTCGACCGCGGCGCCGTTCACTTGACGACGCTGACGGGGAACGTGCCGATCCCCTGGGCGTAGCCCTTCGCCGTCGCAATCGCGTGCCAGGCCACGTGCTGGCCGACGGCCGCCGGCGGGAACGCGTTCACGCCCTTGGCGGGGATCGTCTCCTTCCAGACCCCGGTCTTCAGGACGTGCGTGCCGACCTCGCCGACGGAGAAGCCGTTGAAGAACACCTGGACGTGGATCCTGCAGGCGACCGGCTTGCCGTTCGCCGTGACGACGACCTTGTACCACCACGTGTGGTGGAGTATGGGGTGATGGCTCTGCGCCGTCACCACGACCCGCAGCTTCGTCTTCGCGTTCGCCGCCACAGCCGGCGCGATGCCGACGAGCGCGACGATGGAAACAAGGACGAGCGCGCGCCGCATTCCGAGAAGCCTACGGGACGAGACGGGTGAGCTTCTTCGCAGCCGCGCCGAGCGGTCGCGCGTCCTCCAGCACAGGCGCGTACAGGTCGCCGTCGCGCTCCACGCGCTCGAGCACGACGTCCCTGGAGAAGTCTCTCGGGCGCACGTCCTCGGTCAGCTCCTCCCAGCGAAGCGGGGTGGACACCGGCGCGCCCGGCTTGGGCCGGATCGAGTAGACCGAGGCGATCGTCTTGCCCCAACCGTTCTGACGGTGGTCGACGAGCACGCCGGCGCGCTTCTTCTTCAGCCACTCGGTCGTGACCAGGCCGGGGTGGCGCTGCTCGAGGAGGCGCGACGCGGCTTCGGCGAACGCGTACGTCTCGTCGAAGCCGGCGCGGCGCTGGATCGGCGCGAGCACGTGGATGCCGTCAGCGCCGCTCGTCTTCACGTAGCCGGGCAGCTCCACCTCCTCCAGCAGCCCGCGGACGAGGTGCGCCACCTCGATCGCCTGCGCGAACCCGTCCGGCTCATCCGGCGGGTCGAGGTCGAAGACGACGAAGTCGGGACGGCCGGGCTTGTCCACGCGCGAGTACCAGGCGTTCATGTCGACGCAGTTCATCTGCACCATCCACAGCAAGGCATCAGGCGAGTTCACCAAGGCGAAGTCCACCTCGCGGGAGCCGCCCTCGCGCGGGTGGGTGGTGAACCGGCGCGTGGGAATCCAGTCCGGGGCCCCGCGCGGCACCTGCTTCTGGAAGTAGACCTCGCCCGTGATCCCGCGGGGGTAGCGCTTCAAGGTGAACGGGCGGTCGCGCAGGTACGGCACGAGGACGGGCGCGACGCGCTCGTAGTAGCCGAAGAGGTCGCCCTTCGTGATCCCGTCGTCCGGAAAGAGGACGCGGTCGGGGCTGGTGAGCTTTACACACGACATGCACAGGACTTGTAACAATCCGGGCTGTGCACGGGGTTGGCTTCGTGCACGTCGTCAGGCAGGCAACCTGGACGGCGTCGGCGTACGGCTCGACCGCCGTACGCGTAGCCGTGCGCGGAACCAAGGCGCGTCTGCGCCGTCCGCTCGAGGAACGGCTCGTGTTCGTCGTCGGCTCGCCGCGCTCGGGCACGAGCTTCACTGCCGGTGCGATCGGCGATCTGCCGGCGTTCGTCGACCTCGGCGAGGTGCCGTTGCTGAAGGCGGCCATTCCCGACCTGGTCGAGCTCCCCGAGGACCAGCAGGCGCGCGAGGTCCGCCACGTCGTGCAGCGCGTGCGCGGGCTCGCCCTCGTGCGCCGCCTGCGCGGCGTCGAGCAGACACCGGAGACCGGCTTCGTGCTCCCGGCGGCGCTTCTGGCGTTCCCACGCGCGACTGCCGTGCACGTCGTGCGCGACGGCCGCGACGTCGTGTGCTCGTTGCTCGAGCGGGGCTGGCTCAGCGCCCGCCGCATGGACGAGAGCGACGACGCGAACCTCTCCTACGGCGTCCATCCGCGCTTCTGGGTCGAGCCGGAACGGCGCGAGGAGTTCGTGCACGTGAGCGACGCGCGCCGTGCCGCGTGGGCTTGGCGCCGATACGTGACCGCCGCACGTTCCGTGCCGGACCGCACCGTCGAGCTCCGCTATGAAGCGCTCGTCGCAGACCCGGAAGCGGCGACAGCGACGCTTGCCCAGGCGCTCGGCGTCGGCTCGGGCGAGCTCAGCGACGCGTTCGCAGCTGCGCACGCCAACTCAGTCGGGCGCTGGCGCCGCGACCTCACGCCGGAGCAGCTCGCCGACGTCGAGGCCGAGGCCGGTGACCTGCTGGCAGAGCTCGGCTACGCCTAGACCGAGAGCGCGTCGGCGATCCGCCGGCAGAGCTCAGGCGTTCCAGCGGCTGCGATACGAGAACGCTTCTCGAGGTCCAGCTCGGCATCGCCGAACGGACGCGGATCGTCGAACAGCGCCATCGCGATCCCGACCTCGCTGCACAGGAGTTGCGCCGCTGCGATGTCGACGGAGCGAGCCTCCTTCAGGGAGCACACGCCGTCGACGCGGCCGGCGGCGAGATGGCAGAGCGAGAGCGCGAGCGAGCCCATCACACGCAGCCGATGCGCGATTCCCTCGAATGCGGCGGCGCGCTCGGCGACGAGCGTCGTCAGCGTCGCCTCGAAGCTGAGGATCTCGATCCGCTCTTTCGGCCTCACGCCCCCGAGGGGCTCGCCGTCGAGCCAAGCGCCTTCGCCGCGGCGTGCGGTCCATTCCTCGCCCGAGCCGAAGTCGTAGACGTACGCGAAGTGCACGTCCTCCAGGCGGCGGCCGTCGGCGACCGCGATCGACACGCTGAAGAACGGGATCCCCCGCTTCGCGTTGAGCGACCCGTCGATCGGGTCGACGACGACGACCGTCTCGTTTCCGTCGACGACGCCAACCTCTTCGGAGACGATCGAGACGCCGAGGGGGCGGAACCGGTCGAGCACGACGCGCTCCGCTGCCGCGTCGATCGCAGTCGTGTCGTCGCCGCCTTCTCCCTGCCGCAGCACGGGCTCGCGCTCGAGGCGCGTCGGCATCTCGCCGAGCACACCGCGTACGTCCTCGGCTGCCGCGCGGCAGAGCTCGAGCCAATCAGTCAAGTGGATGCAAGAGGAGGCCGGAGGTGAGCTTCGGGTAGAAGAACGTGCTCTTCTGCGGCATCACGTCGCCGCGCTGCGCGACCTCCCACACGTCCTCGATGCGCGTCGGGCGGAGCAGGAAGGCGCCCTCGGCCTCGCCGCGGTCGACGGCGGACTCCGCCTCGGGCCGCTGCGGCGTGTACGTCACGCCCTCGAGCTTCAGCGCGGCGACGATCTCCGGTTCGAGCCCATCGCCCTCGAGCAGCTCGTAGCGACCGTCTCCGCGATACAGAACCGGGCCGGGAAGCTCGTCGCCGGGCCGGTCGATCGGCCGCCCCGCAGCGCCGTTCACCGACCGCGCGACGCGATGCGTCGGGAAGATCGTCAAGCCGTCCTGGTCGGTCGGGACGATGACCGCGAGCAGCCACGGGGACTCGCCGAACGCAAGCGCGGTCTCGTATCGGTGGTGCCCGTCCGCGATCAACAGCTGTGTGTCGGCCAGCTCCTCGGTGAGCGCGTCGCCGAACTCGGGGTCCAGCCGCCAGAGCTTGTCGCCGTACACCTGGATGTCGGGCTCGCCCAGGCCGTCCACCTCGATCGTTCCGTCCCACAGGAAGAAGAGCGGCTCGAGCTGCGTGCGCGTCGCGCGGAGGAGGCGCAGGCGGCCCTCTTTCGGGCCGGCGTGCGTGCGCTCGTGCGGCAGGATCACGCGGCTCTCGTACGGCTCCGCGTTCAGGGAGGCGACGAAGCCCTGGCGTGTGCGAGCGACGCCGTCGGGGCCGGTGTAGTCCTGCGAGAGCCACCAGTAGGAAGGCTCCTCGTCCCGCACGAGCACCCCCTCGTCCTGCCAGGCGGCCAGGTCGAGCGCAGCCTGTTCCTCCGAGTCGGGCAACGTGAGGTGGACGACGTTGTACGGGCTGCGAGCGAGGTACTCGGCCCGCTGAACCTCGGAGATGACGTCGTACGGGGGCGCGACGACAGCGCCGAGATCGGGGACGTCGTAGCGGAGAGCGCGGAACGGGCGAATGCGCGCCATCGAGCTCGAAGCCTAGACTCATCGTGGATGGCGACGATTGCGGAACTGGAGGAGAACCGGACCGTCGAGGGCGTGTACGCGGTCGCGAGGAAGCAGCGCCTGCGAACGAAGAACGGCGCTCCCTACCTCGCGCTCGAGCTCGTCGATCCGAGCGGGCGCATCGCCGCCCGCGTGTGGAACGACGTCGAGCTTCTCGACGGCCGCTTCGGCGAGGGTGATGCGGTGCGCGTGCTCGGTCGCGTCGAGCGCTTCCGCGACTCACTGCAGCTCGACGTGCGCACGCTGGAGCCGGCGGCCGACGTCGACCCGGCGGGAATGGCGCCCGCGATGCGCCGCGATGCGGACGAGTTGGAGGGCTTTCTCGAGTTCCTCACCGCCGACGTGCACGACGATCGCCTGCGCGCCGTCGTGACCAAGGTGCTGGCCGCGGCTCCGCTGCGCACGTATCCCGCAACACCGGATGGGCACCACTCGTACGCGGGCGGACTACTCGAGCACACCGTCGGCGTGGCCACGATCGCCCGCGAGCTGTGCCAGCTGCATCCGCGCCTGCGCGCCGACCTGTTGATCGCAGCCGCGCTCGTGCACGACGCCGGCCGCACGCGTGAACTCGGTCCGCCGCCGATCTTCCAGCCCACCGAGGACGGGAAGCTGCTCGGCCACCTGCATCTCGGCCTGCGCATGCTCGAGGACGCGGGCGCGCCCTCCGACCTGCTGCATGCCGTGGCCTGCCACCACGACGTCCGTGCGGCGCGCACCGCCGAGGCGGCCGTCCTTTACCACGCCAACCAGCTCGACGCCGTCGCAGCGACCCGGCCAGTCGACTAGTGGCTCCCGCCTACGCGTTGCTCGCCAGCCTCGCCTGGGGCGTCGGCGACTACCTCGGCGGCCTCAAGAGCCGGCTCATGCCGGCTGTCGTCGTCATGGCGGCATCGCAGCCGTTCGGGCTCGCTGCGCTCGCGATCGCGGTCGCCGTGCGCGGCACGGGGCCGCCGGGGCCGGAGGTCGCGTGGGCGGCGCTCGCGGCGGTCTTCGGGACGGCGGGCCTCGTCGGCTTCTACCGCGGGATGGCGGCGGGCGCGATCAGCGTCGTCGTCCCGCTTGCCGCCATCGCTGCCGGCATTCCCGTCATCTGGGGGCTCGCGCACGGCGACAACGTCTCGTTCCTCCAGGAAGTCGGCTTCGTCGCCGCGGTCGGCGGCGGGCTGATGGCGTCGATCGAGCGCGGCGGCCACCGTGCTCGCTTCGCGTCCGGATCCGGCTGGGCGATCCTCGCCCTCGTCGGCTTCGGCTTCTACTTCATCCCGCTGCACGCGAGCGCGGCGCACGACTGGCTGTGGCCCTCGTTCATCTTCCGTGCGACGTCGGTGACGCTCGTCTGGTCGATGCTGCTATTCAAGCGGCAGCGCCCGACGGGAACGCGCCCGCACCTCGCGGTGCTCGCTGCGATCGGCCTGCTCGACACGGGCGGCAACACGCTCTTCGCCGCCGCGTCGTCGTCGCACGGCCTCCTCAGCGTCGTGTCCGTGCTCGCGTCGCTCTACCCTGCCGTCACGGTGCTGCTTGCGCGCTTCCTGCTCGGCGAGCGCGTCGAGCGCACGCAGGACATCGGCGTGCTCGTAACGCTCGCCGGCGTCGTGCTCATCTCAGCCGGGTAACTCCGCGACCTTCGCCTCGATGACGGCGCGGAGCTCGCGGACCTCTTCGAGGCACATCCCGACCGGGTCGGGGAGATTCCAGTCGACGTACTGCTTGCCCGGGATGACCGGGCACGCGTCGCCGCAGCCCATCGTCACGACGAGGTCGGCCCACTCGACGTCGCTCCGGTCGAGCTTGTGGGGCGTTCGCCGCGATACGTCGATCCCGATCTCCTCGAGCGACTCGACGACCGCCTCATGCAGCTCGCCGGCGGGATCGGATCCGGCCGAGCGCGCCTCGCCGCCGCGTTGCTCGTACAGCGCCTGCGCGATCTGCGACCGGCCGGCGTTGTGCACGCAGACGAAGAGCACGCGCGTCATCCGCCGAGCGCGCCCCTGAGCTCGCCCACGGCCTCGGGGACGAGCCGGTAGAACGCCCACGTGCCGCGGCGGGTCGACTCGACGAGGCCCGCGTCGCGCAAGACCTTCAGGTGGTGCGACACCGTCGGCTGCGCGATGTCGAGCGCGTCGACGAAGTTGCACACGCACACCTCGTCGGCGGAGGCGAGACGGTTGAGGATGGCGACGCGCGCGGGGTCGGCGAGTGCCTTGAACCGCGCGGCCAGGAGGTCGGCCTCCGCCGGATCGAGGGATGGCGTTTGCGGGCCGCAGCAGAGGACCGGTAGTGTCTTCATCGATGGATATCAATATAGCGAAAGGAGGAGCCCATGGACGACGACAGCTGCGAGAACGGCGGTTGCTGCGGGGACGGCTGTTGCTGAGCCGGTAGCACAGTGCTAGCGTTGCGCACGCATGGCCACGCTGCACGTGCGGAACGTCCCGGATGAGCTCTACGAGCTCCTGCGGGAGCGGGCGGCCGCGAACGGCCGCTCGATCGGCGCCGAGACGTGCCAGCTCCTGTACGAGCGGCTCGTGGCGGCCGCCGGCCGCCCGCGACCCTTCCCCCTGCCGGGGCTGCGACGCCGGCCGGTCGGGCGCCCCGGCCCGTTCACGCGGTTCACGTCGGAGGCACGGCAGGCGATCGTCGTCGCGCAGCAGGAGGCTCGCGCACTACGCCACGACCACGTCGGGACGGACCATCTCCTCCTTGGCGTCCTCGATCCCCAGAGTGCGCAGGACGTCCGTGCGCGCATGACCCCCGGCGCCGCGGACGTCGAGGGCCAGATCCCGTTCACCCCGGAGGCGAAGCGCGCGCTCGAGCTCGCGCTCCGAAGTGCGCTGGCCGAAGGCGCGCCGCTGATCGAGCCGCGGCACCTTCTCGCCGCCCTCCAGGGCAGCGGCGTGCCGCCTCCCACCCCGGATGCCGCCGTTCGCGTCGTCCTGCTCGAAGGCGAGCCCGAGGATTGGGAGCGGCAGCTGAACGAGATCGCCGGGCTCGGGTACGAGCTCGTACAGATCGTCGACCGCCGGGCGATCTTCAGACGTTGAAGCGTACGTTGAGCACGTCGCCGTCCGCGACGACGTAGTTCTTCGCCTCGAGCCGCTGCTTGCCCGCGCGGGCGGCCTCCGCGTGGCCGCCGGCCGCGACGAGATCGTCCCAGCGCACGACCTCGCAACGGATGAAGCCGCGCGCGATGTCGGTGTGAATGGTCGCGGCCGCGTCGATCGCAGTCCTCCCGCGGCGCAGCGTCCAGGCGCGCGTGTCCTTCTCGCCGGCGGTGAAGAACGTGATCAGGTCGAGCGTCTCCACCAACCGCCGCACGGTCGACGCGAGCGCGGACTCGCTCCCGCTGCGGAACTCCGCAGCCTCCTCGTCGTGCATCTCCGCGAGCTCAGCCTCCAACTGGAGGTCGATCCCGTCCGGTCCGTTCACGATCGCGAGCAGCGGCTTCGCCGTCAACGGCTCGAGCTCGGGAGGGAGCTCGTCGTCCCATTCGGCAAGCGTTTTCCCCGAGTCGAGATGCGCGAGCAGCCGCTCGAGGTCCTCGGCCTCGCGCTTCACCTTCGAGTCGCCCGACTTCGCCTGCTTCGCGACGCGCTCGAGGCGCCGTTCGACGTGGTCGCGATCGGCGACGAGCAGCTCGAGCTTCAGCGTCTCGAGGTCGTCGTCCGGAACGCGCGTCCCGGAGAAGCCGTCGAGGACGACGAGGAGCGCATCCACCTGGCGCAGCTTTCCGAGCAGCTCCGGCCCCGTTCCGCGGACCTCGACGACGCGCACCGCGGCGGGCGTGATCTTGCGCGCGTGCACGACCTCGGCGAGCTGGTCGAGGCGCGGATCGGGGATGGCGGCCATGCCGACCTCACCCTGTGCGCGGCCGCCGGTGAGCGCCGCGAACAGCATCGACTTGCCGGAGCTCTGCAGCCCGACGATCCCGACCTCCAAGGCCACGCGGAGACGTTAGCTACGTCTTCTGGGTGACTTGCTTCTGAAGCGACGCGAGCGCACGGTGCTGGAGCGACTTGATCGCGCCCTCCGTCTTCCCGAGAATCGTCGCGACGTCGGCATTCGCAAAGTTGAAGACGAACTTGAGCGTGAGCACCTGCTGCTGCTCCGGCGAAAGCGTCTCGATCAGCTCCATCATCGACTGCCTGCCGATCGAGTGCATCGCGAGCGTCTCGGCGGAAGGCTCCTCCGAGCCCGGCGGCTCAGGCACCTCCTCCTCCGGCTGCCAGCGTTTCCGCGCGCGAAAGTGATCCATCGCGAGGTTGTGTGCGATCCGGAAGAGCCACGCCGAGAACGGCGCGGAGCGCCAGCGGAACTTCCCGATCGACTCGAGCATCTTGAGGAACGTCTGCGTCGTCAGGTCCTCGGCGTCGTGCCGGTTGCCGACGCTCATGTGCAGGTAGCCGTAGATGCGGTCGAAGTGCATGAGGTACAGCTCCTCGAGCGCGTCGCGGTCGCCCTGCTGGGCCCGCTCCACGAGGCGGCGAACGTTCTCATCCGCAGGACGATTCATCCGCTTGTGCTTCCCCGCGCCACCGACCGGACTAACCCCGGATCATGCAGCCGTGAAGCCGACCCTGCTCGCGCGGTTGAAGCGCCGGAGGTACGCGACTTCGGGAACCACAACGTGGTACGGCCCTTCGTCGGTGTCGAGGACGACGACCCGGGGGCCGTCCTCGTGCAGCGCCCGCTCCAGCTGATCGGCGGTCTCCACCGTGACGAACGTCCCGATGATCTGCCCGCCTTGGAACCCGATTTCGACGCGAACCCGCTCCCTGCTAGCCACTCGAGACCACCTCCGTGAGAACACCGTGGACGGAATCAGGATGCACGAAGGCGACCTCCAGGCCGAACATCCCCCGCCGCGGCTCGGTATCGATCAGCTCGGCGCCATGCCGGGCGAGGTCTCGAAGGACGACTCGGACGTCCTCGACCTCGTAGGCAACGTGATGCATGCCGGGACCGCGGGCCGCGATGAACTTCCCGACCGCCGTGTCGTCTCCGAGCGGTGCGAGTAGCTCGACGCGGCTCCAGCCGACGCGCACGGATGCCGCCTCGACGCCCTGGTCCTCGACGCGAGCTCGATGCTCGAGCTGACCGCCGAAGAAGCGTTCGTACGTCGAGACGGCCTCGTCGAGATCGGTGACCGCGAGGCCGACGTGATGGATCCCGCGGGCATCCACTGGGCCGATCGTACAGGCGGAGGCGCCGAGTGAATCGGCTCCTCTTCTTCTGGTCGGCGTCGACAAGCGCCGCCTCAGGTGAAAGGATCGCCGCGATGCGGGTGCGGGCGCTGGCCGTGCTGGTCGTCGCAGGAACGGTGCTGGCCGGCTGCGGCGGCTCCGGAGCAAAGCCGAACGGCGAGGCGTCGAAGCCGCCGCTTCGGGTGGTGCAGGACGCGCTCGCCGCGGCGAGCGCGGCGAAGGGCGTGCACCTGAGCGGCGCGATCGCCGCCGGGAAGCAACATCTGGCGATCGACTTCCGGATCGTGCAAGGGACGGGCGGCATCGGGACGATCACGGAGCAGGGCCTCTCGTTCCAGTTCGTCCGGATCGGCGGCAAGGCGTACATCAAGGGCACCGACGCCTTCTACAAACAGTTCGCGGGCGCGGCCACCGCCGCGCTCCTGCACGACAAGTGGCTCGAAGCCGACGCCAAGAAGGGTGCTTTCGCGTCGCTCACGGCCTTGACCGACATCGCGAAGCTCATCCACCAGGGGCTCGCCTCGCACGGGAGGCTCCGCAACGCCGGCGAGACGACGTACAAGGGGCAGAAGGTGGTTGCGATCGACGACACGACGAAGCACGGGACGCTGTACATCGCCGCGACGGGGTCGCCCTATCCGGTCGCGATCGTCAACTCCGGGCCGCGCGCTCCCGGCACCGTCGCCTTCGACGACTGGAACAAGACCGTCTCGATCTCAGCGCCCAGGGGCGCGATCGACCTGTCGAAGCTCGGGACTAACTGACGTCGGACGCGACGACGCGCGGCACGCCGACCGACTCGGACGCGCGAGACTCCGCCTCGACGTCGCCGAGGAGCACGAGCACCTCGGCACGCACGAGCGTCTCCTTCTCGAGCAGCGCCGCCGCGATCCGGTCGAGAGACACGCGGTGCTTCTTCAGCAGCCGCAGGGCCTCGGCGTACGCAGTGTCGGTCAGGAGCGCCTGCTCGCTGTCGCGCAGCCGCTTCGTCTCCTCCGACAGCGCGTAGTTGTCGGCACGCAGCGTTCGAGACGACACGGACTCCGACATTCCCCACTCGAACACCATCGCGCGAGCGATCTCGGTCACCTTCTCGAGGTCGCTGGCGGCGCCGTTCGTGACCCGCCCGAAGACGACCTCTTCTGCAGCGCGGCCGGAGAGCGCGACGATCATCACGTCGATCAGCTCTTCCTTCGTCTGCATGTACCGGTCTTCCTCGGGGAGGTAGAACGCGTACCCGAGCGCGTCGCCGCGCGAGACGATGGTCACCTTCTGCAGCTCCATCGCGTTGCCCATCAGGTGGGACATCAACGCGTGACCGCCCTCGTGATACGACAGGATGCGCCGCTCCTTGTCCGTCAGCACCTTCTTCTGCTGCAGACCGGCGACCACGCGCTCTATGGCGTTGTCGAAGTCCTTCTGCGTGACGTACTGATCGCCGCGGCGGCCGGCGAAGATCGCGGCCTCGTTGCAGATGTTGGCGAGCTCGGCGCCGGTGAGCCCGCTCGTCTGGCGCGCGACCTGGTTGAGGTCGACGTCGGCCCCGAGCGGCTTGCTGCGCGTGTGCACGCCGAGGATCGCCTCGCGCCCTGAGAGATCCGGAGGCGGGACGAGCATCTGCCGGTCGAAGCGCCCCGGACGCAGGAGCGCGGGGTCGAGATCCTGGATGCGGTTGGACGCGCCCATGACAACGACCTGTTCCGCGCCTTCGAAGCCGTCCAGCTCGACGAGGAGCTGGTTCAGCGTCTGGTCCTGCTCGCGGTTGAAACCGTGGCCGGTGCGCTGCGCGCCCACTGCGTCGAGCTCGTCGATGAACACGATCGCGGGCGCGTGCTTGCGCGCCTCGAGGAAGAGCTTGCGAATACGGGCCGCGCCGAGGCCGGCGAACATCTCGACGAACGACGACGCGCTCGCCGAGTAGAAGTGCGCGCCCGACTCGTGCGCGACCGCCTTCGCGAGGAGCGTCTTGCCGGTGCCGGGCGGCCCGTACAACAGCAATCCCTTCGGCACTTTCGCGCCGAGCCGCTGGAAGCGCTTCGGGTCGCGCAGGAAGTCGACGACCTCCATCAGCTCGGCGCGGACTTCCTCCACGCCGGCGACGTCACTCCACGTGACCGAGGACTTCCCGCCGCTGTCGACGTGCGTCGGGCGGATGCGCGGCATCATCCCGACCGTGCGCCACAGCAGCCACGCTGTGATGACGAGGATGCCGAAGAAGGCGAGCGGGAGCCACGTGGTGGCGAAATCTGCAGCTTGATGGAACCAGTTCCCCACCATCCGGACACCTCATCGGCAGGAGGACGCGAACCCCTTAGCCGACCCATTGTGCCCTACGAAACGAGCTCCAGCCGTTCGCTGGGGCGAAAACGTCTGCCGAACTTGCCGGACGGCCGCCCGTCCGTGAGGACGACATCGGCGGTGAAGTCGTTCGAACCGCGGATGAGCGACGACCCGACGCCGTACGCGTCGACCGGGACGCCGAGCCGCTCGAACTCGCTGATCTTCTCCGCGGTGAATCCCCCGGAAGCGACGATCTTCACACGCTCGAACCCGTCGCGGTCGAGCGCTTCGCGCACACGCTGCACGAGACGTGGATTCACGCCCGCGGGATTGAAGTCGCCCATCTCGTCGACGAGGGAGAAGTCGACGAGGCTCTCGGACGTGTCGAGCCGCACGCCCCAGAGCCGCTCGCCGAGCGCGCGAGCGACAGCGAGCGCCGTCTCCACCGAGTTGTTCTGAAAGTCGACGAGGACGGTGACGTTCGTATCCGGCGGCGCCCATTCCGCGAACTTCGACGCGGCCAGGACGGTGTTGCCACCGTACGACGCGATGAGCGAATGCGGAACCGTTCCCACGCTGCGGCCGCCCCACCACGATGCCTGCTCCTCCGTGGTGACTCCGATCTCGGCGCCGGTCACGAGGCCGGCGACGTGCGCGGCGTAGCCGTCCCCGGTCTGCACGCGGTGATGGTCGTGGCGCGCCGGCATGAAGATGATCGGCTTGCCGTTCGCCGCCTCGAGCACGCGGACGACGTTCGTCGTGATCAGCGTGCGCCGCGCGAGCACGCCGAGGTAGAGCGTCTCGAGGTGTGCGAAGAGCGTGTAGTCGCCCTCGATCGTCAGCACGGTCTCGTACGGGGCGACCGGATCGCCGTCGTACAGCGCGTGCACCGTGAGCGCGTCCCAGTCGTCGCTGCACAGCTTCAAGATCGCGATCGCCTCGTCGACGCCGCCGAGATACGCCTCGCGCTTCTGGAAGACCTGCATGACGACCCGCGGGCGGCGGCCGTCCGCGAGCAGCGCCGCGCGCGAGTGGTTGAAATAGGCGTCGGTGTAGTACCCGGCCCGCATCTTCTCGACGGGCAGGTCGAAGACTTCCGGGTCGAGCCGGCTACGTGTTGTCCGAGTCGTCGTCACGCTCGAGCTCCAGACAGGCGCGCAGCGCGGACTCCGCCACCTCGAGCTGGTCGGGGGTCGGATCGGCGGTGGTCAACCGGTGCTGCAGCTCGTGACCGGGCTTCGACAGCGCCTGCGCAACGACGTTACGAGGATGCCGCGTCATCCAGCCGAAGATCTCCGTGGACGCGCCGAGGGCGCCGATCTGCGCCGCGGCGCGCGCCTGGTTCCGCACGCGCTCGGGGGCGAGTCCGGCGATCGCGTTCCCGACGGCCGAGGTCAGGAGCAGCGGGCCGACGAGATGCCCGCCGCAGCGCTCGTGCTCCTTCTTCGCTCCCTCGCCGTGCTCGTACGTGCCGATCGAGATGTGCTCGGCGCCGTGGTACGCGGCGAGCTCTCCGCCGCGCAGCGCGAGAGCGGCGGGTGCGAGCGAGAGGAGGCTTGCGACGAGCTCCTGCGCGGCCGGCCTCAGCCGCGACTCGCGCAGGCCGCGCACGGCGATCGCCGTGCCGACAACGGAGGCGAGCGTGCGGCCGTCCTGCATCGGCATGCGCGCCGCCGGCAGCTTGCGCTTCACCTCGGGCAGCACGGCGAGCGCCTCGACGAGCTTGAAGGGGCCGCGCAGCAACGGCATACGGACCCGCGACGAGATGAAGCGCTTGCGGGCGGCCGCGACTTCGACGTGGCCGTCGGGGTGGCGGATCGCGCACGCCCATGACGTGGGTCCGTGCACGAGCACCCCGTTTGCCAGCGCCATCCCCCCGAGGCGAACCTTCTCGCTCACGTCATGGACCGTAGCGCGCGCTGCAGGGCGTGCGCCGCCGGACCCAGCTCGAACGGCTTCGCATCCACGTCCGTCACCGGCATCACCTCGCGGATGGACGAGCACAGGAAGACCTCGTCCGCGGCAAGGAGCCGGTCGAGCAGGAAGGGGCCCTCCTCGACCGCGTACCCGGCCGCGGGCGCGAGCTCGGCGACGACGGCACGCGTGACGCCGGCGAGGATGGGAAGGTCGAGTGACGGTGTGAGCAGCGTGTCGCCCTCGCGCCACCACACGTTCGCCGTGGGAGCCTCGAGCACCGTGCCGTCGTGCGCGACGAGCAGCGCGTCGTCGGCCCCACGCTCGGCCGCTTCGTCCTGCGCCGCCATGTTCTCCGCGTAGCTCGTCGACTTCGCGGCCGCGAGCGCCCCCGTCGACCAGCGGACGACCGCGAGCCGCATGCCGCACGATCGAAGCTCGTCCAGCTCGGCCGGGATCGCGGCGCCCGTGGAAACGAGCGTCGTCCCCGTCCAGTAGAAGCGGAGGGAGAGATCGGGCACACCGGCCGCCTTGACGACGCCGTCGGCGAGGCGAAGGCACTCGTCGCCGTCCGGCGCGGGGAGACGCACGCGTGCGGCCGATCGCGCCAGGCGGTCGATGTGCGCGTCGAGCCGGAAGGGACGACCGCCGTAGACGCGCGCCGTCTCGAACACCGCGCGTCCGCGCAGCAGCGCCTCGTCGTCGGCGGAGAAGACCGGGGCGTGCGGATCGACGAGCCCGCGCCCCGCGACCGCGACGGCGAGGAGGTTCACACCGCCGCCAGCAGCGGCCGCGCCTTGACCCACGACTCTTCGATCTCGGCAGCCGGCTCCGAGTCCCACACGATGCCGCCGCCGACCCATAGATGGATGGCGCCGCCCGCGATCGCGAACGTCCGAATGGTGAGCGCGAGGTCGAGATCCCCGTTTGCATGGATCCGGCCGAGCGCGCCCATCGACGCGCCGCGCCCGACCGGCTCGAGCTCGGCGATGAGCTCCAGCGCGGTCGACTTCGGACAGCCGGTGACCGATCCGCCCGGAAGCACGGCCTCGAGCAACTCGGTCAACGTCACGTCCGGGCGCAGACGCCCCTCGACCGTTGCGACGAGATGCGAGACGCCCGCGAGCTGCTGCTCCGCCAGCAGCTGCGGCCAGTGCACGCTGCCGGGCTCGCACACGCGTGAAAGATCGTTGCGCTCGAGGTCGACGATCATCACGTGCTCTGCAGTGTCCTTGGCCGACTCGATCGGAACGCCGGCGGGGCGCGTTCCCTTGATCGGCATCGTGCGCACGACGTCGCCCCGCTTCTGTAGGAGAACCTCGGGCGACGCGGACACGATCGCCCAGCCGTCGCCCTCGAGCGCCGACGGCTCGAGCGGCCGGAGCGGAGCGAGCGCGGCCGCCACGGCCGCGGGGTCGCCCTCGAAGTCGGCGCACAGATGCTGGACGAGGTTCACCTGGTAGACGTCGCCTTCGTAGATGGCCGCGCGCACCGTCTCGACGGCGCCGGCGTACTCGGCGTCGCTCCACGTCGTCGCCCATGGGCCGACCGAGAACGAGCCGCTCGCGGCGCGCGGCGCGTCGAGCGTGTACGCGATCTTCGGCAACGCACACGGGTCGGGCTTGGACGGCGCCGATGCGCCGTACCCGATGAAGACGCGCGCGACGTCGAACTCCTCCGCGGCAAGGGCGGGCTCGAGCTCTGAGAGTGCGTCGAGCTCGACCGTCACGCGAGCATCGCCGTCGCGGCATGCCGCATCCAGGCGACGCCGAGCTCGAGATCCGAAACCGGGATGCGCTCGTCGGCGGAGTGGATGAGCTGCGCGGAAACCTCGGCGGGCATGGTGCGCATCGGAAAGAAGCCGTACGCGACGGTGTCGAACGCGGCGCGCAGCCAATGGCTGTCCGTGAAGCCCGGGCACGTCAGAGGCACGGCACACGCTCCCGGCTCGGCCTCCGCGACGAACGACTCGACCGCCCGCCAGAGCGGCGTCTCGAGCGACGAGCGCGTGCCGCCTTGCGCGTCGCCCCAGACGAGGTCGTACGCGATGTCGTCGCCGAGCATCGCGCGGACGACCGGCTCGATCTCCGCCGGCGTCTGTCCCGGCAGCAGCCGGCAATCGACCTCGAGCTCGACGAGCGCAGGAATGACGTTGCGCTTCTTCGACGCGGCGATCATCGTGGGCGAGAACGTCGGTGCAAGCAGAGCACGCACGATCTCTCCTGTGATCTCGTCGAGCGCACCGATGCGGTCGACGATCTGCGCCGGGGACGGCACGTCGCCGAGCACCGCGCGCGCGAACGCCTCCACTTCCTGTTGCACCTGTTGCTCGGGCCGGTATGCGGCGATGCGCTCGACGAGCGTCGCGGCCTTGATGAGCGCGTTGTCCGCGATGGACGGCATCGACGCGTGGCCGGAGCGTCCGTGCACGCGCACGATGAACGGCGCCGTCAGCTTCTCCGCGGTCGTGCACTCGTAGAACGTCGCGCCGCCGAGCTGCACCCGGTCGCCGCCGCCCTCGTTGACGGCGTAGTCGCAGCGCACGACATCCGGATGCGCGTCGCACAGCCACTCGAGGCCGAACGCATCGCCCACCTCCTCGTCGGCCGTCGACGCAAGAATGAGATCGCCGGACGGACGGAATCCCTCTCGGGCGAGCGACGCGAGCGCGACCGCCTCGGCGGCGACCTGGCTCTTCATGTCGAGCGCGCCGCGGCCCCAGACCTCTCCTCCGCGCACCTCGCCGGAGAACGGCGGCACGCTCCACTCGGACGGATCGGCAAGGACGACGTCGGTGTGGCCCAGTAGGAGAAGCGAGGGGCCGTCGCCGGTACCGGGGATGCGCGCGACGAGGTTTGCGCGCTCCGGCACACGCGCGTAGAGCTCGCAGGCGACGCCGTTGGCCTCGAGGTAATCGCGGAGGAGCTCCGCTGCGGCAGTCTCGTTCCCGGGCGGATTGGTCGTGTCGACCTGGATCAGCCGGCTGAGGAGATCCGTGACCTCGGACACGCGCCGAGCATACTTCTCCCATGTCCGACCTTTTCTCCGACGCGGCCTCGCAGCGGGCGGAGGAGGTCGCGCCGCTCGCACAGCGGTTGCGGCCGCGGACGCTGGACGAGCTCGTCGGGCAGAAGCACGTCCTCGGCGAAGGCTCGGCGCTCAGGCGGGCGATCGCGGATGACCGCGTCCGGTCGTCCATCTTCTATGGGCCGCCGGGATCCGGGAAGACGACGCTCGCCCGCATCGTCGCCGCTTCGACGGGCGCCGCGTTCGAGGAGCTGTCCGCCGTCTCGGCAACGGTCAAGGATGTCCGCGAGGTCCTCGCACGCGCGCGTGAACGGTTGGGAACGAGCGGTAAGCGGACGATCCTCTTCCTCGACGAGATCCATCGGTTCAACAAGGCGCAGCAGGACGCGCTCCTGCCCGCCGTCGAGGAAGGCCTCGTGACGCTGATCGGCGCGACGACGGAGAATCCGTACTACGAGGTGAACTCCGCGCTCATCTCGCGCGTGCAGATCTACGAGCTCGCGACGCTCTCGGACGAGGAGATGGAGGTCGTCGTTCGCCGCGGCGTAGCGGAAGTCGGCGCCGAAGCCGCGGACGACGTCGTAGCGTTGATCGCGCGGCGCGCGGGCGGCGATGCGCGCACCGCGCTGAACGTCGTCGAGCTCGCGGGCGAGACGGCGACCGGGCCGATCACCGAGGAGAACGTCGAGGACGCCGCGCGCAAGCGTCCCGTCGTCTACGACAAGGCATCGGATGCGCACTACGACTTCACGTCGGCGTTCATAAAGTCGATGCGCGGGTCCGATCCCGATGCAGCCGTCTTCTACCTCGCGGCGATGCTCGAGGGCGGTGAGGACGCGCGCTTCATCGCGCGACGGATGATCGTGCTCGCGTCCGAGGACATCGGAAACGCGGATCCGCAGGCGCTCGTCGTCGCCGTCGCGGCGGCCCAGGCGGTGGAGCACGTTGGACTTCCCGAGGCGCGGCTGAATCTCGCGCAGGCCGCCATCTACCTCGCGCTCGCGCCGAAGTCGAACGCGAGCTACGTCGCGATCAACGAAGCGATCGCGGACGTGCGCGAGCACGGAACCGTCAAGCCGCCGAAGTCGCTGCGCGACGGGAGCTGGTACGGACGGAAGCTCGGCCACGGGGAGGGCTACGTCTATCCGCATTCCGACCCGAGCGGGTTCGAAGTCGACTACCTCCCGGACGAGCTCAAGGGCAAGAAGTACTACAGGCCGGACTGATGCTGCTGCGCGTGTACGAGTGGGGCGACCCGGACGCTCCGCCGGTCGTCTGCCTGCATGGCGTCACCGCGCACGGGGAGCGGTACAAGCAGCTCGCCGAGGAGCGATGGGCGAAGCACTTCCGCGTCATCGCGCCCGACCTCCGCGGGCACGGGCGCTCGGGATGGGACGCGCCATGGGACTTCGCCACGCACGTCGCCGATCTCGTCGAGACGATCGACGCGCTCGGCCTCGAGCAGCCGGACTGGGTCGGCCACTCGTTCGGCGGCCGCCTCATCCTCGAGTTGGCCGCGCGCCATCCGGAACGCATCCGGCGTGCCGCGCTGCTCGACCCGGCGATCGACATCCTCCCGCACGTCGCCGAGTTCATGGCAGTGATCGAGCAGGAGGACCAGGTCTACGACTCGGCGCAGGCGTATATCGAGAGCCGCGAGGATGCAGGAAAGATCGACGTCGCGCGAGCGCTCGCGGACGTCCCGCTCTACCACGACGTCCTCCCCGACGGCCGCCTCCGGCGGCGGACGTCGCAGGACGCGGTCGTCTCGATCTATCGCGAGCTCGCGACTGCCTCGCCGCCGCCGGACACGCTGACCGTTCCGACGCTCCTGCTGTACGCGCCGGCGTACGGCCTCGTGCGTGACGACCACCTGGCGGCATACGGCAACCGCGTAGAGGTCGTCGCCGCACCCGGCCTGCACATGGTCATGTGGTCGGCGTTCGACGAGACCGCGGACGCGGTCGAGCGCTTCCTAGAGGATCCTCGCGCCTAAAGCGGATGCGATGAGCTCGACAGCGAGCTTGCCCGTCGCGTTCTCGCGGTCGAGCACCGGGTTGACCTCGACGATGTCGAACGAGTCGACCTGCGCCGACTCGGCGACGACCTCCATCGCGAGATGCGCCTCGCGGTACGAGAGCCCGCCTCGCACCGGCGTCCCGACGCCGGGAGCGGTCTCCGGATCGACGGCGTCGAGGTCGAGGCTGACGTGGAAGAAGGCCGCGCCCGCAGCGTGCGCGATCGCTTCGCGCATGCAGCGCTCGACGCCGATGCGGTCGATGTCGGCCATCGTGAAGACCTTGGCGTTGATCTGCTTCAGCAGCTCCCGTTCGCCCTGGTCGAGCGACCGCACGCCGAAGAGCGACAGGCGGCCCGCCTCGATCGCAGGCAGTGTCCAGCCCTTGCGCGCGAACGCGTCGCCGCCGAGCCCGAGCGCAGCCGCGAGCACCATCCCGTGGACGTTCCCGCTCGGCGAGGACTCCGGCGTGTTCAGATCGCCGTGCGCGTCGACCCACAGGACGCCGCCGGGGCCTTCCACGTTCGCCATGCCGACGAGGCTGCCGAGTGCGACCGAATGGTCACCGCCGAGCAAAAGCGGAGTCTGTCCGTTCCTGCGCGCCCCGGACACGAGCTTCGCGACGTCGTCGCACAGCGCGAGGATCTGCGGAAGGAAGCGCGCGCGCTCGTCACCGGTCTCGGTCGACTCCGCAACGGGAGCGACGACGTTGCCGAGGTCGACCGTGCGAATGCCGAGTGACTTCTGCAAATGCTGCTCGAGCTCCGCGTAACGGATCGCCGACGGGCCCATGTCGACACCCCGCCGGCCGGCGCCGAGATCGAGCGGCGCGCCGATAAGGGCGATCTCCCGATGTGCCGGTTGCACGCTCACCGCGACAAGGCTAACGTCCGCTCGTGGACCAGCCGGACGGCACGGTCGCGGTACCGGTACGTGTCCTCCTCGTGGACGACGACCGCGACTTCCTGGCCTCGCTGCTGCCGCTCATCGAGCACCAGCCGGTCCTCACCGTCGCCGGGACGGCGGAGAACGGGCTCGACGCGATCGAGCTCGCCGACCAGCTCGACCCCGACGCGGTCGTGATCGACCTGCACATGCCCCTCGTCGACGGCGTCACTGCCGTCGCCCGCTTGCGAAAGGACCACCCGAACCTCTGCCTGATCGCACTCACCGGCGATCCGGCGCCCGAGCTGCACGAAGCCGTGACCGAAGCCGGCGCCGACGCGGTGCTGATGAAGGGCGACCTCGTGGACAGCCTCGTCCAGCGACTGCGGGCCGTTCGGGCCGCGCACGAGGCCAGCTAGACTCCGCGCCGCGGCGAGGTAGCTCAGCTGGTAGAGCACTCGGCTGAAAACCGGGGTGTCGCCGGTTCGAGTCCGGCCCTCGCCATCCGTGCGCGTGCGTCAGCGCTCTTCGCGCACGTACGGCAGCCCGAGGCTGGCAGGCGCGCCCAGCCTCCGTCGCGCCCCGCTCGCGGATACGAACACGAGGACGACCACCGTCATCACGTACGGGAGCGAGTTCGCCCACAGCTCGGTCGGCCCGAGGTGGATCCCGCGCGCCTGCAGCTGCGGGGAAAGCGCCTGCAGCGCGCCGAAGAAGTACGCGCCGACGAGGCACAGTCCGGGCCGCCAGAACGCGAAGATCACGAGCGCGATCGCGATCCAGCCCGCGCCGCCGGTGATCCCGCTCACCCACTGAGGCGTGATCGCGAGCGTGAACGTCGCTCCGGCGACACCCGCGAACGCGCCGCCCGCGAGCGTGTGCGCATAGCGATACGCCGTGACGTTGATCCCCATCGCGTCGGCCGACGCGGGCGCTTCACCGACCGCGCGGACGTTGAGCCCCGGCCGCGTGTGCGAGAGATAGAGCGAGACGGCGACGACGCAGGCCCACGACGCGTACACGAGCACGTTCTGCCCGAACAGGATCGGGCCGACGACGGGCCAGTTCTGCATCGAGGCGGGAAAGACCGCGTTGAACGCGTGCCGCGCGGGGTTGTCGGCGAGGTTGAGGTCGTTGCCGAGGTACGACGACAGGCCGGCGGCGCCCGCGAAGATCGTCAAGGCGAGCCCGGAGACGATCTGACTCGCGCGCAGCGTGATGACGAGGAACGCGTGGATGGCGGCCATCGCCATCCCGGCGATCGCTGCGACTCCGATCGCGGCGGCGAGGGAGATCGCCGTGTCGGCGTGCAGGCGCTGCACCGTCCAGAAGCCCATCACCGCGCCGACGAGCATCATTCCCTCGACGCCGAGATTGAGCACGCCGGAGCGCTCCGCGAGCAGCTCACCGAGCGCGGCGTACAGCAGCGGCGTCCCGTACGCGACGCCCGACGCGATCAGGACGACGAGCAGGGAGTTGTTCACGCCGCCTCCGTCGCAGGGAGTGCACGGCCGACGCGGACGCGATAGCGAACGAGCAGCTCGCCGCCGAGCGCCGAGAACAGGATGATCCCCTGCATCACGCCAACGAGGCCGGATGGGAAGTCGACTCCCTGCAGCGTGTTACCCGCGTTCTGCAACGCCCCGATGAGAAACGCGACGACGACGACCGCGACCGGGTTGTAGCGCGCAAGCGCGGCCACGACGATGCCGGTGTAGCCGTAGTACTGCTTCTGCAGGCCGTTCGGATCCGCGTCGAGCAGGTGGCTGAAGTCGCCGACCTGGCTCGCGCCGCCCAGTCCGGCGACGGCGCCGGAGATTCCCATCACAGCGAGGATCTTGCGCCGCGTCCGCATGCCGGCGTAGCGCGCCGCGCGCGGAGAGTCTCCGAGCACCTGCGCCTCGAAGCCGAAGCGCGTGCGGGTGTAGAGGAACCAGAGCACGAGTGCGGTGAGGATCGCGATCCCGCTACCGAGCGGGAAGATGTGCCAGCTTGGCCAGAACGCTGCGCCGGGAATCGACTTCGACGTCGGGAACACGCTCGCGTTGAATCCCTTCGTCTGCCGCCAGTACGACTCGGTGTTGAACACGAGGTACGTGAGGACGTATGCGGCGACGTAGTTGAGCATCAGCGACGTGATGATCTCGTTGGTCTTGAAGAACGCGCGCAGCGCACCGGGGATCAGCGCCCAGGCGGCGCCGCCTGCGCAGCCGGCGACGACCATCGCGAAGATCACGAGCGGCGTTGGCCAGCCGGCGCCGCCGAAATAGAGCCCGGCGGCGTCGGCGGTGACCGCGCCCATGAACAGCTGGCCCTCGGCGCCGATGTTGAACAGCCGCATACGGAACGCTGCCGCGGCCGCGAGCCCGGTGAATGCGAGCGGCGTGGCCTGTGTCATGGTCTGGCCGAGCGCGCCGCTGTTCAGGAACGCGGCGTCGACGATCTGCCTGTAGCTCGAGATCGCATCGTGGCCGGTCGCGTACAGGACGAGGCCCGTCACGAAGAACGCGAAGACGAGCGAGCCCGCGGGGACCGCGAAGAGCAGCCACCGCGGCTGGCGGAGCCTGCGCTCAATCCGCACGGGGGTCCCGTCCGCCGGCCATGAGGAGGCCGATCTCCTCGACGTCCGCCTCGGCGCGCGGCGTCTCGCCGGCGATCGCGCCCTCGTACATCACCGCGATGCGATCGGCGAGCGTGAGGATCTCGTCGAGGTCCTCGCTGATGAGCAGCACGCCGACACCGTCCGCCGCGGCGTCCCGGAGGTATGCGTGCACCGTCTCGATCGCGCCGACGTCGAGCCCACGGGTCGGCGATGCCGCGATGAGGAGCCGCGGCCTCCCGGAGAACTCGCGCGCGAGCACGACCTTCTGCAGGTTGCCGCCCGAGAGGAGCCGAGCCGGCGCGCTCGGCCCGGGCGCGGCGATCCGATAGCTCTGGATGAGCTCGACGGCCCGTTCGCGCATCCGCCCGAGACGGAGCAGCGGGCCACGCGACGCGTGCGGCTCGCGATACCCCTTCAGGGCGAGATTGCTCGCGATGCTGAGGCTCGGAGCGACGCCGGTGCCGAGGCGGTCCTCGGGCACGTACGCGACGCCGGCCGCGATCGCGGAACGTGGATCGCCTCCGCGGATCGCCTTGCCGCCGATGCGGATCGTCCCGCGCGTGGCCGGACGCATGCCGGCCACCGTCTCGGCGAGCTCCCGCTGCCCGTTGCCGGCGACGCCTGCGACGGCGACGATCTCGCCTTCGCGAACGACGAGCGACGCACCGCGCACCGCCGGGCCTCCGCGGTCGCCGTCCGCCCAGACCTCCTCGAGCTCGAGGACTGCATCGCCCGCAGTGCGCGAACGGGCCACAGCGCCGCTCTCGAGCTCGCGTCCGACCATGAGCGACGCGAGCGAGCGCGGCGTCGCCTCCGCCGCTGGAACAGTGGCGATGGAGCGGCCGCCGCGCAGCACGGTGACACGGTCGGCGACCGCCTTCACCTCGTGCAGCTTGTGCGAGATGAACACGACCGTCCGACCCTCTGCCGCCATCTCCCGCAGCGTCGCGAAGAGCGCGTCGGCCTCCTGCGGCGTCAGAACCGCGGTCGGCTCGTCGAGGATGAGGATGCGCGCCTCGCGATACAGCGCCTTCAGGATTTCCACGCGCTGCTGCTCGCCGAGCGAGAGCTGCCACACGGGCGTGCGCGGATCGACGGCGAGCCCGTAACGCTCGGACAACTCCGCGACGCGCCGTTCGATTGCGACGCGCCGAAGTCGGAAGGTGCGGCCCTCGCCACGATGGTCGCCGAGCACGACGTTCTCGGCGACGGTGAAGGTCTCGACGAGACGGAAGTGCTGGTGCACCATGAAGATCCGGGCGTCGAGCGCGTCACGCGGGGAGTTGAACTGCACCGGCTCACCGTCGAGGAGGATCTCGCCGGCGTCGGGCCGGTACAGGCCGGTGAGGATGTTCGAGAGCGTGCTCTTTCCGGCGCCGTTCTCGCCCAGCAGCGAATGCACCTCGCCGGCGGCCGCCTCGAAATCCACGCGGTCGTTCGCCAGCACGCCGGGAAAGCGCTTGACGATCCCGCGCATCGCGACCGCAGGCGGCGGAGGGGCGCCGTCGGCGCCCCTCCGGTCCTTCTCCGCTTCGGCCGCCACTAGCCCTTCGGGCTGCCGATCACGCCCTTCACGAGCCAGTTCATCCCGTACAGGCTGTTCGCCCCGCCCTTCAGCACCTGCATGCGCACGCCTGCCTTCACGCGCAGCTTGCCGGACTGGTCGTAGAGCGGGCCGGTGAACTCGTAGAACGAGCCGTTCTCGATCGCCTTCAGCTTCGCGGCGATCGCGGCCTTCGTCTTCGCCG
The DNA here is from genome assembly GCA_036560805.1 of Gaiellaceae bacterium. Lineage (GTDB taxonomy): Bacteria > Actinomycetota > Thermoleophilia > Gaiellales > Gaiellaceae > Palsa-739. The sequence continues at coordinate 49,872 of DATBQM010000023.1, read as the reverse complement.
AGACGCCGGGGCCGTACGGTGCGAGCCCGGTCAGTCCGGACTTGACGGTTCCGTAGTAGAAGCCGGACTTCCACGTGCCCGCCATCGCTGCCTTGATCCGCGAGAGGTAGTACGGGCCCCAGTTGTAAACCGAGGCCGTCAGCCACGACTTCGGCGCGAACTTCGCCGAGTTCGAGTCGTACCCGACCCACGGGACCTTGACCGACTCTGCGAACTGGCCCGTCGCCGGCGAGTCGACGTTCTGGCCGAGCACGTCCGCGCCCGCGGTGTGCAGGCTCTGTGCCGCCTTCTTCTCCTTCGCCGGATCGAACCATGAGTTCGTCCACACGAGATGCACCTTCGCGCCGGGATGCATGAGCTGCGCGCCGAGCGCGAACGCGTTCGCGTGCCGGATGACCTCCGGGATCGGATACGCGACGACATAGCCGATGTCACCTGTCTTCGACGCCGCACCGGCAGCCATCCCCGACAGGAAGACGGTGTCCTCGGCGCGACCGAAGTACTCCGACAGGTTCTTCGCAACGTCCGTGCCCGTCGCCTGCTCGAAGAGCACGCTCGGGTACTTCGCGGCGAGCGCCTTGTCGAAGAAGCCGTACGACGTGCCGAAGATCATCTTGTAGCCCTGGTTGACCAAGCTCGCGACCGTCTGCTGCAGCTGTGCGCCGACCGCGATGTTTTCCTTGTACGTCGTCTGCACCTTGCTGCCGAGCATCTTCTGCACGTACAGCCGACCGGCGTCGTGTGCCTGCGACCAGCCGCCGTCGTTGTGCGGACCGACGTAGATCCAAGCCACCTTGAACGCGGAGCTCGGCTTCGCCGAACCGGCCCCGACGCCCACTGCCAGCACGACCGCAACCGCTGCGATCACCGCCACCGAGGCGGCGAGCGCGTGCTTCCTCTTCCTCATGGTTCCCCTCTCGATCGCAGACCTCCAGCCGAGGTTCGATCATAAGGAGCCTTGAAGCCGATGCCTAGGTGAGACCGACGATGTCGTCGGGCCGCACGGGCACCCGGGAGAGCTCGAGGCCGGTCGCAGCACGCAAAGCGGCCACGACGGCGGCCGTGGAAACGACCGTCGGCGGCTCGCCGACCCCCTTCACGCCGTAGGGGGCGTCCGGCTCGGGATCCTCGACGAGCTCGGACACGATCGGCGGCACGTCGAGCGCGGTCGGGATGAGGTAGTCGGTGAAGCTCGCGTTCGTGATCACGCCGTCACGCGTCTGGATCTCCTCCATCAGCGCGAGGCCGATTCCCTGCGCCGTGCCGCCCTCGATCTGGCCCTCGACCGCCTGGGGGTTGATCGCCTTGCCGACGTCCTGCGCAGTCCCGATCCAGACGATCCGCGTCAGGCCGAGGTCGACGTCGACTTCTGCGACAACCTTCATTGCGGCGCATGCGAACGCGACGTGAGCGGGAAGGTCGCCGACCTGGCCCGTCTCGGGATGGAGCGGCGCCGTCGGGCGGTGGCGATAGATGCGCTCGACGTCGACTTCCCCGCCGCGCGCCTCCCGCTCGGCGAGCGCGGCACGACAGGCGTCGCGGACTGCGCCGGCGGCCATCCACGTCATCCGCGACGCGGAGGCGGAGCCCGCCGAGCCGACGGCCGCCGTCGTGCCGGGAGCGAGCCGGACGTCGTCCGTCCCGAGCTCGGTCCGCGCCACCTGGAGGATGACGTTCGTCACGCCCTGCCCGACCTCGGCGGCGGCGCAGTGCACCTCGGCCGACCCGTCGGCGAACAGCCGGACGCGCGCCGCGCACGAGTCGTCGAAGCCCTCCGAGTACGCGAGGTTCTTGAAGCCGACGGCGAATCCCCGGCCGCGCTTCACGCCCTCGCCGCGCGTCGTGTTGCCGGCTCCGCCGGGCAGGCGGATGGCTGGACGCGGCAGCTCTTCCGGTTCGGGCTCGGGAAGCGCGGCGCAGCGGCGAATCACCTCGGCCACCGGCAGCGAGCCGTCGATCCGCTGGCCCGTCGGCAGCGTGTCACCGGGCGCGAGCGCGTTCCGCAGGCGCAGCTCGATCGGGTCGAGTTCGAGCGCCTGTGCGAGCTTGTCCATCTGTGCCTCCGCTGCGAAGCACGTCTGCACGGCGCCGAAGCCGCGCATCGCGCCGCACGGCGGGTTGTTCGTGAAGACGCACGTCGTCTCGATCAGCGCATTCGGAACGGCGTACGGTCCACACGCGAACGACGTCGCGTTCGCGGTGACGGCGGTCGAGCTCGAGGCGTATGCACCGCCGTCGAGGAGGATCTGCATCTTCACGCAGACGAGCCGTCCGTCACGCATCGCGTGATGCTCCGCGTGGATGCGCGCCGGATGCCGGTGCACGTGCCCGGTGAACGACTCCTGGCGGTTGTAGACCATCTTCACGGGCCGGCTCGTGTGCAGCGCGAGCAGCGCCGCATGGATCTGGATGGAGAGGTCTTCACGCCCTCCGAACGCGCCGCCGACGCCGGCGAGGTGGATGCGCACCTGCTCCTCCGGAAGCGCGAGGCAAGGGGCGACCTGCTCGCGGTCGACGTGCAGCCATTGCGTCGCGACGTAGATGTCGACGCCGCCCTCGCCGTCGGGGACCGCGAGCCCCGATTCGGGGCCGAGGAATGCCTGGTCCTGCGTCCCGATTTCGTAGGTCCCCTCGACGACGACGTCGCCGCGAACAGCCGGATCGCCGTGGACGATGCGCATCGAGCGGACGACGTTCGGCCGGGGGTCGTCGAGGTAGTGGCCGGTCTCGTGCGTCTCCCGGTCCGGGTGCAGAGGCTCCGACTCGGTCGCGCGCTCCGGATCCGCGATCGGAGGGAGCGTCTCGTAGTCGACGACGATGCGCTCCGCGGCGCGGCGCGCCTGCTCCGGATGCTCGGCCGCGACGATCGCAACCGGCTCGCCGAAGTACCGAACGCGGTCGATCACGAGGACCGGCTGGTCGGAGAACTCGAGCCCGTACGTCTTCCGGCCGGGCACGTCGTCGTGGGTGAGCACCGCGTGCACGCCGGGCATCGTCAGCGCGGCGGAGAGATCGATCGCGCGGACGAGTGCGTGCGCGTGCGGCGCCCGCAGCGTGTGTCCCCAGAGCATTCCGGCCGCCTGCAGGTCGCTCGCGTATTCGAACGCGCCGGTCGTCTTGGGAGTCCCGTCGGCGCGGCGCACGCTCTCGCCGATCCAGCCGAGGACCGTCTTCGAGGTGGCGCTCACGCGCGCTCCGCGGCGAGCCGGACGGCGTCGAAGATCTTGGCGTAGCCGGTGCAGCGGCAGAGGTTCCCCGAGAGCGCCTCACGGATCTCGTCCTCGTCCGGGTTGGGAGTTCGCTCGAGCAGGGCGGCGGCAGCGACGACGAGACCGGGCGTGCAGAACCCACACTGCACCGCGCCGGCGTCGACGAACGCCTGCTGGATGTGTTCGAAGCCGGGCCCCTCCACCGTCACGACCTCGTGACCGTCCGCCTGCGCGGCGAGCACGAGGCATGCGCACACGAGCTCGCCGTCGAGGAGGACGGAGCACGAGCCGCACTCGCCCTGCTCACACGCGTTCTTCGAGCCCGGCAGCCCGAGCCGCTCGCGCAGGGCGAAGAGCAGGCTCTCGCCCTCCCACACGTCGGCGTCCTTCCGCTCGCCGTTGATCGTCAGCGAGATCTTCACCCGGCCATGCACCTCTCGAGCGCCCGCTCGGCGAGCACGCGCAGCGCATGCCGCCGGTACGCGGCGGTGCCGCGCACGTCGTCGATCGGGCTCGATGCCGCGACGACTCGCTCGGCGAAGCCGTCCAGCTCGCCCGTGACGAGCGCGGCAACGGGGCCGGCCGACCCGAATGCCGCCCGGGCCTCGTTTCGCTCCCGGTCGACGCTGAGCGCGAGCGAGCAGACGGCGATCACCATCGCGTTTCGCGGCCCGACCTTCATGAACGTCTGCGCTGCGCCGCTGGGCTCGATGTGCACGGCGACGATGAGCTCGTCGGCGCCGAGGGCGTTGCGCTTCGGCCCGACGAGGAACTCGGTCAGCGGCAGACGTCGCGTGCCGCGCACGCTTGCGAGCTCGACCTCCGCTCGTTCGATCAGGAGCGGGGGAAGCGCGTCCCCGGCCGGCGAGGCCGTGCCGAGGTTGCCGCCGATCGTGCCGCGGTTGCGGATCTGCGGCGAGCCGACGGTGCGCGACGCCTCCGCGAGCGCCGGCAGGAACGACGCGAGCTCCGAGTGCTCGATCTCGGCGTACGTCAGCCCGGCGCCGAGCCGGACCGATCCGTTGTCTCGCGACCAGCCGCGCAGCTCCTCCACCTCGTTGAGGTTGATCATCGCGTCGGGACGGCGGCGGTCGAAGTTGAGATCGACCATGAGGTCGGTGCCACCCTGGATTGGCACGGCGCCGGGACGCTCGGCCCGCAGCCGGAGCGCCTCGTCGAGCGTGCGCGGGGTCAGCACCTCCATGGTCAGAGCCTAATAGGCTGGATCTCGATGGTTGACCTCGCCCGCCGCATCGCCGTCGCCCGTGGCGACGAGCCGGCCGACGTCGTCCTCCGGGGAGGCCGCGTCCTCTCGGTCTTCACGCGCGAGTGGCTCGAGGCCGACGTCGCGATCGTGGACGGGTGGGTCGCCGGCCTCGGCGACTACGAAGCGCGCGAGACCATCGACGTCACCGGCCGGTACGTCGTCCCAGGCTTCATCGACGCACACATGCACCTCGAGTCGACGAAGCTCCTGCCGGACGAGTTCGCGCGCCTCGTTCTGCCGCTCGGGACCACAGCCGTCGTCGCCGATCCGCACGAGATCGCGAACGTCCTCGGCACGGACGGCGTGCACTGGCTGATCGAGTTCTGCTCGGAGCTGCCGCTCGACGTCTACTTCATGGCGTCGTCGTGCGTGCCCGCGTCGCCGTTCGAGTCCCCGCGACGCGCGCTCGGCGACGAGGAGCTGGAGTCACTGCTACGCCGGCGCCGCGTGCTCGGGCTCGCCGAGATGATGAACTTCCCCGGCGTCATCGCCGGCGACGCGCGCGAGCTGTCGAAGCTCGGGCTCAAGGGCGCCGAGCACGCCGACGGGCATGCACCCGGCGTGACCGGCAAGCATCTGAACGCATACGCCGCGTCGGGCATCCGGTCCGACCACGAGGCGCTCACGCTCGACGAGGGACGCGAGCGCCTGCGCGCAGGCATCTGGCTCCTGATCCGCGAGGCGTCGATGGCGCGCAACCTCGAGGCGCTCGTCCCCCTGATCACCGAGCTCGGGCCGTCGCAGATCGCCTTCTGCACCGACGATCGCGATCCCGACGACATCGTGGACGACGGCCACATCAACGGGATGGTGCGGAAGGCGGTCGCTGCAGGCGTCGCGCCGGAGGACGCGCTCGTCGTCGCGACGCTCAACCCCGCACGCTGGCACGGACTGCGCGATCTCGGCGCGCTCGCGCCCGGCTACCGCGCCGACGTCGTCGTCCTCCCCGACCTGGAGAGCTTCCGTCCCGAGCTCGTCCTCAAGGCCGGCCGCCGCATCGGGGACTTCGCGCGCCCGGTGGTGCCGGACTGGGTGCAGCAGTCCGTGCGCATCCTGCCACTTGGTCGCGACGCATTCGCCGTGCCGGACTGCGACCGCGTCCGCGCGATCGGCCTCATTCCCGATCAGGTCGTGACCGAGGCCCTCGTCGTCGACGCCGGCGCGGAGGATCTCGCCAAGATCGCCGTCGTCGAACGCCACCTCGCCACCGGGCGGATCGGCGTCGGCTTCGTGCACGGATCGGGCCTCGAGCGCGGGGCGCTCGCGTCGACGGTTGCGCACGACGCGCACAACATCGTCGTCGTCGGAACATCGGACGACGACATGCTCGCCGCGGTGCAGCGCGTGGTCGAGCTCGCGGGCGGCATCGTCGCCGTCGACGGCGGGCGCGTGCTCGCCGAGTGCCCGCTGCCCGTCGCGGGTCTCTTCTCCGTCGCGTCTCTCGCGGACGTGATCGCACAGAGCCGCGCGTGCAACGAGGCCGCAGCGGCGATGGGCTGGAAGGGCGCGACGCCGTTCCTGACCGTGTCGTTCCTCGCGCTCTCCGTCATCCCCGCCCTGAAGATCACCGATCGGGGACTCGTCGACGTCGAGCGCTTCGAGCTCGTGCCGCTGTGCTGCTGACCGGCGCGCACGTCGTCACGATGGACGACGGCGGCACGGAGCACGCCGACGGCTGGATCCATATCGAGGATGGAACGATCGCGGCAGTCGGCGGCGGCGCTCCGCCCGCGGGCGAGCACGTCGACCTGGGCGGCGCGGTCGTCACGCCGGGGCTCGTCAACACGCACCACCACCTGTACCAGACACTCACCCGCGCGCGTGCGCAGGAGGCGAACCTGTTCGAGTGGCTGCAGGCGCTCTACCCGGTCTGGGCGCGGATCGACGACGAGTCGGTGTACGCGGCAGCGCGCACGGGGCTCGCTGAGCTCGCGCTCTCCGGCTGCACGACGGTGTTCGACCACCACTACGTCTTCCCGCGCGGGACGAGCGGTCTCGTCGAGGCCGAGCTGCGCGCGGCCGACGAGCTGGGTGTCGCGCTCGTCGCATCGCGCGGATCGATGGATCTCGGCGAGTCCAAAGGCGGCCTTCCGCCCGACTCGCTCGTCGAGGACATCGATACGATCCTCGCCGAGACAGAACGGCTTGCATCCGCCTACCCGGGGAAGATCGTCGCGGCGCCGTGCTCGCCGTTCTCGGTGACGAAGGAGCTGATGCAGGAGTCGGCCGAGCTTGCGCGCCGCCTCGAGCTGCAGTTGCACACGCATCTCGCGGAGACGAGCGAAGAGGGCGCCTACTGTCACGAGCTGTACGGGTGCACGCCGGTCGAGTACCTCGAGTCTCTCGGCTGGCTCGCCGGAGACGTGTGGTGCGCGCACTGCGTCCATCTCTCCGACGGCGAGATCGCGCAGTTTGCGACCACGGGAACGGGCGTCGCGCATTGTCCGACGTCCAACCTGCGTCTGGGTGCAGGCGTCGCGCCGGTGCGCGACATGCTCGACGCCGGCGTGCGCGTCGGCCTCGGCGTCGACGGCTCCGCGTCGAACGAGCGCGGCGACCTCCTCTTCGACGTGAAGCAGGCGCTGCTCGTCGCGCGAGGGCGCGGCGGGCCGACAGCGATGACCGCCCGCGACGCCTTGCGGATCGGCACGCGCGGCGGCGCAGCCGTCCTCGCGCGGGCCGACATCGGCTCGATCGAGCCGGGCAAGCGGGCCGACCTGGCCGTCTGGCGCACCGACGGCCTGGAGCTCGCGGGGGCCGGCGATCCGGTCGCCGGCCTCGTCCTCTCCGCGCCCCACCGCGTCGACCGGCTCTACGTCGGCGGCGAAGAGGTCGTCCGTGACGGGCGGCTCGTCCGGGCCGATGAGGACGAGATCGCGCACGAACAGCGGGCCCAAGCGAGAAGATTCGCCTGATGCTCTCCACCCACGTCCTCGACACGGCGAACGGCAGGCCCGCGGCAGGTGTGCGCGTCGAGCTCTTCCGCGGCGACGACCTCGTCGCCTCCGGCGAGACGGACGGCGACGGACGCATCCGCGAGCTGGCCGATGTCGCCGCCGGCACGTATCGCCTCGTCTTCCATCCGCCGTCACCGTTCTTCACCCGCGTCGAGCTCCAGCTCGAGCTCGGCGCCGGCGACCATCACGTGCCGCTGCTCGTCTCCCCGTACTCGTGCGCGACGTATCGCGGCAGTTGACGGTCGACGAGCTCGCGGAGCTGTTCAGCGGGCGTTCGCGCTTCGTCGACAAGCTCGCACGCGAGGACGACCCGCTCGGCAGCGCTCGCGGCGTCGCCCGCGGGCTGACCGACGACGAGAAGGCCGAGGCGCTCGCGGCGCACCCGCGCATCGGCGAGCGCTCGACCGAGCAGCACGGCGACGATCCGGCCGTACTCGCCGAGCTCGCGGAGCTGAACCGCGAGTACGAGGAACGCTTCGGCTTCCGATTCGTCGTCTTCGTGAACGGACGCTCGCGCGCGGAGATCGTTCCGGAGCTGCGCCGGCGGCTGGAGAACACACGCGAGCAAGAGCTCGACACCGGGCTCGACGCACTCGTCTCGATTGCGGAGGACCGATGGCGCAAGTCCTGAGCCCCTATGTGACGGACTGGCTCGACCTCGTGTTCCGCTGGTTCCACGTGATCGCCGGGATCGTGTGGATCGGGACATCGTTCTACTTCGTCGCGCTCGACAACCATCTCGAGCCGGTGGACGGCCGGGACGACCTGGCCGGCGACACGTGGGAGATCCACGGTGGCGGCTTCTACCGCATCGAGAAGTACCGCGTTGCGCCACAGCGCCTGCCGGAGCCGCTGCACTGGTTCAAGTGGGAGGCGTACTGGACGTGGATCTCGGGCTTCACGCTCTTCGTCGTCCTCTACTACTTCCAGGCGCACGCGACGCTCATCGATCCGACGATCGCGAACGTCTCGACCCTGCAGGCGGTCGGCGCCAGCATCGGGTTACTGATTGCGGCGTGGCTCGTCTACGACGCGCTCTGCCGGACCGTCGGCCGCCGCAGCGAGGCGGCGCTCGCGGCGTGCATCCTCGCGCTCGTCGCCGGTACCGCGTACGGCGTCACGCATCTCTTCGCGGCCCGCGCCGCGTACCTGCAGGTCGGCGCGATGCTCGGGACGATCATGGTGGCGAACGTCTTCTTCGTCATCATCCCGGCGCATCGCGAGTTGATCCGCGCGAAGGAGGCGGGGCGCGAGCCCGATCCGGCCGCGAACGTGCGCGGCAAGCAGCGCTCCGTGCACAACAACTACTTCACGTTGCCCGTGCTCTTCGCCATGCTCGCCGGCCACTTCCCCTTCACGTACGGGCATGCGCACAGCTGGGCGATCCTCCTCTGCCTGATGGTGATCGGCGCGTGGATCCGCCACTACTTCAACCGGCGTCACGCCGGCCAGACGTTGTGGTGGATCCCGCTCACAGCGGCCCTCGGCATCGCCGGGCTCGCGATCTGGATCCGGCCGCCGTCCACGTCCGCCTCCGGCCCGGCGGTCGCGTTCACACAGGTGCGGTCGATCGTCCAGCAGCGCTGTGCGTACTGCCATTCCCTCAATCCGCAGAGCACGACGTACACGACCGCGCCGCAGGGCATCCGCTTCGACACGCCCCAGGAGATCGCCTCTCAGGCGGCGCTCATCCAGGCGGTCGCAGTGCAGTCGAAGCTCATGCCTCTGAACAACAAGACGAACATGACGGACGCGGAGCGACGGTTGCTCGGCACGTGGATCGCACAGGGTGCGAAAATCAAGTGATGCTCGAGATCACAGCAGGCGGATTCGAGTTCGTAGCGCGGCTGGAGGACGAGGCGCCGGAGACGGTCGCAGCGTTCCACAAGACGCTCCCCTATGTCTCGAAGATCATCCACGTCCGCTGGAGCGGCGAGGGCTGTTGGATCCCGATGGGGGACCTCGATCTCGGCGTCGGGCCCGAGAACGCCACGCGGTACCCGAGTCCCGGCGAGATCATCTTCTTCCCCGGAGGCGTCAGCGAGACCGAGTTGCTGATCGCGTACGGCTACGTCGCGTTCGCGAGCAAGGCGGGCGCGCTCGCCGGCAACCACTTCGCGACGATCGTCGACGGCAACGAGAACCTGCGTCCGCTGGGCGTCAAGTGCCTCTGGGAAGGCGCGCAGGAGATCTCATTCCGCGAGGCGTGAGAGCGCCGCTGCGAGCACATCGACTGCGAGTGCGATGTCTTCCGGATCGCTGTGCTCGTCGGGCGAGTGGCTGACGCCGCCGGCGCCGCTCCGCACGAACAGCATCCCGCAGCGCACGCCGGCCGCAGTCAGAACTCCCGCGTCGTGGCCCGCGCCGGACACGAGCTCGAACGCCTGCAGGTCGCGACGCTCCAGCTCCTCGCGGAGGACCGCGCGCACCTGTTCGTCCATCGCGACAGGTTCGGTCACCATCTGCGGCTCGAAGCCGATCGCGGCGACGAGCGCGTCCAACCGCTCACGGTCCGGCGCGCGCACGTCGACGCTGACGACAGCGCGCTGGGGAATGACGTTGGCAGCGCCGGGCGCGACTGCGATCTCCCCGACGGTCGCGACGGTGCCGGGAATCGAAAGCGCTGCGTCGCGCGCACGGAGCACCAGCTCCGCCGCGTCGACAAGCGCGTCGCGACGTCCGTCCATCGGCGTCGTGCCCGCATGTCCGGCTGCACCTTCGATGACGACCTCGCCGCGCGCGAGACCGACGATCGCGCTGACGACGCCGAGCGGTTCCTCGCGGCGCAGGAGCACCGGCCCCTGCTCGATGTGCACCTCGACGTAGACATCGGGCTTGCGCACGAGCCCGAGGCTGCCGCCGAAGCCGCGCTCCTCGTCGCGGAACGCGACGACTCCGATCGGCACGTCGATCCGCTCCGCGGCTTCGATCCCCGCGAGCACCCCTAGGGCGCCGTCGTAGCGGCCGCCGTTCGGAACCGAGTCGAGGTGCGAGCCGGTCCACACGCGCGCATCCCCGCGCGTGCCGATGAGGTTCCCAGCCGCGTCGACCTCGACTGCGAGCCCGGCCTCGCGCATCCAACCGGCAGCAAGCTCGTGGGCACGGTCTTCCTCGGGCGAGTAGCCGGCGCGATCGCCGATCGCATAGACCTGCTCGATCCGTTCCAAGAGGCGCACGGACGCTCTCTACACGAAAAGTGAGCCCCCGACTTCGCTGACGCGCTATCGGGGGCTCTCAGGCGTCCGGACCGGTGCAACCGTGTCGCGAACGTCCGTTGCCGGAGACTAACGCTTTCGCGCTCGGAATGCTGTCGCCGGATCCGCGGCGAACGCCGCAAAATCGGTGAAGCTTCGCCGGGCGAGCTCCCGGCGCAGGCGCTCGTCGGAGACGTAGATCGGCGTCTCCGAGCCGCGCGAGAACGAGAAGACCGCGGCGCCGCCCGGCGCGACTACGCGGGCCAGCTCGTCGAAGAACGGGACCGCGTTCATGAGGACGACGAGGTCGAACGACCCGTCCGGGAAGGGCAGGCGAGACGCGTCGGCGACCTCGAACCGGACGCGGCCTCCCTTGCGCTCCGCCTCTGCGAGCATCGCCGGCGAGAGGTCGATGCCGCCCACCTCGGCAGAAGGGAACCAGTCCGCCAGCGCGAGCGCGGCAACGCCCGTGCCGGTGCCGACGTCCAGCACACGAGTCGGCGAAAGACCGTCGGTCGCGAGCCGGAGCGCGCCGAGATGATGCGGGCCGATGCGCGTCTCCCACGTCGGCGCGATGCGCTCGAAGATGTCGTGCATCCGGCCGCGCAGCAGTCGCCACAGGACGGGGCGTCGCACAACGGCATCCGTGATCCAGCGGGCGACCTTCCGCTCGTCGATCACTGGGGCGTGATCGTCACGTCGCTGCCCTCGTCCACCCCGAGCAGCTCGGCCGCGCTGCCGCTCGACACCGCGACCGCGACGTTGCGGTAGCTGTCTTCGTACAGGATGAGCTCGCCTGCCCGCGCGTCCGCAAAGGTGCGTGCCGCGACCGCGAACCAGCGCTCGCTGTCGCGGCCGAGCTCGACGCGCGAGCCGGGAACGACTTCGACCTCCTCGAGCTCCTCGCGCGTCACGTTGAGCGACACGTTGCCGAAGCGGTCGACTGCGAGCACCGTCGCGCAGATCCGCGTGCCGTCGATCGCCGGCTCCGGCACGTCGAGGCGCACGAGCTCCCCGTGGTCGATCGGCGGTCCGAGCTCCGCGATCGGGACACCGGCGGCGAGATGCGCGGCCGCAGGCGAGAAGAGGTCGCGCCCGTGGAACGTGCGCGAGACGCGTTCGAGCGCATACGCGGGATTGGCGAGCTCATGCGCCGCCGCGACGCCGCCGAAGCGGTCGACGGCGGGCAGGAGCAGCCCGTTGTCGGGGCCGACGTAGAGGCGCCCTTCCCCATCCTGCAGCACGAGCGGGCGTCGCGAGCCGCCGACGCCGGGATCGACGACGGCGAGGTGCACGCCGGCAGGCATGTACGCGAGCGTGTTGGCGAGCACGAGCGCGCCCTGGAGGATCCGTCCCGGCTTGATCCCGTGGGTGATGTCGATGATCTGCGCATCCGGGGCGATGCGCTTCATCACGCCGTGGCACGTGCCGACGAAGTCGTCCTCCAGCCCGAAGTCGGTGAGGAACGTGATGAACATCAGAGCGAGCGTAGGGCTTCGATAAGGCCGTCGAGATCATGGTCGGCCGCAACGGCGGCGACCTCGAAGCCGCACGCTTGCGCCTCGGTGGCCGTCTGCGGGCCGATGGCCACCACCGGCATGCGCGCACCGGTCGCGGCGAGCGAGCGCGCGGCGGAGCCGGACGTGAGCAACGCGATGTCGCCCTCGGGCGCGGGCGGATTGAGCTCGACGGTGCGGTAGAGCGGCAAAAAGTCCGCGTCGAGCACGTCGCGGCGTGCGCCCTCGGCGGCGGCCAGCAGCCGGGTTCCCGGCGGCAAGGCGTCGCGGACGCCCTCCTGCGTGTGCGTCGTGGCGACGAGGTCGGCGTGAAGTCCCTGCTCGCGCAGCGCGTCGGCCGTTGCGGGGCCGATCGCCGCGATCCGGTTCGCGGTCACGCCCCGGCGCCCGAGCTCGCGGGCGCCGCTCGGGCTCGTCACGATCAGCCAGTCGTAGGCGGACGCATCCACCGGATCCTCGCCGAGCGGCTCCGTGCGGATCAGCTCGCACACGACGACGTCGTGCCCGAGCGCCTCGAGCCGCTCGACGAGCTCGCTACGTGTGACGACGATTCGCATCGACCAGCTCTTGCCCGAGCGCAACGGCGTCGGCGCCGCTGCGGCGCTCGATCCACGAGCCGTCCTCGGCGGCGACGAGCCCGGTCAGCGTCGTGCCGTCGTGGTGCGCGGCCACGGGTGCGAGGCAGCCACCGCCGACCGCTGCGACGACCGTGCGCTCCGCCTCGACGCAGCGGCGCGTGCCCTCGTGATCCGCAGCCGCGACGAGATGCGTCTCGCCCGCGCGGACCTGCAGTGCGAGCGCCCCCTGACCCGCCTCGGGAAGCATCTCCTCGGGTTGGAAACGCAGGCCGATCTCGCGCCCAAGTCCGAGACGGTCGAGGCCGCACGCCGCGAGAACGATGGCATCGAGCCCGCGCTCGCCCCGCTTCCGCAACCGCGAGTCGATGTTCCCGCGCAGCGGCTCGATCGACAGCGACGGCTCGAGCGCGAGCAGCTGTGCGCGCCGCCGCACCGATGCAGTGCCGACGCGCATGTCCGGACGAAGCGAGTCGGCGCCACACAGCGCGTCGCGCGGATCTTCACGCGGCAGATACGCGCCGACGACTAGGCCATCGGTATCGGTGGACGTCATGTCTTTCGCCGAATGCACGGCGACGTCGATGCGATGGTCGAGCAGCGCCTCCTCCAGCTCCTTGACGAACACGCCGCGCGAGCCGATCTCGCCGAAGGGCTTCGTACGGTCGCGATCGCCGGCGGTCGTGATCGGGACGAGCGCGATCTCGATGCCCGGCGCGCGAAGCCGCGTCGCAGCGAGCTCCGCCTGGGTCAGCGCGAGACGGCTACCGCGACTGCCGACGCGTATGAGCACAGGGTGCGTGTCGCCGGACGGGCTGGCCGCAGAGCGACGCGCCTCGCGGTCGGACGCGAACGAACGCGGTCGGGACCTGCAACGGCAGCGGCCGGCCCACCATCCGCAGAGGAAGCGGCTTCAGCGTTCGTCCTCACCGAGACCGAACAGGTGACGCACGGCCTCAGCATAGATAACCCCATCGGCTGCCGCCGCTGCCTGTTTCAGACGAACCGTCGGTAGATGCAGCAATTTGTTCACGATCTGCGCGGTGATCGACTCGACCGCGCGCCGCTGGCCGTCGTCGAGCCGCGCGAGCACGCCCTCCGCTTTCGCCAGCTCCTGCTCGCGGATCTCCTCCGCGTGCGCGCGCAGCGACGCGATGGCGGGAACGACATCGAGCGAGGCCTGCCATTCGTGGAACTTCTCCGCCTCGCCCGCAACGATCGACTCCGCGCGCTCGGCCTCGCTGCGGCGGCCGGCGAGGGTCTCGGCGACGATCGCCTGCAAGTCGTCGATGTCGTACAGGTAGCAGCCGTCGAGCTCGTGGATGGCCGGATCGAGGTCGCGCGGAACGGCGAGGTCGATGAGCAGCAGCTGCCGCCCGCGACGCACTCGGCCGACGGTGGCGGCGTCGAGGACGTATCCGGACGAGCTCGTCGAGGAGACGACGACGTCTGCGCGCGCGAGCTGCTCCTCCAGCTCCGCCCGGCCGGTCTTGCTGTTCGCGACGAACGCGATGTTCGCCCCGCGCGTGCGCAGGTTTCGCGCGGCGTGGCCGCTCACCTTGCCGGCTCCGACAAGGAGGATGTCGCAGCCGTCGAGGTCGCCGAAAACCTGCTCGGCGAGCGCGGCGGCAGCCGAAGAGACGGACGCGGGGCTCTCGCCGATCGCAGTCTGCGCGCGGACCTTCCGGCCGGCGTGCAACGCATGGCGGAACACGCGGTCGAGCAGCATGCCGGGCGTCCCCGCGTCGTGCGCGGCGCGCACCTGCCCGAGGATCTCGCCCTCGCCCGGCACGAGCGAGTCGAGACCGGCCGCGACCCGGAACAGGTGCAGCGCGGCCGCATGGTCGCGCAACCGGTAGAGAACGGGCTCGAGCTCCCCGAGGATCTCGACCGCGCGCCGCTCCGCGTCGTCGGCGTCCTCCGCCTCGACGTACAGCTCCGTCCGGTTGCACGTGGATAGGCACACGGCAGCGCCGAGGCGTTCGGCGATCGCATGCGCCTCGTCGCGAGCGAACGCGACGCGCTCTCGCAGCTCGACGGGAGCCTGATGGTGCGAGGTGCCGACAAGGATGAGATGCATCAGCCGAAGTGGGTTGCGGGGAGAGCGAGACGGACGACGATCACGAGTGCGAAGCCTGCAAGCGCGAGGTACGCGGCGCGTCTTCCCGACCAGCCGACGGCGCGAACGCCGAGATACGACGTCCACACGACCCAGGTGACGAGTGTCGCGACCACCAGCGCGTCGACGCGCTCACCTCGGCTGACGAGCCTGCCGATGCCGACGCCGATTCCGAGCGTCAGCGCCGGGACGGAGACAAGAACGGTGCGTGCGGCAAGCCGGTCGAGCACGGCCAGCGACGGCGCCGGGCGCCGGAGGATGGTCGCCTCGCGGCGCTTGAGCCGGCGCTCCTGCCAGAGATAGAGACCGGAGAGCGACGCTGCGAGCGTGAACCCCGCGAAGGCAGCGAGCACGAGGCCGACGTGCAGGACGAGGAAGAGATTCGAGTAGTGGCTTCGGCTTCCGACGCCGGTGCCGCCGCCCGCGCGCGCGACCACGAGCAGGACGGCCGCGAGCGGCATCACCGCGAGGCCGAGCAGTCGATACGGCCTGCGACAACCCCAGATGAGATACGCCCCGACGACGAACCACACGAAGAGGTTGAGCGATGTTGCCCACGTCCCCCACGGGAAGCCGTCGTCGCGCGAGGCCTGGACACCGAGGAGCGCAGTCTGCACGAGCCAGCCGAGGCGCACGCCCCAGGTCGCCAGGCTGCCCGCCGCGCCTGGATGCCGCGCGTCGCCGAAGTACCCGACGGCGGCCTCACCGTAGAGCAGGAGTGCCGGCCAGAACAGAAGCTCAGCCAACGGAGACCGTCTCGCGCTCGTCCTCGGCCGCCTTCGGCTCGGCACGCTCGAGCTCGTCGACGTCGCGCTCGAGCCGCTTCAGCTTCAGCGCGATGAGGACGACGTACGCGAGCATGACAGCGAAGATCACGCAGTACGCGGCGGTCACGTACTTCTCGGCGGTCGTCATGCGAACCTCAGCTCGCGCAGGCGTGCGTCGAGGCGCTTGCCCGTGAGCTCGACTCGGTACAGCGTGTGCGCAAAGACGAGCAGCGCAGCCTGCGCGACGCAATAGGTGACGAGGATCCAGCCGCCGAAATTCGGCCCGTGCAGCGTGAACACCTGCGGATGGACGAAGCTCTTGGCGATGCGGATCGCAAGGAAGCTCACCGGGATGAGCACGACGCCGAACAGCGCGTAGACGGCGCTGAAGTTGGCCCTCTGCGGGCCTGGGTCGACCGAGAAGCGCAGCATGAAGTAGGCGCAGTAGAAGAGGAACAGGACGAGGAAGAGCACGAGCTCGTCCTCGCCCCACAACCACCAGTGGCCCCACGAGATCTTCGCCCAGATCGAGCCCGTCGTGAGGACGAGCGTCCCGAAGATCACGCCCTGGTGGACTGCGACGTAGCTCTCGAGGTCGGCGCGTGGATCACGCTTCCACAGATGCCGCAGCGCCTTCCACGCCCCGGCGGCGAAGCATGCGTACGCGGTGAACGCGATCGACACGTGGAAGTAGAAGATCCGCTGCGAGAAGCCCTGGTTGGCGTCGTTGGGCGCGACGAAGAACACCAGCGCGAGCGCGACCGTCATGAGCACGAGGGACGCGGCCGCCAGGGCAGGCAGCGGGACGCGATACGACCGAAGCACCATCGATCAGGTTACTCGGTCACGACGTACTCGAAGGATGCCCAACAGAGCAGGCCGAACACGGCGTCGTAGAGCCCGAGGAATGCGAGGTAGCGGCCGGGCGAGCCGACGACGCTCGCGCCGACGCCGCCGACGACGATCGGGATGGCGAGCGGCAGGAAGAGCAGCGGCAGGAGGAGGTCGCGCGCACGCGTGGCCACCGCCATTGCGCCGACGAACGTCCCGACCGCGCAGATGCCGACGTCGGCGAGGACGACGGCGGCGACGGTCGACCCGCGCAGGCCGTGGAAGAAGAGCGCGAACACCGGTAGGGCAACGACCTCGGCAGCGCCGAGGAAGGCGAGCGTCGCGATGCCCTTCGCGAGCCAGATGGCGCTGCGGTCGCACGGTGCGAGCACGAGCCCGTCGAGCACGCGCTGCTCACGTTCGGGAACGAACGCGCGGCCGAGCCCGAGCAGCGCGGTGAAGATGATCGCAACCCAGAGCAGTCCGCTCGCCGCGAGCTGCGACGAGTGCGCCGGGAGTGAGAAGTGGAACACGACGAACGTGGCGACGACGAAGAGCAGCATCGCCGGCAGCGTGTCGGGCGCGCGCAGCTCGAGCAGCAGATCCTTCCGTGCGAGCGCACCGACATCGGCGAAGTACGTCATGCGAGCGCCAGGCGCTCGGTCGCAAGCGACGCGACTCGATCCGGATCGTGCGTCGAGACGAGCACCGTCCGCACGTTCCTCAGCTCCGCGAGCTGCGCATCCAGCAACGCCGCGCCGTCCGTGTCGAGCGCGGTGTACGGCTCGTCGAGCACGAGCAGCTCAGGCTCGTGCAGCAGCACGCGGCAGAGCGCGAGCCGCTGCGTCATCCCACGCGAGTACGAGACGACGCGATCGTGGCGGACGTCCCACAGGCCGAAGCGCTCGAGCAGCATCCCGATCCGCTCACGCCGCTCCGGCACGTGGTAGAGCCGGCCGTACAGGTCGAGGTTCTCGAGCGCGGTCAGCTCTCGGTACACGAGCGGCTCGTGCGCGAGATACCCGATGGCGCTACGGGGAACGTCGACCTCGAGCTCGCCCTCGGTCGGGAGCGCGAGCCCCGCGCAGAGGCGCAGCAGCGTCGTCTTCCCGGAGCCGTTCGGCCCGGTCACGACCGCGAAGGCACCGCGTCCCACGTCGAGGTCGAGGCCGCGAAGGACGCGCTTGTCGCCGAAGCGCTTGCCGAGCTTTCGTGCCCTGATCACCGGGGGCTAGTGTAGGTGCGTGGATCTGCGCGAGACTCAGCGGCCCCTGAAGGAGCGCTACCGCGCGGAGCCGGGCGAGGCGCGGATCACCTTGACGGCCAAGGGCGGAGCCAGGGCGGGCGCGGCCGCGTGCTCCGTCGACATCGGCCGGGCGGTCTACGCCGCCCAGGCGCACGCCGGCGTCGGCGGCGAGGGGACCGCCCCGTGCTCGGGCGACCTCCTGCTCGGCGCGCTGGCCGCGTGCGCACAGGTGACGTGCCAGATGGTGGCCGCGTCGTCCGGCATCGAGACGACGAAGATCGAGGTGACCGCCGACGGCGAGCTCGACCTGCGCGGGACGCTCGGCATCGACCGCGAGGTGCCGGTGGGCTTCGACTGCATCACGCTCCACTTCGACGTCGAGGGCGCCGGCGGCCGGCGCGACGAGCTGATCGAGAAGACGCTGCGCTACTGCGTCGTGCTGAAGACGCTCGAACAGCCGCCGCGCATCGAAATCACGTAGCGACGTCGACGATCACGCAGGCGGCGAAGACGACGCTGATGACGCCGTTCATCGTGAAGAACGCAGCATCGAGACGCCGCAAGTCGCCGGGCCGCACGAGTGCGTGCTCGTATGCGAGCAACGCAGCCACCGCACCGACGCCGATCCAGTAGAACGTGCCGACGGGCAGGCCGAGCCCGGCCGCGACCAGGCCCGCGATCGTCGCGACGTGCGAGAGTCGAGCTCCGGCGAACGCGCCGCGCACGCCGAACCGCGTCGCGATCGAGTGCAACCTCTGCGCACGGTCGACGTCGACGTCGAAGAGCGCGTAGAAGCAGTCGAAGCCGGCGACCCACAGCGCAACCGCTGCGCCGAGCAGCCACGCCTGCCACGGCAGCCGGTTCGTGATCGCCACCCATGCGCCGACAGGAGCGAGACCGTCGACCGCGCCGAGCCAGAAGTGGCAGAGCCACGTGAAGCGCTTCAGGTACGGGTAGACGACGAAGCCGGCGACGGGAATCGGCCAGAGGTAGTGCGTCTTCGGCGCGAGCTGCCACACCGCCACGAGGAAGAGCGCGAGCGACGCGACGCAAAAGATGGCGACCTGCACGAGCGACAGCTGTCCGCTCGGAAGCTCGCGGCCGGCGGTGCGCGGGTTGCGCGCATCGATGCCCGCGTCGATCAGCCGGTTGAGCGCCATCGCGAGCGAGCGGGCGCCGACCATCGCGAGCGTGATCCAGAGGAGATCGTGCGCGGACGGCGCCGCACCGACGGCGAGAAACGCGCCGACGTACGCGAACGGCAGCGCGAAGATCGTGTGTTCGATCTTCACGAGCCGCGCAAAGCGCGCTGGCATCGCGGCTATCACTGGTGTGCGGTGTGCCCCGCGAGCAACTCGAGCGCATGGTGAAGAAGCGGTGCGAGCACCTCGAAGCCGTCGCGGCAACCTCCGGTTGAGCCGGGAAGGTTGACGACCAGCGTGTCGCCGAGCACGCCGGCGGTCCCGCGCGAGAGCGCCGCATAGGGCGTCTTGTGCAGCGCGTTGGCGCGCAGCGCTTGCGCAATGCCGGGCGCCTCGCGCTCGAGCACGTCGCGCGTCGCCTCGGGCGTGACGTCGCGTTTTGCGAGCCCCGTTCCGCCGGTGGTCAGCACGATCTGAGCGCCTGGCGCGAGATCGCGGAGCGCAGACGCGATCTCGCCGCGCTCGTCGGGGACGACGCGCCGCACGACGTCGTACCCTTCGCCGCGCAACAACTCCTCGAGCGCGTCGCCGCTTCCGTCCTCGGCCTCGTCGCGCGACACGCGGTCGGAGACGGTCAGCACCGCGGCCTTCAGACGGCCTCCTTCGTCTTCTCGAGCAGGCGGACCTCGCTCACGACCATCTCCTTGTCGATCGCCTTCGCCATGTCGTAGACGGTGAGCGCGGCCACCGCCGCCGCGGTCAATGCCTCCATCTCCACGCCGGTCTGCGCCGTCGTCTCCGCCGACGCGACGATCTCGACGGCGGCCTCGCCGACCTCGAGCGTGACCTCGACGTGCGACAGCGGGAGCGGGTGACAGAGCGGGATGAGCTCACTCGTCCGCTTCGCCGCCATGATCCCGGCTAGTTGGGCCGTCGCGAGGGCGTCGCCCTTCGGGAGGTCCCGCAGGCGCCGCGCCGTCTCCGGAGCCATCCGCACCTCGGCGCGCGCGACTGCCCGGCGGCGCGACAGCGGCTTGCCGCCCACGTCGACCATGCGGACGTCCCCGCTCTCGTCGACATGCGACAGCTCGCTCACACGCGAGATCGTAATCGGAACGGAGACGCCGAATGAATCGGCGACTCCTCTTATGGTCGGCATCGCATAGCGACGCCTTGGTCTAGGTCGGCGAGCTGTGCATCGCCCCAGGCCGCGACGTCGTGCTCCCCGACGTGCGCGCGGATGGCGTCAATGCGCCGCCGCCGCTCTCCTGGATCCATCGTCAGCGCGGCATACAGCGCATCCGCCTGTCCCGAGACGTCGAAGGGGTTCACGCTCAGCGCCCAGCGGCCGAGCTCCTCGTGCGAGCCCGCGTTCTCGGAGAGGACGAGCACACCGTCGCGCACGTTCATGTACGGCGCTTCCTTCGAGACGAGGTTGAGCCCGTCGAAGACCGCATTGACGAGCAGCACGTCGAACTGCTTGTAAGCCGCCACCGACCGCGCGAAATCGTCGCCGACGCGCAGGTCGACGGCGTCGCCGAGCGTGCGCGCCTCACGCTCGATCGCAGCCACGTACTCGGCGTACTCGGGGATGTCCTGCCGCGAAGGATCGAGGAGTGCGAGCATCCGCACGCGCCCGCGCAGCTCCGGATGGCGTTCGAGCATCAGGCCGAATGCGCGCAGCCCGCGGACGACGTTCTTCGAAGGATCGGTACGGTCGACACGCACGACGAGCAGCTCCGGGCGCGAGGCCTCGATCTCGTGCTCGCGCGCGAGCACCGCGTCGTCGTTCGCGAGCACCTCGAACTCATCCGTGTCGATACCGATCGGATGACTCGTCACGAGCGTGCGACGACCGTCGTGCTCGACAACGTCGCCGTCGACGTCCGCGCCGAGCACGTCGATGCAGCTGCGCAGGAAGTTGCGTCGCCAGCGCTCGGTGTGAAATCCGACGACGTCGTTCGCGAGCAGCCCCGCGAACACGTCGCGACGGACCGGCGGAGGAAGCACCGTCCACGCATCCGTCTCCGGCCACGGGATGTGCACGAAGTGCGACATGACCGCGTCGGGCCGCTCGCGCCGCACGAACGCCGGGGCGAGGTACAGGTGGTAGTCCTGGAAGAAGACGAACGCGCCGGAATCGCGGTCGAGCTCGCCGATCACCGCGCGCGCCATCTTCGCGTTGACGGCGGCGTAGCTCGCCCACGCCTCGTGGTCGAAGTCCGGCGTGAACGCGAAGTTCCACAACATGTGCTGCACGAACCACAGCGTCGGATTCGCGATGACGTTGTAGAACCGGTGATATGCATCGCGGTCTTGATCGAGCAGGACCGTGCCGCGCTGACCCTCGCGTGCGACAACGCGATCTTCGTCCGTCATGGCGTTCGCGATCCACGTCACGTCGTGCTGCTCGACGAGCCCGCGGAGCGCCGTTGCGAGACCACCGCCGCCGCGACGCTCGGTGCGCCCCCCGTGCTCGTCGCGCCCGTACGTGACAGGCCCGCGATTGGAGACGACGATGAGCCGGCGGCGTGTCAGGAGAGCATCTTGACGAAGCGCAACCGCGAACCGCGCACGCCGGGGCGCGACTCGATCTCGACCTCGTCCGTGATCGACCGGATGATCGCGATCCCGAGACCACCCTCGGACAGCTCGTCGCCGTCGAACGACGGAGCCTCCTCGGGATCGAAGCCTTCGCCGTCGTCGACCACCTCGACCGAGATTCGGTCCGCGTGCAACTCGTAGCGGATCTCGACCTGGCCCTCGCCGGAGGTGCCGTACGCGTGGCGCACGGAGTTCGACACCGCTTCGGTGAGCGCGAGTTTGAGATCCCCGATCGTGTCCGAGTCGAGGCCGCGCGCCTGGGCGAGCCCGGTCAGCGCGAGCCGGCCGAGCGCGATGTATTCGGGCTTCGCAGGTATGCGTAGCCGGACAGCACGGACTCCCTCCGCGGTCTCGACGCCGGCCGTGTCAGTGACGAGCTCCATCCTTCGACGTCCGCTTTCCCTAGATTCGACACCCTAAACCCGCCGAATTCTGCACGATCGCACCTGCTTCGGCTGCCTAGAGAGAATCATGCCCGCTCGCGAGCCGTCCTAACGCGCGACGTGATCGTGCTGATTGTCACGAGTCTGGGTGCGTTTCCCCGTGGAATCGGGCAGCGCGAGCACGAATGCCGTCCGACCTGCTCCGGACTCGAGCGTGAGCTCGCCGCCCATCCGCTCGGCCAACTCCCGGGCGATCGCCAATCCGAGGCCGCTTCCGGACGCGCGCGAGCCGTCCAGGCGGGTGAAGCGCGCGAACACCTGCTCGTGGTGCTCGGCGGGGATGCCCGGCCCGTTGTCCTCGACTCGCATGCTCGTGCCGTCGGCGACCAGGCGCACATGCGTCCCGGACGGCGTGTGCACGAGCGCGTTGTCGACGAGCGCGCGCCCGACCTGGAGGACGCGCTCACGGTCCGCGAGAACGGTTCCGCCCGACTCGACGACGACCTCGAGCGGGTGCTCGCGCCGGGCGGCGAGCGCGCCGAGCTCCTCGCCGAGGTCGTGGACGAGGTGGCCGAGCGAGACCGGCTCGGGCTCGATCCGCATCCCCCCGGCGTCGAGCCGCGACAGGTCGAGGAGGTCGGCGGCGAGCTTCGACAGGCGCCCCATCTGCTCGGCCATGGCCTCGACGAACTCCGCCCGCGTATCGGCGTCGAGATCGTCCTCGCGCAGGAGCTCGAGAAAGCCGCCGACGGAGAAGATCGGGGTGCGGAGCTCATGCGAGGCATTGGCGATGAATGCCCGCCTGGCGTCGTCGAACTGCGCCAGGCGGATGCGCATGCGGTCGAAGGCAACGGCGAGCTCGCCGACCTCGTCCCGGCCGAGATCGACCACCGGTTGGTCGAAGTCCCCGCCGGCGATGCGGTCGGCAGCCCGCTCGAGGCGGCGGATCCGGCGGGCGAAGGCCGAGGCGGCGCTCCAACCGACGAGGATCGCGAGCCCGAGCGCAACGAGGCCCGCCCACAGCAGCCGCGAGCGGACGAGGTTCACGTTCTTCAGGGTCGCCGCGAGGGAGGCCGAGTAGAGGAGGACGTTCCCGTCCCGGTCAGGAAGAGCCACCTCGGCGAAGCTCCCGCCGTCCCGGCTGACGACGCCCTGCTCCAGGGTGAGTGCCTGCGCGGCGTGGAGGGCGACCGGGTCGTGGGCGACGTCGGCAGAGGTGCCCGCTCGGCGCGTGTCCATGACGACGCGGATCCCGGAGGCGCCGACGGGGCGGAAGAGCACGGCGCGGTTCGCGTCGGCCGTCCGCGCCGCGTCGTCGACGACGTCGAGCTGCGGCACGACCGTCTCCGAGCGCTCGATCTGCCGGGCGGAGTGGGCGAGGAGGGTCAGACGACCGTTGACGAGCCTGCGCTGGAGGGTCGGAACGAGGGCGATCCAGACGACGGCGAGGGCACCGGCCACGACGCCCGCGAGCGCGAGGCTCAACCGGGCTCCGACGCGGCGGAAGGGATGCATGCTCAACCCCGGAGCCGGTACCCGGCGCCGCGCACCGTCTGGATCAGCTCCGGCTCGTGCGGGTCGCGCTCGAGCTTCTCCCGCAGGTGGCGGACGTGGACGTCGATCGTCCGCGGCTCCCGGTAGGCGTAGTCGCCCCAGAGCGCCTCGAGCAGCGCCTGCCGGCTCATGACGCGGCCCGGGCGGGCCGCGAGGGCGCGGAGAATCTCGAACTCGACGTATGTGAGCTCCACCGTCTCCCCGCGCACCTCCACCGTCCGCCGGGCGAGATCGACGACGATCCCCTCGGCGCGGATGACGTCCCGCCCGTCCGCCTGGCCGCCGAGCGCGGCACGGCGCAGGAGCGCCCGGACGCGGCTCCGGAATTCGCTGATGGAGAACGGCTTCGTGATGTAGTCGTCCGCCCCCAGCTCGAGGCCGACGACCTTGTCCAGCTCGTCGTCGCGGGCGGTGAGCATGATGATCGGCACCGTGCTCTGGGCACGGAGGCGCCGGCACACCTCCAGCCCGTCCAGCTTTGGCAGCATCAGGTCGAGGACGACGAGGTCGACGCGCTCGGTCCCGAAGCGCTGCAGGGCCTCTTCGCCGTCGCGGGCCTGCATCACCCGGAAGCCCTCGCGCTCGAGCGGGTACGTGAGGAGCTTCTGCACAGCGTCCTCGTCGTCGACGAGGAGGATGGTCGCGGCGTCGGGCATCGGCGTTTTCACGTGGAAGCGGAGCCTGCCGGATCCTCGTCCTACTATAGAGCGCCGTGGCCGCCGTCCCGCCTGCGCCGCAGTCATTGCGCCGGCCGCGCCGCGGCTCGCTCGACCGGCCCGTCAACGGGCGCCTCTATCGGGGAACCTGGCTACTCGTCGGACTGCCGCTCCTCGTGCTCGCCTTCAGCGTCAGCCGGCCGTCGGCGCTCCAGCCGCCGAACCTGCCGCCCGCCTTCGACCGGACGGACGCGCAGACGCTGGCGGCCGACCTCGCGAACGGCTACCCGAGCCGCATTCCGGGTACCCCGGCCGCGGATGCCGCAGCCCGATGGTTCGCGCGCGAGCTCAGCCCGTACGGGTACGCGGTCCGGCGGGAGGCGTTCACGACCACCGTGCCCGGCCGCGGCCGGATCGGGCTGGTCAACCTCGTCGCCGAGAAACGCGGCCTGTCGCACAAGACGATCGTCGTTCTCGCCCACCGAGACGACGCCGGCACCGGCCCGGGTGCGAACGACAACGCGTCGGGCACCGCGGCGCTCATCGAGCTCGCGCGCGCGTACGCGCCGGCGGGCGGCGCCGCGCAGCTCCGGCTGCCGTACTCGCTCCTCTTTCTCTCGACCGACGGTGGGGTCTACGGCGGCCTCGGCGCGGCCGAGTTCGCAGCCCGCTCGCCCGAGCGGCAGGACGTCATCGCCGTCATCGACCTGGACGCGATCGCCGGCAGCGGGAAGCCGCGGCTCGAGTTGGCCGGCGACACCCCGCGCTCCCCGGCGTCCGGTCTCGTCCAGACGATCCGGGCGCAGCTGGCGGCGGAGACCGGGGCAGACCCTGGCCGCCCGAGCGCCCTGCGGCAGCTCGTCGACCTCGGCTTCCCGTTCAGCCCGTACGAGCAGGCGCCCTTCGTCGCACGCGGCGTTCCGGCGGTGACGATCACGACCTCGCCGGACCGGCCCCCGAGCGGTGTCGGCGATTCACCCGGCAGCATGGACGGCGCACGCCTCGGCCAGATCGGCCGCGCCACGCAGAACGTCGTCGACGCGCTCGAGCAGGGAATCGCGCTCTCGCCCGGCCCGTCGAGTTACGTCTTCCTGGGCAGCCGCATCGTCCGCGGCTGGGCCGTCGAGATCGTCCTCGTCGCCACGCTTCTCCCCTTCCTCGTCGCGGCGATCGATCTGTTCGCGCGCTGCCGGCGACGGCGGATCCGCATCTCCCCGGCGCTGCGCAGCTATCGGAGCCGGCTCGGCTTCTGGGCGTGGTGCGGCGTTCTCTTCGCGCTCTTCGCCGCTGCCGGGGCCTGGCCGGGTGGGGTATCAAGACCGCCGTTGCTGACAAATGTGCGCTGGCCGGCGGCAGCACTCGCCGGGCTCGCCATCCTCGTCGCCGTCGGCTGGCTCGTCACGCGCGACCGGCTCGCTCCGCACCGGCCGCCGAGCGCGGAGGAAACGCTCGCGGGCCACGCGGGTGCGCTCCTCGCGCTCGGCGTCGTCGCGCTCCTCGTCGTGGCGACGAATCCCTTCGCGTTGATCTTCATCCTGCCCTCGCTCCACTTCTGGCTCTGGCTCCCGCAGGTGCGCGGCCGCGCACTCGCGCTGCGCGCCGCGGTGCTCCTCCTCGGCTTCGCCGGCCCTGCGCTCCTCGTCTGGTCCTTCGCCACGCGCTACGGGCTCGGTCTCGACGCCCCGTGGTACGTCGCGTGGCTGTACTCGCTCCGCTACGCACGCGTCCCAGGCCTCCTCATCGGGCTCGCGTGGGCGGCGGGGGCGGCGCAGCTCGTCGCGCTCTCGGCCGGCCGCTACGCGCCGTATCCGAGCGCGGCCGAGCGACCTCCGCGCGGACCGATTCGCGAGACGATCCGCCGGCTCGTGCTCGCGCGCCGGCGGCACGCATCCGAAGCGGCCCGACGGGCGTTGCACGGCTGAGTGGCACGAGTCGTCTCTCGCATCCTCATCGGGGCCGGCGTGCTCCTGCTCGCGTGGGTAATCGTCGTCTGGCGCTGGCAGGACCCGTTCACCGCGCTGTACACGCACTGGCAGCAGGACAAGCTCGCGCACGCGCTCAACAAGGAGTTCGCCGCGTTCACGCCGCTGCGCGCGGCGGCAAGCCTGGCCGAGCGAGATGCGATCGCCGCCGAGGCCGCGCGCTTCCGGCGCGAGACGCACCAGGGCGAAGCGATCGGCCGCATCGTCATCGGGCGTATCGGGCTGAAGATGGTAGTTGTCGACGGCACCGACGAAGCGTCACTGCGGAAGGGCCCAGGGCGCGACCTGCGCTCGTACATGCCCGGCCAGAACCGGCTCGTGTACATCGCAGGACATCGCACGACGTACCTCGCACCGTTCTCGCACATCAACGACATCCGTCCCGGCGACTACATCCGGCTCGAGATGCCGTACGCGACGTTCACGTATCGCATGACCACGCATCGCATCGTCCCCTCCAACGACATGAGCGTGTTGCGCTCGCCGCAGCACGAGCTGCTCGAGCTGCAGGCGTGTCACCCGCGTTTCTTCGCAACCCACCGCTACATCGTGTACGCGAAACTCGTGGCCGTGAAGCCGCGCGCCTAGAGGGAGATCCACCGAACGTCCGTGCCCGCGTCGAGCGTCCCTTCGCCACGCGGCACGTGCACGAGCGCGTTCGCGGCTGCGGCGCGCGCGATCATGTGCGACTCCTGTCCGGTGAGCGGCTCGAGCACACCGTCGACGACGCGCGCTCGGATGAATTCGTCGCGCGCCGTGTTTCGCTGCAGTGACGACAAGAGGCGCCCGCGCTCGAAGCGTGGCAGCGGCTCGGCCAGCCCCTGCAGCGCGCGCAGCGCCGGCTTCACGAAGAGCTCACAGCCGACGAGCGACGAAACGGGGTTCCCGGGGAGCCCGAAGACGAGCGTCCGGCCTCGCGTCCCGAACGCGATCGGCTTCCCCGGTTTGACGGCGACCTGCCAGAACACCTCCTCGACGCCGAGCTCCGACTCGATCGCGCGCACGAGGTCGTGCGGGCCGACGGAGACGCCGCCGGACGTGACGAGCACATCAGCCTCGAGGCCGCGCGCGATTGCTTCGCGGTGCGCGTCTTCGTCGTCCGCGACGGCGGGCAGGCGCTCGACGTCGGCGCCAACACCGCCAAGCGCGCTCGCGAGCATGAGCGCGTTTGCCTCGTACACCTGACCCGGCGCCAGCGGCGTGCCGGGACGAACGAGCTCGCTGCCGGTCGCCAGCACAGCGACGCGCGGTCTGCGCGCGCACACGGCGGCGGCGATGCCCGCGGCGGCGAGCGCACCGAGCTGCGTCGCTCCGAGGCGGACGCCGGCAGGGACAACGAGGTCTCCCGCGCGAACGTCTCCGCCCCTCGGGCGGACGTGCGCGCCGGCGGCGATCGTGTCCGGGACGTCAACCGTGTCTCCGTTGTCGGTGACGACCTCGATCGGGGCAACCGCGTCGGCACCCTCGGGGACGACCCCTCCGGTCGAGATCGCCATCGCCTCGCCGCCCGCGAGCGCGCGATCGGCTGGGCTGCCGGCGGCGATCCGGGCAGCGACGACGAGCGTTCCGGGCACGTCCGCAGAGCGAAGGGCGAACCCGTCCATCGCCGAGCTCGGGAACGGCGGCAGGTCGACGGCGGCGAGCGCATCCTCTGCGATGACGCGGCCGGCGGCTCCCTCGATCGGCACCGTTTCCGTGCCGAGAGGGCTGCAGCGCGCGAGAATCGCCGCCTGCGCATCGTCCACGGTGAGTAAAGCGCTCACGATCGGCCCATAACGTAGCGATGCCCGAAACGCTGATTGCCGGCCGCTACCGTCTGGACACGCTGCTCGGGCGTGGAGGAATGTCCGAGGTCTGGTGCGCGACCGATCTCGAGCTCGGTCGGCGAGTGGCGGTGAAGTTGCTTGCGCCGAACGAGGACAACGCGCGCTTCGAGCGGGAGGCGCGCGCCATCGCCGCACTCGCGCATCCAAACGTGACGCAGCTCTACGACTACGGCGAGTCGGACGGACGCCCCTTCATGGTCCTCGAGTACCTCCCGGGCGGATCGCTCGAGGAGCTGCTGCAAACGAGCGGCGCGCTGCCGGATGAGAACACGCGGCGCATCGCGACCGAGATCTCCGCCGGATTGGCGCATGCACACGCGCGTGGTCTCGTCCATCGCGACCTGAAGCCGTCCAACGTGTTGTTCGACGACGAAGGGCGCGCGAAGCTCGCGGACTTCGGCATCGCGCGCATGGCAGCGGGCGACGGAACGCTGACCGAGGCCGGCACCGTAATGGGCACGGCTGCCTACATCTCGCCCGAGCAAGCGTCCGGCCTGCCGGCGACTGCGGCGAGCGATGTCTACTCGTTCGGCGTCCTCCTCTTCCGCATGCTTACCGGGCTCCTCCCGTTTGCGGGCGACGACCCGCTCGCACTCATCGTCCAGCATCGCGACGAACCGGCGCCGCCCGTCACGTCGGTGCGGCCGGACGCACCGACCGATCTCGCCGCCGTCACGGATGCGACGCTCCAGAAGGATCCGAATGCGCGGCCGCCCGACGGCGAGGCGCTTCTCGACGCGCTCACCGGCGGCGTCGCTCCGGCGGTTGTGGCCGAGACCGACGCCACGCGAGTGCTTCCGGCGGTGGGGCCACCGCCCCGCAAGAGGCGCTTCGGCGCCGCTCTCGCGATCGCGTTGCTGCTCCTCCTCGCCCTTGCCGGCGCAGTGCTCGCGTACGAGGTGACCCGTCCCTCCGACAGCCCCACGGCTCCGCCGGCGACGCTCCCCGTCACGCACCCGAAGAAGCACCATCACCATTCGACGACAACCGCTCCGACCACGACTGCGTTCACGACAACCACCGCTCCCACCACGACTTCACCCACGACCACGCGTCACACGGTGACGCACCCGGTGACGACGACTCGGCCGCCTCCGCCCACGACAACGGTGTTCACGACCACGGCAGTCACCACGACGCCGCCGACGACCACCGCGCCTCCGACGACGACCGCGCCGACGACCACCGGCTAGGGCGTCGTCGTCAGCGTCGTGTCGGTCGTGCCGGGCGTGGTCGTGGTGGTGTTCGGCGGCGAGGCGACGGTCGTCGTCGCCTCAGTCGTGGTTGGGACGACCACCGCGGTGGTCGTTGCTGCCGTCGTCGTTGCCGGCTTCTTCGTCGTGGCGACCGTCGTCGTCGTGGCGGTGCCGTACGCGAGGCCGTACTCGAACTGGCCCTTCCACGGGATCCACGCGGGCGTCGTCTTCGGCGCGGGAAACGGGATGTCGGGACGGCTGCCGTCGGCGGCCTCCATGAACAGGTGCCAGATGTCCGCCGGGAAGGTCGGCCCGGAGACGGCGATGCCGTGGACATCCAGCATCGGCACCTCGCCCTGCGGGTAGCCGATCCAGACCGTCGCCTCCAGCCGAGGCGTATAGCCGGAGAACCACGCGTCGGCGTAGTTGTCGGTCGTTCCGGTCTTGCCGGCGTCCGTGCGGCCGGCGACGTGGGCGCCCCGGCCGGTGCCGTAGAGCATGTTCTGGATCAGCACCTGCGTGACCGTGCTGGCCACCCAGTCCGGGACCACTCGCTGGCGCTGCGGCTTGCCCCAACCGATGCTCGTGTCGGGCTTGCCGTCGGGAAGCACGACCTTCGTGATCGCCATCGGCTTCGAGTACACGCCCCCGGCCGCGAGCGTCGCGTAGGCGCTCGCCTCTTCGAGCGGCGTCACGCTCTCCGCGCCGAGAGCGATTGCGGGATCGGGCGTGAGCACCGACGTGCGGATGCCGAGCTTGCGCGCCATGTCGACGATGTTCTGCGCGCCGACGTCGAGCGCGAGGCGCGCGTACACCGTGTTGTCGGATTGAATGGTCGCGCTCGCGAGCGATTCGACGCCCGCGTATGTGTGCTCGTACGTCTGCACGTTCCACTTCAGCGGGGCGTAGTAGAACGGCGCGGAGAGGTACGACGTGTGGAACGGATCGAGCCCCTCCGCGACGGCGGTCGTGAGAGCAATCGTCTTGAACGTCGACCCCGGCTGCCGTGCGCCGCTCGTCACGAAGTTGAACTGGTTGCCGGTCCTGCCGGGAGTGACGGCCGTCATCGCGCGAATCGCGCCGCTGCTCGGATCGATGGAGACGATCGCTGCGGCGGGATCGGTCGAACGGTCGAGGATGTGCGTCACCGCGGCAGTCGCGGCGCGCTGGAGCCCGGGACGAATCGTCGTGTACACCTTGAGCCCGCCTTCCCGCACGGTGTTCGTCCCGTACGCCTGCTGCAGCAGATCCTCGACGTAGCCGAAGAAGTACGGCTCGTGGATCGACGAGTAGCGCGTACCGGGACGGAGATGGAGGTTCCGGTCGGCGCGCGCCGCGTCGTACTGCTGCGTCGTGACGTCGTCGCTGACGAGCATCGCGTGCAGGACCTCGTCGCGACGGGCGAGCGCGTCGTCGGGACGCACGAACGGGTCGTAGATCGACGGCGCTTGCGGCAGCCCCGCCAGGAGTGCAGCCTGGTCGAGCGACAGCGACCGGGCCTGCTCGGAGAAGTACGTCTCGGCCGCAGCCTCGATCCCGTACGCGTGGTTGCCGTAATAGATCTGGTTGAGATAGGCGGTAAGGATGTGCTGCTTCGACCAATGATGGCCGAGCTTGATCGCGAGGCACGCTTCCGTCAGCTTGCGCTGCAACGTGCGCTCGCGCGTCAAGTAGAGGTTGCGCACGAGCTCCTGCGTGATCGTCGACCCGCCCTGCACGATCTTGCCGGCGCGCACGTCGGCGACGATCGCGCGCGCGATGCCGATCGGGTCGATGCCGCCGTGCTCGTAGAAACGCCTGTCCTCGATCGCCACGGTCGCCTTCGGCAGCCACGCGCTCATCTGGCTCCATGAGACCGGCGTCCGGTTCCGCTCGGCCGGGATCACGCCGAGCTCCGAGCCGTCCGCGGCGTACACGACCGAGTTTTGCCCGACTGCAACCGGGCGCAGCGCACTGAGGTTGCAGCTCGAGCTGAACGCTGCCTCGCCCCCGAGGGTCGCCGCAACGAGGACGAACGGCGCGACCACGAGGCCGAGTACGATCGCCTTCTTGCGGCGGCGCTGCTTCCGCTTGCTCACGCGCCGCTTGCGGCGGCGATACGCGCTCATGCGAATACGCCGAGCGCGCGCAGCTTCGCGTGGACGCGCAGGCGAAGCTCGCTTTCGAGCCGGAGAGCGGCGGCCGCGTCGGGAGCGGCCGCGCGCACGGTGACGGTGGCATTGCCGTCGAGCCCGGTGACGACGACATCGGGGTTGCGCTCTGCGGAAATCTCCTCACGCAACGCGTCGACCGCGGCGGCGAGATCGCATGTGAGCGGCAGTTGCACGGTGATCTCCGCAAACGTCTCCCGGTTGCGGATGGACAAGTTGACGATCGTGTCGGATGCAAGCTTGTCGTTCGGCACGACCAGGCGCGAACCGTCGGCCGCGCGGATGAAGGTGTACGTGACGCCGATGTCCTCGACGACGCCGTCGACACCGGCGTAGCTGACACGGTCGCCGAGACGGACCGGCTGCGTCAGGGCGATCAGGATGCCGGCGACGAAGTTCGCGAGCGTCCGCTGCGATGCGAAGCCGATGATGAGGGCGAGGACCGCCGACGAAGCGAGGAGGCCGCCGGCGACAGCGCGCACCTCCGGGATGACGAGCAGCGCGGAAAAGAAACCGATGACGAGGATGGCCGTGCTGACCGCGCGTCGCAACACGCGGTAGCGGGTCATCGCCTCGGGCGGAAGCGTCTTCCGGGACAGCCACCAGCCGACGACGCGCTCGACGAGCCAGACGGCGACGAAGACGACGATTGCGATGACGATGCGGTGCCAGAACGGCATGCGGTCTTCCTACTTCGACGCGGGCCCGTCCAACTCTTCCACCGGCCGGCGGCCGGCGAAGCCGTCCTCGATGCGGTGCCAGTAGTGGATCTCGTCCTCACCGAGCTTCCAGCACAGAAGCACCGTCTCGCCGTGATGGAGGGCGGGGAAGTCGATGAGGCCCTCGTCGATGTCCTTCACCTCGGCGCCGCGCTCCGCGATCGCGTCGACCGCACGAGCGAGCTCGCGCGCTTCGCGCTCGACGGCTGCCGTGGCGTCGGCGAGCACGGCCGGCGGAATGCCGCCGCCGTTGCCCCGGATGCGGCCTTCGAGCGACTCCTGCTGCTCGAGCGCAGCGACGTGCGCGCGCCTGCGCTCGACCATCTCCTCGACGAGCGGCCGCACCTGCTCGAGCTCCGCGTTCGCCTCCTCCGGGCTGAAGTGCCTCACGCACTACACCCTAGGATCAGGAGGTGGATCGCGCACGTCTGGCCGCCTGGACCACGCTCGTCGCCGTTCTCGCGGCGATCAACTACGCCGGCCGCTTCTCCGGCGGGCACAGCTCCGGGAACGCGGTCTACATGTACTCGGCGTTCGCGGGCGGCCTCATCGTCTATCTGGTTTGGCTCGGCGCCGTGCTCTGGATCGCATCGGGGCGCTGGGAGCTGCTCGCGCTCCGCCGTCCTGCGTCGATCGCACGCGCGGCGAGGCTCGCCGTCACCGCGATCGTCGCCATTTACGTCATCGAGGCGATCGTCTCGGTCATTCCTCTGCCGGAGAGCCCCGGGAAGGAACAGGGACTGGCGCCGACGCATTGGGAGCCCGCGCACGCCGGTGCGTTCGCGGCGAACGTCGTGCTCTTCGCCGTCGTCGCTCCATTCGTCGAGGAGCTGACCTTCCGCGGCGTCGGGCAGTCGCTGCTCGCGTTCCTCGGCCAATGGCCGTCGATCGTGCTCGTCGGCGTCGCATTCGGTCTCGCGCACGGCCTCGTCGAGGCGCTGCTCGTGCTCGTCCCCTTCGGCATCGCGCTCGCGTGGCTGCGCAGCCGTACCGACAGCGTCTACCCGGGCATGGTCGTGCACGCGCTCTTCAACGGCGTCGCGCTCGCCGCGGCGGTTCTGACCTAGTCGTCTTCTTCCTCTTCGACGGCGAAGTCCTCGGGCGTCACCTCGTCGAGGAAGTTGCGGAACTTCGCCACCTCCTCGTCGAGGCGGTCCTGGTCGATCTCCTCGCCCTCGAACTCGATCGCCGACTCCTCGATGACGCGGTCGGCTGCGAATATCGGCGCCTCCGCGCGAATTGCGAGCGCGATGGCGTCGGATGGCCGGGAGTCGATCTCGATCTCCCCGCCGTCCTGCTGGATGGTGATCTGTGCGTAAAAGGTGTTCTCCCGCAGCTCGGTGACCGTGATGCGGACGATCTGCGCGCCGAGCTGCTCGAGCATGTCGCTGAGCAGGTCGTGCGTCATCGGACGCGGCGGCGCCTGGCTCTGCAGCTTCATGAGGATGGCAGCCGCCTCGGGATGCCCGATCCAGATCGGGAGGAACTTGTTTCCGTCGGCGGTCTTCAGCAGGACGATCGGCTGCTTGCCGACCAAGTCGAAGCTGACGCCGTAGATGAGCATCTCCTGCATCCCCGACCTCGGGCCGAATATAGCTCAGGGCTCAGCGCCCGAAACCGTATCCACCCGGCTACCCGAGCCGTTCAGCCCGCGATGCTCGCGCACTGGCTCGAAGACATCGAGGCATTCGAGGCGATCTCGCAGGACGCCGAGACACGACGGATCTTCCTGCGGATGTCCGCCCTCTCCAGCGGCGGATCGCTGCCGACCTTCCTGAACGAGCTCGCGCACGAGCGAGGGCTCGACGACGAGACCAAGAGCCAGCTGTTCGAGATCGCCTCCGACCGGTCGTTCCTGCTCGCGGTCGAGGAGTACATGCGCCGCACCCAGCGAAGCCACTGACCCGCGCTACACTTGCGGCCGCTCGCGGGCGATTAGCTCAGTTGGTTAGAGCGCCGCTCTGATAAGGCGGAGGTCCGTGGTTCGAATCCACGATCGCCCATCCCGCACCTTCTCGCCGCTCTCGTTCGTTGTACATCCGAGATGCGTGCAATCGGATACAGAACAAGCGCCCCGGCCATCAGCGGCACGATGGTCCTCGCGGCATATCTGGTCATCGGCGCGTTCGTGGCGGCGACCCACCACTACTTCGCCCATCTGCACATGGCGAGGCAGTACGGCTCGGCCATCCTCGCCGTGATTCTCTGGCCACTGCTCTTCCTCGGGATCAACCTCCACATCCACTAGGTCAAGAGGAGGCCGGCCATGCGCCGGCGCGCGATCCAGATACCGAGCGAGCCGAGCGCGACGAGGTACGCCGCGTTGAGGAGGTTCGCCGGTCCGATCGTGCCGAGCGTGGACGAGCGGACGAGCACGATCGCGTTGTAGAGCGGCGAGAAACGGACGACCCACTGGATCGCCGTCGGGTAGACGCTCAACGGATAGAACGTCGCGCTGAAGAGAAACATCGGCAGCTGCACGAGCTGCACCATGTCGAAGTCCTGCCAGCTGCGGATGAACGTCGACGCGCCGATTCCCATGCCGGCGAATCCGTAGCCGACGACCACCGCGGCCGGGAGCGCGAGCAGGCCCCACCACGAATGGATGAGCCCGAGCGAGGCTGCCGTGACGACGAAGCCCGCCGCGTACAGCAGTCCGCGGAACTGCGCCCACGAGGTCTCGCCGAGCGCGACGTCGGTCGGGCCGAGCGGCGTCGCGAGCACCGCGTCGTACACCTTCGCGTAGCGCAACTTCCAGAAGACGTTCGTCGTCGCGTCGTAGATGGCGCCGTTCATCGCCGACGACGCGAGCAGCGCCGGCGCGATGTAGCTCGCGTATGAGACGCCGTTCACGCGCCCGACGAAGTGACCGAGCCCGAAGCCGAGGGACGCGAGGTAGAAGAGCGGCTCGAAGAGGCCGCTGAAGATGACCAGCCACGAGCGGCGATACACCATGAGATTCCGCTCGAAGAGGAGATGCGCGCGCGTTCCGGCGAACGTCGTCATCGCACGAGCTTTCCGGCATACGTGCGCTCCGCGAGCCACAGCCCTACAGCTGCAAAGGCGACGAGATACGCAACGTGCACGAGCGCCATGCCCCAGGTGACCGTGCCGAGCGTCAGATGCCGCGCAAGGTCGACGCCGTGCCACAGCGGCGTGGCGTAGGCGAGTTGGCGCAGCCCCTCCGGCAGGCGCGTCACCGGAAAGAACGTCCCGGAGAAGAGGAACAGCGGAACGATGCCGAAGCGGAAGATCGCCGCCATGTAGCTGTCCTTCGGCGCCCAAGCCGCGTACGCCGCGAGCGGCGCGCTGAATGCGACGCCGACGAGAACCGCCACCGGCCACGCGAACACCGCGTACGGCGAGTGCAAGGTGCCGAACGCCGCGAGCGCGAGGAGGTAGACGCCCGTGGATGTCGCGACGCGCGAGGCGAAGTACAGCTGGTGACCGACCATGACGTCGCGCACCCGCAGCGGCGCGGACAGCATCGCGTGGTACACGCGAGTCCAGCGGATCGCCGCCATGACCGGCCACGTGCTCTCGAACGCCGCGATGTTCATCCCGGCGGCGACGAGCATCCCCGGTGCGACGTAGGTCACGTACGACACGCCCAACGGATGTGCGCCGTGATTCACGAGCTTCCCGAGACCGATGCCGAGCGCCGTCAGATAGAGGATCGGGTTGAGGATGCTCGACACGACGCTCGCGCGCCACAGCCGCCTGTACGACACCACCCAGTGCTCGTACGCCAGGAACGCGCCCGTCATCAGTCCACCAGCGTGCGGCCGGTCAGCCGGAGAAAGACGTCCTCGAGCGTCGAGCGGCGCACGAGCACGCTCTGGGGCTGCAGGCGCTCGTGCGCGACGGGGACGAGCGCATCGCCGTCGTCGGTGTAGAGGAGGATGCGATCCGGAAGCACCTCGACACGCGCGACCTTCCCGTCGAACACCTCGGGCCCGATCTCGGGCGCATCGCCGACGAAGCGCAGCTCGACCACCTCGCGCGTGGACAGACGCCGGATGAGCTCGAGCGGCGACCCTTCTTCCGCGATCTTCCCCTGGTCCATGATCACGAGCCGGTCGCACAGCTGCTCCGCCTCGTCCATGTAGTGCGTCGTCAGCACGAGCGTGACGCCCTGCTGCTTCAGGCGGAAGAGCCTGTCCCACACGACGTGACGCGCCTGGGGATCGAGCCCGGTGGTCGGCTCGTCGAGCAACAGCAGCTCCGGGTTGTTCACGAGCGACCGCGCGATCGTCAGCCGGCGCTTCATCCCGCCGGAGAGCGGCTCGACGGGGTCGTTCGCACGCTCGGAGAGCTGCACGAAGTCGAGTAGCTCCTCCGCTCGAACGCGCAGCTCGCGACGCGAGAGCCCGAAGTAGCGGCCGTAGATGATGATGTTCTCGCGCACGGTGAGCTCGTTGTCGAGGTTGTCGAGCTGCGGGACCACCCCGAGCCGGGCACGAATGCGCGCGCCTTCGACAGCAGGATCCATGTCCAGCACACGGAGCGTGCCGCCGCTGATCGGCGAGACACAGCCGATCATCCGCATCGTCGAGCTCTTCCCCGCGCCGTTCGGACCGAGGAAGCCGAAGGCCTCGCCGGGCTGGACGTCGAAGTCGATCTCGTCGACGGCCGTGAGGCCGCCGAAGCGCTTCGTCAGTCCGCGTGCATGGATGAGCGCGCCGTGTTCAGACACGCTCCGACGTTACATGCGGCCGGAGACGCGCTCCAACGCTTCTGCGAGCTCTTCGAGCTCGTGCTCGTCGGCGAAGACGATCTCGACGCGGCCGCTCGTCACCTTCGCGTGGAAGCCCGTGACTCGCTGCAGCGCATCGCGGACGCGCGACGCGAGCGCGGGATCGACCGGCGTCGCGCGGACGCGGGGCTTCTGCTTCGCGCCGGCCCACTTCGCACGCTGCTCCGCAACGCGCACCGAGAGGCCCTTCTGCACGATCTCGCGCGCGAGACGCCGCCTGCCCTCGTGGTCCGGCACGGCGAGGACCGCGCGCGCATGACCCTCGCTGATCTGGCCGCGCTCGACCATCCCGAGCACGTCGTCCGGAAGCTCGAGCAGTCGGATCCGGTTCGAGACCGACGGCTTCGAGCGGCCGACACGCTCGGCGACGTCACCGAGGGAGAGGCCGAACTCGTCGATGAGCACGGCGTAGGCGCGCGCCTCCTCGACCGCGGTCAGCTGTTCGCGCGCGACGTTCTCGACGAGGCCGAGGAGCAGCGTCTCGCGGTCGTCCGACTCGCGCACGACGGCAGGGACCGTCTGGCGACCGGCCTCGCGCGCGGCACGCCAGCGTCGTTCGCCGGCGACGATCTCGTACCCGCCGGCTGTGCGTGGCCGCACGAGCAGCGGCTGGATGACGCCCTGCGCGCGGATCGACTCCGCGAGCCCGGAGCCCGCCTCGCCGTCGAAGCGCTTGCGCGGCTGGCGCGGATTCGGATGGATGGCGTCGACCGGAAGCTCGAGCAGCTCGGTGCCGGTCGGCTCGACGCCGCCCATCAAGAGCTCGAGGCCGCGGCCGAGGCCGCGTCTGTTAGCGGCGCTCGACAAGCTCCATCGCCACCTTCCAGTATGCGTCCGCTCCGGCGGAGCGGCGGTCGTATGCAATCGCCGGCAGACCGTGGCTCGGCGCTTCGGCCAGGCGCACCGAGCGCGGGACCGACGTGCGGAACACGAGCTCCCCGAAGTGGCGCCGCACCTCCGCCTCGACGTCCTGCGCGAGCCGCGTGCGCGCGTCCACCATCGTCATGAGCACGCCGCCGATACCGAGGCCGGGGTTGAGTCGGCGCCGGATGAGATCGATCGACTGCATGAGCTGGGTCAATCCCTCGAGCGCGTAGTACTCGGCCTGCACCGGAACGAGCACGCGATCGGCGGCAGCCAGTGCATTGACGGTCAGCGGGCCGAGCGCCGGCGGACAGTCGATGAAGACGAAGTCGTACTGCGAAGTGCCGGACGCGAGCGCCTGCGCGAGATACCGCTCCCCGTCCTCGCGGGCGGCGAGGTCGACGACGGCCCCGGCGAGGTCGGGCTTCGACGGGACGAGATCGAGGTTCGCGAAGGCCGTGTGCTTCGCCAGCTCGGAGATGGGCGCGCCGTCGAGAAGGTCATAGCTCGAGGTCCCGTTCGCGCGCATCCCGAGCCCGGACGTGGCGTTCGCCTGCGGATCGAGATCGATCACCAGCGCCCGCTCCCCCGCCTCGGCGAGGCAGGCCGCGAGGTTGATGGCAGTCGTCGTCTTGCCGACGCCGCCCTTCTGATTTGCAAGCGCGTAGATCCGGGCCACGGGGCTCCATTGTTGCTTTAGCGCCGGACAGGGGAAGATCCTTCCGACATGCTCAGGCTCGCCCTTCTGCTGAGTGTCGCGACCGTCGCCGCGGCGAGCCCGCAGGCGCTCCTGACGACGCTCCTGAAAACGAAGATCACGGTCTCGGAGCTGCCGATCGGG
This sequence comes from Gaiellaceae bacterium, assembly GCA_036560805.1. GTDB lineage: Bacteria > Actinomycetota > Thermoleophilia > Gaiellales > Gaiellaceae > Palsa-739. The sequence goes on along the minus strand of DATBQM010000023.1, from coordinate 11,517 downwards.
TTCTCCCACCCGCAGGCGGAGAAACAGCCCCTCAGCGCGAACGGCCGCAAATACCACGCTGTCGGCCTCGTCGACGTCGCGCTCAAGGGCCCGGACGCGGAGGACGCGTTCGCCTGGGTCGTGTTCGCGAAGCACGCCGACGCGATCGCCGACCTCGACAATCCGGCCGTCGGGAACGGGGTGAAGGTGCTCGACGTCGTCCCCGGGATCAAGACGAGCCTCATCCTGACCGGCACCCTGAACGGAAAGCGCGTCACCGACGCGGCGGCGGTCGACGGCAACGTGCTGGTGCAGGGCGTCGTGGTCTCGAGCACCGTGCGCGAACCGACGGCCATCCTTCTCCTGAAGGCTGCGATCGCGCACCTGCGGCGCTTGCGCTAGCCGAGCGGGCGCTTCTTCGGCATACCGGCGCGGCGCGGAAAGCCCGTCGGCGTCGGAGCCAGCTTGCGGATGACGACAAGGCCCTCGCGCTCCTCGGGCACGTCGCCGCCGAGGAGCGACGAGACTCGTGTCACGACGGACAGGTCCGCGCTCGGCCCGAGCCAAAGGACGGCCGCACCGCCGGGGCGGACGAGCGTCAGGCACAACTCGGCCGCAACGGGTGGCTGTGCGAGGGCCTTCGCGAGCGCGACGCCGTACCCGTCCGGTTCCTGGTCCTCGGCGCGTCCCCACACGACGCGCGCGTTCGCGGGAGCCCAGCGTTCGAGGAAGTCGCACTTGCGGCGGGACGCCTCGAGCAGCGTCACATCGCGCTCCGGCAGGGCGAGCGCGAGGGGGATGCCCGGCGAGCCGCCGCCGGAGCCGACGTCGACGATCGGGCCGTCGAGCGCACGCACGATGTCAACCGCGCGCAGCGCGTCGGCGACGAGCATCGCCCGCGCCTCGTCGCAGTCGCGAAGCGACGTCAGCCCAGGCGTCGCGAGCACGGCGGCGAGCCACGCGTCGAGATCGGCGCTCACATGCGCACGAGCTCGTGCCAGAGCAGACCGCCGACCGCCGAGAAGTCCGCACACGGGCGGCCGGGCGCGGCGCCGTCGTACACCGTCTCCCACGTGAACGGCGAAGCGGCGACAGCAGCGCCCCACGTCTCGGCCGTCCAGTAGCTCATCGTGTGCTCGTGCTCGTGCACCTCGCCTGCGCGCGGGCCGTCGAGCACTTCGAAGATCGAGCGGTGCAGCTCGGTGCCGCGGTCGGCCTCGCGCGACTCGACCGTCCACGTCGCGCTCACGCGCCAGCCGTCGCGCGCGGCGTCCCATCTCGACTGGTCCCCGACGCTCGCGTCGATCCCGAGCTGCACGAGATACCGCGCGCGCGGCTTCAGCGCGCGGCCCATCGCGTCGAGGTGCGTCGCGAGCTGCTCGTGCGAGAGATGCCCAAGCGTGTTGATGGGGCAGATCGCACCGTCGAACGTGCCCAAGTCGAACGACGTCATGTCGCCCAGCACGACCGTCGCGCCGGTCTTGCGTGCACGGGCGAGGTCGACCATCGCCGGCGAGCGGTCGATTCCGGTGATCGTCAGGCCGCGCCGCACGAGCGGCTCGAACATGCGCCCGGAGCCGCAGCCGGGCTCGAGCACGGTGCGGCACTGCGCACCGAGTCGCTCCAGAAGCCAGTCCGCTTCACTCTCGATGTCCCATTCGAAGACGACGTCGTAGAGATCGGCGAGATCGGCGTAGAGGTCGCTCACGCCGGCGCGACGACGACGTAGCGGTTCGGCTCCGTTCCCTCGGAGCGAGTCTCGACGCCTTCGCGTTCCTTCAGCACGAGGTGCACGACCTTACGCTCGACCGCCGTCATCGGCTCGAGGTCGGCCGGCTCGCCGGTTGCCCGCACCTGCTCGGCGGTGCGCAACGCGAGCGACTCGAGCGTCGCACGCCGGCGCTCGCGGTAGCCGGCGGCGTCCACGACAACCTCCTTGCGCGGTTCCTCGCCGCGCCGGTGCGAGATCGCATTGAGGAGGTACTGGATCGCGTCGATCGTCTGCCCGTGCCGGCCGATGAGGAGACCCGCGTCGGCTGCGAAGCACGTCGCTGTCACCGCATCGTCGTTCTCGTGCACGTCGACGCGCGCCTCGACGCCCAACACAGCGGTGACGCGCTGCATCAGCGCCCGCACGTCCGCGGCGAAATCGCTCTCGTCCACCGCGACCGCCGCGACCGCCTCCACCGGGACGCTCGCCACGACACGCGCCGGCGCGTACCCGACACCGAGCAGACCGCGCTCGCCCTCGGACACGACCTCGAACTGCACCGCAGTCTTGTCCAAGCCGGGATGGCGCAGCTCGAGCTCGCGCAGCGCCGCCCACTTCGCTTCGCCGACCGTCTCCCCCGTGGCTTCGACGGTCACGTTGCTCATCGCCGGCGCGCCGTCCCTTTCTTGCGCCGCACCTTGCGCGGCTGACCCGACGGCCGCGGCGCAGCTGCCTTGGGCGCATCCGTCGCCGCGGGCTTCGCGCCGTTGCCGCCGTTGCCATCGTCCTTCGGCGGGGTGCGCGACGTGCGCTTGAACAGATCGGGTGGAGGCGTCTTCGGCATGAGGCGCTTCGTGATGAGCCCCTGCCCGACCGTCCACAGGTTCGTCGTCACCCAGTACAGAACGAGGCCGGCCGGGAAGCGCGCAATCACGAATACGAACACGAGCGGCATGAGCATGAACAGCGTTCGCTGCATCTTGTCCGCGGTCGCCGACATGTACAGCGTTGAGACCATCTGGCTCACGACGTAGACGACGAGCAGGATGTAGCCGCCCCAGAAGGACGTCGTGTGCGCAGCGATGTTCGGAACGAAGTGCAGGAACGAGAGGTCGCCCTTGGGCGGATGCTTCGCGAAGTGCTTCAGCGAGTAATAGAGCGAGATGAAGACCGGCAGCTGGAACAACATCGGCAGGCACGACGCTGCGGGGTTGATGTTGTTCTCGCGGTAGAACTTCATCAACTCTTCGTTCTGCTTCGCCTTGTCGCCCTTGTACTTCTTCTGAATCTCCTTCATCTGCGGCGCGTGACGCTGCAGGCTCTGCATGGAGTGGATCTGCTTCACCGTCAGCGGTACGAGCAGCATCCGCACGACAACGGTGGTGGCGACGACCGCCCATGCCCACGGAAGGTGCAGGGTCCCGTGGAACCAGTCGAGGACGTGCCGCATGACCGTCTCGAGCTGGCCGAGGATGGGTGTCTCGAAGAGCATCATCGGACCGGGTCGAACCCTCCGCGGCTCCAGGGGTTACAGCGCAGGAGCCGCCAGCCGGCGAGCGCGCTGCCGCGCAAGAAGCCCTTCTCGCGCAACGCGTCGATCGCGTACTGCGAGCAGGACGGGTGGTACTTGCACGTCGTCGGGAAGAGCGCGCCCCAGGTCGCCCGGTAGAGCCAGACGCCGGCGACGCCGAGCCGGTACATCAGGCGGCCGCCTGGGTCATGTCGAGCACTTCGTCGACGCGAGCCCCCAGCCACTCGAAGCCGTTGGCGGCGACCGCCTCCGCCACGCCGGGGCGCACGATCAGCACGTAGTCGCGCCCGGCCGGCACGCGTTCGAGCCGCGCGTGCCAGAGCTCGCGCAGCTGGCGCTTGAGCTTCGTGCGCGCGACCGCGTTCCCGACGGTGCGGGGAACGGACATGCCGAACCGCGGCGCTGCCGGCTCCTCCTGTCCGAACCAGTAGAGGACGAGAAATCTCGACGACACCGACCTGCCGTGCCGGTAGACGGCGTCGAAGTCCCGCGAACGAGACAAGCGGTTCGCACGCTTCACGACGTCAAGATTACGCCGCTTTACGCTGACAGCTTCGCGCGGCCCTTGAGCCGGCGCCGCTTCAGGATCAACCGTCCGGCGCGCGTCGACATGCGCGCGCGAAAGCCGTGCCTGCGCTTGCGGCGTCGAACGTTGGGCTGGTAGGTCCGCTTCACAGTGAAAAAAGGTGGGGCGCGCGAGAGTCTCTGCGGCGCGAGCGCGCAGTATAGCCGCCGGTCGTCCACCGACTTGTCCACAGGCACGCGCCGCACAACGGTGCGGATACGGCGAGTTTCCCCCATCGCTTTCCACAGGTGTGGAGGGATTTAGTCGGTCCTGAAAACTCCTGCTCAGGAGCGTGTTTTTGCCCCCAATTGGCACCCTGCTAGGCTCGCCTCCGGTTCACGAGGGAGGAGCTGGCGTCGGGGTGGAGGACCAAATCGAGCTGACCGCGGAGAGCCTGTGGAGCGATGTTTCCGGTCGGCTCAGGGGCGCCCTCAACGACACAACCTACGGCACCTGGTTCGCGCACACGGCCGGCGTCGAGCTAGACGACGGCCGCTTCGTCCTCGCCGTCCCGAACGACTTCACCCGCGACTGGATCGAGGGCCACTTCCTCGAGCTGATCGGCGCCGCGATCCGCGACGTCACCGGCCGTGACCGCGCGATCGAGCTCCAGGTGGCCGATCCCGGCTCTCCTCCGGCCGAGCCCGCACCGCCGCCGGCGCGCGTGGCTCCGGTCGAGCGGCTGGTCCCGCACCGCCCCGAGAGCGGCGGCTTCAACGCAAAATACACGTTCGACTCGTTCGTCATCGGGTCGTCGAACCGCTTTGCGCACGCGGCCGCGCTCGCAGTCGCGGAAGCGCCGGCGCAGGCGTACAACCCGCTCTTCATCTACGGCAGCACGGGGCTCGGCAAGACGCACCTGCTGCAGGCGATCGCGCAGTACGTCAGCGAGCACTCGCGGGACATGAGCGTCCGCTACGTCACGAGCGAGACCTTCATGAACGACTTCATCAACTCACTCCGGGACAAGCGCATCGAGGGCTTCAAGCAGCGCTACCGCACCTACGACCTGCTCATGATCGACGACGTGCAGTTCTTCGAGCACAAGGAGCGGATCCAGGAGGAGTTCTTCCACACCTTCAACTCGCTGTACGAGGCCGGCTCACAGATCGTCATGTCGAGCGACCGACCGCCGCGCGACATCGCGACGCTCGAGGAGCGCCTGCGCAGCCGCTTCGAGTGGGGCCTCATCACAGACATCCAGCCGCCCGACCTGGAGACCCGCATCGCGATCCTCCGCAAGAAGGTGAAGACGGACGGGATCCATGTGCCCGAGTCGGAAGTGCTGACCTTCATCGCCGGCCGGGTCTCCACGAACATCCGCGAGCTCGAGGGCGCGCTCACGCGCGTCGTCGCATTCTCGTCCCTTACCGGGCGAGCCATGTCGGTGGAGCTCTCGCAGGACGTGCTCAAAGATGTGTTCCCGCAGGGTGAGGCGGCGGTGGTCTCGATCAAGCGCATCCAGGATCTCGTCGCCGAGCGCTTCAACATGTCGCTCGAGGAGCTGTGCGGCGACAAGCGTTCCCAGAACATCGTCTATCCGCGGCAGGTTGCGATGTACCTCTCACGCGAGCTGACCGACTCCTCGCTCCCGAAGATCGGCAAGGAGTTCGGCGGACGCGACCACACGACCGTCATCCACGCCACCTCGAAAATCGCCCGTTTGATCCGTGAGGACAGGTCTGTGTACAACCTCGTCCAAGAGCTCACCGCCCGCGTCAAACAGGTCCGTTAGCCAAACGTCCTGTGGAACCGCGAGACTTCTCCCCAGTCGCGACCACCAGCGAATATGCGGCAACCATGCGGAATGCGAGCACTCTCCCCGCCGTCCACACGCCCTACTACTGCTATGAGGTTTTCTAGATGATTGAGACTGACATCGTGGTAAGCGCGGGATTGAGGATTACGTGCACCAAGGACGAGCTCGCCCAGGCGCTGGGCGTCGTTTCGCGTGCCTTGTCCACCCGGACGTCTGTGCAGATCTTGTCGGGGGTGCTGTTGGAAGCTCGCGGTGGCGAGCTGCGTCTGGCGGCCACGGACATGGAGCTCTCGCTGCGTGCGACCGTGGCCGCGCAGATCGAAGGCGATGGAGCAATCGTCCTTCCCGGCAAGACGTTCGTCGACATCGCGCGGCTGCTTCCCGGCGACGAGGTGACGATCGAGCACAAGCCGGCCGAGTCGGTCGTGCACGTCACAGCCGGTACTGCCAGCTACACGCTGAACACGTACAACCCCGAGGACTTTCCGCGGCTGCCGGAGCTCGACGCGGTGCCGACGTTCGGCGTCGAGCGCGAGTCGCTGCTCGAGACGATCCGGCGCGTCGCGAAAGCGGCATCGCGGGACGAGTCGCGTCCGGTGCTCACCGGCGTTCTGGTCCAATTCGGCGGAGGCAAGCTCATCATGGCGGCGACCGATTCGTACCGGCTCGCGGTCAAGGAGACCTCGTTCAGCGGAACGGTGCCCGACCTCGAGGCGATCGTCCCCGGTCGCGCGCTGCAGGAGCTCGCGCGTATCGCCGGCTCCGGCGACGAGGTCGAGATCGGCGTCCAGGAGAACCAGGTTGTCTTCTCCACCGACGGCATCTGGTTGACGACGCGCCGCATCGACGGCCAGTTCCCCAACTACCGCCAGTTGCTGCCCGAAGCGTTCGAGCACGAGTTGACGCTGCCGAGGGTGGAGTTGCTCGACGTCATCCGCCGCGCCTCCGTGATGATCCAGCGCGCGACACCCTTGCAGCTGCGCTTCGCCGAGGGCGAGCTCACAGTGACCGCTCGCACGCACGAGGTGGGCGAGTCGAAGGAATCGCTTCCGGTCGGCTACACGGGCGAGCCGCTCGAGATCGGCTTCAACGCCGACTTCCTACGCGACGGCCTGGAGCTGCTCGACAGCGAAGACGTGCGCGTGAAGCTCATCAGCCCGCTGCGGCCGGCCGTGATCCAGGGCGAGGGTGACGACTTCACGTACCTCGTCATGCCCATTCGGCTCCCCGGCTGATAGTCGAGTCCGTCTCGCTGCGCAGCTTCCGGTCGTACGAGCGGCTTGAGCTCGCGCTCGAGCCGGGCCTGGTGCTCGCGACCGGTGCGAACGGCGTCGGGAAGACGAACCTCCTCGAGGCGCTGCACGTCGGCACGCAGGGGTTCTCGCCGCGCACGCGCAACGACCGGCAGCTGATCCGGTTCGGGGACGAGGGTGCACGCGTGGCCGTGCAGGGCCGCCGTGCAGACGCCCCTGTGGGTGTCGAGGTGAAGCTCGAAGCCGGCTCGATGAAGCGCGCGACGCTCAACGGCGCGCCGCTGCGTACCGTGGAGCAGCTGCGCGGCGAGCTGACGACGCTCGTCTTCACACCTGACCGTCTCGGCGTCGTGAAGGGTGCGCCCGCCGCCCGCCGCGCGTACTTCGACCGCGCGCTCGGCCGGCTGACTCCCGCCCGCGCGCAGCTACCGGCGGACTACGGCGGCGCGGTCGCGCAACGCAATGCATCGCTGCGGCGAATCGCCATGGGAGCGTCGACGCGCGACGCGATCGCACCGTGGACGCAGCAGGTCGCCGACCTCGGCACACAGCTCGTCGGGGCGCGACGCGAGGTGCTCGTGCTGCTCGCGCCGGAGTTCGCCGCGCACGCGGCAGCTTTCGGTCTCGACGAAGCGGAGCTGCGCTACGACGGCGAGCCGCCGGCAGTCGAGGATCTCGAGAAGCGTTTCGACCGGGATCTCGCCCGAGGTCTCACCGGAGCCGGCCCGCACCTGGACGACGTCGTGGTCACAGCTGCAGGCCGAGACCTGCGCAGCTTCGGGTCGCAGGGCGAGCAGCGGCTGGCCGTGCTCGCGCTCCTGCTCGCCGAGGCGGATCTCGTAGCCGAGCGCCGCGGCGCTCCGGCGCTCCTCCTGCTCGACGACGTGCTCTCCGAGCTCGACCCCGGCCGTCGCCGCACGCTCGCCGAGCGAGTCGCCGGCCGCGGTCAGACGTTGATCACCGCGACGGATCCGGCGATGCTGCCGACGGATCCCGACCAGCTCGTGGAGGTGCGCACTGGAACCGCTCGGTGACGAGCTCAAACGCGAGCTCGGCCGCTTCGGGCCGCAGGGCGCGATCGGCGAGGTCGTTGCTGCGTGGCCGGATGCGGTCGGCCCGGAGATCGCGCGCAGCGCGTGGCCGGCGCGTTTCCAGCGGGACGGGACCCTGATCGTCCACGCGCGCGATTCGGTCTGGGCGTTCGAATTGACCCAACGTGCAGGCGAAATCGCGGAGCGCCTGGACGGAGTGAACGCGATGAAGTTCGTTCCGGGGCCGCTGCCGGAGGTGTCGGTGGAAGCCACACAGGCGACCCCTCAGGGATCGCCCCCGACACCGACCCCGGAGCAGTCCGAATTGGCGGCGAAATGGGCGTCGGCGATCGCTGACGAAGACCTCCGCAAACTGGTCGCGAAAGCTGCCGAAACATCCCTCGCAAACGCTCCGAACGACCGCTCGTTCTGATACACTTTCGAGTGCCCGCAAATGTGGGATTTGCAGGGCTTTTTTAATGGCCGAACAGACCTATACCGCAAAGGACATCACTGTCCTCGAAGGCCTCGAGCCGGTCCGGCTCCGGCCGGGTATGTACATCGGCACGACAGGCCTTCGCGGCCTCCATCATCTCGTCTACGAGATCGTCGACAACTCGGTCGACGAGGCCCTCGCGGGCTTCAACGACCGCATCGAGGTGAACCTCCACCCGGACCATTCGGTCACGGTGAAGGACTGGGGTCGCGGCATGCCGGTCGACGCGATGCAGGGGACGAACGAGTCCGCTCTCACGACGATCCTCACGAAGCTCCACGCGGGCGGCAAGTTCGGCGGCGGCGGCTACAAGGTGTCCGGCGGCCTCCACGGAGTCGGTGCTTCGGTCGTCAACGCACTGTCCGAGTGGCTCGTCGCCGAGGTCCGCCGTGACGGCAAGGTGTACCGCCAGGAGTTCGCCCGCGGCGTCCCGCAGGGCGACGTGCAGGTCGTCGGCGAAGCGACCGACACGGGCACGACCGTCTCGTTCCTCCCGGACGCCGGGATCTTCGAAGAGATCGACATCGAGGCCGGCACGATCACGCAGCGCCTGCGCGAGACCGCGTTCCTGACGAAGGGGCTGCACATCAAGCTCGTCGACGAGCGCGCCGAAGGCAAGACCGTCGAGTTCCACTACGAGGGCGGCATCAAGGACTTCGTCGCGTACGTGAACGAGTCGAAGGAGCCCATCCACCGGCACATCGCGTACTTCCAGAACGAGACCGAGGCCGGTATCGCCGAGGTGGCGATGCAGTGGAACAGCTCCTATCAGGACTCGATCTTCTCCTTCGCCAACAACATCAACACGATCGAGGGCGGGACGCACATGCAGGGCTTCCGCTCCGCCCTCACGCGCACGCTGAACAAATACGCGCGCGACAAGGGCCTGCTGAAGGAGAAGGAGGACAACCTCGAGGGCGAGGACGTGCGCGAAGGGCTCGCCGCCGTCATCTCGGTGAAGCTCCAGAACCCGCAGTTCGAGGGACAGACGAAGGGCAAGCTCGGAAACCCGCACATCGCCGGCTTCGTCGAGGCGACCGTGAACGCGCAGCTCTCCGAGTTCCTCGAGGAGAACCCGACGGACGCGCGCCAGATCGTGAACAAGGCGATCGCGGCCTCGCGCGCCCGCCAAGCCGCGCGCAAGGCACGCGAGCTGACGCGCCGCAAGTCGGCGCTCGAGAGCATGTCGCTGCCGGGCAAGCTCGCCGACTGCACCATCCGCGACCCGGAGTCGGCGGAGCTCTTCATCGTCGAGGGCGACTCCGCCGGCGGCCCCGCGAAGATGGGCCGCGACCGCACATACCAGGCAGTCCTGCCGCTGCGCGGCAAGATCATCAACAGCGAGAAGAACCGCATCAACAAGGTTCTCTCCAACAACGAGATCCAGGCGATGATCACGGCGATCGGCACCGGCATCGGCGACGAGTTCGACATCGCCGCGCTCCGCTATCACCGCATCGTCGTCATGACCGACGCCGACGTCGACGGCTCGCACATCCGCACGCTCGTGCTCACGTTCCTGTACCGGCACATGAAGGAGCTGTTCGAGCGCGGGCACATCTACATCGCCGTGCCGCCGCTGTACAAGGTCAAGATCGGCAACCAGGAGTTCTACTTCGAGAAGGATTCGCAGCTCGAGGAGCTGCTCGTCCGCGAGCGCTTCGGCGATCTCGACGTGCGCGACCGCGACGGGAATGCCGTCAAGCTGACAGAGGCGCGGTGGAAGCGCTTCACGAGCACGCTCGCCGAGTTCGAAGGATGGTCGGCGCGTCTGCGTTCCGACTACGGCGCGCACGCCGCCGACCTCGCGGTCTCGCACCGCCTCGTCGAGCTCGACGCGATCACGCCCGCGGCGGTCGAGACGGCGATCGCGCAGCTACCGGCGAACGGCTACACGCTGTCGGTGCTCGAGCGCGACGACGCGGGCCTGCGCGTCAAGGTTGTCGAGGAGGAGACGTCGGCCGCGCAGACGATCGCGCTTTCGGCCGATCTCCTCGCCTCGCCGATCTACGCGAACTTGCGCAAGGCGTACGCGAAGCTCGTCGAGGTCGTCGGGCCGCCGCCGTTCACGCTCGCTCTCGGCAAGAAGAGCGCGGTCGCAAACACCTTCGGTGCGCTGCGCCAGTCGGCGCTCGACATGGCGAAGGAAGCGGGCATCCAGCTTTCGCGTTTCAAGGGCCTCGGCGAGATGAACCACGACCAACTGTGGGAGACGACGATGGACCCGAGCAAGCGCCTGCTCGTCCGGGTCGACGTCGAGGACGCCCACGCCGCCGACCGCCTGCTCTCGATGCTGATGGGCGAGCAGGTCGAGCCTCGCCGCCAGTTCATCGAGGACAACGCGAAAGACGTGACCTTCCTGGATGTCTGAGGTAGAGACCGGAGCACTGGGCGCGGGCCGTATCGAGCCGCGCGAGCTCGAGCAGGAGATGCGCTCGAGCTATCTCGACTACGCCATGTCGGTCATCGTCGGGCGCGCGCTGCCCGACGTGCGCGACGGCCTCAAGCCCGTCCATCGCCGCGTGCTGTACGGCATGCACGAGGCGGGACTGCAGCCGAACAAGCCGTACAAGAAGGCCGCCGCGACCGTCGGCGACGTGATGGGCAAGTACCACCCGCACGGCGACCAGGCGATCTACGACACGCTCGTGCGCATGGCGCAGCCGTTCTCGCTGCGCTACCCGCTCGTGGACGGGCAGGGCAACTTCGGCTCGATCGACGACGACCCGCCGGCCGCGATGCGCTACACCGAGGCGCGCCTCTCCCGCATGGCGACGGAGATGCTGCGCGACATCGACGCGAACACCGTCGACTTCGAGCCGAACTACGACGAGTCACGTCGGCAGCCGACGGTTCTCCCGTCGCGCTTCCCGAACCTGCTCGTCAACGGATCGACCGGCATCGCCGTTGGGATGGCGACGAACATGCCGCCGCACAAGCTCAGCGAGATCGTCGACGCAGTGGTTGCGATGATCGACAACGCCGACATCGACGTCGAAGGCCTGATGAAGCACGTCACGGGACCTGACTTCCCGACCGGCGCGTACATCGTCGGCCGCAGCGGTATCCGCGACGCGTACCGAACCGGCCGCGGCCGCATCGTCATGCGCGCCCGCGCGCACATCGAGGAGCTTCGCGGCGGCAAGTCGGCGATCGTCATCAGCGAGCTTCCGTACGGCGTCAAGAAGGGCG
>DATBQM010000022.1:0-10575 GCA_036560805.1 Gaiellaceae bacterium | reverse complement strand
CGATGTAGCGTGCGCGTGTCTTGAAGTAGCGCATGTACGCGGGCGAGTCGGGCAGGCCGCAGATTGGCTTGATATGGACGAGCCGGCTCCAAGCGACGACGAAGTGTGTTGGGCGGTGCAGGTCGCCGACGGGTCGGTCCTGCCGGTAGCGGTCCTCCAGAAGCAGGATCAGAACTTGGCCCGTGGGCGGGGATGCGAGCCGACCAGTGCGGTTGGTGTGAATCGGTGCGGAGGAGGCGACGACGAGCCTTTCCGGGTCACACGTTGGTGTCGTGGCGACCGCCGCATGCCAACCTGCCGGGATGCTAAGTGTCACACCGACGGTCGAGACGATCTTCGTCGGCGCGCTCGCCAACGCGACGTGCGCCGCGCCTCCGAACACGACCACGCCGAGCACGAGAATCCTCCTCACGGCTGTAAATACGGCTCGGCAGCGGCAATGAGTCCCACCGCGAGGGAGATCCCAACTGCGTGGGCGAGCGTCTTCTCGCCCGAAACGTCAGCTTGCCGCAGGCGTGAGGATCACGATCGGAATCTCACGGCTGGTCTTCGCCTGATAGTCGTCGTACGGCGCATACATGCGCGTCATCAGTGCCCACAGGCTTCCGCGTTCTTCCGGCGTAGCAGTCGCAGCGCGCACGCCGAGCGTCCGGCGTCCGACCTGGATCGTCGCTTCCGCGTCGTCGTCCAGGTTGAGGTACCACGCCGGATGCTTCGGCGCTCCGCCCACCGAAGCGACGATGACGTAGCGGCCCGCGTCCTCCCCGTACAGCAGCGGCGTCGTGCGGCGCTTCCCGCTCTTGCGGCCCGTTGTCGTCAGCAGCAGCACCGGCGCGGCCTTGAAGCGGCCCCCGATCCGGCCGCCGCTCGCCCTGTAGAGGAAGACGTGGATCCTCGAGAAGAGCTTCAGCATCAGGCGGCGACGCGATCGCCGAGGAGGAGCTCCGCGATCTGGATCGCGTTCAGCGCGGCGCCCTTGTTCAGGTTGTCGCACGCGAGGAAGAGCGTCAGCGCGTTCCCGTCCGCCGCGTAATCGGGCCGGATGCGTCCGACGAGGACGTCGTCCGTTCGCGCGGCAGCGCGCGGCGTCGGGACGTCGACGAGCTGCACCGACGGTGCCGCGGCGAGGATCGCCGCCGCCTGCTCCGGGGAGAGCGGCTCCTGGAGCTCGATCCACACGGCCTCGGCGTGGCCGACGGGCACGGGCACGCGCACGGTCGTCGCGCTGATCGGCAGCTCGGGCAGCTCGAGGATCTTGCGCGTCTCCGCGCGGATCTTCGACTCCTCGTCGGTCTCGTCGCCCTCCCAGCTCCAATCCATCGCCAGATCGTGGTCGGCCGACGCTTCCGCGAGCAGCTGCTCCAGCCGCTGCGCGCCCTTGCCCGACACCGCCTGGTACGTCGACACGCGCACGCGTGTCAGGCCGGCGGCCTCGTGCAGCGGGCCGAGCACGCACGTCAGCGGGATGGTGCAGCAATTCGGATTGGCGACCACGCCGCCGTGCTCGCGCGCCCGCGCCCCGTTCACTTCGGGAACGACGAGTGGCACGCCCGGCTCGAGCCGGTACGCCGACGACTTGTCCACTGCGACAGCTCCGCCGCGCACCGCGTGCGGAACGAGCTCGCGCGACGCTGACGTGCCGACCGAGAAGAGCGCGAGGTCGACGCCAGCGGCCTCGAGCGCCTCCGGCGTCGCTTCCTCGACGACGATGCCGCCCTCGAGCTCGCGTCCTGCGGATCGCAACGATGCGAACGCGCGCACGTTCTCGTGACCGCGCTCCCGCAGCAACCGCATCGTCACCGCGCCGACGGCGCCGGTCGCGCCGACGACCGCGATGCTCTTGTTACGCACGGACGCGCTCCTCGGCGAACAGCCGGAACTTTTCGTGTACCGCGCCGACCGCCTTCTCGACGTCGGCTGCGCGCACGACGCAGGACACGCGGATGGAGGACGTGGAGATGATCTCGATGTTGATCCCCGCGTCGGCCAACGCCTCGAACATGTCGGCGGCGACGCCGGGATGGCTCTTCATGCCGGCGCCGATGAGCGAGACCTTGGCGACGTCCGGGTCGTACGCGATGCCGCGCGCGCCGATCTCGCCACGCAGCCGGTCGAGGATCGGCTCGGCCGCCGGAAGATCCGTCTTCGGCAGCGTGAACGTGATGTCGGTGGTTCCAGCGGCGGAAGAGTTCTGCACGATCATGTCGATGTTCACGCCCGCGTCCGCGAGTGCGCGAAAGACGCGCGCGGCGACGCCGGGCCGGTCGGGAACGCCGAGCACAGTCGCCTTCGCCTCCGTCGTGTCGTGCGTGACGCCCGACACGATCGCCTTCTCGAGCATGAGCTGATCCTCCTCGCCGATCCAGGTGCCCTCGACGTCGCTGAACGCCGACCGCACGTGGAGGGGAACACCGTACCTGCGAGCGATCTCGATCGACCGGGCCATCATCACGCGCGCGCCTGTCGCCGCCATCTCGAGCATCTCCTCGTAGCTGACCTTCGGAAGCTTGAGCGCATCGGGCACGAGCCGCGGATCGGCGGTGAACACGCCTTCGACGTCGGTGAAGATCTCGCACGCCCCCCCGAGCGCTGCTGCGAGCGCGACCGCTGTCGCGTCGGAGCCGCCGCGCCCGAGCGTCGTGACCTCGTGCTCGGAGGACACTCCCTGGAAGCCGGCGACGAGCACGATCTTCCCGTCGTCCATCGCGTCGTTGATGCGTGCGGCGCGCACCTCGACGATCTTCGCCTTGCCGTGCGAGGTGTCGGTGAGGATGCCCGCTTGCGAGCCGGTGAGCGAGATCGCCTCCTGCCCGAGGTCGTGGATCGCCATCGCGCACAGCGCGTTCGAGATGCGCTCGCCGACGGAGACGAGCATGTCGTACTCGCGCGGATGCGGGTTGGGCGAGACTTCGTGCGCGAGCCGGATGAGGTCGTCCGTCGTGTCGCCCATGGCGGACAGGACGGCGACGACGCGATGTCCGGTTTCCCGCGCCTCGACGAGCCTACGGGCGACGTCCTTGATCTTCTGCGTGTCGCCCACCGAGGTGCCGCCGAACTTCATCACCACGATATCTCGGCCTCGTTGAGCCGCATCCGAAGCGAGCTGCGGGATCTCCTCGTGATGCGTGACGCTCACGAGAAAGAGTGTGCCTTAACGGCGGCACCGGCCGAGCCGGCGCAGCCTTCAACGTCGCGGCATCGCAAGCGACGCCCTCAGATCTCGCGGCGCCCGGTCAACGCCCGGCCGAGCGTGACCTCGTCGGCGTACTCGAGGTCGCCGCCGACGGGGAGGCCGCTCGCGAGCCGGGTTACGCGAACGCGTCCCCGTAGCCGGTCGGCGAGATACGCGGCCGTCGCCTCTCCCGTCATGTTCGGGTTCGTGGCGAGGACGACCTCCTGCACGCCGTTGCGGTCGACGCGCCGCATGAGCTCGTCAATGCGCAGATGCTCGGGCTCGACGCCGTCGAGCGGCGAGAGTGCGCCCCCGAGGACGTGGTAGAGGCCGCGGTACTCGGCGGTCCGCTCGAGTGACAACAGATCGACCGGCTGCTCGACGACGCAGATCATGGTGCGGTCGCGGCGCCCGTCGAGGCAGATCGCGCACACCTCTTCCTCGGTGAGGTTGCCGCACTCGTTGCAGAAGCGCACGCGCTCCTTCACCTCGCGGATCGCATCCGCGAGCGCGTTCGCCTCCTTCGTCGACACCTGCAGAAGGTGGAACACAAGGCGCTGCGCCGTGCGGCTGCCGATCCCCGGCAGGCGGGTCAGCTGCGCAACGAGATTCTCGACGGAGGGAGAGAGCACGGGATCAGGCTAACGGGAGAAGTCCCATGCCCAGCCCCAGACGATCACGCCGATGAGCACGAGGACGACGAAGAGCCAAACCCAGTTGGAGACGACGTAGCGCCCGCGCAACGGCGCTACCCGCCGAGGCCGGGCAGCCCGAGATCGCCCAACCCGAGCTCGCCGATCATCCGTTGCGCCTTCGCCTCGACCGCCGCGCGCGCGGAACGGAGCGCCTCGTTCACGCCGGCGAGCACGAGGTCGGCGAGCCCTTCCGGGTCGTCGGGATCGACGGCGTCGCGCGAGATCTCGATGGAGATGACCTCGCCGGCGCCGTTCGCGGTCACCTTCACCATGCCGCCGCCGACCGACGCCTCCGCCGTCTCCTTCTTCGCGTCCTCCTGCATGCGCTGCACTTGCTCCTGCATCTGGGCGGCCTGCTGCATCAGCTTGTTCATGTCGAAATTCATTCGGGTTCCCTCTCGCGCGCGTCGAGGTCGCTCTTGAGCAGCTCGATGATGCGGTCCTCGCCCGCGGGCTCGTCGAGCTCGAGCACTCCTTCGACGTCGCCCTCCCCGACCGCGAAGGCGAGCGCGAGCCGGCGGCCGGTCACCTCGTACAACGCGTCGGCGAGCAGCGTCGCGTTCTTCGGCTCCTCCGCGAGCTGGCGGTGGAACGACGCGCTCGCCGGAAACTCGACCGTCAGCGTGTCCCCCGCGAGCTGCGCAGGACGCGCCTCGCCGAGCACGGTGGAGATTGGAATCGAGCGCTCGGCGACCGCGGGCACGATCGTGCGCGACCACGCCTCCTGCAGTTGCTCGAGCTCCACGTCAGGAGCCTTGGCCGCCGGTGTGGGAGTGGGCGGTGCGGCCTTCTTCGCCTCGGACTGAGGCGCCGCCTGCCGCGGTGCGCCCTGTTCGAGCTGCTCGAGGCGGAATGCGAGCGACTCGCGCGAGAGGTCTGCGCCAGGTCGCGTCACCTTGACGAGGGCGAGCTCGAGCGGCAGGCGGGGATCGCCGCCCTGGCGCATGTCGTCGACCGCGACCGCGAGGAGGTCGATCAAACGGATGACCGTCGGCTCACCGAGCTGGTTCGCCTGCGCGCGCAGCCGCTCGCGCGCCTCCTCCGTGACGGGAAGCGAGTCCGGTACCTCGCCCATGTGCTGCACGAGCAGCAGCTGCCGCAGGTGCTCGATCAGCTCGGTTACGAGCCGGCCGATGTCGTGCCCCTGCTCGGACAGCTCCTCGACAAACGTGAGCGCGCCTGCGGTGTCGCGGTCGACGACGAGGTCGCACAACCGGAAGAGCGCTTCCTCCTCGACCGTGCCGAGGAGCTGCAGCACCGATTGCACGCTGACGTCGTTCTCCGTGGCGGCGGCGAGCTGGTCGAGCGTCGACTCGGCGTCGCGATACGAACCGCGCGCGGCGCGTGCGACGAGCGCGAGCGCTTGGTCGGGAACCGCGATCTGCTCCTTGTCCGCGATCATGCGCAGCCGCTTGAGCAGATCCTGAAGCCGAGGCCGCTGGAACACGAACGTCTGGCAGCGAGAGCGCACGGTCGAGAGCACCTTCGACAGGTCGGTGGTGCAAAAGACGAAGACAAGGTGGGGTGGAGGCTCCTCGATCAGCTTCAGCAGCGCATTCCACGCGGCGTCCGTGAGCTGGTGCGCCTCGTCGAGGATGTAGATCTTGTAGCGACCTTCGACCGGCTGCAGGACGACGCGGTCGCGGATGTCACGGATGTCGTCGATGCCGCGCTGCGACGCAGCGTCCATCTCGATCACGTCGAGAGACGAGCCGGCGGCGATGGCGAGGCACGCGTGGCATGTGCCGTCCGGTGTCACCGTCGGGCCGTGCGCGCAGTTGAGACTCTTCGCGAGGATGCGCGCCAGCGACGTCTTGCCCGTTCCGCGCGGGCCCGCGAAGAGGTACGCCTGCCGCACCTGGCCCGACGTGATTGCGTTCTTCAGCGTCCGCACGACCGCCTCCTGGCCGACGACCTCGTCGAAGCTCTGGGGGCGGTATTTGCGGTATAGGGCAGCCATTGAACGATTCTATGGGCCGGGCTGCCCGCGCACCTGGGAGGAAATGCTTAGCGCTGCTTCCTTCCGGATCTGACGCGGTTCACATGCTCCCACTGCGCGGAGCCCGACCCGGCCGGAGTGTAGCTTTGCCGCTCGTGGACGCCCGGCGCACTCTCCTTACCGCCCTCTTCGACCACGCGCCGATGTTCCCGCCGGCGAGCATGTCCCTGCCGGACGCGCTCGCGGAGGACGAGCGGGCGCAGGCGAGCCCGGACGCGTGGCTCCTCGGCCGCTTCGTCGTGCCCGAGGGCGTCGAGGTCGAGGGCCGCGAGCTCGCGATCGTCGGCGGCGGCACCGAGCGCCAGGGCAACGAGCTCTTCATCGAAGGCGCTTCGAAGATTCGCTGCGGCGGCGCTGCGATCCCGACCGTGGAGGAGTTGGCCGCGTTCGTGCGCGGCTGCCGCGAGGACGACGTCGTCTTCAAGGCGACGGCGGGGCTACACCATGCGTATCCGACCGACGCGGGAGAGCACGGCTTCCTCAACCTGCTCGCAGCGTGCGTCTTCGGCGACGAGGAGCACGCGCTGCGCGCGCACCGCGGCTCGTTCGAGCTCGACGCGCAATCGTTCCGCTGGAACGGCCGCGGCGCCGGCGCCGGCGAGCTCGAGCGCGTGCGCACGAATCTGCTGCACTCCATCGGGAGCTGCTCGTTCTTCGAGCCGGTCGGCGAGCTGCACGAGCTGGGGATCGTGTGACCGGCTTCGGCGCATTCGTCGACGGAGGCCTAGCATGGGCCGAGAACGGCGAGGTCGTCGACTTGCGCGGCTTGGGTGGCGTGTTTGCGCAGCCGACGCTGAACACGCTGATGGCCGAAGGGCCTGTGGCGTGGCGCGACGCGATCGCGTCCGCCCGCGCGCACGACGGCCCGCGCGTCGTCGACCCGCACATGGGTCTCCCGTTCGACGTCGCCGACTACGTCGACTTCTACGCGTCGCGCGAGCACGCTTCCAATCTCGGCCGCATGTTCCGCCCCGAGCAGGAGCCGCTGCTGCCGAACTGGCGGTGGCTGCCAGTCGGCTATCACGGCCGCGCCGGCACGGTCGTGGTGAGCGGCACCGACGTCGTCCGCCCCAGCGGCCAGCTGCGTGCCGGCGAGTTCGGCCCGTCGCAGCGGCTCGACGTCGAGCTCGAGCTCGGCTTCGTCGTCGGCGTGTCGTCCTCGAGGCCTCTGAGCACTGCCGAGTTCGCCGACCACGTCTTCGGCGTCGTGCTCGTCGACGACTGGAGCGCGCGCGACATCCAGGCGTTCGAGTACGTGCCGCTCGGCCCGTTCCTGGGCAAGTCGTTCCTCACGTCCATCTCCGCGTGGGTGACGCCGCTCACGCTGCTCGAGGAGCGCCGTGTGGAGGCGCCCGAACAGGAGCCGCCGCCGATCGCCCACCTGGCCGGAGGCCGCGACTGGGGGCTCGACCTCGAGCTGTCCATCGAGCTGAACGGCGAGACGATCTCGCGCGGCAACGCGCGGACGCTCTACTGGACGATGCCGCAGATGCTCGCGCACGCGACCTCGAACGGCGCGACCGTCCGCACGGGCGACTTGATGGCGACCGGGACGATCTCGGGCGCCGAGCCCGGAAGCGAAGGCTCGCTCATCGAGCTCTACGGCAACACCAGGTTCCTCGCCGACGGCGACGAGGTCGTCCTCCGCGCCGACATACTCGGCGACGTGCGCGGTCGCGTCCTTCCGGTCTAGTCCTCGCGCGGCCGCTCGTACCCGATGCACGTCATTTCTTACGCCGCCGAGTATCCGTCGCGGCGCAGCAGCGTCCGCGCGAGCTCGGCGTTATCGCCGCCCGAGACGAGGATGACGAGCACGCCGCCGTACTCGGGCGATACGTGGCGCAGTTCGAAGTCCTCGATGTTGATCCCGGCAGCGCCCAGCGTCTGCGTGATGCGCGCGAGGACGCCTGGCTTGTCGGGGACGCGCACGCGGATGCGGTTCAGCATCTTCGCGTCGGTCTGATACGCATACTCGAGCATGCGCGTGCGCGCGGTTGCGGAATCGCCGATCCACTCCTCGATCGTGTCGCGCGAACCGGCGCGCAGCGCGCGCTCGATGTTGGCGAGCTCGCCGCCGAGCTCAGCCAGCGCCGCGGCGATGAGGTCGCCGTTGTCGACGAAGATGTCCGCCCAGATGGATGGATTCGCGCCCGCGACGCGCGTCATCTCGCGCAGCGACGCGCCCGCGTAGCCGAGGGCGTCCTCGCCCGCGCGCGCAGCTGCACGCATGAGCAGGTTCGCGAGCGCGTGCGGGAGATGGCTCGTCACCGCCAGCAGCCGGTCGTGCTCCGCCGCGTCGAGGCGCACCGTGCGCGCGCCGAGCGCGGACACGAAACGCTCGACGAGGTCGATCCGTCCCGCGTCGGCTGACGGCGAGGGCGTCAGGAACCAGATGGCGCCGTCGAAGAGGTCGGCGCTAGCGCGGCCGGGGCCGCCGGTCGCGCCGCCCGCAAGTGGATGCCCGGCGACGAAGCGCGGGTCCTCGACGGCGGCGAGCGCGCGCTTCGTCGAGCCGACGTCGGTGACGGTCGCTCCGGGCGCTCCCGCCAGCGCATCGCGCACGGTCGCGACGACCGAGCCTACCGGGACAGACACGACGACGAGCTCGGCCTCGGCGACCGCGTCCTCGAGTGAGGACGCGCGGTCGACGGCGGACTCGCGCAGCGTCGCGGGCGTCGCGTCCCATCCGCGCACCGACGCGACGCCGGCGCGCCGGGCGGCGAGGGCGACTGACGTTCCGAGCAGGCCCGTGCCGACGATCGCGAGGCGTGACACCGGCGCGGGCGTTCGCGGCGACGCGGGAGCAGTGGGCCCGGCGCCCTGCGATTCCTGCTTCATCAGGTCGAGGACGGCGGAGAAGAGCGACCGCACGGCCGCCTCGCCGAGCGGGCCGTCGTTCGAGCGCACGAGCTCGTCGAGGAGCTCCGCCTCGCGGGCCGCGTCGATCAGCGGCGCGCCCGTCTCCTGCTTGAGCGCGCGCACGCGCCGCACGAGTTCGAGCCGGCGGTTGAGGGCCTCGAGCACCTCACGGTCGACGGCCGCAATCTTGTCGCGCAGGCCTGAAAGATTTTCGGTCATCGTTTGAAAACCTACGCGGCGGAGACTTCCGGCGCATGAAGATCGCATCGGTTCTCGCAGTCGCCGCGGCGCTCATGGCGTCCGGCTCCGCGGCTGCGGCCGCGCCAAGTGCGCACGGGCAGCTCATCCACGTCCGGGCGAACACGAACCAGAGCAGCAACTGGTTCGGCTACAACCAGGGCTCCCTCGAGCAGGGCGGGAAGCTCTTCACGTCCATCACCGGTGACTGGACCGTTCCCACCGTCAGCCAGCACACCGCCGGCCAGGCCGAGGACTCGTCCGACTGGATCGGCATCGGCGGCGGCTGCGTCGACGCGGGCTGCACGGCCACCGACAGCACGCTCATCCAGGCAGGCACCGAGCAGGACGTCAGCGGCGGTGTCGCCTCGTACTCGGCGTGGTGGGAGCTCGTCCCCGCGCCGTCGATCTCGATCTCGATGACGGTCGGCCCCGGGGATCACATGCATGCGTCGCTGGCGGAGCTCGTCGCCGGCTCGAATGCGTGGACGATCACGCTTCAGGACGTCACTCGGAACGAGACGTTCACGCAGACCGTGCCGTACAGCTCCACCTCACTGACCGCGGAGTGGATCGAGGAGACGCCGCTCATCCTCGGTACGAACGCGGGCTTCGCAGCGCTCCCGAACCTGACGAGCCCGGTCTTCGACCTGGCGACGGTGAACGGCGCGCCGGCGAATCTCACGTCGTCGGAGCAGATGCAGCTCATCGACTCGAACGGCAACGTGATCGGATCGCCGTCCGCGCCCGATTCCGATGCCGACGGATTCAATGCGTGCACGTGGGCGACCTCGTGCGCCGCGCCGGCGTAGTCGTAGCTCAGTCCAGCAGCAGGGTGAGGAGAGCCTTCTGCACGTGCAGACGGTTCTCCGCCTGCTGCCAGACGGCCGACTGGCCGCCGTAGAGCACGTCGCCGGAGATCTCCTCGCCGATGTGCGCCGGCAGGCAGTGGAGCACGACGGCGTCGTCGGCCGCGGCCGCGAGCAGGTCGGCGTCGATCGCGAAGCCGGCGAAGTCCTGGAGTCGCCGCTCGCGTTCGCCCTCCTCGCCCATGCTCGTCCACACGTCCGTGTAGAGCACCTGCGCTCCCGCAGCTGCCGCATACGGGTCGTCGGTCAGCGTGACGTCCCCGCCAAACGCGACCGCCGCGCCGAGCGCGCCGGGGCCGGGCTCGTAGCCGCGCGGCGTCGCGCACACGACCTCGGCGCCCAGCGCCGAGCACGCGACGAGGAGCGACGCGCACACGTTGTTGCCGTCGCCGACGTACGCGACGCGCACGCCGGCGAGGTCGCCGAAGTGCTCGCGGATCGTGAGCGCGTCGGCGAGTGCCTGGCACGGATGCTCGTCGTCGGTGAGTGCGTTGATGACCGGAATCGACGCGTGGGAGGCAAGCGTCGCCAGGTCTGCCTGCGACGCCCAGCGCACCGCAATCCCGTCGAGGTAGCCGGAGAGAATGCGCGCCGTGTCCTCGAGCGACTCGCCGCGCGAGAGCTGCAGGTCGGACGTGTTGAGCGTGACCACCGAGCCGCCGAGCTGTTCCATCGCCACCGCGAACGAGACGCGCGTGCGCGTCGAGGGGCGCGCGAAGAGGAGGCCGAGCGTGCGGCCGGGGA
>DATBQM010000021.1:0-75413 GCA_036560805.1 Gaiellaceae bacterium | reverse complement strand
ACGCGGTGTCTTCGCCGGGCTTATTCGCCTTCCAGAGCGCGAAGTCGCGCGGATCCCGCTTGAGCGCGTTCGGCTCCTGCTCCTCCATCTGATCCGGCTTCTGGCCCGAAAGCCGCCCGTAGTTCGGGTCGCTCGCGACGCTGAAATAGACGTCGCCGTCGACCGGATACGCGTTGCCGTGCGCGACCAGCTCCTCGATGAAGCGCACGATGCCCGGTATGTGCTCGGTCGCCTTCGGGAGCGCGTCGGGAAGCCCGAGCTCGAAGCCGCCGATGTCCTCGATGTACCACTGGGTCGCGCGCGCAGCGAGCTCCGCACTCGCGCCGGGCGCGGCGTCGTAGATCTTGTCGTTGACGTCGGTGATGTTGTGGACGAGCGTCGCCGCGTAGCCTCGGTGGCGGAGCCAGTCGCGCAACCACATGCCGAGCAGGAACGGCCGCGCGTTCCCGATGTGCGCGCGCTGGTACACCGTCGGTCCGCAGAAGTACATGCGGATCGGGCCGGGCGGCAGCGGCAGCTCCTCGAGCCGCCGCGTCAGCGTGTTGTACAGACGCATGGTCCTAGCCTACGGACCGGCGCAGCAGCTCGTCCCGCGGCAGCGCGGCGATGACCGCGGCCAATTCCGGCCCGCGCTCGCGGCCGGTGAGCGCGAGCCGCAGCGACTTCAGGTCGCCGCCAACCGCCTTCAGCTCGCGCACGAGCGCGCGCGGCTCGATCCCCGCCTCGACGAGCTCGCGGAAGCGCGCCAGCGTCTCCGCCGCCTCCACCGGAACCCGCTGCGGCTCGAGCACGATCTGCGCGTACTCGCGCGCCTCGGCGAGGTCGCGCGCGCCGCGCAGGACGGGGACGAGCGTGACGTCTACGCCGACACGGGCTGCGAGATCCTCGTCGGAGAGCGCCGCCAGCGCATCGAGCGAGAGCCGGCGCACCCGCGCCAGGTCGAGGTGGACGTCGTGCTTCGGTAGCCCCAGCTCGTCGAGGTACGCGCGCACCGCCTCGGCGGGGATGCCGGCCTCGCGCAGGTCGGCGAGCGTCGCCGCCCCGTGTCGCTTCGACAGCTTCGTCCCGTCGTCCCCGAGCAGCAGCCCGTGGTGGATGAACTCCGGCGGCTCGCCGCCGAGCGCGCGGATGAGCTCCGTCTGCAGCTCGGCGTTCGCCCGGTGGTCGGACCCGCGAATGACGTGCGTGACCTCGAAGTCGAGGTCGTCGACGGCGCTCGCCAGCTGATACGTGGGCGAGCCGTCGGGACGCAGTAGCGTCACGCGGTCGAACCGGAGCGCGCCCTCGGCGTCAGGCGCCCCGATCTGGTGCGCCGCCTCGCGATGGCGAACGAAGCGGCTGCTCTGGTGGACCGGCCCCTCGTCCCAGCGGACGCCCAGCCACTCGAGGTCGGCGGCGATCGTGTGCGCACCGTCGTCGACGTTCCGGGCCTGGTCGGTGTCGTCGATGCGGAGCAGCATCGTGCCGCCGTGCTCGTCGGCGAACCGCCGGTTGGCGACGGCGCTCAGCGCGTTGCCGAGGTGGAGCGAGCCGGTCGGGCTCGGCGCGAAGCGCACACGCACCATGGCGCGAGTCTAGGCCGCGTGGAAGAATCGGCGCGTGAGCGTGGCGACCGAGCGGGAGCGGATGACCTGGGCCGAGCTCGGGAGCGGCACGCAGGAGCTCGCAGCGCAGGTCGTCGCCGACGGATACGAGCCCGGCCTCATCCTCGGCATCGCGCGCGGAGGCCTGCTCATCGCCGGCGCGCTCTCGTACGTCCTCGACGTCAAGAACACGTTCACGATGAATGTGGAGTTCTACACCGGGGTCGACGAGCGGCTGCCGATGCCGATGATCCTCCCACCCGTCCCAGACCTCATCGACTTGCACGACGCGCGTGTGCTCATCGCCGACGACGTTGCGGACACCGGTCAGACGCTCGCGCTCGTCAAGGACTTCATCGCCGGCAAGGTCGGCGAGGTGCGCGTCGCCGTCATGTACGAGAAGCCGCGCTCGATCGTCGCCTGCGAGTACGTCTGGCGGCGCACCGACCGTTGGATCGACTTCCCCTGGAGCTCCTAGACCGGCGGCTCCGGGTCGTACTGGATGTGGCGCCGCACCTCGGCGGCGCGCTCGCGCGAGTGAAGGCGCGCGACGAGGTGGAGCGCCATGTCGATGCCGGCGGACACGCCCGCCGAGGTGATGACGTCGCCATGGTCGACGTAGCGCGCATCGGGATCGACCTCGACGCCCGAGTCCGGCGAGGACATCGAGCGCTCCCCAGTGCGTCGTCGCCCGACGCCCGGCGAGGTCGAGATGCACGGCAACGCGCGCGGCCACTGGTTCACGCTGAGCCGTGAAGGGCTCGCCGCCGGCGCCGGCCTGTTGCAATCTGTGTAAGGCTTCGAGCGTGCTTCTCGCGCCTCCCAGTCCCTCCCAGTTCCTGCACATCGAGGCGAAGCAGCGCACGGCGCTCGTGACACTCGTCGCCGGCTACGACAGCGAGAACAACGGCTTCAACTTCGACGGGTACGGCCGCGGAGAGCTGCTTCTGAGCATTCCCCGCGGCTGGCGGGTGCGCGTGACGTGCACGAACCGCGGCGCGTTGAATCACTCCTGCGCGGTCGTGCCCGGCCCGATGACGATCACGCCGTCATTTCGCGGCGCCGCGACGCCGATCCTCCCGCCCGGGTCGACCACGAAGTTCTCCTTCGTCGCGTCGCGCGTCGGCACCTACCGCATCGCGTGCCTCGTCGCCGGGCACGAGGAAGCGCGCATGTACGACGTGCTCGAAGTGACCCGCGGCGGCACGCCGCGGATCACCGCACGATCCGGTCCCTAGAGCAGCGGGTCGAGCGCGGCCGCCACGAAGAGCAGCGCGAGGTAGAGCAGCGAGTAGTGGAAGAGGCCCGCGGCAGCCTTGCGGGTCGGCGAGCGCGACAGCTGCAACGAGAGCACGACGAAGACGCCGCCGAGGATGAGGGCAGCGACGAGGTACAGGACACCGAACGTCCCCGTGACGACGGGAACGACCGTTGCCGCGACGAGCACGAGCGTGTACCCGAGGATGCGCCGCAGTGTCACCCGCTCGCCGCGAACGACGGGGAGCATCGGCACCGCGGCCCGCTCGTAGTGCTCGCGGATCAAGAGCGCCAGTGCCCAGAAGTGCGGCGGTGTCCAGAGACACACGATCGCGAACAGCCACAGCGCCGGCACCGCGACGTTGCCGGTCGCGGCCGCATAGCCGACGAGCGGCGGCACCGCGCCGGCGACGCCGCCGAGGACGATGTTCTCCGGCCCGCGCCGCTTCAGGTAGCCGGTGTACACGACCACGTAGAAGAGGTTTCCGACGAGCGCGAGGATCGCCGTCAGCAGGTTCGCGGTCGAGGCGAGCAGGGTGAACGACGCGGCCGAGAGCGCGAGCCCGAACTCGAGTGCGCGCGGCGCCGTCAGCCGCCCCGCGGCGACCGGGCGCGACGCGGTACGCGGCCCCATCAGCTTGTCGATGTCGCGGTCCATGACGTGGTTGAGCGCGGCCGCGCCGCCGCACGCGAGCGCGAGCCCGACGAAGGTGACTGCGAGAAGCGACAGGGACGGTCGTCCGTGGGCGCCGACGGCGGCGCCGCACAGTCCCGTGAGGAGCAGGAGCGTCATGACGCGCGGCTTCGTCAACGTCACGTAGTCGCGCCAGGCGCCCGCGGCGACCGGCCTCCCGCGCCACGCGAGAACGGCGAGCACCGCGGCCGCCGCGAACGCAGGGATCGCGAGCGCGAGGTGCGCGTTCCCCGGGGCGACGGCGGTGGCGAGCAGCAGCGCGCCGGTGGCGAGCGTCGGCGCGACGAGTCTCCTGTGCGAGACGAAAGCCGCAACGAGAAGCGCGGCGAGGGGCGGCCCCGCGAGGGCGGCGAGGACGCGGTGCGCCGAGCCTCCGCCGCCCGTGGCGACAGCGAGCGCCGTCGCGGCGGCTGTGGCTAACGCGCACGCGCGGAGGAACAGACCGGGCGCCTCCACCGTCCTCATCGAGCGAGCATCCTGAGGTCGCCTTCGACGAACGCCGGGGCGAACGGGAACGTGTAGCCCGTGCGCACGTCGCCGTTCCGGTCGACGAGGAGCAGGAGCGAATGACCAGTCGCGACGCGGCGCACGACCAGCGGCCGGACATGCTGCGGAAGCTGACGAAGCGTGAATCTCAGCTCGGCGAAGCAGTCCTTGCAGCCGCGCGCGACGTACGCGACGATGGCCGTCCGCCCGTGGGGCACGGCGACGGGCGACGGATGCGAGCCCGCAGGCCAAGTCGCTTGCCCATGCAGCGACGGCAGCGAAAGGGTCGCGCCGCGCGCGAGCACAGCGTGCGCGACCGCTGCGCCTGCCACGCCCAGCACTGCGGCCGCAGCGACGATCATGACTGCAACTTTCACGCGTCCCCGCGCGGCCGTCGGCGCATGATCGACGCCCACCAGATGAGCACGACCGCGAGCACGGCGAGCGGCACGACCAGGGTGAGCACGGAGCCGGTGAGGAACGACGCGATCAGGTCCATGAGAGCTCCTCAGGTCGGGGCTCGGCCACGGCGGGCCCGAGCCAGCAGTAGAAGAAGTAGAACGCTGCGAGGAAGTACGTGAGCGAGCCTGGCACCCACATAACGCCGGCGGCAAGCTGCTGGTCGGTTAGCGATGGATACGCGCCGTACACCGGCGCAGTCGCGAACGCGAGCACGATGGCAAGGATCCAGCCCGGCACCATCGCCGCCGCGAACCAGATCGCGCGATGGAGATCATCGATCCGCGCACGGACGGGCGGCGCGTCGAGCAGAGCGCCCCAGAAGACGAGCGCGGGTGCGACGAAGCACACATGCTCGAAGACGTGCACCCATTCGCTGCGCACGGCAGCGTCGTACAACACCGGAACGTGCCAGATCCCGATCGCAGCGGACTGCACGACGAGCGCGACGGGCGGACGCATGAGCACGCGGCCGGTGCGGCGGAACGCGGTTGAGCGCGCGAGAGTCCCCGCGACGGCGCGCCGGGCGTCGAGCGGGAACGGCAGCCACAGCCGCGGCCACGGCCGGCCGAGGACGACGAGCGGCGGCACGACCGTCATGAGGACGATGTGCTGCGACATATGCGCGGCGAGCCACGTGTCGGCCCAGCCGTCGAACGGCGGCTCGAGGACGACGAACGCCGCGGCGACGCCCGAGTAGAACGACAGCTCCCGCCAGATGCGCACTCTCCCCCGCCGCCCGAGCGCGTACAGCGTCGCCGCCGCGCCGCACACGACGAGGGGCAGGACCGACATCTAGACGAGGTAGAGGACGATCCAGGTGACGACGGCGAGGCCGGCGAGGAACGTCCAGTAGAAGCTGAGTGCAGCGAGCTCGGCCCGGTTGAGGTCGACCGGGTTGCGGATGTCGTGCGCCTTGCGGCCGGGATCGCCGGACGCGTGCCCGAGCGGGACGCTGGCTGCGCCCATCGGCTCGTCGCGATAACGCCAGGACGTCGCCAGCGTCGTCTCGAGCCAGAACATCGTCGCGAGGACGAACAGCCACATGAATGCCGTCCAGCCGAAGTACACGCTCGCGTAGCCGCCGTCCGCGGGGCCGAACGGCTGCTGCGTCCACGCGGCGGCTTGGACGCCGAGCGCGGCGAGCCCGAGGACGAGTGCGACGAACGCCTTCAACCGAAATGCGTCGCGCCGTCCAGCTGCCTGGTCGATGCGGCCGAACCGCACGAGCATCGCGCTCAGCACGATGCACGCCATCACGATCGTCCCCCACGTAACCGAAGCGTCGACGCGCTTCGGCTTCCACATCCCGGCGTTGTTCACGGAGCGGAGATAGAAGTACGCGAAGAAGAACGCGAGAAAGAAGAAGACCGTCGCGCTTGCGAGCAGCTGTCCCGCCGACACGAGGTTGCGCGCCAGAACCTCAGGCTCCTCCTGCTCGACGACGGCGTAGTCGGTGCCGTGCTGCGCGAGCTCGCTCATCAGCTCATCCCCGCCGGAGCGCCGGCCGGCACGGGCATGGGACCGCCCTCGCCGTAGCCGTACGGATCACTCGAGAAGACCGGGATGCGGTCGAAGTTGTGGACCGGCACCGGCGACGGCAGCTGCCACTCGATCGACTTCGATCCCCACGGATCGGCGGGCGCGGGCACGCGGTCGAAGACGAGCGACTTCACGAAGTTGTACAGGAACAGCAGCATCGACGCTCCGAGCAGGAACGCAGAGATCGACACCCACACGTTGACGAACTGAAGGTTTTGAGCGTACGTCACGACGCGTCGCGGCTGGCCGAGGAAACCGGCGATGAACAGCGGGAAGAACGTCGAGTTGAAGAAGATGAACATCGTCCAGAAGTGGATCTTCCCGAGGCGCTCGTTGATCTGGAAGCCGGTCATCTTCGGCACCCAGTAATAGATGGCGGCGAAGAACGTGAAGACGAGGCCGCCCATGATCGTGTAATGGAAGTGCGCCATCGAGAAGAAGCTGCCGTGCGTCGTCACGTCGCTCGGCGTATCCGAGAGGAAGACGCCGGTCAAGCCCCCGATGAGGAAGTTGAAGAACCACGCGAGGCAGAAGAGCATCGGCACCGAGTAGCGGATGCGGCCGCGCCAGAGCGTCATCATCCCGCAGAGGAACGTCAGCCCCGTCGGGATCGAGATGAGCTCCGTCGAGAGCATGTAGAACGGTCGCAGGTCGGCGTTGATGCCGCTGACGAACAGGTGGTGCTGCCACACGAAGAACGACAGCAGCGTCACGCCGAGGAGCCCGCCGACGGCGAGGCGATAGCCCCACAACGGCTTGCGCGCGAACACGGGCAGGATCTCGAGCACGATCGCGAAGCCGGGGAGCGCCACGATGTAGACCTCGGGGTGCCCGAAGAACCAGAAGAGGTTCTCGTAGAGATAGGTACTCCCGCCTTGCGCGGCTATGTAGAAGTTCGTTTGGGCGACGCGGTCGAGGATGGCCATCGACAGCGCGGCGACGAGCACCGGCGCCGCGAGCACCATCAGCACGGCGGTCGTCAAGACGCCCCACACGAAGATCGGCAGCCGCGTCCACGTCAGGCCCGGGGCGCGCATGGTCACGATCGTCGCGATCATGTTCAGGCCGAGCAGCGTCATCGAGATCCCGACGAGCGCGAAGAAGATGTAGTACGACTCCATGCCCGGGTTCGCCTGCGTGCCGAGCGGCTGGTAGCCCGTCCACCCGGTCGGAAAGCCGCCGAAGAAGATGGTCGTCTCGAGGATGGCGCCTGCAGCCATCAGCAGCCAGAAGGTCAGGGCCTCGATGCGCGGGAACGCCATCCGCCGCGCGCCGATGAGGATGGGAATGAGGTAGTTGCCGAACGGGCCGAGGATCCCGCTCGTCATCATCCCCATCATCATCGAGCCGTGGATACCGACGAGCGTGAGGTAGGTGCCCGCCGGCCACACCTGGTGGGTGGGGCGCAGCAGCTCGGTCCGGATCAGCATCGCGTTCAGCCCGCCGATGAAGAAGAACAGGCCGATGCCGACGAGGTACTGGATGCCGACGACCTTGTGGTCGGTGCACAGGCCGAAGTAACGGCCGATTCCGCCGCCCTCCTTCTCGCGCAGCGACGGCGGATAGCCCCGGAGCCGCGCGAACGGATAGTTGAAGAAGCCGAGCCCGACGAGGAAGCCGAGAACGCCGCACAGGTAGCCCATCACGAGCGATAGCTCGTTGAAGTCGACTTGGGAGAAGAAGTGGAGGCTCGGCCCGGCGACCGCGTGCGCGGCGAACCAGCCGACGTACCAGCCGCCGATGCCGAGCAGGCACGCGGTCAGGAGGTTGAAGCCGACGAGGCGGCGGGCGACGCTCATCCGGCTCTCCTCTGTGGGTCGGGGTAATAGACCTTGGCGTACTTCGGGAGGTACTTCAGGATCGGCGCGAAGTCGCGCTGCTGCGACCTGATCCATGCGGTGAACTGCGTCATCGGCACGACGCGGCCCTGGTTGAACATGTAGCCGTGCCAGAGCCCGCACAGCTCGGCGCAGCGAACCTGGAACGTCCGCGGCCCTTTCGTCTTCACGAATGCCACGTTGTCGACCCCGGGGTTCGCGTCGGCCTTCACGCCGAGCTCGTACGCCCAGAAGGAATGGATCGCGTCGAGCGACGTGACGTGGAGCTCGATGTACGTATCAGCCGGCAGCACGAGCTGCGGCGTCTCGAAACCGCCGTATGTCGGGTACCGATACGTGAACTGCCACTGTTGGGCGATCACCTGAACGGGGATCTTCGTCCCGCCCGGGACCGCGATCGGATCGGGCCCCTGCCCTCCGCCCGAACCGTTCTGAAGCAGCTCGAACGTCCCGAAACCGGCGAGGAAGAGCACGGTGAGCGACGTGAGCGCGATCCACCACACACGCACCTGCGCGTCGTCGCGCAGCGGCGGCCCGTCGACGAGCTCGCCCCCGGTGTGGCGGAACTGGGTCAGCACATAGACGAAGAAGACGAGGAGCAGGCAGATGACCGGCGTGACGATCGCCGTCATCCATGTGTTGGCGAGCACTTGCTCGCTCGCCTGCGCGCTGCCGTTGCCGGGCGGGAGGTGAGGCCCGAGCACGAACGCGACGAGCGGCGTCGCGACGACGCTGAGGACGATCCACGCGGTGAGGACCTTGCGACCGGGACTAGACCACATCGAGGAACCCGTCCATGTAGCCGATCGTCTGCATCGGACCGCCGAAGCCGTCGATCCAGCCGGCGGCGCACGGGACGAAGCACTGCCAGCGATAGTGGCCGGCTTTGCCCGTATGGAACGTGAAGGTGATCGTCCGGTGGTCGAGGGAGAGCGCGCACGGCGCGTAGCCGCACGGATGCTTGGCGCTGTCGGGAATGCCGGAGAGAGGGACGACGACCCCGAACGCCGGCACCGCGAACGTGTGCGACGTGTCGTTCGGGTCGATGACGACCGTGGGTTTCCCGTCGAGGGTGAACGAGTTGCCGTCGATCCCCTGCGGGCGCGCGTAGAGCGGGTTGCGCAGGCCGCTCGCGCTGTCGAAGTTGTAGATCGTCACGTGCACCGTCGCGTTCGCCGGCAGCCGCCAGACGGTGTCCCGAAGCCACTTGCCCTGCGTGTTGCGAACGAGGTACGAGACGTAGTCGGGGTGGGCCGGGCTGAACTGCGAACCGACGGCGGCGACGGTCTCGATCTTCAGGTCGACCACTTTGTGACCCCCCTGACTCGCCACCGGAACCGTGTACGAGGGCGATCCCTGATCGACCGTGAGCTTGTTGACGTACAGGCCGATCAGCACGCCTACGACGGCCAATCCGACGGCCACGCCGAGGAGCTTGGTGCCCGTGCCGCGCATCTAAGCCCGGGTGTCTAACGGACCGCGATACGCGCGGCTCGGAAATGACAAACTTGTCACGCCCACGTCATTTACACGTCATCTGAAACCCGGTTAGAGTCGCGAGGGGGAGCATGCGGATCCTGGTGATCGAGGACGAGTCGCGCATCCAGGCGTTCGTTCGACGCGGACTGGAAGCGGAGGGGTACGGCGTCGTCACCGCCGGCGACGGGCGAGACGGGCTCTCGCTCGCTCGCTCGGGCGAATGGGACCTCGTCGTCCTCGATCTTCTCCTCCCCGGCATGAACGGGCTTCGCGTCCTGCAAGAGCTCCACCGCGAGCAACCCGAGCTACCCGTACTCATCCTTTCCGCCCGCGGCGACCTGCGCACCAAGTTGAAGGGCTTCGAGCTCGGCGCGAACGACTACGTGTCGAAGCCGTTCGCGCTCGACGAGCTCCTCGCGCGCGTGCGGGTGCAGTTGCGCCGCACGGTGCCGCCCGGCGACGACGACCACGTACTGCGCGCAGGTCGAGTCGTCCTCGACCTCGCCGGCCGGCAGGCGCGGGTCGGCGACGTCGTCACCGATCTCTCGGACCGCGAGTTTCGGCTTCTGCACCATCTTCTGCTGCACGTCGGCGAGGTGGTCAGTCGCGAACGGCTGCTCGCCGACGTGTGGGGCTACGACTTCGACCCAGGTTCCAACGTCGTCGACGTCTGCGTGCGGCGGCTGCGGCAGAAGCTTGGCCCTGACGCGCAAATCGAGACCATCAGGCATGCGGGCTACAGGCTGGCTGCAGCGTAATGCCGTAGAGGTCCTCTGGGGCCTCTTCGCGATCGCCAACTGGGGCGCGATGATCGCGTGGCCGGCGTGGGAGACGATCCCGTTCCACTTCGTCTGGATCAGCCTGACGATCGTCTACGGGTTCCGCGTCTGGAGGCCGGGTGCGACGGGGGTCATTCTCGGCCTCGTCATCCTCGCGACGGGCGCGAGCATCCTCTCTGACGCGTTCAACGGGATCCAGCTGTGGGGCGAGCTCTTCGAAGTCCCGCTCATGTCGGCGATGTTCCTCGCGATGGTCTGGCACGCGCGGCGCCGCCAGGCCGCGATGCAGCAGGTCGAGGCGGTCGCGAACACGCGCGCCTCGCTGCTCGAGCTGCACGAGCGGTTCCTCCACGACGCGTCACACGAGCTGCGCACGCCCGTGACCATCGCGCGCGGCCATCTCGAGCTGCTCAGCCGCGACCAGCCGGACTCTCCCGAGCTGACGGTTGCACTCGACGAGCTCCAACGGATGGAGCGGATCGTCGATCGCCTCCTTCTGCTGGCAAAGGCGGAGCAGCCGGATTTCGTCGTCTTGCGCGACGTCGCGATCGACCGGTTCCTCGAGGATGTCTTCATGCGCTGGTCGGAGGTGGCGCCGCGCGTGTGGCGGCTCGAGCTCGACGTCGCCGGCGTCGTTCGCGCCGACCCGGAGGCGCTGCGCAGCGCGCTCGACGCGCTGCTCGAGAACGCGGTCAAGTACACCGAGCCGCGCGCGGCGATCACGCTGCGCGCGCACGCGGTCGGCGGAGAGATCGTCGTCGAGGTGGTCGACGACGGATCGGGAATCCCGGACGACGCGATCGGGAGCATCTTCGACCGCTTCGCCCGCGCCGACGACGCTCGAACGCGCGCGCACGGCGGCGTCGGGCTCGGGCTCGCGATCGTCGCGGCGATCGCGCACGCACACGGCGGCCGGTGCGCCGTCGAGTGCCGCGGCGGGCACACCGTCTTTGCGCTCGTGCTGCCCTGCATCGAGCCGGAGGTCTCGCAGGCCGGCGAGCTCGTGCCCGCCGGCCTCGCGGCAACGTAGTCAGGCCGCGCGCGAGAGCTCATCCTCGCCCGGCACGTACACGGCGTGCTCGAGCGTCTCGACGCGCCGCTCGATGCGGAAGGGGAGATGAGTCATCCGCGCGACCGCCAAGACGATCCCGGCCATGAGGACTGCGTTCACGATGATTGCGATTGTCTGTGTCATGGCTCCATGGTTCCCCCAGGGCCTTCGGAGGGCCTGAGACCACCGTGGGAAAATCCTGTGAGAGGAGCGACGGGGTATCCTCGGACGGTGGCGCTCGCGCGGATGCGCTGGGGAATGGCCGCGCTTCTGGTCGCGCTCGTCGCCGGTTGCGGCGGAGGGGGCACGCCGAAGTCGATGCCGATCGAGGGCGGGCCGGCGAGCACGTGGGCCGCCGGCGCCCGCCATGCGCCGGCCTTCCACCTCACCGATCAGAACGGGAAGGTCGTCTCGCTTGCCGCATACCCCGGCCGCACGCTCGTCGTCACCTTCCTCGATCCGTTGTGCCGCAACTACTGCCCGGTCGAAGCCGCCCGGCTCGGCGACGTCGTTCGCAGCATCCCGCCCGCCTCGCGCCCGGTGATCGTGGCGGTCAGCGTCAACGTGTTCGGCAACGCGCACCGGTATCTCACGGAGGACATCCGCAAGTGGGGGGTTGGCAGCGAGTTCCACTGGGGCGTCGGCACCCCCGCACAGCTCGCGTCGGTCTGGAAGCGCTACGCGATCGGCGTGCTCGACGAGAAGAAGACGATCGCAGGCGTTACGGTGCACAACATCGTGCACACGGAGGCCGCGTACATCGTCGATGCGAACGGCGACGAGCGTGCGCTCTTCCTCTGGCCCTTCACCGCGGCCGACGTGAAGACGACACTGACCGGCTTAAGCAGCTGAGTCCGGGCCGTCGACCGGCTCGAGGTCGTCCACGCGAGCTTCGATCTGCTCGCCCGTCTCAGGGTCCTCGAGGAGGACTCGGCGCGGGCTCGCACTCATCGGCGAGATTCCGCGCACGCGCAGAACACGTCCTTCGTAGGTGACGAGGTCACCGACGCGAATGTCAGTCATGAGTCGCAGTTCCGCCATTTGCCACCGACCCCGCGCCGCATGCGGAATCGCGATGAAGTGATCATCGGCGCGTCGAACGCGCCGGACGATCCCTGAGGCGGGGTGCCTCAAACGGTGTTGACAAGCTGCGGCGCAAGCGCAGCAATCGCTGCGTCGACGTCGTCGTCGGTGACGTCGAGATGCGTCACTGCGCGCAGCCAGCCCGGGCGAAGCTCACCGAGCGCGACGCCCGCGTCCGCGGCGCGCGCGATGCCGTCGCCGTCCGGATCGGGAATCGCGACGAAGTTCGTCTCGACGTCGCCGGAATCGATCCCGATGCCGTCTGCGAGGCGACGTGCTCGGGCGTGATCGTCCGCGAGGCGGTCGACGTGATGATCGAGCGCGTACAGCGCGGCGGCGGCGAGGATCCCCGACTGACGAAGCGCGCCGCCGAGCAGGTACTTGCTCTCCCACGCGCACTCGATCATGGCGGCGGAGCCCGCGAGGATCGCGCCCGTCGGACAGCCGAGGCCCTTCGAGAAGCAGATCGTGACCGAGTCGGCGAGGCGCGCCCACTCCGACGGCGCGCGGCCGGCGGAGACGGATGCATTGAAGAGCCGCGCGCCGTCGAGGTGTACTGCCGCGCCGCGCTCGCGCGCGGCGTCGACGGTGGCGCGGTAGTCGTCCATCGGCCACACGCGGCCGCCGGAGCTGCGATGCGTGTTCTCGAGCACGACGATCCCGCCGGGCCCGAGATCGGGATCGAGCACAGCGTCGACGTCGTCAGGCGTCACGCGCCCCGCATACGCGGACACGCCGCGCATGATCAGACCCGAGTGCACCGCGGGGCCGCCCCATTCGTACACGAGGATGTGCGTGCGCTCCTCCGCGAGCAGCACCGAGCCCGGCTTCGTCTGCGCGCGCAGCGCCGCTTGGTTCGCCATGGTCGCCGTCGGCAGGAAAAGCGCGGACTCCTGCCCGAGGAGCTCCGCCATGCGGCGCTGCAGCTCGTTCGTCGTCGGGTCTTCGAGGTACTGCTCGTCGCCGACGTCGGCCGCGGCAATAGCGGCGCGCATCCCTGCGCTCGGCTTCGTCAGCGTGTCGGAACGGAGGTCGATCACGCCCCCAGCCTAGTCCGCGGCCGGGGGCGCGCCGACGCGCTTCGTCCTACTTTGCGAGCTTGCGCTTCGCCTTGTCGACCGACGGAGCAGCGGCCTTCGCTTTCGCGAGCGGCCGGGCCTTGACGGTGACCGAAGCCGGCTTGGCGGAGATGGTGATCTCCTCGCCCGTTGCGGGATTGCGGCCGGGGCGCTCCTTCGTCGCGGGCCGGACGCGAACCTCGAGCTGTACAACGGTCCCGATCTTCACTTTCTCGGCGTCGGCGATCTGGTCGAGCACGACCTCCTCGAGCGCGGTGAGCACCCGCTTGACGTCGGCGCGGCTCGCGCCGGCGCGCTCGGCGATCTCGTCTGCGAACTGGGTCTGAGTCAGGGGCACTACGAACCTCCAGGTCGAAATCGTGTTGGGCGCCATTCAAGCGCAGCCCACGGACGGACAAGCCTAAGGCAATTTAGGCTCCAAGCCGTGGAAACCGCCCTCCTCGACTGGTTCGGCCGGATGGCGCGCCCCCTCCCGTGGCGGGAGACGCGCGATCCCTACGCCATCCTCGTCTCGGAGGTGATGGCGCAGCAGACCCAGGTCGACCGGGTCGTCCCGCGCTGGGAGCGGTGGCTCGAGCGCTGGCCGACCGTCGAGGCGCTCGCCGCCGCCGCGCCGGCCGACGTCATCCGCGAGTGGCAGGGGCTCGGGTACAACCGGCGCGCGCTGAGCCTTCACCGGTCGGCCCAGCAGGTGGCCGCGCACGGCTGGCCGGACGACCTGACCGAGCTGCCCGGCGTCGGCCGCTACACCGCCGACGCGGTCGCGTGCTTCGCATTCGGCCGCGACGTGCTGCCGGAGGACGTGAACGTCCGCCGCGTGCAAGAGCGCACCGGAGCGCGCTTCACCTCCGCAGCGGCGCAGGCGCTGATGGACCTCGGCGCCACCGTCTGCCTCGCGCGCATTCCGCGCTGCGATGTCTGCCCGCTCGCCGACGCCTGCCCGTCCCGCGGCCGCCGCTACGAGCCACTCCGCAAGCAGGGCCCCTTCGAGGGCTCGTTCCGCCAGCGCCGCTCCGACGCGCTCCGGGCCGTCCTCGCCGGCGCACAGCCGGCCGACGCGGAGGCCGTGGACGCCCTCGTGCGCGATGGGCTCGTGGACGTGCGAGACGGCCTCGTCTCGCTACCATCCTCCGCGCCGTGATCGCCTCGATCGTCACCCTGCTCATCCCGGTTTGGATCCTCCTCGGGATCGTCTTCCTGATGGGCGTGCTCGCGCTCCTCGGCCGCATCCAGAACGGCCGCTTCCTCCGCCCCGTGATCAACGTGATTGCGAAGGTGCCGCTGTTCAAGCGGGGGCTGGAGAAGGCGTCGCGGGCGGCGATCGAGCGCTCGAACCCCGAGCTCGCAAGCGCGATGAAGAAGCTGGAGCCGCACGCGAAGCAGATGCACAATCCGCAGCACGCGCAGAAGGTGATGTCGAAGTTGACGCGCGAGGAGCGACGCGCGCTGATCGAGATGCAGGACCAGCAGGGCGGCGGGATGCCCGAGGACGCGACGAACCGCCAGATGCGGCGGCGCCTCGAGAAGCAGCGCCGCGACGCGCAGCGCCGCGGCCGCTAGTAGATCTCCGGCGCCTCGACCGGGTGCCGCATCCACACGTTCGGCTCGACGTATGTCCCCGTGCCGTCATCGAACCGCACAGGCGCGAGCGCGCCGGGGACGACGTACTCGCCGTCCTCCGGGAACTGGAGCGACGTCCACTCCTCCCACTCGTCGCGCGAGCCCCTGATCGTCATCGAGCTCGGGGCGGGCGCGAGCACCTCCGCGCCGACACGCTCGTGTGTGCGCAACCACGGGTCGTAGAGAGAGCCGTCTTCGCGGCGCCACTCGACGTAACGTTCGATCGGCGTGAGCGGATAGCGCTCCTTCCACGTCGGCCGCACGGGCGCGATCAGGCAGTCGAGGCTGTGCGCTGCGGCGAGCTTCGTCATGCGCCCGAGCACGACGGCGCTGACGCCGTGGCCGCGGTACGTCGGAACGAGGCCGGCGACGATCGCGCACAACGTCGTCGGCATGCCGCCCGGCCCTTCGGTCACCGCCCAGTCGACGCCGCCCGGCTTCGGCTCGCCGTCCCAGACGACGGGAAGCGTGCACGCGTAGCCGATGAGGCGCCGTCCGTCGAGCACCCACAGCTGAAAGTCGGGATACACCTCGTACAGCTGCGGCCAGAAGTCGGTGACGACGGCGTCGTGGTGCATGAACTCCGGCCACAGGTCGGGAAGCTTCCCGCGGAGCTCGGGATGCTCGACGTGCGTGACGATTCTCAGCTTCATCGCTGCAGGAGCGCGACGGCCTGCGCCGCGAGGCCTTCGCCGCGGCCGGTGAAGCCGAGGCCGTCCGTCGTCGTCGCGCGCACCGCAACACGTTCCGGCTCGACACCTAACGCGTCCGCGAGCCGCGCGCGCATCGCGTCGCGGTGCGGCGCGAGCCGCGGCTCCTCGCCGATGAGGACGACGTCGGCGTTGACGAGCTCCCAGCCGCCTTCGCGCACCTGGCGCCACGCCTCGCGGAGCAGCTCGACCGAGTCCGCCCCTGCGTATTGCGCATCGCCCGACGGGAAGAGCGCGCCGATGTCGGCGAGACCGGCGGCGCCGAGGACCGCATCGGTGAGCGCGTGCGCGAGCACGTCGCCGTCGGAGTGGCCGGACAGACCGCGGGGATGGTCGATGCGCACGCCGCCGAGCACGAGCGGCACGCCGTCCGCGAACGCGTGCGCGTCGAAGCCGGTGCCGACCCGGAGCTCGCTCATCCGAGCGGCTCCTGCCGGCGCACGCGCGCGTCGAAGACGCTGACGGTGTCGCGGCCGTTGGCGCGCGCGAATGCGACAGCCTCGTCGAAGCCCTCGCCGACGAGCGGCGGCTCGTGCGCGTCCGACGCGAGCGTCACCGGCGCCGACGAGAGGCTGAGCAGGCGCGCGTCGGGATACAGCTCGCCCACGGGCTTGCGCAGCCCCGCAGTCGAGATCTCGAGCGCGACCCCGGCGTCGTCGACCGCCGCCGCGAGCTCGGCATACAGATGGTCGCTTCCGCGCACGCCGTAGATCTTCGCGAGATCGGGATGGGAGAGCACGTCGAACTGTCCGCTCCTCGCCGCCGCCGTCAACTGCTCGACATAACGCTCCCACACGACGTCCTCCGGCACCTCAGCCCACAGGCCGAGCCCCACGCCGTTGTCGATCGCCTGGTCGCCGACCATGTGCACCGAGCCGAGGAGAAAATCCCACGGGTACTGCGCGAGGACGTCGCCGAGCTCCGCGGCGCGCTCGCCCGCCCAGTCCACCTCGAG
The DNA here is from genome assembly GCA_036560805.1 of Gaiellaceae bacterium. GTDB lineage: Bacteria > Actinomycetota > Thermoleophilia > Gaiellales > Gaiellaceae > Palsa-739. Next base: position 58,798 of record DATBQM010000021.1, on the reverse strand, counting down.
CCCGACTTTCACGGGCAGCCCGCGGCGCTTCGCCTCGACGAGCGCGTCGACGTAGGCGTCGAGGTCGAAGTGACAGCGCTCCTGGTAATACGGCCACGGCCAGAACGACTTCGTCTGCTCGAAGTAATAGACGTGCTCGGTGAACCCGATCTCGTCCACTCCGCGCTCGGAGGCGCGCTCGACGAACGGCTCGACGGCCTCGGCGGTGTGGTCGATCCCGCCCGCCTCGTCCCGCAAATGCATGTGATAGTCGACGATCACAGGAGGGCCGCGACGCGCTCGAGGTCGTCGGCGGTCGTCACCTTCAGCAGCTGCGGATCGCCGGGCACGACCTTGACGCGGCCGCCGGCCGCCTCCACGAGGCCGGCGCAGTCGGTCGCATCGCCGCCGCCCGCAGCCGCGCGGCGCAGAGTCTCGGCCGGGAACGCCTGCGGCGTCTGCACCGCCCACAGGCCGTCGCGCGTCACCGTCTCCTCGACGGCGCCGTCGGAACCCACCCGCTTCAAGGTGTCCGACACCGGTAGGCCGGGCACGACGCCGTCCCAGCCCTCGGCGAGCGGCGCGAGCACGCGCTCGATCACGGCGTCCGACAACAGCGGCCGCGCCGCGTCGTGCACGAGCACCGCCGCCGCGTCCTCCGGAACCTCCGCCAGTCCTGCGCGCACCGAGTCCGCCCGCGTCTCGCCCCCGGGAACGCTCGCGCGCACCTTCGCGCAGCCGAGCTCCTCGGCCAGCAGGATCGCCGGCTCCTCCCACCCGGGCGGAGTGACGACGACGACCGCGTCCACCCAATCGCTGTCGTCGAGCCGGCGCAGCGGCTCCGCGAGCAGCGGGAGCTCGCGCAGCTTCACGAACGCCTTGGGCTGGTCCGACCCGAGTCGTTCCCCGCGGCCCGCAGCCACGAGGATCGCCCAGACGGACATTGCGCGCGCCTTGGGTCGGCGCTAGACGGCGGCGGCGACGGGCTTCTTCTTCGCCGTCGTCTTCTTCTTGACGTTGCCGCCGACACCCGCGAGCACGCCCTCGAGCCACTCGGCGCACTCTTCCTCGTCCATCGCCTTCGCGTACATGAGCTCGGAGGCGAGGATCTTCTTCGCCTTCACGAACATCTGCTTCTCGCCGGTGGAGAGGCCCTTCTCGTTGTCGCGCAGGGAGAGGTTCCGGACGACTTCCGCGAGCTCGAGGATGTCGCCCGTCTTCATCTTGTCGCGGTTGTGCTTGAAGCGACGGTTCCAGTTCTTCGGCATCTCGGTCGAGCCGCCGGTGAGGGCCTTGATGACGACCCCGACTTCCTTCTCACCGATGACGCGCCTGAGGCCGACCTGATCGGCGTTTTCGCACGGGACCTGCACGGTCATGTCGTTGTGCAGGATCTTGATCGTCAGGTACTCGCGCTTCTGGCCGAGCACCTCGCGGGACTCCTTTTTGACGACCGTCCCGGCACCGTGGTGCGGATACACGACCTTGTCGCCGACCTTGTACAACGCCGACCTCCCCTTTCGATGCGTGTTTCGCCAAAAGAGCCGGCGCACGGAGGGCGCCGGCCCAGTAGCCATAGGCTAGCAGAAATGGCCTGGAAAAGCCACATTTTTGGCCTTTCCAGGGCTTTTCCGCCGCGTCCGCAATCCGGTGCCAGGCTCGAGTCGTTCTGCCCTTGCGGCCAAATTCACCCCACACCGGGTGCCTGGCTCCGGCGTAACTCAGAGTTGGAGATAGCGGTCCACCAGGTTGTGCTCCTGGAGGCGCCGTAGGCCTGTCCGGATCTCTCGGGCGCGCACGGCGCCGACCCCCTCGACGCCCTCGAGGTCTCGCTGGGAGGCCCGCACGACGGTCTCGAGCGAGCCGAAGTCGTCGACGATGCGGTGGACGACTGCATCGGGCAAGCGTGGGATGTGCGAGAGCACCCGGTAGCCGCGCGGGGACACCGAGAAGTCGAGCGGATTGACCGTCCGGTCGTGGCCGAGCAGCTCGACGAGGCGGTCGAACTCGAGCAGGTCGCGATACGAGAACGTCCGCAGCTGCTCGAGCGCCTTCGTCGCGTCCGCTCCCGCTCCGGCCGCGTGGTAATCGCGCACGATCGCGTCGCGCTCTGCCGGGACGTCGCCGACGAGCTCGTCGAGCTGGAGGCGGATGAGCCGCCCCTCGAGGCCGAGCTCAACGCAGTCGCGCGTGATGCGCTCCGCCAGGCGGGCGGTCATCTCCGCGCGCTGGAGCACGACGAGCACGTCGTCGAGCACCACAGCGTTCTGGAACTCGAGCGCCGTCAACCGCGTCAGCACCTGTTCGAGCCGCTGCCGGTACGTCTCCAGCGTCCCGAGCGCCTGGTTCGTCTTCGCGAGCACGTCGGGGACGGGATCGAGCTGATAGCGCGCGGAACCGACGAAGATCGTCACCGTCTCGCGCTGTTGGGACACCGAGATGACGAGTGCGCCCGTCTGCTTCGCTACGCGCTCGGCGGTGCGGTGGCGCGTGCCGGTCTCGTCCGACGGGATGGTCGGGTCCGGCATGAGCTGCACGTTCGCCCACGCCAGCCGCTTCAGGGCGGTGTCGATGATGATCGCGCCGTCCATCTTCGCCAGCTCGTACAGGAGCTGCGGCCGGAACGGCGCGTCGAGGCGGATGCCGCCCGAATACAGGAAGGACAGCTCGCTCGGGTCCCCGACGACGATGAGCGCGCCCTCGTGCGAGCGGATGACGTCGTCGACCGCCTGGCGCAGCGGCGTCCCGGGCGCGATCTTCGCGATGGCCGCGAGCAGCGCTTTGTCGCGCCGCGGGTCTTCCTCGGAGGGCGTGCGCGTGAATCCGAGCTCGCCCAGCCGCTCGGCCCTACGCTCGCTCGTCTCCTTGGTCGGATCGGTCGCCATCGAGCCCCGCTTTGATCGCTTGTCGCAGCGTCTCGGCCTGCGCGACCTGAAGTGTGCCACGGGCAGGCGTGCCCGCAGGGGCAACGACGAGCTTCAGACCGAGCTTCGCGCACTCCTCGAGGCGACGGTCGGCCTGCGTCGCCGGGCGCAGGCGGCCGGTCAGCCCGATCTCCCCGAAAACCGCCGTGGCACCGCGCACCGCCGTGCGCTTGGCCGCGGACGCGATCGCGAGCGCGACCGCGAGGTCGGCTCCCGGCTCGTCGATCCGAACGCCGCCGGCGACGTTGACGAAGACATCCGCCTGGCCGAGCCCGATGCCGGCGTGCCGCGCGAGCACGGCGACGATCATCGCGAGGCGTTTCGGGTCGATGCCCGTCGCGACGCGGCGCGGCATCGCGAGCTCGCTCTGCGAGACGAGCGCCTGCACCTCGAGCAGGATGGGCCGCGTTCCCTCGAGCGCGCACGCGACTGCGGCGCCCGGCTCGCCCTCGACCGTCTTGCCGAAGAGCTCGGACGGGTCGGGGACGCCGACGAGGCCGGTGCCCGTCATCTCGAACACGCCGAGCTCATTCGTCGAGCCGAATCGGTTCTTCGTCGCGCGCAGGATGCGGTGCGCGTGGTACCGGTCACCCTCGAACTGGAGGACGCAGTCGACGAGGTGCTCGAGCACGCGCGGCCCTGCCACCGAGCCGTCCTTCGTCACGTGGCCGACGAGGATGGTGGCGACGCCTGCGGTCTTCGCGACGCGGAGGAGGCGGCCGGCCGCCTCGCGCACCTGCGCCACCGACCCCGGCGCCGAGCCGAGCTCCGCCGCGTACAGCGTCTGCACCGAGTCGATGACACACACGGCCGGACGCTCGGCCTCGAGCGTCTCGCAGACGACGTCAAGCTCCGTCTCGGCCAGGATCTCGACGTTCGCGGCGCCGCCGAGCCGCTGCGCGCGCAGCTTCACCTGTGCGACCGACTCCTCGCCGGTGATGAGCAGCGTCCGCCGGTCTGCGCTCATCGCCGCGAGCGCGCTGAGGAGCAGCGTCGACTTGCCGACGCCGGGCTCGCCGCCGACGAGGACGAGCGAGGCGGGAACGAGGCCGCCGCCGAGCACGCGGTCGAGCTCGGGGACGCCGGTCGGGATCCGCTCAGCCTCCTCGGCGGAGACGTCCACGAGGCGAAGGAGTGGCTTCGGGGGCGCCTTGGCGCGGGAGACCTGGCCTACGACCTCTTCGACGAGCGTGCCGAAGGACGAGCATCCGGGGCACTTCCCGAACCATCGCCCGGAGGCATAGCCGCACTCGGTGCACGCGTATTGAACGGCCGGCTTCCCCATGCCTCAACCCTATGAATCAAGCCGGACGAGTCTGTGCCGACAAAGAAAAAGCGGCCCCCGCCGCAGGGAGCCGCTTTCGTGTCGCCCGAGGAGAGCCGAGCCCCCGCCGCATCGGGGCCCGTTCCTGTTGGATGGACTATCCGACGGCGGGGCCGCTTGATTCTTCCCCCTATGGGTGGTTCAGGTGCCTGCTTCACCCGGCCCGATGGACCGGTAGCCGCCTACTCCTCGGAGTCGGAGTCTTCGGGCGCGGCCGGGGCTTCCGGTGGCACCGTGATCTTCTCCGGCGTAACCTCGCCGGGGATGAACGTGATGTCCACCTCGTCGCCGTCGGCACCCTCCGCACCGGCCTTGCGGGCGACGAGGATCGTCGAGCCGGGCTCGAGCTGCCGGCCGAGCACATAGTCGGCGAGCGGGTCCTCGATGTAGCGCTGAATCGCGCGGCGCAGCGGCCGGGCACCCATCGCCGGGTCGTAGCCCTTGTCGACGAGCAGGTCCTTCGCCTCGTCGGTGAGCTCGACCGTGACCTCGTGGTTCGCCATCTGCTCGCGCAGGCGCTTGAGCAGCAGGTCGATGATCGTCTTGATCTCTTCCTTGTCCAGCTTGTGGAAGACGATGATCTCGTCGATGCGGTTGAGGAGCTCTGGGCGGAAGACCTTCTTCAGCTCGCCCATGACGCGCGACTTCATCTCGTCGTACGAGAGCCCGCTCTCGTCGCCGACCGAGAAGCCGAACGACTGGTTCTTCGAGATCGAGGCGGCGCCGATGTTCGACGTCATGATCACGATCGTGTTCCGGAAGTCGACGCGGCGCCCCTGGGCGTCGGTCAGCTTTCCCTCCTCCAGAATCTGGAGCAGGATGTTGAACACGTCCGGGTGCGCCTTCTCGATCTCGTCCATGAGGACGACCGAGTACGGCTTGCGGCGCACGGCCTCGGTGAGCTGGCCGCCTTCGTCGTACCCGATGTAGCCCGGCGGTGAGCCGACGAGCCGTGACACGGAGTGCTTCTCCATGTACTCCGACATGTCGACCTGGATGAGCGCGTCCTCGTCGCCGAAGAGGAACTCGGCGAGCGTGCGCGCGAGCTCGGTCTTGCCGACGCCGGAAGGGCCGAGGAAGATGAACGAGCCGGTCGGCCGCTTCGGGTCCTTGATGCCGGCGCGGGCGCGGCGGATCGACTTGGAGACGGCGACGATCGCCTCCTCTTGGCCGACGACCCGCTTGTGCAACTCCTCCTCCATGCGGATGAGCCGCTGCGACTCGGCCTCGGTGAGCTTGAAGACCGGGATGCCCGTCCACATCGAGACGATGTCGGCGATCTCCTCCTCGCCGACCTCGGGCTGCTCCTCGAGGTTCTCGGCGCTGCGCCACTGCTCCTCGAGCTCCCGCTTCTTCTGCGTCAGCTTGCGCTCCTTGTCGCGCAGCGACGCCGCCTTCTCGAACTCCTGGGCCTCGATCGACGCTTCCTTCTCCTTGCGGACGCGGTCGATCTCCTCCTCGAGCTCGCGGTAGCGCGGGGGCGCGCTCATCGAGCGGATGCGGATGCGCGACGCGGCCTCGTCGATGAGGTCGATCGCCTTGTCGGGGAGATGCCTGTCCTGGATGTAGCGGTCGGCGAGCTCCGCGGACGCGCGCAGCGCCTCGTCGGTGATCTTGACCCGGTGATGCGCTTCGTAGCGGTCGCGCAGACCGCGCAGGATCTGCACGGTGTCGTCCACCGACGGCTCTTCGACACGGACCTGCTGGAAGCGGCGCTCGAGCGCAGCATCGCGCTCGAGGTACTTGCGGTACTCGTCGAGCGTCGTCGCGCCGATCGTCTGCAGCTCGCCACGGGCGAGAGCGGGCTTGAGGATCGACGCTGCGTCGATCGCGCCCTCGGCCGCGCCTGCACCGACGAGATTGTGCAGCTCGTCGATGAACAGGATGATGTCGCCCCGCTGCATGATCTCCTTCATGACCTTCTTCAGGCGCTCCTCGAACTCACCGCGGTACTTCGAGCCCGCGACGAGCGCAGCGAGGTCGAGCGTGTAGATCTGTTTGTTCTTCAGCAGCTCCGGCACCTGGTTGGTGGCGATGCGCGCAGCGAGCCCCTCGACGACGGCGGTCTTGCCGACGCCGGGCTCGCCGATCAGCACGGGGTTGTTCTTCGTGCGGCGCGACAGGATCTGCATGAGGCGCTCGATCTCTGTCTGGCGGCCGACGACCGGGTCGAGCTTGCCTTCGGCCGACTGCTTCGTCAGGTTGCGGCCGAACTGGTCGAGAAGCTTCGAGCTCTTCGACTTCTCGCCCGCGGGGCCGCTGGAGCCGCCCGGGCCCTGGCGCCGGCCGGGACCGGAGAGCATGCGGATGATCTCGTTGCGAATCTTCTCGGCGTCTGCGTCGAAGTCGAGCAGGATGCGCGCGGCGACGCCTTCGTTCTCGCGCACGAGGCCGAGCAGGATGTGCTCGGTGCCGATGTAGTTGTGTCCGAGGGACAGCGCTTCGCGCAGCGCGAGCTCGAGAACCTTCTTCGCGCGCGGCGTGAACGGGATCTGTCCGGTCGTGACCTCGTCGCCCTGGCCGACGATGCGCGCGACCTGCGCGCGGACCTCCTCGACGGTGATGTCGAGCGACTCGAGCACGCGCGCGGCGAGCCCTTCCTCCTCGCGCAGAAGCCCGAGCAGGATGTGCTCCGTGCCGATGTAGTTGTGCTTGAGAGCGCGCGCCTCGTCTTGCGCGAGGACGACGACCTGGCGAGCCCGTTCTGTGAAGCGTTCGAACACGTGCCTTACTCCCCTTTCCTACGAAAGACGCATCGTAGCCGACCTACCTGTTGCTACCGAGTCGCCGAACGGTGTTCACAATTCCCTCAAACGAGGTCTCCGAACGTCTCCTCGATGAGCGTGTCGAAGCTCGTGGGAAGGCTCCCATCGGGCGCTGCGTATGCACGCAGCGAATACAGGTATGACGTCCATTCCGCGATTCGGTCGGGGAACTCGTGGCCGCGCTGCTCGACGAGCCGGTCGAGCGCGAGGACGTTCCAGTGGCCGGGCGCGTCCGGCGCCGGATCGGCAGACGGCTCCGCCTCGTGGACCGGCTCGGGCTCGAAGGCAAGAGGCGGTTCCGGTTCGGGCTCCGGGTCCGGTGCGGGCTCGAACGTCGTCAAGGGCGGAAAAGCCTGCTGCGGCTCAGGGGCCGGCGGTGGAGGCGGCGGTGGCGGCGGCGGCGGCGGAGGCGGAGGCGGAGGCGGCTCCGGCGTCTCGGCCATCTCCCGTTCGCGTACGGCCAGCTCGGCCGCGCGGCGGGCGAGCTCGAGCTCGCGCTGCGCGACGCCGGCGAGGCGTGCCTCGACGGCCTGCTCGCGCTCCTGCAGCTCCGCGCTCGGCTGAGGACTCACCGGCGAGGGCGGGGGCTGCGCCTGCCGCTCCCGGGCGACCACAGCCTCGCGCGAGGCGAGGTCGGCCGCCTGCTTCGCGATCTCGAGCTCGCGCGCACTGTAAGCCTCCTGCCTGTTCGCTTCACGGTCGATGATCGCGGCCTCGCGCACGGCGAGCGTTTGTTCCCACTCGGTCAGGCGCGCAACGCGCTCCTCGGCGACGCGCTCGAAGTCGGCCTCGGCCGCAGCCATCGCCGCCTGCCGCTCGTCCAATCGCGCCTCCTCGGCACGAAGCCGTTCGAACGTCGGCGCGAGCCCGTTCTGCACCGCTTGCTCGCTGGTGGCCGCGGACGGCTGATCGGCCTTCCGCCGCTTCTCCTTCTTCGGCTTCTCCTTCTTCGGCTTCTCCTCCCTGGGAGGCTTCGGAGCCTTCTCCCCTCGCTCTCGTCGCAGGAGCAGGAGCAGCAACAGGAGGATGAGGAGGAGCACCACGATGCCCGCGATCGGAATGAGATGGTGGCGCTCGTTCACCCAGTTGGGCATGGCGAAAACGAGGGGCTGCGCTGTCATGCACCCATTATCGCCGCCTCGGTGGCTACCATCGCCCTGGCTTGGGCAGCGCTCTCATCACCGGCGGGGCCGGGTTCATCGGCTCGCACCTCTCCGAGCTGCTCCTCGCCGACGGTTGGGAGGTCTGGGCGCTGGACGATCTGTCCACGGGCGAGAACCGGAACGTGGACGCGCTTCGCGACCGTCCGGGTTTCCATCTCGTCGTCGACTCGATCCTGTCGCAGTCGGTCGTCAGCGAGCTCGTCCACCGCGTCGACGTCGTGTACCACCTGGCCGCCGCGGTCGGCGTCCGCCTCATCGTCGAGCAGCCCGTGCACACGATGGTCACCAACGTGCAGGGAACGGAGAACGTGCTGCAGTACTGCGCCAAGTTCGGCAAGCGCGTGCTCATCGCGTCCAGCTCCGAGGTCTACGGCGACCATCGCGAGGAACGGCCGCTGAGCGAGGACGACCGCCGCGTATACGGGCCGGTCACCGAGCGTCGCTGGTTGTACGCGGACTCGAAGGCGATGGACGAGTTCCTCGCGCTCGGCTTCCACGACGAGCGCGATCTCGATTGCGTCATCGCGCGCTTCTTCAACACGGTCGGGCCGCGCCAGCAGGGGCAGTACGGCATGGTTATTCCGCGCTTCGTCGGGCGAGCGCTGACGGGTGAGCCGCTCGAGGTCCACGGCGACGGCTTGCAGACACGGTCCTTCTGCCACGTGCAGGATACGATCCGCGCCGTTCACAGCCTGATGGGCGCGACCGACATCTCCGGCGAGATCTTCAACGTCGGCTCGGCGGAGCGGGTCCGCATCATCGATCTCGCGCAACGCGTGGTCGACCTCACCGGCTCGCAGTCCGAGCTCTCGTTCATCCCGCACAGCGAGGTCTACGGTCTCGGCATCGAGGACGTGCTCCACCGCGAGCCGTCGATCGAGAAGATCAACGCCGCGGTCGGCTGGCAGCCGACGCGCAACCTGGACGAGATCCTGCGCGACGTCGTCGAGCACGCGCGCGCCGCCGTCGTCGCCTAGTCGCTCTTTTCGCGTAGGAGCGGGAAGAGGATGACGTCGCGGATCGCGTCTCTGCCGAGCAGCACCATCGAAAGCCGGTCGATGCCGATGCCGATGCCGCTGTTCGGCGCCATGCCGTACGACATCGCCTCGACGTAGTCGGGATCGCCCGGCTCTGCCTCGGCATCGCCCGCCTCCCGCTCGCCCGCCTGCGCGGCGAAGCGCTGCGCCTGCTCCTCGCTGTCGTTCAGCTCGCTGAACGCATTCGCGAACTCCATGCCGCCGACGACCGTCTCGAAGCGCTCGACGAGCGAGTCGTCGTAGTCGGTCGTTCGCGCGAACGGCGACAGCTCGATCGGCCAGTCGTACACGATCGTCGGCTGGATCAGCTCCGGCTCGACGAAGTGCGAGTACGCGTGGTCGACGAGCTGCGACCAGGTCTTGTCGCGGGAGATGTCGACGCCGGCTTGCGTCAGCTTCGCGCGCAGTTCGGCCTCGTCGCGCGACCAGACTCCGTGCGACTCGAGCGCTTCGACGAACTTCACCCGCGCCCAAGGCTTCGCCAGGTCGAGGTCGCGGCCGCGGAACGTCGTCTTCGTGCCGCCGATCGTCGCGAGCGCCGCCTGCTCGACGAGGGTCTCGGCGCGCTCCATCGTGTCGGTGTAGTCCGCATACGCCTCGTACCACTCGACCTGCGTGAACTCGGGCGAGTGCTTGTACGAGTAGCTCTCGTTGCGAAAGTCCTTCGAGAGCTCGTACACCTTTTCGAGCCCGCCGACGATGAGCCGCTTGAGATAGAGCTCGTCGGCAATGCGCAGGTACAGATCCTGGTCGAGGAGGTTCGAGTGCGTGACGAACGGCTCGGCGAATCCTCCGCCGTAGCGCGGTTGCAGGATCGGCGTCTCGACCTCGATGAACCCCGCGCCGTCCAGATACGCGCGGATCGCCGTGACCATCCGCGCGCGGAGAATCGCGTCGCGGCGCGATTCCTCGTTCATCAGCAGGTCGAGGTAACGGCGGCGGTAGCGCGCCTCCACATCGGTGACGCCGTGGAAGGTGTCGGGGAGCGACGTGCGGATGCGCGCCAGGATCTCGATCGAGTCGACGTCGAGCGACGGCTCTCCGCGCTTCGATTTCGACGGCGATCCGATGGCGCCGACGACGTCGCCGAGGTGGACGTCGACGTCTCCCGTCTTCTCCGCGTGGCAGAGGAGCTGGATGCGCCCGGAACGGTCGACGAGGTCGAGGAAGACGAGCTTCCCCATGTCGCGGCGCCCGAGCACGCGCCCGGCCAGCCGGCGCTTCGAGCCGGCGGCGGCGCCGTTCTCGAGCGGCTCGGTCTCCACGCGGACCGCGACGATCTCGTCGCGGTTCCGGAAGTGCTTCGGCGCGGTCATCCGCGCGAGTCTAGTGGGGCTAGACCGATACTCAGTACCTGGACGAAAGGGTCATGAGAAGGACACGAACGGCCGAGTGCTATGGCGAAAGCCGTGACACTCACGTTGGGGTACCTGGTACCGGCCTGAACCGCGTAGCCACGAAAGCCGGAGCGTAAGCCGGGCGAAGCCGGCTTACGCGGAGGCGAACTCATGCGGGCGGGGAATGCGCGAAGCGCACCACCGCCCGCACAGAACGGCCCGTCGCTGAAAGGCTCAAGAGCGTGGCGGCTTTGCCGCCACGCGCTCCCGCGAAGCGGGAACCTCACACGGCTTGAAACGCGCAGCGTTTCAAGCCGCTTTTATGTCCATGATCTTGAACTTCATCTTTCCGCGCGGCGCGGCGACCTCGACCGTCTCGCCCTTCTTGCGGCCCATGATCGCCTTGCCGACGGGAGACTCGTTCGAGAGCTTGTTGGCGGACGGATCGGCCTCGGCGGACCCGACGATGTGGTACTCGACGGTCTTGCCTGCCTTGACGTCGCGCAGGCGAACCTTCGTCCCGATGGAGACCTCGCCCGACTTGATCTCCTTCTTCGTCACGACGCGCGCGTTCGCGAGCCGCTCCTCGAGCATGGCGATGCGCGCCTCGAGATGCGCCTGCTCGTTCTTGGCGGCGTCGTACTCGGCGTTCTCGGCGATGTCGCCGAACTCGCGCGCGACGCGGATCCGGTCGGCGATGTCCCGACGCCGGTCCACGGACAGGTATTCGATCTCGTCCTTGAGCTTCTCGAAGCCCTCGGGCGTGAGAATGACTTCCTTCAACTGGTCCTCCTGGAAAGACCCCGCGGCAACCAAAACGCCGGTGGCTGGCGCCATCCGGCGGGGGCGGATGGTACCTCCGGCGCCTGGAGCCGTCAACGGGGCCCGGGCTACCATCCCCGCATGGCGGTGGAACTGCAGGAAACCTGGCGGATCGGCCCCGTCGAGGTGCCGACGCGGGTCGTCCTCGCACCGATGGCCGGGGTGAGCGTCCAGGCCTTCCGCCGACAAGGTCGACGCTACGGCGCCGGTCTCGTCTGCTCGGAGATGGTCTCCTGCGCGGGAATCGAACACCGGAACGAAAAGACCCTCGGCTACCTCCGGGTTGGGGCGGACGAGCACCCGCTCGCCATCCAGATCTTCGGCGCGGAGCCGCGCGTTATGGCCGAGGCGGCGCGGATGGTGGAGGCCGCCGGCGCCGACATCGTCGACATGAACTTTGGCTGCCCCGTGCGCAAGGTGACGAAGACGGGCGCCGGCGCGCACCTGCTCGAGGACGCACATCTCGCATGCCTCATCACGGAAGCGGTGGCGTCGGCCGTGTCGGTGCCGGTGACGGTGAAGATGCGGCGCGGCGTCGAGAACGGATCGCGCGCGTGCCTCGAACTCGGCCCGCGGCTCGTCGAGGCGGGCGCCGCAGCGCTCACGCTGCATCCGCGTTCGGCGAAGCAGATGTACACGGGCTACGCGGACCACACGCTCACCGCCGAGCTCGTCGACCTCGTCGACGTGCCCGTGATCGCGTCCGGCGACGTCGTCTCGCGCGCGAAGGCGCAGGCCGTGCTCGACTCGACCGGCGCGGCTGCGGTCATGGTTGGTCGCGGTGCGCAGGGAAACCCGTGGGCGATTCGCGAGATCGTCCTCGGCGACGGCGCACAGCCCACGCGCGAAGAGGTCGCTGCCGAGCTGATCCTGTTCATCCGCGAGACGGTGCGCGAGCTGGGCGAGCGGCGCGCCTCCGGCTTCCTGAAGAAGTTCTACGCGTGGTACCTCGGGCACGGGCGCTTCCCGAAACCGTTCAAGAACGAGCTCGTGCAGCTCTCGTCCACCGAGGACGTCGTGACGCGGCTGCTTGCGGCTGCTCCCGGCGCCGCCGAGATTCTCGAACGACTCGAGGCCGAGCTGCCCGACCCGGAGGACGACATCCTCCTCGAAGGCATGCCGATCTCGATCTATGGAGGCGGGTAACTAAGTCCGGTTCCGATCCCACACGATCCGCAGCCCCTCGAGCGTGAGGAACGGATCGACGGTGGAGATCGTGCGGGAGTGCGGAGCGATCAGCTCGGCCAGGCCGCCGGTGGCGACAACTGGGGCGTCGGGTGCGCCCAGCTCCTCGCGGATGCGGTCGACGATGGAGTCGACCTGCCCGGCGAATCCGTAGACGAGACCGGACTGGAGCGCCTGCACCGTCGTCTGCGAGATCACGCGCTCGGGCGCGACGAACGGCACCTTCGGTAGCCGTGCGGCGCGCTGGAAGAGCGCGTCCATGGAGATCTCGATTCCGGGTGCGAGCACGCCGCCGGCGAACTCGCCGGCCGCCGAAACGACGTCGAAGTTCGTCGACGTGCCGAAGTCGACGACGACGCACGGCATCCCGTGGCGCTCCCGCGCCGCGACCGCGTTCGCGATCCGATCGGGCCCGACCTCGCGCGGGTCGTCGTAGCGGACCGGAACGCCGGTCGAGACGCCCGGCCCGAGCACGAGCAGCTCGACGCGCGCCCAGCGCTCCGCGAACGCCTCGTACTCGCTGACGAGCTGCGGCACCGACGAGCAGAGCACGATGCCGTCGAGCGAGTCGAGGTCGACGAGCGCTCGCAACATGACGGAGAGCTCGTCGGCCGTGTGCGCCGGGTTCGTCCCGATGCGGAAGTGCTCGGCGAGTCGGTCTCCGTCGTACAGCCCGAAGACGGTCTGCGTGTTCCCGGCATCGACCGCGAGCAGCATCGAGGCGCGAATCTACAGGCTTATGAAGGTTCGCCCGAACCAGGTACCTGGCCTCGGCGAGATGGACGCAAGGGGTGAACGACTGGAACCTGGTACGGGATTAACTAGAAATCTTCTTCGGTCGGCTGCGTCTCGCCGATGCGCTCGGCGAGCGCCTCGGGCGTGAGCGTGGGCTCGTCGCCCTCGCCGCGCAGCTCCTCGATGGTGACGTCGCCCGACGTGAAGATCTCCGTGCGCGGGATGATTCGCGTCGGCCGGTTCTTGTCCCAGACCCAGACGTCCTCGAGCTTCAGGTGGAAGAACGGATAGGTCTGCTGCGGCACGTACGTCCGCTCGAGCTTGTTGCAGAGGTACGTCGCGTCCTGCGTGAGCACGCAATACCGGAACAGCCCGAAGACCGCCTGGTACTCCTTCTTCAGCTGGAGCTCGAGGTCGGCCTCGTACTCGTCGAGATCGTCCAGGTGCGACATTTCGGCTCAGTGTAGCCGTGCCCGGAGGGTCTCGACCTTGCCCTTTCCAGGCACTTCGAGGCCGGGAGCGACTTCGGCGAGCGGTCCGAGGACGAAGTCGCGCTCGTGCAGACGCGGGTGCGGAACCGTCAATCCGGGCTCGTCGATCTCGGCGTCGGCATACAGCACGAGGTCGAGGTCGAGCGTCCTCGGCCCTTGCGGGGGAACGCCCTCGCGTCGGCGCCCGAAGCGGTGCTCGACGTCGAGCAGCAGCGCCAGGAGCTCGCGCGCCGAGAGGTCGGTGTCGAGTGCGGCGACGCCATTCAGGAAACGGGGCTGGTCGACGACGCCGACAGGCTCGGTGTCGATCAGCGTCGAGACCGCCGCCACCGTGACGCCGGGCTGCGATGCGAGCGCTGCGAGCGCGCCGCAGATCGTCGACTCGCGGTCGCCGAGATTCGATCCGAGGGCGACGAAGGCGCGCGGCACCCTTCAGACGCTAGCGCTACCCTCAAGACGCGTGCATCGCCGCCTGCCGATCGTCCTCGCCGCGGCGCTGTGCGCGCTGGGGACCGCCGCGGTCGCCCGCGCGACGCCGCCGCCGGAGTGGTGGCTCCATGCGATCGATGCGGATACCGCCGTCGCCCCCGGGCCGGGTGTTCCGATCGTGATCGTCGACGGCGCGGTGGACGCGACGCAGCCCGCATTCGCCGGTCGACCAAATACGACATTTCTCGACACCCCGTCGCTCGCGGGGCCGGACGACGACCACGCAACCGCGGTCGCCTCACTCGCTGCGGCGCCCGCCAACGGCGGCTTCGCCGGCGTCTACCCGCAAGCAGCGCTCGAGCTCTGGGACGCCGGCCGCGGCGACAACGGCATCGACGCCGGCTCGGCGGCGGAAGGCATCGCGGCTGCGGCGAAGCACTGTCCGGCCGTGATCAACCTCAGTTTCGGCGGGACGGTGCCGAATCCGCAATTGCAGGCTGCGATCCTCAACGCCGTCCGCGCCGGTTGCCTCATCGTCGCCGCCGCCGGGAACAGCGGGCAAGACGGCGACCCGCCGACTTATCCGGCCGCATACGCGCACGTGCTCACCGTGGGCGCCACCGACGAGCAGGGCACCGCACTCCCCTTCTCCAGCTCCGGGGCCTGGGTCGACCTCGCGGCGCCGGGGACGGACATGAGCGCGGCCGTGCCGCTCTCGCACGACCCGAGCGGCATCTCGAGCGGTCTTGCGGGGACGAGCTTCGCGGCGCCGCTCGTCAGCGCGGCCGCGGCCTGGCTCTGGACTGCGCGCCCCAAACTGACCGCATCACAGGTCGCCGCCATCCTTCGCGAGAGCGCGCGTCCCTCCGGCCCCCAGCGCTTCGACGCGAAGACGGGCTACGGCGTCGTCGACGTGGCGGCAGCGCTCGCATTGCCGACGCCGCCGGCCGATCCGGGAGAACCCAACGACGACATCGCCCAGGTCAAGCCCGGACTCTTCTTCTCGAGCGGCGAGCCGCCATTGACTACCGCGGCGAAGACGTCGGAGCGGATCGAGGGCACCCTGCTCCAGGCTGAGGACCCGCGCGACGTCTACCGCATCTGGGTCCCCGCTCATCGAACGGTGCGCGTCTCGATCGCGTCACAGGACGACGCCGCCGCGCGCATCTGGGGGCCGAAGACGATCACCGTCGACGAGCCGCCGGCGTTGAGAAAACGCGACCTCGCAGGGAAGTCGATCACCGGCGGCGCCGTCGGGCGCTATGCGTACGCCGAAGTCATCCTCACCGGCCGCTCGCCCGGCGCGACCTACCTCCTGAGCGTCAAGGCCGCGTCACACTGACCGACGCGGTGCCCTCGAGGCCCGCGGGCTTCACTGCCGGCTTCGTCACCCGAACCGACACGCGATCGACTCCGAAACTGGCGCGCAACTCGTCGGCGACTGCGACGGCGAGCGCTTCGATGAGCGAGTACGCGTGCGCGTCCGAGATCTCGCGCACGGTGCGCGCGACCGCGACGTAATCGACCGCGTCCTCGAGATGGTCGGAAGAGCCGCGCTCGTCGACCTCGAGGTCGACGTCGAAGAGGAAGTCCTGTCCGTTCTCCCGTTCTGCCGTATGGACGCCGTGATGCCCGAACACCCGGAGGCCGCGCAGCTCGACGACGATCACGCGAACGCCTTGGCGATGTTCAGCGCCTCGACGTGCGGCGCGACGTCGTGCGCGCGGACGATCGTCGCGCCGTGCTCGTACGCGGTCACCGCAGCAGCGACGCTCCCGCTCACGAGATCGGTGGCGCCGAGCCGTCGGAGCGTGCTCTTGCGCGAGATGCCGATCAGGACCGGCCGGCCGAGCGCGAGCAGCACGTCGAGCCGGCGGATCAGCTCGAGGTTGTGCTCGACCGTCTTTCCGAAGCCGATGCCGGGGTCGAGGAAAATGGCCGTCTCGGCGACGCCCTGCGCGACCGCGAACGCCAGCCGCTCCTCGAGGAACGCGGCGACTTCCGAGGCCACGTCGTCGTAGCGGGGATCGAGCTGCATCGTGCGAGGCTCGCCCTGCATGTGCATGAGGCAGAGGTAGACGCCACTGTCGGCGACGATGCCCGCGAGATCGGGGTCGGCGCGGAGCGCAGTGACGTCGTTGACCATCTCTGCGCCGAGCTCGATCGCACGGCGCGCGACATCCGCCTTCGCGGTGTCGATGGAGATCGGGACGCTGCGCTCGAGACGCTCGAGAACCGGGACGATCCGGCGAAGCTCCTCCTCGGCCGAGACGCCGTCGGAACCGGGCCGCGTGGACTCGCCGCCAACGTCCACGATCGCAGCTCCCTCTTCGACCATGCGGCGGGCAGCAGCGGCCGCCGTGTCCGGATCGAGATGCACGCCGCCGTCCGAGAACGAGTCGGGCGTGACGTTGACGACGCCCATCACAGACGGTCGTGGGAAGCGCTCTTCGATTGCTCCAGTCTGCGATGGAATGGTCGAGGGATGCTAGTTGAGCTGCTCGCGAAGGCCCGGTTTCGGTGTCAGCGGAGCCAGGCGGCAAGCGCCTTCTCGATCTCTTTGCAGCCCCGCGGCTGCTCGATGCGGGCGCCGACCCGATTGTTTTCGACGATCACGAGGGCGGGGTGATTGTCGACGCCGCAGCGTTGCGCGAGGTCGGCGTGAGTCTCGACGTCGATTCGGTGGATCTGGAAGGTGTCATGGTTTCTGCGCCGTTGCAGGACTTGCGCGAGGTAGCCCTCGACGCGGCGCGAGCGGCCGGAGCTCTCCGTGTAGAAGAAGAGCAGCTTGGGCCGGGTATCCGGCGCGCCGTCGTCGCTCGCCGGCTGCGGTTTGGCACGGGCGCTCATGCGTGGCGGGGGTCGTCGGCCAGCGCGACGTCTGCGGCCTCGCCGATGTTCTCGACGACGAGGTAGCGGCCGTTGCCGACGACGACGCGCTCGACCTCGTCCTGCTCGTGCCCGGGTGCCACGAGGAAGCGCGCCCCGTGCGCGCGGACGGCCTCGTATTCCTCGGATGTGAGCTCAAGCGCCTCGGTGCACCCCGTGTTGCTGCACTCGCAGATGAACACCTGGTACCCGCTGCCGGCAAGGCGACCGGCGACCCTCGCGATGTTCTCGTTCGCCTCGCGGAACAACATCTGGCGGACGGCGAGCTCCTTCATCCCGCTAGCCACGCCCAACCCCCGCGCATGCTCCTACACAGACCCGTCGGTGGCCGCGATGGCCGCAAGATTGCAAGTGGCGCACGAAACCCCCTTCCATCCTCGGAGACCAACCGAAGACGGGGACTCGAGACCAGCCACCCAGCGGACTGGCGTCGCACCACCGCTATGAATCCAGCTCCTGCGCTGCGACGGGGAAGCCGCCCCAGCGCCGAAGCACCACGACTTATACCACCGTTTCCCGTATCGATAACACGGCCTCGTGCGGAGCGAGTAGTGTCCGTGAGCACCTCACGACGCCCGCCGGGTCGCCTCAGCTTCGCTCCTTCACTTCCTTCCGGGTGCTCACTCTCCAAGGAGCGGAGGAAGCGAGCCCGGAATGTCGAGCAACGACGGCCGAAGCAGGCATCGCGCCCAGGCGATCTCGAACGCGATCACCAAGCTCCAGAGCGACCACTACGGCCGCGGCCCCGAAAGCGTCCGCACCGTCGTCGGATACGACCACATCATCTGCTTCCTCGAAAACTCGTTCATCCAGGTGGAACGGACGCTGATCGAGGGCGGCGAAACCGGAGCCGTTCGCGAGGCACGCCTCGCTTTCCAGCGGGCGATGGAGACACGCTTCGTAACAACCGTCGAGGAGATCAGCGGCCGCAAGGTCCGAGCGTTTCTCTCACAGGTCAGCCTCGACCCCGACATCTCCGTCGAGGTGTTCGTCCTCGAACGCGACGACACCGAGCAAGCCCCCGCAGGCGTCGCCTAGGCCGCGGTCACGAAGCGTCGACGCGCCGGCCGCACAGCTCGCACACGACCGCGTAGCGCTTCACGCCTGCCGCCGTGACGGCGATCTGGCGGCGCACGAGCCGGTGCCGGCACGCGTTCACCTCCGGAAGGCGCACCGGCATCGGCGGCAAGTCCGGGAGGTGGCGCACCGCGCCGCCGACGGCGGGACACCCGGCCTCGTGCTCGGCCCAGACGTGGTGAATCGGCTGGCTCGTTACGGCCAGCCAGCCGCATGCCTCGCAGGAGATTTCGATCAGGACTTAGCCGGGTCGGGCGGCGGCTGCATGGTCGCTCCCGGGATCGGGAACGGCCGCGGCCGCGGCTTGCGCTCGCGCTTCGGCTCTTCCTGCGGCTGCGGCAGCTCGGGCGCGGCAGCCTCCTCGGGAAACACCGTCTCCTCCTCCTCGCCCGCGAGCAGCCGTTCGAACTGATCCTTGTCGATCGTCTCGCGCTCGATGAGGATCTGCGAGACGCGGTGCAGGTCGTCCATGTGGTCGCGCAGGACGGAGAGCGCGAGCTCGTGCGCCTCCTCGATCACACGGCGGATCTCGTCGTCGATCTCGCGCGCGATCTCCTCGGAATAGTCCGCCTCGGCGCCGTAGTCGCGTCCGAGGAACGGCATGTCGTGGCTGCGGCCGAGCACGCGCGGGCCGAGCTTCTCGCTCATGCCGAAGCGCATGATCATCGACTTCGCCGTCGAGGTGACGCGCTCGAGGTCGTTCGCCGCGCCGGTCGTGACCTCGTGAAAGACGATCTCCTCTGCCGCACGGCCGCCGAGCGTCATCCCCATCTGATGCATGAGCGCGGTACGCGTCGTCAGGTAGCGATCCTCGGTCGGCAGCGAGATCGTCAGGCCCAGCGCCTGGCCACGCGACACGATCGTGATCTTGTGGATCGGATCCGTGTGCTCGAGATAGTGACCGACGAGCGCGTGGCCCATCTCGTGATACGCCGTGATCTTGCGCTCGTGCTCCGAGAGCAGGCGGGCCTTCTTCTCCGGCCCGGCGATGACGCGCATGATCCCTTCCTCGAGCTCGTCCTGCTCGATGATCTTCTTGCCGCGGCGCGCTGCGAGCAGCGCCGCTTCGTTGACGAGGTTCGCGAGGTCGGCGCCGGTGAAGCCCGGCGTGCCGGAGGCGAGCGTGTCGAGATCGATCTCCGGCGCGAGCGGCTTGCCCTTCGTGTGCACCTCGAGGATCTTGCGGCGGCCGATGCGGTCGGGCCGGTCGACGACGATCTGCCGGTCGAAGCGGCCCGGGCGCAGGAGCGCCGGGTCGAGGATGTCGGGGCGGTTCGTGGCCGCGAT
Source organism: Gaiellaceae bacterium (assembly GCA_036560805.1). Taxonomy (GTDB): domain Bacteria; phylum Actinomycetota; class Thermoleophilia; order Gaiellales; family Gaiellaceae; genus Palsa-739. Next base: position 39,354 of record DATBQM010000021.1, on the reverse strand, counting down.
GAGGATGATGTTGTCCTTCATCTCGAAGCCGTCCATCTCGACGAGCAGCTGGTTCAGCGTCTGCTCGCGCTCGTCGTGGCCGCCGCCGAGGCCGGCGCCGCGATGACGGCCGACCGCGTCGATCTCGTCCATGAAGACGATGCACGGGGACGCCTGCTTCGCCTGCTCGAACAGGTCACGGACACGAGAGGCGCCGACGCCGACGAACATCTCGACGAAGTCGGAGCCGGAGATGGAGAAGAACGGGACGCCCGCCTCGCCTGCGACTGCGCGCGCGAGCAGCGTCTTGCCGGTGCCGGGAGGCCCGTACAGCAGCACACCCTTGGGGATGCGCGCGCCGAGCGCCTGGAACTTCTTCGGGTTCTCGAGGAACTCCTTGATCTCCTGCAGCTCCTCGACGGCCTCGTCGACGCCGGCGACGTCCTTGAAGCCGATCTTCGGCGAGTCCGGCGTCATCCGCTTCGCGCGCGACTTGCCGAAGCTCATCACCTTCGAGCCGCCGCCCTGCACCTGGTTCATGAGGAAGATCCAGAAGCCGAACAGGAGGACGAACGGCAGGAGGCTCGTGAGGATCGACCACCACGGCGACCCGCCCACGCCCTTCGAGTTGAAGGCGACGTTGTGGGAGAGCATCGTCTCCTCGATCGCCGCCTCGGACTGCGGATTCGCGTAATGGACGCTGTACTTCTGCCCCGCCTTCGAGGTCAGCGTCAGCGACTGCTTGTTCGGGTCGACCGAGACGCCGGCGATCGAGCTCGGGTGGTTCCGGATCTGCTGGTAGACCCACGAGGTGGTCTGGGGCGTCGTCTTCGTCCCGTGGCTTCCGAGCGTCTGCAAGGCCAGCCAGACGAGCGCTGCGATGATGATCAGCGGGAAAAGCGCGCTGCGGAAGAAACGATTCACGGGAGGAGCCTCCCCGGCAGGGTACCAGCGTCTAGGTAGTTATCGGGCTTTCGCGCCCTGGGGTTACGCCCCTTTTACGGGTTTAGGCCTCTCCCTGGATTCGTGCGGGATCGAGGACGCCCACGTACGGCAGGTTCCGGTACCGCTCGGCGAAGTCCAGCCCGTAGCCGATGACGAAGCGGTTCGGGATCTCGAAGCCGACGTAGCGCACCGGCACGTCGATCTCCCGGCGCTCCGGCTTCGTCAGGAGCGCGCAGACCTCGAGGCTGGCGGGCTCGCGCGCCTCGAGGTTCCGCATGAGGTACGAGAGCGTGAGACCCGAGTCGATGATGTCCTCGACGACGAGCACGTGGCGTCCCTCGATGTTGATGTCGAGGTCCTTGAGGATCCGCACGACGCCGGATGAGTCGGTCGAGTCGCCGTAGCTCGAGATGGCCATGAAGTCGATCTCGCACGGGATGGTCAGGTGCCGCATGAGGTCGGCCATGAAGAACACGGCGCCCTTGAGGACACCGACGAGGAGCAGGTCGCGGCCCGCGTAGTCGGCGGAGACTTCCTCGCCGAGCTCGGAGACGCGCTGCTGCAGCGCGTCCGCCTCGATGAGAACTTCGGCTACCGCCTTCTCGAGCTCAGTCGCGCTCAACGTCCACGTCCGGATGCTCGACGATGCCGGGAATCGCGACAACCTCGTCCCCTCGCACGACGAGCGGCCATGCCTCGCGCTCGGAACGGGGGATCTTGGCGTCCACGAATACGTCCTGGATCTTCTTGCTGCGACCGGCGAGCCGGTCGCCGGCACGCCACCCCCGTACCTTAAGCCCTTCCGCGCGGGACCGGATCACCCATCCGCCCCACCGCACCTCGCCCTTCAGCTCGACGGGGCCCTGCTCGATCCAGAGCCGGTCGTACTCGCGCACGGCCATGACGCCGCCGCCGAGATCGACGCGCCGGGAACCTGCGGCGGAGGCAAGGAGCTCCGCCAGCTGCGGCGGCAACGTCTCGCGCGTGTCGAGCGCGCGCAGGATGTTCGCGTCCGCGTGCGGATGGAGCCGGCGGAGGAGCGGCAGGATCTCGTCGCGAATCAGGCCGCGCTTCGTGTCGGCGTTCGAATGGTCGACGCGGAACGGGAGCCCTTCCGCTTCGCAGTACGCTTTCGTCTCGCCGCGCCAGACGTCGAGCAGGGGATGCACGACGCCGTCCGGTCGCGAGGGTGCCATGCCCGTGGCCGCGCCGCGGGACGCGAGGCGGTACAGGATCGTCTCCACCTGGTCGGACGCCGTATGGCCCGTCGCGCGTAGCCGGTCTCGCGCGACCGAGTACCGCTGCTCGCGCAGCTCTGCCTCGCTGAGTTCGTGTCCATCGAGCTCGACGACGTCGGCGCCGAGCACGTCGGCGCAGAAGCGCGCGTCTTCGTCCGACTCCGAGCCGCGCAACTTGTGATTCACGTGGACCGCCGAGACGCTGTAGCCGAGACCGCCGAGCGCGTGCCACAGGCATGTCGAGTCGGGGCCGCCGGAGACGAGGCAACACACGTCCGCACCGGGCTCGATCAGGTCCTGCGTGCGGATGAACGCTTCGATTCGCTCGAGCAGCATCAGAAGATCAGGGAACGGTAGGTGATCGTGCGCCGCATGCCGATCGCCTCGTACACGTGCATGGCGACGGCGTTCTCCGGCCGGACGAACAGGCAGACCGTCGGGACGCGCGCGAGCAGGAGCCGGCAGAGGTCGCGCATGCCGCGCTGAGCGTCGCCGCGGTTCCGCGACTGCGGGTCGACCCACACCTGCTGCAGCTGCACGGCGTTCGGCGTCCACGCCGACGCCTCCGCTTTCAAGCGGATGACGCCGTCGTCGAGCCACACCCACGAACGTCCGTCCTCGATCTGCATGCGCGTGCGCCAGCGGAAGCCCTCCGGATCGCGGCGCAGCGGATCGATGCCGATCTCCTCCGCGTGCGCAGCCGCGCACGCGGGCACGAGCCGGTCGAGGTCGGCGAGCGTCGCGCGTCGCAGGCCGGTATCCCCCGCCTCAGGCGGCTCGTCGAGCACGTACACGGGCTGGCCGGGCCGGTCGTCGCGGGGCCGGGGCATGACGGGCTCCGCTTCCGCCCACAGCTCGTCGACCGCGCGCTCCTCGCCGATGATCATGCGCGGCTGGCCGCGCACGGCTGCGGACGCGAACGCCGCACAGCCGGTTCCGGAGGGCACGACGTTCGCGCCGACGTGACAGAGCGCGGACAGCCTGCCGCGCGCGGCGAGTGCCGAGAACCGTCCCAGGCCGCGACGCGCGATGTCTTCGAGGAAGACACGTTCAACGGGCTCCTCCGCGCAGAAGGCGAGGATCTCGTCGAGCGTCGGGTCGACGGCAACCACGGCGTCGATCATCCCACGGGTTAGGGTTGGCGCCATGCCGATTCACGTTCGCGCCGAGCCCGGGGACTACGCCGAGGCGGTCCTCGTCCCCGGAGATCCGCTTCGGGCCAAGTACATCGCCGAGACATACCTCGACGACGTCGTGCAGACCAACTGGGAGCGGGGCATGCTCGGCTTTCGCGGAACGTGGGAGGGCAAGCCCGTCTCCGTGCAGGCAACTGGCATGGGCTGCCCCTCTGCCGCGATCGTCATCGAGGAGCTCGTCATGCTCGGCTGCAAGAAGATCCTCCGCGTCGGCACCTGCGGCGGCCTGCAACCGCATCACCAGCTCGGCGACATGATCGTCGCCATCAGCGCAGTGCCCCAGGACGGCACGACCTTCACGTACGTGCGCGAGCCGCACTGCCCGACGGCGAGCTTCGAGCTCGTGCACGAAGCGGTACATGCGGCTAAGGAGCTCGGCCAGCCGATCCACGTCGGCCCGGTCGTCTCGAGCGACGTCTTCTACAACCCGGACGGGGGCCAGTACCAGCGCTGGTCGGACCGCGGCATCCTCGGCGTCGAGATGGAGGCGGCGATCCTGTTCACGCTCGGCGCGCTACGCAAGGTGCAGGCGGGATGTCTCCTCACCGTCAGCGATATCGTCGTCGAGGGCGAGTTCACGCGCATCAGCGACGACGAGCTGAAGGCCGCCGTCGACCGCATGACGCGCGTCGGTCTCGCGACGGTCACCACTGCTTAACACCGTTTTCTTGGTGAATCCGGCGTCGGACAACGGCGCCACCGGCAAGCGCTGGCCCGAGCTCGCACATCGCGCCGCACGTCTCGGTCTGACCGGGGAGACCTTCTTCTCGGAGCGGCCCGGGCACATCGTCGAGCTCGCGGAGCGCGCGGCGCGCCAGGGGGCCGAGCTCGTCGTCGCCGTCGGCGGCGACGGGACGCTGAACGAAACCGTGACCGGGCTCATGCGCGCCGGCGGCGGACCGGAGCTGGCGACGATCCCGCTCGGAACCGGCATGGACTTCGGCCGGACGTACGGCATCCCCACGAGCTTCGACGACGCCGTTCGCACGGCGGTCGACGGACGCACGCGGTCGATCGACGTCGGACGCGTCAACTACCGGACGTGGGGCGGCGGCGACGAGGAGCGATACGTCGTCAACGTCGGAAGCGTCGGCATGAGCGCCGCCGTCGCACAGCGGGCGAACGGAATGTCGAAGGCACTCGGAGGCAAGGCGACCTTCTTCTACGCGCTCGTGCGCGTGTTCCTTGCATGGCAGAACACCGTCATCGCCGTCGAGCTCGACGGCGTACGCCGGTCGGCCCGGATGCACGACGTGATCGTCGCCAACGGGCAGTACCACGGCGGGTCGATGTGGCTGGCGCCGGAGGCGAGCCCCGACGACGGCCTCTTCGACGTCCTGATGATCGGCGACGTGACGAAGCTCGACTTCGCAACGACGGCGCCGAAGCTCTATCGCGGGAAGCATCTCGGCCATCCGAAAGTCGAGCTCGCGCGTGCGCGCGTCGTCGCGGTCGACGGCGCCGAGACCTTGCCGATCGAGCTCGACGGCGAGCAGGTGGGAACGACGCCGGCGCGCTTCGAGATCGTGCCGGGCGCGCTGCGGGTGCGTGTCCCGCGCTAGCGCTGCAGCGTCAGCTTGCGCTGCGGCGTTCGCGACGCTCGCGGGCCTCGTCTCCGCGGGCGACCTGACGGGCCTCGACCGCTGGGCGATGACGAACGCGATGCCTGATGCGCGCTTCACCGGCGGCAAGCCGACGCTCGTCGACGCACTCGTGCCGCTGTGGAACGCGTCGTGGCACGGCGCCGTAGCGGTAGTCACGAACGTCGTCACCGTGCCGGCCGCATTCCTCGTCGCGAGCGCGATCGTCGCGGCCGCCTGCCTCGCCCTGCGGAACCGCGACGCTGTCCTGCTCGCGGGCGCGTTCATCGCGGGCAACGTCGTCGAGGAGATCACGAAGGAAGCGCTGACGCGGCCGGCGCTCTATGCGCACGGGCTCCACGTCGCCGCATTCGACAACTCGTTCCCGAGCGGTCACACCCTCCGCACGGTGCTCGTCGCTGCCGCGGTGGCGGCTGCCTGGCCGCGGATCGCAGCATGGGCGCTCGTCTGGGCGCTCGGCTCGATCGCGATGATCGAGCTCGGCGCGCTGCACGTCCCTTCGGACATCGCCGGCGGACTGCTCCTCGCCGGGGCACTGCTCACTACGACTTGGTCTTTGCGCTCCGGCTCGATGTCGCGGGGCCGGCGTCCTTCGCCAGCTTGTCGACCTTCCCCTCGAGCGCGGTGAGCCGCTTTTCGAGCTCGTCGATCCCGCGCACGCGGCGCTGGAGCTCGTCGACCCGGTCGCGCATCGTGTTCATCGTCCCGACCAGCCGGTCGCCGCCCGGCGCGTCCTGCAGACGGTGGATCGCCTCCTCGCTCAGCTCCGCGAGCTTTCCGAGCAGGTCGTTGCGCTTCTCGTCGGCCACGCACGACAGTGTACGAAAGCCCCGGTTACGCTGCCGACTCGATGCGCCGCCTGCTGATCGTGCTCGTGTTCGTGTTCGTCGCGCCGGCGGCTGCCGCCACCATCCATGCGCCGAAGCACGGTGGAATCGTCCTCGGGACGCCCGCGCCCGACCGGCTCCTCGGCGGCCCGGGGAACGACTTCATCCAGGCCGCCTGGGGCGGGAAGGACCACGTCGACTGCGGTGGTGGTTTCAACGTCGTCGCCGCGGACCTCGGCGACTCGGTCGCGGCGAACTGCCAGGTCGTGTCGCGGCGCCTCTCGGTCGATCCGTCGACGAATCCGGCGAGCCAGCACGAGACCGCGGTCGAGCCGGCGGACGCTGCATGGGGCACGACGGTCGTGGCGGCCTACCAGGTCGGCCGCTTCGCGAGCGGCGGCGCATCCTTCATCGGCTTCGCCGTGTCGAACGACTCCGGCCGGACGTGGACGCGCGGCCTGCTTCCCTCCGTTACGGTCGAGTCGAGCCCGCCGGGACCGGAGCGCGCCGCATCCGACCCGAGCGTCGCCTATGACGTCGCACACGCCGTCTGGCTCATCTCGACGTTGACGATCGAGCAAGGCGGGACGCGCGTCATGGTCGCGCACTCGAGCGACGGGCTGCACTGGTCGGCGCCCGTGACCGCGGCGACCGGCCCTGCGCTCGACAAGGAGTGGATCGACTGCGACAACGGCGCGACGAGCCCCTTTCGCGGACGGTGCTACGCCCTCTACACCGACGACGACAAGAACATCACCGTCAGCCAGTCGAGTGACGACGGCGGCCTGACGTGGTCGACGCCGGTTCGCGCGACCGGCGTCCTCGTCGGCACGCAGCCCGCCGTCCTCCCCGACGGCACGCTCGTCACGATCGCGGGGAACTACGCGGGCGAGCAGGCGTTGACGGGGACGATCGAGAGCCTCCGGTCGACCGACGGCGGTGCGACGTTCACGCGCACGACGCTCGCCACCCTGACCTCGGCGAACAACACGCCCATGCGCGCGATCTCGCTTCCGTCGATGACGGTCGACGCCGCCGGAGAGCTGTACGCGACCTGGGCCGACTGCCGATTCCGTGCGTCGTGCACCGCGAACGACGTGGTGCTCTCGACGTCGTTCGACGGCATCACGTGGTCGCCGCCGGCGCGGGTCCCAATCGCTCCGGTCTCGTCGACGCTCGACGCCATGATTCCCGGGGTCGGCGCCGACCCGACGCAGTCCGGCCACATCGCGCTCGTCTACGCGTACTTCACACCGCGCTCGTGCGCAGCACGTGCATGCGCGCTCGGCATCGGATTCCTCCAATCGGGAAACGGGGGCCAGAGCTGGACGAAGCCGCTCCAGCTCGACGCGGAGCCGATGCAGATGACATGGGTGCCGCAGGCTGAGGGACGGATGGTCGGCGACTACTTCGCCACCGCGTTTGCCACCGGTCGCGTCGTACCGGTGTTCGCACTCGCGATCGCGCCGACCGGCACGCGATTCCACGAGGGGATCTTCGCGGCATCACTCCAGCCGCTCGGGTAGCAAGCGCGCGAGGGCGGCGAGCGTCGCTCCTGCGCCGTCGTCGATGACGACGTCGGCGCGTTCGTCGAATTGCGTCTCGCCGCGGTTCACGATCGCGAGCCGTCCGCCGGCCGCCAGCGTCTCGAGTGGCAGACCCGCGACCGGGAAGACTTCGAGCGAGGAGCCGACGACGAGCATCAGCCCCGCTTCGGCGGCAAGCCGGGTCACGCGGCCGATCGCGGCCTCGGGCAGGAGCTCCCCGAACATGACGACGTCGGGCTTCAGCACGGCGTCGCAGCTCGGGCAGCCGGGCACCGGCAGCAGCGCGATCGCTTCCTCGGACGAAACCGTCGTGCCGCACTCGAGGCAGCTCGCCGTGCGGATCGAGCCGTGCACCTCGACCACACGCCGCGAGCCTGCCCGCGCGTGCAGACCGTCGACGTTCTGGGTGATTACCGCTTCCACCCATCCGCGACGCTCGAGCTCCGAGAGCGCACGATGGCCGTCGTTCGGCTCCGCCTCGGCGAGCGCGGCGAGTCGTTTCCCGTAGAAGTCCCACACCTTCGCCGGCGTCGCGTGGAAGGCGTCGATCGTCGCGTACTGCATCGGGTCGTAACGTCGCCAGATGCCCGTCGGCGATCGAAAGTCCGGGATGCCCGACTCGGTGCTGATGCCGGCTCCGGTCAGGACGACGCACGGCCCGTGCGTTCGCACGAGCTCTGCGAGCGATTCGACGCCGTAGAGTTGGCGCATGGAGGGATTCTCGTTCTCGACGCGGGTTCGTGTGCGTTTCGCGGACACCGACGCGCAAGGAATCGCGCACAACGCCGCGTACCCGGTGTGGTTCGAGGTGGCGCGCGTCGAGTATCTCCGGGAGTTCGCCGGCGGCTACCAGGCCTTGCGTGACCACGGGATCGAGGCGCTCGTGCTCGAGTCCTACTGCCGCTATCGCGTCCCGGCGCGCTTCGACGACGAGCTCGACGTGTACACGCGCTGTGTCGGCCTTCGCGGCGCCCGGTTCCGTTACGAGTACGAGATCGTCCGCACAGATGGGCCGCAGATCGCGGAGGGCTGGACCGCGCATGCATGCGTGGACGGGAAGACCTTCCGGCCCCTACGCGTGCCTGCGTGGTTGGCCGACGCTATCCGGTCGGCCGAGGCGTAGTCGCGGCGGCCGGCTTCGGCTTCTTCTTCTTCGGGCCGATTCGAACGAGCTCAGGCGACGCGCGGTACGACGAGTACCAGACGTCGTGGTACAGCAGCTTCCCGTTCGAGGCGTACACATCGCGCGTGACGCTCGTCGTGAGGGCGGGCTCGCCGGGATCGTCGACGACCTGCTCGCCCGGCGCGAGCGTCCGGTCGACGGTCTTCTTCACCTTGACCTTCCCGTGCGCGACGAGCGGCGCCGTCGTGCTCACGATCTTTCGACCGGTGGGCGTGCCGTACAAGCTGACCGTCAACGACGACGACCCGACAAACGTCCGAAGCAGCAGCCAATGGCTGGTGTCGTTGACGAAGCGCAGGTCGACATCCGGGTAGTTGACGGTCGCGTCGCGCCCCTGCGGGTAGTGGCTGATGTACAAGGCGTGATTCGTCCGTTCCGTGATCTTCAGGCCCGCCTCGAACGCGGCGTTGAACACTGTCGTCGAGACCTGGCACACGCCGCCGCCGAGACCGGTCGTGACCTCGCCGTTCACGATCACGGGGGCGACGAGGAATCCCTTGGCCGCGTTCCGCTCGCCGGTCGTCTTGTTGAACGAGAACTCTGCGCCGGGCGCGATCAACTTGTCATTGACGAGGTGGGCGACGAGCTGCACGTTGTGGATGCGGTTCGGAACGCCGCCGTACACGGTCGTGTACGAGGAGACGAGGCCGACGATGCCCATCGCGCGCGCCTTCGCTTCGGTGAGCGTCGCAGGCGCCGTCTCGACCGGGAGCGTCGCGACCCGTCGCTCGGGCAGGCGCTTGAGCGCGGCCGCGAGCACCGCGTCGGCGGCGCCGACGGCGTCGAGGCGCACGCCCGGGCGATCGGGAACGAGTCGCACCTTCGGCCCGTCGACGGCGAAGGTCGCGTTCGACGGCTTTCGCTCGACGTGCGCGCCGAGCTTCCGCAGCCACGTATCTGCCGCGGGGCCTCCGATCGCCAGCGAGGATCGTCCGCCGGACGGGAGCAGGAGTAGCGGGGCGAGCCTTGCGGGACTGAGGACGAACCTCGTCGGCCCGACGACGAGATGGACGGGGCCCGAAAGTGCGATGCGCGCCTGGCGCGCCGCTCGCTGAAGGGAGGCCGCGCGGACGCGCGGCGGTGTGACGCGCATCGGCAGCTGCACGGGCAGCGAAGAACGGTCGAGCCCTGCGAGCTCGTGCACGACGAGCGTGGCGGCAGCTCCCCGGTCGAGCGTCAGTCCCGGCTGCGCAGGCAGCAGGAGGACGCGCGTCCCGTGCAGGCTCAGCGAGGCGTCCCGCGGCTGCCGGTCGACTGCGGCACCGATCCGGTCGAGCTCGTACTGGAGCGCACCGGTGAGGACGCTCGTCGACGGCGTCACGTCGGCGCCGAAGACGTCGACTCCCAATCGCTTGAAGCCGCGCAGCGGCGCGAAGCCGCCGCCCTGGCGCTGGGCGGATTCGACCGCCGCGCCCCAGTCGGACTCGACTCCGAGCTCGGCGGGGCGGATCGCGAATCGACGGCTGCCTGCGGCGAACACGACCGGCCTCGACGAAAGGGCCGAGGCCTTGCCCTCGAGCACCGCGCGCGCCTGTGCGACTTCCAGCCCGCCGACGTCGATGCCGTCGATCCGGACGCCTTCTGCAAGCGTCGTCGGAGATCCGGCGAAGACGAGGCCGAGGACGACGCCGGCCGTGACGATGACCAGCAAGGAAACCGCGACCCTCCAGCGCATCCCGGCGATGGTAGCCCCCTCCGGGTCAGTTGGAGGTGCTGCGCACTTAAAAGACGAAGAGCTCGACGCCGCCGCTGACGTTCAGCTCGACGCCGGTCACGTACGCAGCGAGGTCGGAGCAGAGGAACGTGACGACGTTCGCGATCTCCTGCGGCTCGCCCGGGCGCCGCAGGGCCGTTCGCCTGACGATCCGTTCGTTCATCGCCGTGTTCGCCATCTCGAACGCCTCGGTTCCGATGACACCGGGGACGATCGCGTTGCAGGTGATCCCGTGGCGTCCGCCCTCCATCGCCAGCGTCTTCGTCAGGCCGAGCAATCCCGCCTTGGTCGTCGAATAGCTCGCCTGTCCGAAGCCACCGAGCGTGCCGGCCACCGAGGCCATGTTCACGATCCGCCCCCAGCCGCGCTCCTCCATATGCGGCCACGCCGCCTGCGCACAGTTGAAAGCGCCGGTGAGATTCACCCGCAGGTCGCGCTCCCAGAGCTCCGGAGACTGCTCGTGGAACTGAGCGACGTGGTCGAGCGTGCCCGCGTTGTTCACGAGGATGTCGATCGAGCCGAGCTCCTCGAGGGTGCGCGCGACTGCCGCATCGACCTCGCCGCGGTCGGTGACATCGCAGCGGACGGCGAGCGCCCTCCGCCCCATCGCTTCGATGTCGCGCACCGTCTCTTCGGTGTGCACGAGGCCCTGCTGGCGCGCCACCGTTGCGAGCGACCCGTAGCGGTCGGTCTCCTCCGACAGCTGGGATTCGACGAGCAGGTCGGCGACGACGACGTCGGCTCCGGCGCGGGCGAGCGTCAGCGCATCCGCACGGCCGAGGCCGCGCGAGCCGCCGGTGACGAACGCGACCCGGCCGGAGAGATCGATCTCAATCGTCACGCGGCAAGAATATTTCCTTCGCGATCACGAGACGCTGGATCTGCGAGGTGCCTTCGTAGATCTGGAACAACTTGGCGTCGCGCATGAGCTTCTCGACCGGGTACTCCTTGATGTATCCGTAGCCGCCGAAGACCTGGACGGCGTCGGTCGCGACCTTCATCGCCGTATCGGCGGCAAAGCGCTTCGCGAACGACGAATACAAGGTCGCCTTTCGACCGTGGCCCTGATCGAGCATCCAGGCGGCCTGCCAGCACAGCAATCGCGCGGCCTCGATCTCCGTCGCCATGTCGGCGATCATGAAGCTGACAGCCTGGTGCATCGCGATCGGCATGTCGAACGTGACGCGCTCCTTGGCGTAGGCGACCGAGTGGTCGTATGCGGCCTGTGCGACTCCGACGGCGCCGATCGCCGTGCCGGGGCGCGTCAAGTCGAGCGTCGCCATCGCGATCTTGAAGCCGTCGCCTTCCTCGCCGAGGCGGTTCTCCACCGGGACGCGAACGTCCTGCAGCGCGAACGCCGACGTGTCGGTCGCGCGCTGGCCCATCTTGTCCAGGTGCTGCTCGATCGCGACGCCGGGCGCGTCCATCGGGACGATGAACGCCGACATCCCTTTCGCGCCGCCCTTCGTGTCGGTCTTCGCGAACACGACCGTCCACGCGGCGTAGCCCGCGTTCGTGATGAACGTCTTCGACCCGTTGAGGACGTACGCGTCACCGTCGCGTACCGCGGTCGTCTTGAGCGAGGCGACGTCCGAGCCCGCGCCGGGCTCGGAGAGGCCGAAGGAGCAGAGGATCGGTGACTCGATCAGCGGCGGCAGCCATGCAGCCTTCTGCTCGTCGCTTCCGAAGACGATGACCGGGCCGGAACCGAGGCCGTTCGCCGTGAGCGAAGTACCGATCCCGGAGCAGCCCCAGTACAGCTCCTCGCCGACGAGCATGCCGTCGAACGCTGAGAGCGCCGGGCCGCCGTACTCCTCCGGCACGTGGAGGTTCATCAGACCGAGCTCGTGCGCCTTCGCAATGACGTCGGCCGGGTGGCGCATGTGCTCGTCGCACTCGTGCTCGAGCGGGCGAATCTCATGCTCGGCGAATTCTCGCGCGAGCTCGCGCAGCGCTTTCTGCTCGTCCGTGAGCCCGAACGAGACGCCCGTGCTCTGCTCGATGCTGACCATCGTCGACTCCCGCGTCGATTGACTAGTCAGTCAATAGTACCTCGCGCCTGCTCAGGGCAAACGCGCCGACGAGCACGAGCGCGAATGCGGCGATGCGGAGGGCGCCCCTCGGGCCACCGGGCAGCGTCTCGGAGAAGAGCGCCATCCCGGCGGCGATCGGGAGCGCGTTCGTCCAGAGCACGGCGAGGCCGGCGGACGCGAGGCGGCTGCCGCGCTGGAAGGCGAGCTGCATGCAGAGGAAGGCAGCCCCATGGCAGGCGAGCACGACGGGTGCGAAGGCGAGCCGCGCGCCGCCGAGCACCGCCGCCTTCGTCGCGACGTCGCCGGCGGCGTACAGGATTCCGGCCGCCGTGCCGAGCGTCGCTGCGCTGGGACGAGCCGCGAGCCCTGCCGCGGCTGCGCCCGAAAGCGCGACCCAGAGGACGACGCCGAAGACCGTCCCGCGCCCGGTCGGCGGATGCGATCCGACGGAGAGCGCAAGGAGGACGAGCCCACCGAGCGCCGCTGCAACGCCGAAACGCTCGGCGCGGCTCGGGCGCGTGCCGATCGCGAGAACGCCGATGCCGCCGGCCGACGCCGCTTGCACGAGCGACAGGGGCGCGAGGCGAAGCGAGACGACGTAGAGCACCCAGCCGCCGATTCCGGCGAGGAAGCCGACGAGCCAAGGCCCGCTTCGCACGAGCAGCATGAGCGAGTGCACCGGCCGCCGCAGGGTCAGCGGCGGGAGCCGCGACGCGGAAGAGTGCTGGAGCGCGTAGCCGCCCGCGATCGCGACGGCCGACGCGACCGCGAGCGCGAGGCCGCCTGCGATCACTGAAACGGAAGATACGCCTCGGCGGCGAGCGCTGCGATCCCGACACGAGGCAGGTCACGACGCCGCTCGTACACGACGAAGCGGCGCTGCCACGACGGGAAGAACTTCCGGTTGAAGTGCAGCAGGCTGTCGAGCTGGAACCACGGCTTCATGCGCCGCAGCGTGGCCGCCTGCACACGCTGCGCGGCGCTCAGCTCACCTGCCGGCGACAGGAGGGCCGCGAACGGTGAGAAGTTGAGGGAGACCCGGTCGAAGCCTTCGTCCTTCGCCCAGGCGATCGCGGCGCAGATGAGCCACTCGGTGAAGCCGTTCGGCGCGTCGCCGGCGCGAGGCATCGACGAGAGGGACAGCGCAGAGCCGGGCCGGCAGACGGCGAAATGGAGAAAGCCTCTCGCCCGTCCGTGGCCGTCGAAGCCGACGACGAACACGGTGTCGTCGTCGTCGCGCCTGAAGAGGGCGTCGAGGGCCATGACGAACCCGCGCTCCGGAGCGTTCCCCCGCCATTCCCGGGCGACGCCTTCCAGCTCCTTGCGCAACGCTGCGTCGACGTCGGCGACCCGCAGCACGCGCGCGTCGAAGCCGGCCCGCTCGAGTCGATGCACCGACTGGCGGACCTTGCGAATCGCGCGGCCGTCGAGAGAGAACGTCGCCGTCTCGACCACGGCCTCGTCGCCGTGGTAGAGCGCGCGCAATCCAAGTGCGCGATACAGCGAGAGGTCGCGCTCGGACGCGCCGAGCACTGCGATGCGCCAGCCGCGCTGGTGGGCGAAGTCGCGGAACGAACGAACGAGTTGCTCCCGGGCCTCCGCCCGTCCGATCGGATCGCCGGACACGATCGCGACGCCGCCTATCACACGGTACGCGAGAACAGCCGACTCGTCGCGCGCGAAGAAGTACGACTTGTCGGAGCGGAGCGCGAACGGCGCGAGCGTGTCCTCGCCGAACGCAGTGACGAGCCTGCGCACGACGTCCTGCTCGTGCGCAACACCTAGCAGGCGGTAGCGCCAGGGCGCGAGCCACTCGAGCAGGACGACGACGGCCCCGCCGACGCCGAGGAGGAACACCGACAGCGGGAACCACTCGGCCACCGGCCCGCTCAGGTGGTGTGCCCCGCTGAAGCTCAGGCCGGCGAACGCACGCCCCGTCACGCGCAGCGCGAACCCGACGCTGTAGGGCTGATCCGCCATCAGGCGGTTGATCCAGAGCGTGACGAGGCCGTAGACGGCCACCACTCCCGCGAGCACGGCCGCTTGCACCGCGACGCGCGGCCTCGCGGATGGATCGCCGGGAAGCCGGAAGTCGGCCCGCCGGGCGAGCAGCGCGACGACAGCGACACCGGTGACGATCGCGCCGTCGTCGAAGCCGCGCTCGACGTGGAGCACGAGGAGCACCGTGAGCAGCGCGACGGCGAGCTGCCAGCCGCGCCTCGATCCGCGCGCGAGGCTTCGGGCCGTCACGATCAGTGCGAGCGCTAGGGGCACGACGAGCGCCTTCGAGAGCCCGTGCACATGCGCGGCGTCGAACGCGGCAACGAGGGAGTGGCGATGCTCGGGGAACGTGCCGTCCACCGCGGCGAGCAGGCCTACCCCGGCGACGATCCACGAGAGCACGACTCGTGACCGCGGCGCGCTCGTCGTCCGCGCGCGACTGAGGAGCGCGCCGGCGATGCCGGCCAGGACGGCGGGAATCACGACCGCCTGCTCCGCGGCCGCGGCGTGAAAGGCGTCGTGCGCCGGGATCTGTCGCACGACGAGGATGGACACGCCGTTCACGAGGTACAGCCATGCGCCCACACCTGCACCGAGGAGGACTCCGGCAGTGAGCCGCTCTGCGCCGACCCAGCGCGCGAGCGCTGCGAGCAGGAGCGCGGCGGCTCCCCACACGAGCAGATAGAGGACGAGCGGCACGCTGCCGTGCCGTGAGAGCTCGTCGAGCGCGAGCGCGTCATGGACGACCGGCCCGGGTGCCGAGACGATCGGGCGGGCGACGTAGAGCCAGCCGGTCGCCGCGAGAACGACGACGAGCGAGAGTACGACAGCGACTGCGCTGCGAGCCGCGTTACGCATGGGCGAGCCTCTCGGCCGCGATGAGGTAGGCGGCGCGTGCGTTATCACGCCAGATCGCCCAGTTGTGTCCGCCGTACACCTCGAAGTAGCGATGCGCAATTCGAGCTCGTGCGAGCTCCCGTGCGAATGCGGCGTTCTGCCGTCGCAGGGGGTCGGTCGAGCCGGAGTAGAACCAGAAGTACGTGCCGAGCTTCCGCAGCGACGGAGCGACACGGGGCAGCAGTCGACGTGGGTCGTTCGCGGCGAGAGCGCGCAGGCTCGATCCGAAGATCGACCGGATCTTGTCCGGCCGTTCGTACCCGGACCAGGACTCGACAACCGAGAACTCGTGCAGATGATGGAGCGCGATGTTGATCGCGCCGTATCCACCTTCGGACAGACCGCCGATCGCGCGGCCGCGGCGATCGGCAATCGTGCGGAAGCGAGCGTCGACGTCGCGCACGAGATCCCGCGCGACAAACGTCGCCCATCCGCTTCCGAAGTGAACGCCGTTCACCCACTCTTCGTCCGTGAACGTGTCCGTCGACCCGAACGGCATGACGAGGATGAGCGGCTGGGCGGACCCGCTCACCGACAGCGCGTCGTCGACGATGCCCATCTGCACCGTCTCGAGGAAGGCGAGCGGCCTGCCGGGGAACCCGTGCAACAGGTAGAGAACGGGGTAGCGGCGGTGCGGATGCGACGCGTAGCCCGACGGCAGATAGACGTATGCCTCCTGCCGGCGGTCACCGAGCGCAGGGCTCGAGACGAGGATGCGCTCCGTCGTGCCGGGCGTACTGACGAAGGCGGGCTCCTGCGGCGGAGCGAAGCCCCGGTACTGGAGGAAGTTGTCGACGTACCCGCGCACGCCGATCAGGCCGACGGCGAGAAACGCCGCTAGGGCGGCGGCGCCGCCGGCATACGCGGCCGGACTCGGGAGCTTGACCCCGGTGGGCCACATGCACCCTTGTGTACCGTGGCAGTGTTAAGCGCGCGTTGCGCGCTGATTGCGTATCGACGATGAAGACTGCTTCCTTCGTCCTGGCAGGCGCGGCGGCGATGGCCCTCGTTGCCGCGGCGTCCGCGGCGCACCGTGGGCTCCAGACGAGCTTCGAGTCCGCTGCCATCGGCGGACGTCTCCACTACGAGATCTATCTTCCGCCCGGATACACCGGAGGTGCGATGCACTACCCGGTGCTCTACGTGCTACACGGCTTGCCGTCCACGCCGTACGCATACACGTCGCTCGGCTTCGTCGAGCGCGCGCTCGACACGTCGAGCCGACCGGCGATCGTCGTCGTCCCACAGGGCGCTCGAGCAGGCGAGAGCGACCCGGAGTATCTCGACCACGGCCCCGGCGACCGTTGGGGAACGGCGATCGCGTCCGAGCTCCCGCGCATCGTCGATGCCCGATTCCGAACGATCCGCTCGCGTTCCGGCCGCGCGCTCATCGGCATCTCCGCCGGTGGCTACGGCGCGATGCAGCTCGCCTTGCATCACCTCGACGAGTTTTCCGTCGTCGAATCGTGGAGCGGCTACTTCCACCCCACCGATCCGACCGGGACGCACACGCTCGAGCTCGGATCGACCGCGCGCGACGCGAGCGCCGACGTCCACCGCACGCTCCCGGCCGTTCGGAGCAGCTTGCAGGCGACGAAGACGTTCATCGCGTTCTATGTCGGCCGTAGCGACTGGCGCTTCTACGCCGAGAACGAGACGCTGAATCAGGAGCTGTCGGAGGACGGAGTCGCACACGTCTTCCGCGCCTACCCGGGCGGGCACGACCAGAGCCTGTGGGAGCAATACGCGGCGCCTTGGTTGAACCTGGCGCTCGCCCACCTCTCGCCCGCGCACTAGCACTAGGATCCCGCATGTGGCAACAACGGCGAAGCCGACGACGCTCGACCCGCGAGATTTCCTCGCCATCGACGCGCTGCTCGACGACGAGGAGCGCGCGATCCGCGACACGGTGCGGAAGTTCGTCCGGGAGCGGATCCTTCCGGACATCGGCGACTGGTTCGAGCGCGCGGAGCTCCCACGCGAGCTCGCGAAGGAGCTCGCAGCACTTGGCCTCTTCGGCATGCACCTCGAGGGCTACGGCCTGCCGGGCGCGAGCTCCGTCATGTACGGGCTCACGTGCATGGAGCTAGAAGCCGGCGACGCCGGCATCCGCAGCCTCGTCTCGGTACAGGGATCGCTCGCGATGTACGCGATCTGGCGCTGGGGGACCGAGGAGCAGAAGCAGCGCTGGCTGCCGCCGATGCACGAGGGCGACGCGATCGGCTGCTTCGGCCTGACGGAGCCCGATGCCGGCTCCGACCCGGCCGCGATGCGCACGCACGCGCGACGCGACGGATCGGACTGGATCCTGACCGGAACGAAGATGTGGATCACGAACGGATCGATCGCCGACGTCGCAGTGGTCTGGGCGAAGACCGACGAGGGCCACATCAACGGCTTCCTCGTGGAACGAGGCATGCCGGGCTTCGAAGCGCCGGAGATGCACAAGAAGATGTCGCTGCGGGCATCGGTCACGTCCGAGCTCATCCTGCGCGACGTGCGTGTGCCGGAGGAGAACCGCTTTCCCGAGGTCTCGTCGCTGCGCGGGCCGCTCTCGTGCCTGAGCGAAGCCCGGTTCGGCATCGTCTGGGGCTCGGTCGGATCGGCGCGCGCGTGCTTCGAGGCGGCGCTCGACTACTCGAAGGAGCGGATCGTCTTCGAGAAGCCGATCGCGGCGTATCAGCTCACGCAACAGAAGCTCGCGGAGATGGCGCTGGAGATCAACCGCGCGTCGCTCGTCGCGTTGCATCTCGGCCGCAAGAAGGACGAGGGAACTCTGCGCCCCGAGCACGTCAGCATGGGGAAGATGGGCAACGTCCGCGGCGCACTCGAGGTCGCCCGGACGGCGCGGACGATCCTCGGCGGCAACGGCATCACGCTCGAGTATCCGGTCATCCGGCACATGAACAACCTCGAGTCCGTGCTCACCTACGAAGGCACACACGAAGTGCACACCCTCGTCGTCGGCCAAGCGCTTACCGGCGAAAACGCATTCCGCTAAGCCGCAGTCAGAAGCCGACTCCCTCGGGCGGCGGCAGCGGGCTGCGCGGAAGCCGGGGATTCGGGCCGCCGGCGTTGTACTCCGACGGCGCGACGTCGTTCGGGCCGTCGGCGTAGAACAGGCTTGCGAGCCGCTGGATCTGCTCGCGGCCGCGCCCGAGCTCGAACTGGCCGCCCCCGTACATCTGGATACCGCGCTCACCGCATGCCTCGATGCACTCGACGAGTTTTCGAATCGTGCCGAAGCGCGACGGCTTGACGTTCAGCCAGCGCACGTCGATGGGCAGCGCGTCGAGGTCGGCGAGCGAGTGGATCGGCGCGTCGAAGCTCAACCGTCCTTCCGCGCCGCGCAGGGCTTCCAGGCATCCGTCCTCGAGCCACGCATCCTCGATGACCGACTCCGGGAACGACACCGCGATCGCGCGATAGAAGGCCGGATCCGGGGCGAGGTCGACGGACGTCCCGCGGTAATACGCCTTGAGGTCGACGACGCGCACGCGATCGAGCGCGGTGAGGCGGCGCATCAACGCATCGTCCCAGTCCTTCCCCGCGTCGAGCTTGAGCTCGAGCGCCGGATCGTTCTCGAGCCACGGCCCGACGTCGGTGCGCGTCGAGGCGACGAAACGAACGGGACGATATGGACGGCCGACGACGTCGTCGAGCGAGAGCTCGGCCTGCCGGAGAGCGAGATCGAGCGCCGCGCTCTCGAAGGCCCAGCGCCGGTAGTCGGGAAGCTCGAAGTCGTCGAGCCTTCGGGAGAGGTCGTCGAGCGTCCACGTGCCGGCGAGCATGAGCTCCTCGGGGAAGTCGTCGTGTGCAGCGGCGGCATAGGTGACGTCTTCGCCCTCCCCGCGCTCGCCCGCTCCAGTGAGCACAACCGTCGTCGTCACCCGCGTCCAGCCGTCGCGCGCGAGCTCGCGCCGCTTCGTCGTGTAGTCGTCGATGCGCGCTTGGAGGCCGGCGAGCTCGTGCCAGAGGGGCATACTCCGAAGCCTATGAGGACCGTGCTCGCCGTTGCAGCGGCGATCGGCTCGCTGCCGCACGCCGGCACGCTCGTCCCGGGACGATCGCTCGGCGGCGTCCACCTCGGCGAGGCCGCCGTCCAGGTGCGCGCCGCGCTCGGCGTGCCCGGCGTGTGCGACGGTTGCGGGACGACGACCTGGTATTTCACCTACCGGAAGTTCACGAACCCCGGCCTCGCGGTAGAGCTGAAGGCCGGGCGAGTCACGGGCGTGTACACGGTCTGGCAGCCGGGCGGCTGGCACACACCGGCGGGTCTCCGGCTCGGCGCCTTCGAGGGGCAAGTGACGAGCCTCGCGTCGCCGGTGACGCCGACGCAGTGCCCCGGGTACACGGCGCTCGTCCGCGACGCGCGTGCGGTCCGAACGGCGTACTACATCGTGGACGGGAAGCTGTGGGGATTCGGGCTCATGACCACTCGGTCGAGCCCGTGCCGTTGATCTCCGCCGACGACGTCTTCGCCGCCGCGGCCCGGATCGAGGGCGTCGCGAACCGCACGCCGGTGTTCACCTCGCGCACGCTCGACGAGCGAGCCGGGGCAAGCGTGCACCTGAAGGCGGAGTCGTTCCAGCGCGGCGGCGCGTTCAAGTTCCGCGGCGCGTACAACAAGATCGCGTCCTTGACGCCCGACGTACGCGGACGCGGCGTGCTCGCGTACTCCTCGGGTAATCACGCGCAGGCAGTCGCGATCGCGGCGCGGCTGCTCGACACGACCGCGACCATCGTCATGCCGGAGGACACGCCGCCCGCAAAGCTCGACGCGACGCGCGGCTACGGCGCGGAGATCGTCAGCTACGACCGCTGGAACGATGACCGCGACGCGATCGGCCGCCGCCTCGCCGAGGAGCGCGGCGTCGAGCTCGTCCGACCGTACGACGACCCGCTCGTGATGGCGGGCCAGGGGACGGCCGCCCTCGAGCTGCTCGAGGACGTGCCCGAGCTCGACACGCTCGTCGTGCCGGTCGGTGGCGGAGGGCTCATCTCCGGCTGTGCAACCGTCGCCAAGGCGCTGCGTCCGGGCATCCGCGTCGTGGGTGTGGAGCCTGATGCGGGCGACGACACGCGCCGCTCGCTCGCCGCCGGCGAGCGTGTTCGCGTCGACGTCCCGCGCACGATCGCCGACGGTCTCGGCGCGCCCGAGCCCGGTGAGCTGACGTTCGAAGTGACGCGCGAGCTCGTCGACGAAATCGTCACCGTGACGGACGACGAGATCCTCGACGCGATGGCGTTCCTCTTCGACCGGCTGAAGCTCGTGACCGAGCCAAGCGGCGCGGTTGGCATTGCCGCGCTGCTCACCGGCCGCGTCTCTGCGCCCGACGCGGGAATCGGCATCGTGATCTCAGGAGGGAACGTCGGCGTGTCGCGCTTCGCCACGCTGCTCGGCGGACGCTGACAGGCCGGCGGCGAGCACCTCGACGATGTGGTGCTCCGCATTGGCGACGTCGTCCTCGTCGCCGGGCAGGCGGCCGAGCACCCAGCCCGTGATGAGCTCGTCGATCGCGCCGTAGACGATTACCGCCGCCATGTCGGCGTCGAGGTCTCGGCGAAACTCACCCGCCGTCTGACCGCGCTCGAAGATCCGGCGAATCGCGCCGATCGGCTTCACGAGCTCGCCGACGCGCTGACTCACCTCTGCGCTGCGCGCGATCTCACGGATGACGACGCGGACGACGTCGGGCTCGCGACGCCAGCCATGGAACATTGCGCGAACGATCCCGCGCAGCTGCTCGACCGGAGGCTCGCCCGAGGACTCGACCGCGTGGATGCGGTCGAGCAACGACGTCCAGTGCTCGCGGAAGATCGTCTCGAGCACCTCGTCCTTCGACGAGAAGTAGTGGTAGAGGAGCCCGTGCGCGACGCCGGCTTCCTCGGCGATGTCGCCGACGCGCGACGCATGGAAGCCCTTGCGCGCGAAAACGAGGACGGCGGCGTCGAGAATGACGCGCCGCTTCTCCTCCGCCGCGGTTGAACGTTCGGTCAAGGCTGCCTAACGCTAGTGGTAGGTTCGCCGCCGATGCAACGTTCGCTCTCGGGAACGCTGGTCGTGGACTTCTCGCGCTATCTGCCCGGGGCCTTCGCGGGAGCCGAGCTCCAGCGCCTCGGAGCCCGGATCGTGCGCGTGGAGCGGCCCGGCGGCGACCCGATGCGGGTGACGTCCCCGGACTGGTACGCCCTCCTCCACGCAGGGAAGGAGTCGGTGGACTGGGAGCGGGGACCGGAGGCGCTGCTCGACGCGGATGTCGTGCTCGAGTCGTTCCGCCCCGGCGTCGCTGCGCAGCTCGGGATCGGCCCCGACGCCGCCCCGGAGCGCGCCGTCTACTGCTCCATCACCGGCTTCGGAGTCGGCGGCCTGCACGAGCAGCGCGCCGGGCACGACCTCAACTACCTCGGCTGGGCGGGCGTGCTCGAGCCGACCGCCCCCGCGCTGCCGCCCGTGCAGGTCGCGGACCTCGCGGCCGGCGCGCTCGGCGCAGTCACCGAGATTCTCGCTGCGCTCCTCGAGCGCACGCGAACCGGAAATGGTGCGCGCATCGTCGTGTCGATGACGCACAACGCGCACAGACTCGCGTCGCGCGCTCCCGTGCTGACGCAGGGATTCGCGTGCTACCGGATGTACGAGACGGCCGACGGCCGCCACGTCACCGTCGCGGCGCTCGAGCCGAAGTTCTTCGTCCGGCTGTGCGAGCTCCTCGCACGGCCGGAGCTCGCCGAACGTCAGTACGGCGACGACCAGGAGGCTCTTGGCACCGAGCTCGCGCGTGTTTTCGTGCAGCGAACTCTCGCCGAGTGGCTCGCGCTCTTCGACGGAGAAGACGTCTGCGTCGGGCCGGTCGCGACGCTCGCCGAAGCAGACGCCGCGCTCTAGCCTTCCTTGTCCTCTTCGCGACCGATGCGACCGAGCGCGCGCTGGAACTCGGCGGGGACGATCCACACCTTGTTCGACTCGCCCGCTGCGATCTGCGGAAGCGCCTGCACGTACTGGTACGCGAGCAACTGCGGATCGGGATTCCCGTCGTGGATCGCCTTGAAAACGGTGCCGATCGCCTGCGCCTGTCCTTCAGCCTCGAGGATCGTCGCCTGCTTGTTCCCTTGTGCGCGCAGCACCGCAGCTTGCTGCTCGCCCTCCGCGGTGAGGATCGCGGACTGCTTCTGCCCCTCCGCCTGGAGGATGGTCGCGCGCTTCTCGCGGTCGGCCCGCATCTGCTTCTCCATCGAGTCCTTGATGGACGCCGGCGGATCGATCGCCTTCAGCTCGACGCGGTTCACGCGGATCCCCCACTTGCCGGTGGCCTCGTCGAGTACGCCGCGCAGCTGGCCGTTGATCTCGTCGCGTGACGTGAGCGTGCTCTCGAGCGCCAGGCCGCCGATGACGTTGCGCAGCGTCGTCACCGTCAGCTGCTCGATCGCCTGGATGTAGTTCGCGATCTCGTACGTCGCCGCTTTCGGATCGTTGACCTGGAAGTAGATGACCGTGTCGATGTTCACGACGAGGTTGTCCTCCGTGATCACCGGCTGCGGAGGGAACGACACGACCTGCTCGCGCAAGTCGATCAGCGGCCGCAGACGGTCCATGAACGGCACGACGATTGCGAGACCGGGATTCAGCGTGCGGTGATAACGGCCGAGCCGCTCGATCACCCCTGCGCGCGCCTGCGGGACGATGCGAATCGTGCGGGCGAGGACGACCAGCACGAGCACCGCGACGACGGCGATGACGATCAACGGGACCATGGAACTCCCTTATTCGTAGACAAGAGCGGTTGCACCTTCGATCTTCACGATCTCCACCTGCGTTCCCGGCTCCATCACCTGATCCGGCATGTATGCGCGCGCCGACCACTCCTCGCCGCCGATGCGCACGCGGCCGCCGCTCGCGTCGACGCGCTGCAGCACGAGAGCATGCCCGCCTTCGAGCGCCGCCGCACCGGTGCGGATCGCCACCGGCATGTGCAGATGCGCTCGCGCAATCGGCCGGAGCAGCCCGAGCGACGCAGCCGAGCCGGCGATGAAGACGACGAGCTGGAGCCACACGGCGCCGCCCACGGCGGCGGCCACGGCACCGGCAACCGCCGCGAGCGCGACGGGGCCGAGGAAGAACAACCCGGGCGTGAAGACCTCGCCCGTCGCGAGGAGTAGGGCCGCGATCGACCACACAAGCCAGCCAGGCATCTGATCAGAGCCTAGTTACGCCGAGCACCTCGGGCAACGCGTACAGGTCGGTGATGCGCTCAGCGCCCGGATGCTGGTCGAGCCGGTCGACGAGGACCGCCCGCATGCCGATCGCCAGCGCGCCATCGATGTCGGCGTCGATCGTGTCACCGACCATGGCCGCCTCCTCCGGCGCGACCGTGAGCAGGTCGAGGACGGCGCGGAAGATGGACGCGTGCGGCTTCGTCTTCCCGTGGAAGAACGAGCTGATGCCCGCGTCGATGTCGAGGGCATGATGGCGGGCAAACGCGTGCACGTCGCGCGCAGAGTTCGAGACGAGACCGATCTTCAGCCCCACCCGGCGCAACTCGTCGAGCACCGGGACGACGTCGTCGTACAACTCAAAGTTCTCATGCTGTTCCCAGCCGCGGGTGATCTCCACGGCACAGTCGTACGACCTCGGGCGCGAGCCGCCCATCTCGAGGACGATCCGCTCGGTGAAGGTGAACCAGATCTCGTCGTCATGCTCGAGCTCCGGGTGTCGCTCGAGTGCAGCGAGCGCCGCCGTCCGGCCTTCCTCGTAGCGGCCGGGATCGAGCGCCAGGCCGTGTCGCGCGCCCGCTCTGACGTAGCCCTCGGGCCCCAGCTCGGGCCCGGGCCGGGCGAGGGTGAAGTCGACGTCGAAGAGAACCGCGCGGAGACTCAATCGGGGTGCCCAGATTCGAACTGGGGACCTCTCCGACCCGAACGGAGCGCGCTACCAGGCTGCGCCACACCCCGAAGCACTAACGACCCTAACCTAGCGGGAACGCAGCAAAGCCGCGTTCCCTTTGGATCGGCGTCGCAAGCGACGCCTAAGCGACCCGAACGGAGCGCGCTACCAGGCTGCGCCACACCCCGAGAGGCAGACGCCCTAGCCAAAGCCATACAACCCCGGGAATCGCTCCGTTAGGAGCCCCACGAGTGTCGATGCCGGCAACCCCACGACGTTGAGGTAGTCGCCCTCGATGCGCTCGACGAGCGCGGCGCCGCGCTCCTGGATCGCGTACGCGCCGGCGCGGCCCTCCCACTCGCGCGCCGCGAGGTAGTGCGCGAGGTCGCGCGGCGTCAGTGCGCGGAAGGTGACGACCGTCGTTTCGGTCCGCAACTCCTCCCAAGCAGGTGTTCGCAGGCAGAGGCCGGACACGACCTCGTGCCGCTTGCCGGCGAGGAAGTCGAGCATCTGCTCGGCCTCCCCTTCGCTCGCGGGCTTCCCGAGCACGCGCCCGTCGCAGCGAACGATCGTGTCGACGCCGAGCACCGGGCGGTCACCGCCCTCGACAGAGCGCGCTTTCCCGGCCGCGTGCTCGAGCGGGTCGTCGCCGAGCTCCTCGTAGTCGGGGGCGACCATCTCGAACGGGAGACCGAGCTGCTCGAGGATCGCGCAACGCTGCGGCGACGTCGACGCAAGGACGAGCGGCGGGCTCAGGTCTTGCGCGCGACCCAAATCTCTTCGTCCGGCCACTGCCGCGCCCAGTCGGCCGGCGTGTCGGAGTAGAACGTCGGCGTCTGCGCGTCGGGCTTCGCCTGCAGCTCGATCAGGCGTTCGACTTCGAAGTCGGAGTCCCGTAGCACGGCGATCCAATCGCCGTGCGTGAGCTGATACTCGACGCCGTCGTCCTCTTCCCACTGTGTCCGCCCCATT
This sequence comes from Gaiellaceae bacterium, assembly GCA_036560805.1. Classification (GTDB taxonomy): domain Bacteria; phylum Actinomycetota; class Thermoleophilia; order Gaiellales; family Gaiellaceae; genus Palsa-739. The sequence goes on along the minus strand of DATBQM010000021.1, from coordinate 14,340 downwards.
CCGAAGTACGGGCGTTGCAGCCGCATCGTGATCTCGCCGACCGTCGGGTAGCAGATGTGCGCGATCGCCGTGCCGTGCAGGAACGCGAGCAACCCGCCCGGCCGGAGGAGGCGCGCCGCTTCGGGAATCCACTTGTACGGGTCCGCCCACGTAGACGCGCCGTGCTCGGAGATCGCGATGTCGAATGATGCGTCGGGTAACGGCACCGACTCGCCCGATGCCTCGACGAGGTCGAACTCGACGCCCGTCTCGCGCATCATCCGGCGCGCCGTATCGAGCTGCGCCGGCGTCGGATCGACACCGACGACGCGCGCGCCGCGCCTTGCCAGCTTCGCGGAGAAGTACGCGGTGCCGCAACCGAGCTCGACGACGTCCTTGCCGGCGACGTCGCCGAGGATGTTCAGCTCGGACTCGTCACCGCGCCACTTGCCCCACGTGATCTCGTCGCGCGCCCATGCGCGCGCCGCTGATGGGTCGGTGTAAGCCTCGTTGTTCTTCGTCCAGAGCGCGACGTTGCGCTCGAGATCAGGCGAGCTCATCGCCGAACCAGAGCGCGATCTCGCGCTTGGCCGACTCCGGCGAGTCGGACCCGTGCACGAGGTTGTCCGGCATCGAGCTCGCGAGGTCGCCGCGAATCGTCCCGGCGTCGGCATCGGCGGGGTTCGTCGCGCCGATCGTCCTGCGCAAGGTCGCGATCGCGCCTTCGCCCTCGACGACCAGCGCCCAGGTCGGTCCCGAGGTGATGAAGTCGACGAGGTCGCCGAAGAACGGCTTCTCACGGTGCTCGGCGTAGTGCTCCTCGCCGAGCTCGCGGGTCGCCGTCATGAGCTTGCCTCCGCGCACGGTGAACCCGCGCCGCTCGATCCGCGAGAGGATGTCGCCTGCGAGCGCGCGCCGGACCGCATCCGGCTTGATCAGGATCAGCGTCTGCTCAGTTGCCACGGCCGCGCACTATAGAGCCGGTGCCCGCGGAGTCGATCGGCGTCTCGCAGTACGGGCACACCTGCCACAGCGCCTCGAGCGGCGCGCGGCAGGTCGGGCAAGCCTGCCGGAGCTTCGTCGTGCAGATCGGACAGACGAGAAAGGTCGAATCGACGTCGGAACGACACACCGGGCAGACGAGACTCCGTCGCGACAACCGGTCCTCCATCGCCCTGATCTCGAGCTCGCGCTCGCGCACGTCCTCGAGGTACTCGGGCGGCCGGAAGAGCATGTACACGAGCGGACCGACGTACGGCACGAGGCCGAGGAGCGCGGCCAGCACGAGGAGCGTCGAGTCGTCGATGCGCCGGCGCGCGTCCTTCACCGTCCAGTACGCGGACGCGAGCCAGAACACCGCCGCGACGGTGACGAGGATGACGGCGATCGACTGCGTCGTCACAGGAACGTCCGGCCGATGAGGAAGCCGGCGGCGAAGGCACCCCCGACGATGAGAACGAGCACGATCCCCGCGAACGCGAAGATGCCGAGCTTCTCTCCCGCCGTATGTGACTTAACCGTGGCCATGGAGCTCGCTGAGAAGATAGAGGGACCCGGTGACGAGCACGGCGTCGCCTGACTCGAGCGCCCGGTTTCTGGCGGCTTGCGGGTCGGGCTGGGCCTCGACACGATCGAAGAACCGCCGCCCGATCTCGGCCAGCTCGGCGGCCGGCACCGAGCGGTCGTTGCCCGACTCCGTCGCGACGAGCGTGCCGCCGACGACCGACAGCGCCTCGAGCATGAGCTCCGGACGCTTGTCGCGCAGGATCGACGCGACGATGACGAAGTCGCGGTCGGGGAGGCGGGGGAGCAGGTACCCGATCCCCGCGAGGTTGTGGGCACCGTCCCAGATCTCGAGCGGGTCCTCGCTCCGGTGCTCGAGCCTCCCGGGAAGGGCGACATCCTCGGCGGCATGGGCGTCGACCGGCCGCCCGAGGAACGCCTCGGCTGCAGCCACGGCGAGCGCGAGGTTGCTCCGAGCCGTGACGACGACGAGGTTGTCATCGAGGAGGGGCTTCCATTCGTCCTCGGACAGAACAACGGTCATTCCCGGCCTCACGACCGCGAGCTTCTCGGCGGCGATCGCCTCGCGAGTGTCGCCGAGCACGTCGGTGTGCTCGAGCGCGACGTTCGTGAGGACGACGACGCGCGCGTCGAGGACGTTCGTCGCGTCGTGGCGGCCGCCGAGGCCGGCCTCGACGACGGCGACTTCGACCTCCGCTTCCGCGAACGCGAGGAGCGCCGCGGCAGTCAGCACCTCGAACTGGGTCGCGTGCAGCCGCTCGGCGGACGCGCGGACGGCGGCGACCGTCTGCTCGAAGTCCGCCTCGTCGTCGCGAACCCGGATGCGCTCGCTCCAGCTCCGAACGTGCGGCGAGCAGTACGCGCCGACGACGAGCCCGGCGTCCGCGAGGAGCGCCTCCGTCAGACGCGTCGTCGTCGACTTCCCGTTCGTCCCCACGACGTGGACGGCGGGATAGCGCAGCTGCGGATCGCCGAGGTCGGCGAGGAGCGCGCGAATGCGGTCGAGCCCGAAGCCGTCGGCCGGCCAGGGGCTCAGGGACTCAACCCAGCGCGTCGCGCTCGTCAAGGTATTGCGCCAGCTTCTCGCGCTCGGCAGTGACTGCCTCCGGCGCGGCATTCGCGACGAACCGTTCGTTCGCGAGCATCCGCTCGGACCGCTCTATCTCCTTGCGGACCCGCTCGCGTTCTGCCTCGACGTCGCCGTGTCCGTCTTCGGTCGGACGCACGACCGCCTCGAAGATGCGAGATGCGTCGCCCATGAGCTTGATGCGAACGCGACTTCGCCGGTAGATCCGTGCAGCGGTTTGAGCGTTCTCCACCGGCCGAAAGTCGTCCTCGTACGTCTCGGCCTCGAGCCACGGCGAGACGATCAGCCGCGTGTCGTGGAACTGCGCCCAGATCTCCTCGGTCACATGCGGCATGACGGGATGCAGGAGCGTCAGCAGCCGCTCGAGGGCGGCGAACGCGGTCGCCCGTGCATCCGCCTCCTGCAGTCGCGGCTTGATCGCCTCGAGGTACCAGTCGCAGAAGTCGTCGAACGTCAGGTGGTACAGCCGATCGACCGCATGCGCGAAGTCGAAGCTCGCGAGGTCCTCCTCCACCTCGGCGCGCGTCGTGTCGATGCGCGCGAGGATCCACCGCTCCTCTACCGAAGACGGCCGCGCGTCCGATTCGCTCGCTCCGCCCATGAGCAGCAGCCGGCTCGCGTTCCAGAGCTTGTTCGCGAGCTTGCGGCCCTCCTCGATCGGCTGCTCGGAGAAGCGCACGTCCTGGGTCGACGACATCTTCAGTAGTCCGTAGCGCGTCGCGTCCGCCCCGTACCGTGCGATGAGGTCGAGCGGGTCGATGCCGGTCCCGAGCGACTTCGACATGCGGCGACCGTCCGGCGCGAGGATCGTCGAATGGATGATCACGTCGCTGAACGGAATGTCGCCGATGAGCTCGAGCCCGGCCATGACCATCCGCGCCTCCCAGAGGAAGATGATCTCGCGCGCAGTCGAGTTGACGTCGCCCGGGTAGTAGCGGCGCAGCGCGGGCGTGTCCTCCGGCCAACCGAGCGTCGCGAACGGCCAGAGCGCCGAAGAGAACCACGTGTCGAGCACGTCGGGGTCGCGGACGATCTCGCTCGCCCCGCACTCGGCGCACGCGTCGGGCTCCGACTCGGCGCACGTCACGTGCCCGTCGGGGCAGTACCAGATCGGCAATTGATGGCCCCACCAGAGCTGCCGCGACACGTTCCACGGGCGGATGTTCTTCAGCCAGTCGAGCGCGACGCGGTTCTGCACCGGCGGATGGAACGTCACGCGTCCCGATTCGATCGCGTCGATCGCGGCGGCCGCCATTGGTCCCATGTCGACCCACCACTGCAGCGACGCGAGCGGCTGGATGCGCGTGCCGCTGCGCTCGCAATGTCCGACGGAGTGGCGATAGCTCTCGCGCTTCTCGAGCAGGCCCTCCTGCCGCAACCAGTCGACCACGTAATCGGCCGCTTCCTCCTCCGTCAGCCCGACGAGCAAGTCTGGGATGTCGCCGGTCATGCGCCCGTCCAGACCGATCACGGCGGGCGCCGGCAGGCCGTGGTCGCGGCCGATGTCGAAGTCGATGGGATCGTGGCCCGGCGTCACCTTGAGCGCGCCCGTCCCGAACTCGCGCTCGACGCGGGCATCCGCGATCACCGGCACGTGGCGGCCCACCACCGGCACGACCACGTCCTTGCCGACGAGGTCGCCGTACCGTTCGTCCTCCGGATGCACGGCCACGGCGACGTCGGCGAGGATCGTCGCGGGCCTCACCGTCGCGATCGTCAGGTGCCCGCTTCCGTCCGCGAGCGGATAGCGCGCGTACGTGAGCGCATCGTCGACGTCGATGTGCTCCACCTCGAGGTCTGAGATGGACGTGCGGCAGTCGCTGCACCAGTTGACAATCCGGTTGTCGCGGAATACCCAGCCGCGCCCGTACAGGTGCACGAAGAAGCGCATGACCGCGCGGACGTACGCGTCGTCCATCGTGAAGCGCTCGCGCTCGTAGTCGAGCGAGCAACCGAGCCGCCGGAACTGGCTCATGATCACGCCGCCGTACTCGTGCAGCCACTGCCAGACACGCTCGAGGAAGGCCTCGCGCCCGAGCTCGAGCCGGGACGTGCCCTCCTTGCGCAACTCCCTCTCCACCACGGCCTGCGTCGCGATGCCGGCGTGGTCGAATCCGGGCTGCCACAGCGTGTTGAAGCCGCGCATCCGGTGCCAGCGCACGAGCGCGTCCTGGATCGAGCCGTTGAGCGCGTGGCCCATGTGCAGCGCGCCGGTCACGTTCGGCGGCGGCACCGCGATCACGTACGCGTCTCCCGACTGCTCCGGGTCGGCGTGGTAGAGCCGCTCCTCCTCCCAGACGCGCTGCCAGCGCTCTTCGACGCCTTGCGGGCGGTAGAGCGGATCCATCGAGATGTCCTCAGGCAGCGACTATGACCTGAGCTTAGCTGATCTCTTGTTGGCGGGCCACTGTCCGCCGACCTGCTCGAGGATCGTCTCCAGCAAGTAGAAGGACGAGAGGACGTGCTCGCGCGCGAGCTCGCGCGCGCCCGCCGAGCTGCCCGCCGCGATCGCCTGCTTGATCGCGCGGTGCTGCTCCGCGTTCTTCGCGTACAGCCCGTCGATGGAGTGGTCGCCGGGCGCCCAGACGGCCGGGCCGGAGAACGTCCGCCGTGCGCTCTTCGCGAGCTGCTCGACGAGCGGCAGGGCGGCCACCCGGTAGATGACGTCGTGGAAGGCATGGTTTCCGCGCACCCAGTCGCCCATGATCGAGCGCCGGTCGTCGCCCGGCTCGAGCGCGCGCAGCTCCTGCGAGATGGTCGCGAAGCGCTTCTCGGCCGCGTCGAGCTCTTCGAGATCCTCGGGCGTGAACTTCGTCGCCGCGACCTGCGTCGCGAGGCCTTCGAGCTCCGCCCGCACCATGAAGGCCTCGTGCAGCTCGTCGCTCGAGATCGTGCGCACGCGCACGCCGCGATTCGGGACGAACGAGACGAGGCCGAGGGCGGCCAGCCGCCGCAGGGCTTCGCGCACAGGTGTGCGCGAGACATTGAACTGCTCCGAGAGTTGCTCCTGCCGAAGGACGGTCCCGGGGGCGAGCTCGCCCGAGACGATCGCCTCCTCGATCACGAGCGCGATGTCGTCTGCCTTGGTTGTGTCGAGGCTCACTCCAGCCGAGTGTACGCCGGGACCGTCAGGAATTCGACGAGCTCCGGCTGGAGCGCCACCTCCGCGAACAGCGCCTTGGCCTCGTCGCCCGCGTCGACGAGCTCGATCTCGTGCCGGACGACCTGCTCCTCGAAGCGGCCGGCGCGGACCCATTGCCACACCTGCGAGCGCGAGATCTCCGCGGTCGCAGCGTCCTCCATCAGGTTGTCGATCGCGGCGGCGCCGACCCCGTGCAGCCATGCGTCGAGGTAGCGCACGCCGACCGAGACGTTCGTCCGCAGGCCCGCGTCGGTGACGTCGCCCGGCGTCTCCGGGATCGACAGCAGCGCGGCTGCGTCGGGAACGACGTCGTCGCGGAGCACGTCGAGCTGATTCGGAACGGGGAAGCAGGGCATCGCGACCGAAACGAGGTCGGGGTGCGCGACCCAGGTCCCGTCGAAGCCCTGGCCGGCCTCGCGCTCCTTGTCCTCGCGCACCTTCGCAAGGGCGACGCGGTTCACCTCCGGGTCCTTCCGCGAGGGAATGAACGCCGCCATCCCGCCGATGGCATGCGCGCCGCGGCGGTGACATGTCGCGACGAGCAGCTCTGCATACGCGCGCATGAACGGTGCCGTCATCGTCACCTGCACGCGATCGGGCAGCACCCAGTCGCGCGAGCGGAACTTCTTGATCACGCTGAAGATGTAGTCCCACCGTCCGGCGTTGAGCGCACAGCCGTAGTCGCGCAGGACGTGCAGGATCTCATCCATCTCGAACGCAGCGAGGATCGTCTCGATCAGGACGGTGCAGCGGACGGAGGGATCGCCTGCCAGCGCGAATGCGTCCCTCCAGAGCTCGGCTTCCTCCATCGACTCGAGCTTGGGGAGATAGAAGTACCGCGCGCCGCTGAGGAACGAGAGCCCGAAGTCGAAGAGCGACGCCGACACCGGCTCGCCGTCCACCTCGAAGTGCCGCTCGACGAGATGCCAGCCGCGCGGCCGGATCAGGAGCGTCGCGATCTCGTCGTTCAGGCGGTAGCTCTTCTCCGCCGTGTCGAGCGCGATCTCCCGCCGCAGCGCGTCGCGGACGTTCACCTGCCCCTGGACGACGTTCTCCCACGTCGGCGAGTTCGCGTCCTCGAAGTCGGCCATGAAGACGCGTGCGCCGGAGTTGAGCGCGTTGATCATCATCTTCCGCTCGACCGGCCCCGTGATCTCGCAGCGTCGGTCGACGAGGTCGGCCGGCGCGGGCGCGACGCGCCACTCTCCCTCGCGGATCGATTTCGTGTCGGAGCGGAACCCCGGCAGCGCGCCGCCGTCGAGCTCGAGCTGCCGCTCGTGCCGCCGGTCGAGCAGCTCGAGGCGACGCGGGTTCAGCTCGCGGTGGAGCCGCTGGACGAACGCCACGGCCCCGTCGGAGAGGATCTCCTCTTCGGCCGCGGCGACGCTCACGCGGCCGCTTCCCGCTCGAATTGCGCCTCCTCCGTCGAGCCCTTCAGGGCGAGCGTCGAGCTCTCCGGCGACACTGCCTGCGCGACGAGGTCGAAGTAGCCGGCGCCGACCTCGCGCTGGTGCCGCGTCGCCGTGTAGCCGAACTCCTCCAGCTCGAACTCGTGCTGCTGCAGCTTCACGTACGACGTCATCTGGTCGGACGCGTAGCCGCGCGCCAGCTCGAACATGCCGGCGTTGAGCGCGTGGAAGCCCGCGAGCGTGATGAACTGGAAGCGATAGCCCATCTCGCCGAGCATATGCTGGAAGCTCGCTATTTGCTGCTCGTCGAGGTGCTTGCTCCAGTTGAACGACGGCGAGCAGTTGTACGCAAGCAGCTTGCCCGGGAACTTCTCGTGCACCGCGTCGGCGAATGCACGCGCCTCGCCGATGTCCGGCGTCGACGTCTCGCACCAGAGCACGTCCGCGTACGGTGCGTACGCGAGCGCGCGGGAGATTGCCTGGTCGAGGCCGTCGCGGACGTGGTAGAAGCCCTCTGCGGTCCGCTCGCCGGTGACGAACGAGCGGTCGTATTCGTCCACGTCACTCGTCAGAAGCGCCGCCGCGAGCGCGTCCGTCCGCGCGAACAGCAGCGTCGGCACGTCGAGCACGTCTGCCGCGAGCCGCGCGGCATTCAGCGTCCGGACGAACTGCGACGTCGGCACGAGCACCTTCCCGCCGAGATGTCCGCACTTCTTCTCTGAAGCGAGCTGGTCCTCGTAGTGCACACCCGCGGCCCCTGACTCGATCATCGACCGCATCAGCTCGTACGCGTTCAGCGGGCCGCCGAAGCCGGCCTCGGCGTCGGCGAGGATCGGCGCGAGCCAGTGCGTCCCGTTCCGGCCCTCCGACCAGTCGATCTGGTCGGCGCGGAGCAGCGCGCCGTTCAGGCGCTTGACCAGGGCGGGTGCGCTGTTCGCCGGGTAGAGACTTTGGTCCGGATACGTGTGGCCGGAGAGGTTCGCGTCCGCCGCCACCTGCCACCCCGAGAGGTACACCGCCTTCAACCCCGCCCGGACCATCTGCACCGCTTGGCCGCCCGTCATCGCGCCGAGCGCGCGCACAGGCACGTCCTCGTGCAGGAGCTGCCACAGCCGCTCGGCCCCGAGCCGGGCGAGCGTGTGCTCGGGGACGACCGATCCGCGCAGCCGGACGACGTCCGCCGCGCCGTACGTCCGCTCGATGCCGCCCCAGCGCGGGTCCTGCCGCCACTGGGCCTCGAGCTTCAAGGTCTGCTCCTGGATCCCAATCTCGGGCTGCACGGCGACTCCTTCGACGCGATGACTGATTCTCGGATCCTAAATCCCCTCCCGGACAGCGCGCAAACCCGATTCTCCGGTTTCTGGGATCCAGAACTAGCGGGCCGTCCAGCCGAGATCGAGCATGAAGGGCGTGCCCGTCACCGCCCGCCCGTCCGGCCCGAGGAGCCACGCGGCCGCGGCCGCCACCTCGGAGGGCTCGAGCAGGCGCTTGACCGCCTGGGGCGCGAGCAGGTCGTCGAGCGAGCGATCCCCGAGCTGGCGCTCGACGATCCCGGTGCGGACATACGCAGGGCAGAGCGCGGAAGCGGAGATGCCGGCATCGGCGCCTTCGAGGGCGAGCACCTTCACGAGGCCGAGGACGCCGTGCTTGGCGGCGACGTAGCCCGCCTTGAACGGCGACGCGACGAGGCCGTGCACCGAGGCGACGACGAGGAACCGGCCGTCCCCGGATGCGGCGAGCGCATCCCATGCGTATTTCGCGAGCAGGAACGGGCTCGTGAGGAGGAGCGCCTGCAGGCGCTCCCACTCCTCCTCCGGGAAGTCGCGCACCGGCGCGACGTGCTGGAAGCCGGCGTTCGCGACGACGGCGTCGAGCTGGCCGTCGAAGCGTTCGAGCGCCGCGTCGACGACTGCGCGGTTGCCTGCGCGCGTCGTCAGGTCGCCGTCCTCGACGTCGACCGCATGGACGCTCCAGCCGTCGGTGGAGAGACGCTCGGCGATCGCGGCGCCGATTCCGGCCGCGGCGCCGGTCACGAGCGCGTTGCGGCTCACTTGTAGTAGCGGAAGACGAGCTCGGCGACGCAGACGGGCTTGTCGCCGCCGTCGCGTTCGATCGTCGCCGTCATCGTCGCCTGGAAGCCCCAGTCGGACTCGTCGATGCTCTCCACGCGAAAGGTGCCGCGCACACGCGAGCCGGACGGGACTGGCGCCGGGAACCGCACCTTGTTCAGGCCGTAGTTCACGGCCATCCCGCCCTCCTGGCGCGGGACGACCTCGTACGACATGACGGGCAGCAGCGACAGCGTCAGGTACCCGTGGCCGATGGTCGTGCCGAACGGGCCCTCCTTCGCACGCGCCGCGTCGACGTGGATCCATTGGTGGTCGCCGGTCGCGTCGGCAAACGCGTCGATCCGGTCCTGGCCGACCTCGATCCATGAGGACGGCCCGAATTCCGCGCCGGGGACGAGCTCAGCCACGGAGGAAGTCTCTCACGATCGGCGCGAGCAGCTCCCCCTCCTGCCACATGACGAGATGCCCACGGTCCGCGATCCGCTCGATGCGCGCTCCCGGAATCCGATCGGCGAGGAGCTCCCCGTTCTGCGCGTCGATCACGGTGTCCGCGCTCGCATGGATCACGAGCGTCGGCGCGGAGATGGCCGACAGGCGCTCGTACGCGTCATGGCCGCGGCTCGCGCTGAGCTGCGCCTGCCAAGCGTCGACCGACGGCGCGCGCTCGAGCCGGTACGCGTAGACCTCCTCGACGAGCTCGGGCCGCTCGCGGACGGCGTGCTCGCCGAGCGAGTTCTCGACCATCAGGCGAAGGCCGGCCTCGCGGTCCAGCGTGGGAAACCGCGTGAACGCGTCGATGCCACGCTCCGGCATCGGAAAGGCGTTCTCCCCGCCCGGCGACGTCGAGCAGAGGATGAGCTTGTGCACGCGTTCGGGATGGGTGAGGGCGATCTCCTGCGCGATGAAGCCGCCGAGGCTGACGCCGAAGATGTGCGCGCTTGCGATGCCGGTCGCGTCGAGGACGGCGACGACGTCCTCCGCCATCTCTGTAACGGAGTAGGGGCCCGGCGGCGCGTCACTGTCGCCGACACCGCGGTTGTCGACGAGTACGACGCCGAAGTCCTCCGCCAGCAGTCGGGGCAACGGCCCCCAGCCGCGGCGGTCATATGCGAGCCCGTGCACGAACACGACCGGATCGCCCGCGCCGAGCTCCTCGTACGCGAGGCGGACGCCGTAACGAGTCGCGTAGCGCGTCAAGCGGTCTTTCTCAGACCAGCTTCTCTGCGGAAACGGAACAGCTCCTCGCTGGGGACCGCCCCAAACGCGCCGTCGCGGTCGGCGATGAAGCCGACTACCGAGATGCTCATCGAGTAGATCAGCATCGCTCCCAGCTCATTTGCAGCCGCGCGACACAGATGATCGCGGTGGAGTACAGGGTTCTCGCCTCCCGGCACCTTGAAGCGATAGCGTCCTTCGGGTGCGCGGGCGTGGGGATGGAATCTCGAGAGTCGCCACGGTGGCCGATACTCGAGAGGCGTCGCGGGCGTCGTTCACCGGATGGGCTAGTGGCCTGGGACTCGTTTGTGGGGTGGCTGGGATCACCTTCGCGACGCGCGCCCACGAGCTTCCTTTGTCGCCGTTCGTCTCGAGCGCGACGAGGTTGGCGTCCGGTCGGGTGTGGGTGCTTCCGGCGAGTGCGCTCATCGTCGATCGGCCGGTTCTGATCGGTTTGGTGGCGTTCGGAATGCTCGCTGCGGCGACGTTGCGGTTCTGCGAATTGCGGACGTTCTGGTTAGCGGCAGTAGTGGGCCATGTCGGATCCACGTTGTTCGTGTACGCGATCATCGGCTCGACGCAGCTCGCGGATCGGGAAGTGTTTGCAGCCGCGGCGGTGAGGCCGGATTTCGGCGTGTCGGCCATACAAGGAGCCTGGGTCGGCGCCATCACCGCGACCGCGTGGAGTCGGGCTGGCACCGATCGCAGAAACCGAATCCTCGTCGCCGCCGGCGTCTGCGCGGTCAGTGGAGTCGGCTGGTGGCTACATCCCGATCCCTCCATCCTGACCACAGAGCACCTGGTCGCGTTCTTTATCGGCTGCGTCACGGTGTCATGGCGCCGGGTGGCCGGTGCTGCGAAAGCCGCGGCAAACCTTCAGCTCGTTCAAGCGCGCCGGAACCGAATCCAGCACGTCTAGGGGCCCGACGCCGGCCTGCGCCAGTGTTCGGGAATGTCCCCCGAGCAGACCGCGACGATCAGGCTTTCAGTGGGACTGGATCGTCCGTCGTTCTGGGACAATGCCCTCTGGTGTGGGGGGTATCGCGCGATGACCAAGGTGACTGATCCAAGCGGCACAGTGTGGACGGTCCGGCGCCTCGTCGTTCCGCTGTGGATGCGTCCTGCCTCGCCCACGGAGGCGGTGGAGGCACACGCGCACAGCCGCATGGCTGGCCCGGGGTTTCTTGTGGGCGTCGTGCTGTGCGTCGTGTGTTTCCCGCTTGTACCCGTCGCTGTCATGTTCCGCGTCGCCCGTCTGACCCCATGGACTATTCAGGCGTCGGTACGGCTTTGGGGCAGGCGCGGACCGCGAACAGTCATGCGCTGGGAAGTAAAGGGAAGCGAGGAGACAAGCGGGGCCATCGCCCAACTGATCGCGGGCATTGAGGCCGGCGAGTATCCGCCTCGACTCGCAGGAGCGGAGCGGATCGACTAGAGCGATCCAAGCTCTGCGTCTGGAAAGTGGGCCGCGCCACCGGGCGGGAATGTACCCCGAGCGCCGGGCTCATGTTTTCGCTGGAACAGCGCTGTCGCTCGCTTCCCACGATCTCCAAGCTCCGGGCCAATTGATCGCTTGCTAGGTGGCGATTGGTAGGAACCAGCGATCGGGGGTCTGGCCGAGGATTCCGCCGAAGAAGCGCTCGTCGAGATCTCGCGCCGACCACGACCTCCATCCGGTCGGAGTTAGCCGGATCGTCACATCGTCGGCCGCCGCGAATGACGGTCCGATCCTCGCGTCTTCGATCGCCTCCTGCGTGAGGTACCGCCCCCGGATACTCGCGTTGATCGCTTCCGCCTCACTCCCGGACAGGATGTCGGTCGTGCCTGCCGCCGACACCCAGCGATCCATCCCTGGCTGTCGCGCGTCGACAGTGATCGAAGCGGTGGGCGTATGGCGAAGGTTCTCAACCTTCCTGCTTGCCGAGGACGACTCGATGTAGAACCGATCCTCCTCGAACAGAAACCAGACCGGGGTTTGGTGGATGGTGCCCTCGGGGTCGTGCGTCGCGAGTACGGCGTACCGCCGTTCGGACAGCAGCACGCGATCATCGTCCTTCAATCCAGACACGCCCGCCTCCTCTCGAGAACCTCGTCGCTCACGGCATTCTCTGACCCGACCAGCACGAGATCAAGAACATGACCTGAAACCTCGTCCTGCGGTCGGTTTGGTTTGCCGCCGCACACGTAACACACCGCGATCCCACACTGACTCAAAGGCTGATGCACCTAAACTGGCGTGCCCCAGTGTGCGGGAATGTTCCCTGAGGAGCGTTGGGACTGGACAAAGGGGGCGGGAGGGGCGAAGGATCTGCGTAATGGGTGAGGCGCCGGACTACGCGTTTCCTCACGCCGCCGAGGAGGAGTCGCGGCGCCTGGAGCTGTTTGAGCGGCGTCTTGACCCACTGACGATCCGTCGCCTCGGGCGGCTGGGAATCGCGCCAGGTACGAGCTGTCTGGAGATCGGGGGTGGGCGTGGCTCGATTGCTCGCTGGCTGGCCGACCGCGTTGGCGTTGACGGCCATGTCACCGCAACCGACCTCCAGCTCGGCTTCCTGGAAGCGGTCGACGCCGCAAATGTCGCAGTGCTTCGTCACGACCTTCGCACGGAGACGTTCCCTCCGCGGTCGTTCGATCTCGTTCATGCACGAGCTGTGTTGATGCATATCGGCGACGACCCAGAGATCCTGCGCAAGATGGTCTCTTGGCTGGCGCCGAACGGTTGGCTGCTGCTTGAGGAGCCCGACTTCGGGCTGTGGCTCGCAGACGCAGATCCGATGTGGGCGACCCATCCCGAGGCCTGGCATCGGGCCTTCCCGAGCGGCTCGCTCTCACGCGGACGCTCACTGCTCCGAGAGATTCAGCACCTCGATCTCGTTGATATCGGCGCCGACGCCGAAGTGGACATCATCGAGCCAGGCACACCCCTCGCCGAGTTCTACCGCCTGAGCATGCGCGCAATCGCCCCGCCCGCGGTCGAAGCCGGCGCCCTCACCGCACAACAAGCCCAAGCTCACATCGACCGACCCGAACAACCAGACTTCCTCGGCTGCGGCTTCGTCCACATCGGCGTCTGGGGCCGCCGCCCACCAGATCGATAAGCAACGCGGCACAGGTGAGAGCTGAGCCGCCTGCGCCAGTGTGCGGGAATGTCCCTTGAAGAAGCCCGCTGGTTTGCTTAGGTCGAAGCGTCCTCTCCGCGGGAGTAGTGCGCAAGCATCGGCGGCGTGTGGAGGCAGTCGGCGAAGCTAAACGGTCGCGTGACGAGAGGTGGGACTCGTGCAGCGTCAGCGTGTAGGGGGTTCATCAAGATGACGTCCGCTTCTGGAAGGACGCGCGAGCGCACCGCCGCGAGCAGGCCGCGCCGCTCTGTCAGCCATTCGGTCACCCACTCGCGGATCGAATCGTCTCGTTCGGAGTCCGGGGCGCGCTCAGGAATCGCCTCGGTCTCAGTCCACCCGAGCACGTAGTCATCCGGCGCATCGGCCGGATCGCCGGGCAGGTATCGCAGGGCCACCAGCACAGCAAGCCCTGCCTCCGAGGCGAAGTTGACGACCGGTGCCCCCGGCGGCGAGTAACGGCCTCCGTGCCGCAGGGTTCCTGCACCGTCGAGTGCCGTTTCCCCGACACGGGTTAGCCGCCACAGGCGCATTGCCTCATGCTCGCACGACACGGCGGCGGTCTGCGCCAGCGTTCGGGAATGTCACCCGAGCGCAGCGGTCCTTCGGCGGCAGGGCGATGACCAGCGTGGGGCCGTCGAAAGCCGAATTGTCGGCGTGTGGCTCGGCGCGTACTTCCAGTACAGCACGACGCATCTGAGAAGGATCCCGTCTGGAGCTTCGACCGCCCACTCGGTCTCCAGGTCGGGCGAGATGTTCTCTTCGTCCGTCCCTCCTGCGGCAACCTCACGGGAGTAGG
>DATBQM010000020.1:0-76864 GCA_036560805.1 Gaiellaceae bacterium | reverse complement strand
CTGCAGGTTCTGCTCGCGGGCGTACTGCTCCGATACGAGCGTGGCGTCGTCGAGCCGCCTCAAGCTGCCTTCTCGGCGACGAAGATCGAGTTCGCGCGGCGCGCACGGAACGGCGCGTCGATCGTCGGCGGCAGATTCGCTACGAACGGCGACATCGAGATCGATGCCCGAACGTACTCCTCCACCTCCCGACGATCGACGAATTCGAGCTCGCCGTCGATGTCCTCCCGCTCGACGCGTTCGAAGTGACGGGCGAGCAATTCGTTGCCGCTCTCACGCGAGAACGCGATCGACGAGCGACCGCTGCCCACGAGCTCGCGCAACTCGTGCAGATGGAAGATCGAGTTCGTGGTAGCAACGAGGCGACCGCCGGGACGAAGGACCCGGACGATCTCCGAGACGGCGCGGTCACGGTCGGGCACGTGGTAGAGCATCCAGGCGGCGACGACCACGTCGAACGTCTCATCGGGGAACGACAAGGACTGGACGTCTTCGACGGTCGCGGCGATGCCCGCGGCTCGCGCGAGCTCCACCATGTGAGGCGAGAGATCCGTCGCAGTCACTTCGACGCCGACCGCGTCGGCGATCCTTTGCGCGAGCTCGCCCCAGCCGCAGCCAACTTCGAGGACCCTCGACGGGCGCGCCGCGGCAACCGCGGACACGATCGCGACCCGAGCGTCGACCACGGTCCCGGCGCCCGTGTACGCGGCCGCCCGACGCCGGAGACGTGCATCGTCGGCGTATTCGGCGGCGACGAGGGCAGGATCGTCGAGGTGCATCACGGCTCGACGATCGGACGGCCCGGCACGCCACGCGGGGCCGACCCACCGCCCAGCCAGACGTTGACGGTCGCCCCCACATCGGCGAACTCACCGTCCTCGTGCACCTTGCCGGCGGCATTTCGCCCCTCGACGTAGGCCAGGAGCAGCGCGTATTCGCGCGAGTGGTCCGTCGACGGCGTCGTCGGGTCGCAGCCGTGATCGGACGTGACGATGAGCAGGTCGCCCGGGCGCAGCGCGTCGAGGAGGTCGGGCAGGCGCCGGTCGAAATCCTGCAGGCAGCGGTGGAAGTTCACCGGGTCGTTCCGATGGCCCCAGAGCATGTCGGTCTCGACGAGATTGACGAAGACGAAGCCGTCGTCGAGGTCCTGCAGCAGCTTCTCGGTGACCTGGATGCCCTCGATGTTCGACTTCGTCGGATTCGACTCGTCGATGTCCTGCCCCGCGAAGATGTCGCCGATCTTGCCGACGCCGTGCACCTTCACCCCCGCCTCGCGCACGAGCGTCAGGTAGTTCGGGCGGCGCGGCTCGAGCGAATAGTCGTGACGGTTCGGCGTGCGCGTGTAGTTGCCCGGCTCCCCGATGAACGGCCGCGCGATCACGCGTCCGACGGCGTGCTTGCCGGTGAGGATCTCGCGCGCGTCGCGGCACGCCTCGTACAGCTCCTCGAGCGGCACCGTCTCCTCGTGCGCCGCGATTTGAAAGACGGAGTCGGCGGACGTGTACACGATCCACTTGCCCGTCTTCTGATGCTCCTCGCCGAGCTCCTGGATGATCTCGGTCCCCGACGCGGGCTTGTTGCCGATGACACCGCGCCCGGTCTTGTGCATGAACGGATCGATGACGTCGTGCGGGAAGCCGTGCGGGTACGTCGGGAATGCGGTCGCGGTGACGACGCCCATCAGCTCCCAGTGGCCCGTCGTCGTGTCCTTGCCCTTCGACCGCTCGACGAGCCGGCCTGCGATGGCGGGTGCGCCCGGCTGCGGCGGGCATCCCTCGAGCGGCTCGACGTTGCCGAGGCCGAGTGCCTCCATGTTCGGGAGGTCGAGGCCGCCCACCGCCTTCGCGACGTTGCCGAGCGTGTTCGAGCCCTCGTCGCCGTATCGATCCGCGTCCGGCAGCTCGCCGGCTCCAACGGCATCGAGGACGATCACGCACGCTCGCGACATGGGGCTATTCTAGGAGCGCGATGCAGAGCGTCCTCGGCATAGTCGAATTCGTGGTGTTCATCTCGGTGATCGTCGGCCTCGCCGCCGGAATCACCTGGCTCGTCGTTCGCCTCTCGCCGGCGAAGAAGCCCGACGCTCCGACTCCGACCTAGGCCGCTGCCAGCAGGACGTCTTCGAGCGGTGTGTATTCGAGGCCGTGGGCCTCGGCGACCGGCGCATACGTGATCTTGCCGTCGAGGACGTTCACGCCGAGCGCCAGCGCCTTGTCGCGTGCGACCGCCCTGGCGAGCCCGTGGTCGGCGATCGCCTCGACATACGGAAGCGTCGCGTTCGTCAGCGCCTTCGTCGAGCTGACCGGCACGCCGCCGGGCATGTTCGCGACGCAATAGTGCGTGACGCCGTCGACCTCGAACACGGGATCCGTGTGCGTCGTCGGATGCGAGGTCTCGAAGCAGCCGCCCTGGTCGATCGCCACGTCGACGATCACAGAGCCCTGCTTCATCTCCTTCAACATCTCCCGCGTGACGAGCTTCGGAGCCACCGCGCCGGGAACGAGCACCGCTCCGATGACGACGTCCGCCTCGCGGATCGACGACTCGATCTGGAGCGTCGACGACATGAGCGTGCTGACGCGGCCGGAGAGGATCTCGTCGAGGTAGCGCATCCGGTCGATCGACTTGTCGAGGATCGTCACATGCGCGCCGAGGCCGATCGCGATGACCGCCGCGTTGTAGCCGACGACGCCGCCGCCGAGCACGAGCACGCGACCCGGCGCAACTCCCGGCACGCCGCCGAGCAGCACGCCCCGCCCGCCGAGCGGCTTCTCGAGGAAATACGCGCCCGCCTGCGGCGCCAGACGTCCGGCGATCTCGCTCATCGGCGCGAGGAGCGGCAGCCGCCGGTCGGACGTCTCGACCGTCTCGTATGCAACAGCACGGATTCCGCTCTCGACGAGGGCGCGCGTGAGCGGTTCGTCGGCGGCGATGTGCAGATACGTGAAGAGGACGAGGTCCTCGCGCATGCGCGGGTACTCGGCCGCAATCGGCTCCTTCACCTTCAGGAGAAGCTCGGAGCGATTCCACACGTCGTCGACCGAGACGATCTCTGCACCGGCGCGCACGTAGTCCTCGTCCGGCATGGCGCTCCCGTCGCCGGCGCCGAACTCGACGAATACCTCGTGCCCCTTCTGCACGAGCTCGCGCGCGCCCGCAGGCGTGAGCGCGACGCGGTACTCGTCCGTCTTGATCTCCCTGGCAACGCCTATCCGCACGGCGCGTGACAATACCTCCTATGGCCATCCTCGTTGCTGTCGTGCTCGGAATCTCCACGCCGAGTGGGAATATCAAGTGCTTTGCGCTCGGCGGGACACTGCATTGCGACATCGCATCGGCGTCCTACCGGCCAGATCTTCAGCGCCGGTGCCAGACGCGCGCGAGTCTCGACTGGCACGGCTTCGAGCTCTCGGCGCGCGAACGCGGGACGCCGTCGTGCTCGGGCGGCGCGCTCGCGACCGTTCGCACGAGGCCGCTGGCCTACGGACGCACGTGGCACAGCGGCGCGATCACGTGCACGTCGCGCGTCACCGGCCTAACATGCACCGCGCGCGGGCACGGGATCTTCATTTCCCGTGCGTCGTGGCGCGGCTGGTGACGTACAAGTACAGCGCGGCCAGCGTCTTCGCGTCCTCGATCTCGCCGATCTCGGCGAGGGGGAGCATCACCAGCTCGATGTCCTCGTCCGCCTCGGGCGACGCCTCGCCACGGTCGACGCGCTCCGCGAGGAAGACGTGCATGTACTCGCGCGAGAACCCGGGTGTCGTCCAGAAGCTGCCGAGCGGCGTCCACGTGCCCCCGGTGAGCCCGCATTCCTCCCGCAGCTCTCGCTGGGCGGTGGCGAGCGGCTCCTCCCCCTCCTCGCACGTTCCGGCCGGGATCTCGAGCAGGCGCCCGCGCGTCGCCTCGCGCAGCTGGCGAACGAACGCCATCTGACCGTCGGAGTCGATCGCGACGATGGCGACCGCGCCGGGATGTTCGACGATCTCCCGCTCCTGCTCGCCCCACTGCTCGACCGTCACCGCGAGCAACTTCCCCGTCCAGACGGTCTTCGCCGAATCAGGCTGCACGCGCGACCTCGACGAGCGCCAGCGTCACGTCCACCATGCCCTCGAGGTCCCCGACCGAGATGCGCTCGGCCGGCGTGTGGATGTCGGTCATCCCGTTCGCGAGGTTCACACAGCGCAGCCCGCGTTCGTTGAACGAGTTCGCGTCGGCGGCTCCGCCCGAGAGCGCGTAGCTGACGGGATAGCCGCAGCGCTCGAGCGCGGTCGCGGCCAGACGCACGACGTCGTCGCTCTTCGCAAAACGGTAGCCGCGATACGTCTTCTTCAACGCAGTCGAGACCTCGCACTCCGTCGAGGTGGCCGCGAACGTGAACGCGTCGAGCATCTCCTGCACGAGGTCGTTCAGCTTCCGCTCGTCGTGGCAGCGCGCCTCGGCGAGGAACGTGCACCACTCGGGCACGATGTTCCCCGCCGTGCCGCCGGCAATGACACCGACGTTCGCGGTCGTCTCCTCGTCGACGCGACCGAGCCGCAGATCTGCGATCGCCTTCGCGGCCGCCTGGATCGCCGAGCGCCCCTCCTCCGGAAACATCCCCGAGTGCGAGGCGCGCCCATGGAACGTGACCTCGATTCCCTGCGCCCACGGCGCGCCGAGGATGATCTCGCCGATCGGTGCGGCCTGGTCGTAGACGTAGCCGAGCTGCGCACGCAAGCGCGTATGGTCGAACGCTGCCGCGCCGAGCAGGCCGATCTCTTCCTGCATCGTGAAGAGCAGCTCGATGCCGGCATGCGGACGTCCCTCGGCGAGAACGCGGCGCGCACCTTCGAGCATCGCGACGACCGCGGACTTGTTGTCGGCGCCGAGGATCGTGCCGCCCGCGTTCCGGATGACGCCGTCGTCGCCGAGGACCGGCTCGAGCGGCCCGTCGGGCGGAACCGTGTCCAGGTGCGCGCAGAAGAAGAGCGGCGTTCCCTCCGCCTTCGGCTCGATGCGCGCATAGACGTTGCCGAAGTCGTCCTCGTCCGGCTCGAGGCCGAGGTCGCGCAGATAGCGCGCGACGGCGTCCGTGACGGGGCGCTCGTGGCCGGGTGGGCTCGCGATGGCGGCGAGCTCCAGAAAGAGGTCGGCAAGATCGGTGATGGCTAGAATCTATGCATGCTGCTCGCCCTTGCGGCCGTGCATGCGACGCTCCTCAGGCCACTGCCGACGCATGCATCGGCCGGCACGAAGATCGCGGTCTCCTTCGCGCTCCGCGACGCCGCCGGCCACCCCGTCGACGCGAAACACGTCTTCGTGAAGGTCATCTGCCCGGAGAAGGATGTCTGGAGCATCGCGTACGCCACCGACATCGGTCGTGGTCGCTACAGGGTCGTTGCCACCGTCCCGGCGGGCGGGCTCGGTCAGGTCCGGATCGGCCGCGGCAGCACGTTTTACCCCGTTCGCTAAGGGGCGCCCCGGAAGAGCCGCTTCTCCGCTGCGAGGTGGGGCGCCCACTCGAAGAGGTCCGCCTTCGCGAAGCGGAGGTACGCGCAGAGTGCGTCGCCCATCGCATCGACGAATCCGTCGGCCCGGCCCGGCTCGAAGCCGTTCTCCCACCAGACGTCGAGAACGTGCACCACGCTTTCAGCTGGGTCGATCCGCGGCTCGATCCGGCCGACGAGCCTGTCGCGGAACAGGATCGGTAGCACGTAGTAGCCCCACCGTCGCTTTTCCGGCTTGAAGAAGCCTTCCCACACGTACTCGAAGTCGAAGAGACTTGCGAGGAGGCCCGTGTCCCACAGGAACGAGTCGAACGGGGCGATGAACGCGACGGAGGGCGCCGGCTCCGGCATCGCCTCCAGTAGCGCGAGCTCCAGCGAGAGGACGAAGCGCTTGGCGCGCACGCCCTCGACGTCGACGGGCACGAGCGCGCCGCGCTCGACCAGCTCCTTGTGCAGCTCCCGGCGCTCCGGCGGATTGGCGATGCGGTCGAACGTGCCTCCGGCGCCGCCGGCGCCGAGCAGGCCGTGGGCGCGGTAGCGGGACAGGAGCTTGTGCAGGAGCTGTTCTCGCTCCGGTACCGCATGCGCGAGCACCTCCGCCGGAAGCAGGCGCTCGAGGAGGTCGTAGTACCGGCGGTTGCCCTCGCGCCGTGCGAGGCCGATCACGCCCGTGACGGTGTACGCCTCGAGCACGGAGCGCACGGCGTTTTCCGGCATCCCGAACCAGTTCTTCGTTTGCCCTGCCTCCCGCTCGAAGTCGTTCGAGGACAGCGGTCCTTCCGCGCGGATCCGTTCGAGCACGCGCTCGGCGGCCGCTGCGTTGTCGGCGAGGGCGGCGTTGTGGAACCGGGGCCCCTTGCGGCCCATGACATGACGGAACCACGGAACCTCGCTCATCGCCACGTACGACAGCGCCTTGTTCGTTGCCTCGAAGATCTCGCGGCGTTCGTACAGCTCGTCGCACCAGGCAGGCTCGTAGCCGGCGACGCGCGCGTGCAGCACGAGGTCGTGGTTCCGGCCGGCGACCGCGATCGGGTCGAACTGGATCGATCCGAGCTTCCCGAAGACCTCGAGCACTCCGTCGAGGCCCGTTAGGCGACGCGCAGGCGCGAGAAAGTGCCGCGCGACGAGGAAGCGCCGCGCCGCCTCGGCAGTGATCTTCACCTGGAGGCTCTACGCCGCGACTCGCTCGGACTGACGCGAACGCGCGCGTGAGAGTGCGGCTCCGACGAAGCCGCGGAAGAGCGGCGCCGGACGCGTCGGTCGCGACTTGAACTCGGGATGGAACTGGCTCGCGACGAACCACGGGTGACCGGGGAGCTCGACGATCTCGACGAGTCGTCCGCCGTCGAACGTCCCGCTGACGACGAGCCCCGCGTCCGTGAGCTGCTCGCGGTAGTGGTTGTTCACCTCGTAGCGGTGGCGGTGTCGCTCGAAGATGACGGCCTCGCCGTACAGATCGCGCGCCTGCGTCCCCTCCGCCACCTCGACCGCCTGCGCACCGAGCCGCATCGTGCCGCCGAGATCCTCGACGCCCTTCTGCTCCGGGAGCAGGTCGATAACCGGGAACGGCGTCTCCGGATCCATTTCCGTCGAGTTGGCCCCGTCGAGGCCGACGACGTGGCGCGCGAACTCGGACACCGCGACGTGCATGCCGAGGCAGATGCCGAGGTACGGGATCCCGCGCTCGCGCGCGACCTGGCACGCAAGGATCTTGCCCTCCCATCCGCGCGAGCCGAAGCCGCCGGGGACGAGCACGCCGTCGACGCCGTCGAGCACGTCCGCCGCTTCCTCGTACGACATGTTCTCTGCGTCGAGCCATTGCACGTGCACGCGACAGCCGTTGTACAGGCCGGCGTGCTTCAGCGCTTCGTGCACGGAGAGGTACGCGTCCTGGAGCTTGACGTACTTGCCCACGAGCGCGATCTCGACGAGCTCGTGCTGCTCGTCGATGCGGCGCGTGAGCTCGTCCCACTCGCCGAGGTCGGCCTCGGGAGCCTCGAGGTCGAGCTTGTCGAGCACGAGCTGATCGAGCCCCTCCGCCTTCAACACCGACGGGACGAGGTACACGTCGCGGACGTCGGGGCTCGCGATCACCGCGCCGGGATCGACGTCGGCGAAAAGCGCGATCTTGTCGCGAATGTCCCGCGACAACTCCTCGTGCGAGCGGCACACGACGACGTCGGGATGGATACCGATGCGGCGAAGCTCGTTCACCGAGTGCTGTGTCGGCTTCGTCTTCAGCTCGCCGGCCGCTTCGATGAACGGGACGAGCGTCACGTGGACATAGACGACGTTCTCCTGGCCGACCTCGCGCCGGAACTGGCGGATCGCCTCGAGGAACGGCAGCGACTCGATGTCGCCGACCGTGCCGCCGATCTCCGAGATGACGACGTCGGTCGGACCGGCCTCGGCCGCGCGGCGGATGCGCGCCTTGATCTCGTTCGTGATGTGCGGGATGACCTGGACGGTCGCGCCGAGGAAGTCGCCCTTGCGCTCCTTGCGCAGAACGGTGTCCCAGATGGCGCCGGCGCTGTGGCTCGCCGTGCGGAGGAAGTTCTCGTCGACGAAGCGCTCGTAGTGGCCGATGTCGAGGTCGGTCTCGGCCCCGTCCTCGGTGACGTAGACCTCGCCGTGCTGGAACGGGCTCATCGTGCCCGGGTCGACGTTCAGGTACGGATCGAACTTCTGGAGCTGGACGCGCAGGCCTCGGGCTTTGAGCAGGCGGCCGAGCGAGGCGGCGACGATTCCCTTCCCGAGCGCCGATACCACTCCCCCGGTGACGAAGACGTACTTCGGGGCCCGCGCGCTCACGGGATTTCAGGGTAGCAGCACTGGTGGTCGGCGCCCGAGATGCCGCTCGAGAGTTCCGTCCATCAAGTAACCCGTGAGCTCCGGCTGGCGATCGCCGACGGTCGAGCGACTCTCCCGGAGGAGACGGAGGACTCCGCGGGCCATTCGTTCGACAGCGATTCGGACGTCGTCGTCGCCGGCAGGCACGAGTCCGAGGAGCACGAGGAGGTCGTCAGACCACCCAGGCGGCGCAACCGGGAATCCAACGGCGGCCGGGATCACGTCTCGACGCTCGGCCACGGTGATGGGCTGGTTGAGCTCGCGCACCAGCGGCACGGCGTACGCTCCCGCACTCATCGCGGCGGTACGCATAGCGATCGAATCGCTGGACGAAAGCCCTTTGGCGCACGCCTCCACGAAGTCTTCGACCTCGGGCGGCTCCGACGGTTGCCTGCGAATCGGCGGATCGCCGAGTGCGGCTATCGCTTCGTCCGTCGACCAGACCCAAACCGCAGGCGCTTCCACCGCGAATCCGAGTGACCAATCCGCGGGGAGTGCAGCGCGTTCGCGGAGGCTTTCGACCGTGTTGAAGCCGAGGGACACGTGGAGCTGACCGGCGAACCATGTCCGATACGGGAACGCGGGCGAGTTGTGCGTGATCACCCGAAGATCCAGGTCGCTGGTCGGCCTCGCATCCCCACGGGCGTAGCTCCCAAAGACGAAGGCACCAAAAGCGCTCGGTTCCGCATCGCGCGCCCTTGCAACGAGATCGTCAAGCAGCCCGGCAGGCAGGTCGGCGACGTTCACAGCGCGGCCGCGGTCTGGATGAGGTCGTACAGGCGGCGCAGCGCCTGCTTCCCCAGCGTCCGTCGAGGGCCCCAAAGGAATCGGCCTTCGATGGTGAGCACCGCCCGGGTCCGGCCCACCCCCTCCGGAGTGAGCTCGAGCTCCGCCCCGAGCCGGTCGCGCAAGAGCTCGAACGCAAATCGCCGGATGGGGACGACCTCGTGCACGACGAGCACAGCCGGCGTCTCCGATTTCTTGAAGTAGCTCGGCCCCTGCACCTTCCAGCGCGCTCCTGCGGCGAGCCCGCGCCGGTCAGGCTCCACGCCGGCGATGCCGGGCCACCAGTCGGACAGGTGGTACGGCTCGGCGACGAAGCCCCAGACGTCCTCGATCGGCGCGAGGAGGATCAGTTCAGCTGCGTACCGCAGCGAGGAACTCCTGCCCGCCGAGCATCCGTTCAATCTCGGCCTTCCGCTCGTGCTCGCCGAGGAGGTCGATGCGCGTGTGCGTCGGGTCGCCCGGGATCTTCTCCACGCGGAAGTGCCGGTCGGCGACGGCTGCGATCTGGGGTAGGTGCGTGATGGTGATCACCTGCGCCCGCCCGGCGAGGCGCTGCAGGACACGTCCGACCGCGTTCGCGGTCTCCCCGCCGATGCCGGCGTCGATCTCGTCGAAGACGAGCGTCTCGCCCCCGGCTACCGCCGCGATCGCGAGCGCGACGCGCGACAGCTCGCCGCCGGACGCCGTCTCGGCGACTGGCCCGAACGGCATGCCCGCGTTCGGGCGGATGAGGAAGACCGCCTCGTCTGCGCCGGTCGTTCCCATCTCCCGCTCGCGCACCTCGCAGACGAACTCGCCCTCACCCATGCCGACGTCGTGCAGCTCGGCCGCGACGGCGTCCGCGAACGCCGGCGCCGCAGCGTTTCGTTCGGCGCGCAGCTCCATGGCGAGATCGTGCACTCGCGCAACTGCCGTCTCGACTGCCGCCGCAGCCGCAGCGGCGGGATCGAGGCCGTCGTCGAGCGCCGCCAGCTCCTCGCGCGCGGCCGCCGCGCGCTCCAGCAGCTCCTCGTAGGTCGCGACGCGGAAGCGTCGCTTCGCCTCCGCGATCCGGTCGAGCCCTGCCTCGAGCTCCTCCAACCGGCCCGGCTCCGCCTCGAGCGACGCGAGGAACGAGCTGAGCTCGGACGCCGTCTCCCGCAGCCGCAGCTCGACGTCGCGCAACTCGTCGCCCGCGCGCTGGAGCTCCGGCGCGAGCCGCTCGAGCGGCGCCACCGCACGTTCGGCGACCGCGACGAGCCCGGCGGCGCCCTCGCCGTCCTCGGGCGTCAACGCAGCCGCGGCGGACGCCGCGGCCTCTGCCAGTTCGGACACGTGCCGCAGCCGCTCGCGGTCGCCGCGCAGCTGCTCCTCGTCCCCGGCCCCCATCCCGGCCGTGTCCTCGGCGAGTGCGCGCAGCTCCGCGAGCCGCGCTTCGGCCGCGGCGGCGTTCACCGTCAGCTCCTCGTGCCGCTTCCGCGCGGCCTGCAGCTCGCGCCACGCGATGCGCATCGGCGCGCGGTCGACGTCGGCGAACCTGTCGAGCCGCTCCAACTGGTACGACGGCCGCGCGAGCCGCCGCTGCTCGAACTGCCCCGACATCGCCACAACTCGCTCGACCGCGGCCGCGACGTCCTCGCGCGCGGCCGCGCGACCCCATGCGTACGCGCGCGTCCGCCCGTCGGCGAACACGCGGCGCGCGAGAAGCAACGCGTCCTCGTCCTCGGGTCGCAGGTCGGCGAGCTCCTCCAGGTCGTCCGGCACGTCGAGCTCGGCCTCGACGTACGCCTCCTCCGCGCCCGGCCCGACGAAGGACGCGTCGCCCTTCGTTCCGAGCAGGAGGCCGATCGCCTGCGCGAGGATTGTCTTCCCCGCTCCCGTCTCGCCGGTGATCGCGTTCAGGCCCGGCGCCAGCTCGAGCTCCGCCTCCCGGATGAGGACGAGGTTCTCGATGCGCAGGCGGCGCAGCATGGACCGAGTCTAGAGAGGGCTTCCGACGCCGCCCATTGCCCTTTCCGGCCGCACAGGCGTATGCTCGCTGCACTTGAGTGAAGCGACGGTTCAGGAGTCTGAAGCTCCGGTCGGCGAGCGCCTACGGGCCATCCGCCTGCTCCGCCGCCGGACGCTGAAGGAGATCGCGGACGCCGCCGGTGTGAGCGAGAGCTTCGTCAGCCAGCTCGAGCGCGGCCGGACGAACGCGAGCGTCGCATCGCTCCAGCGCATTGCAGCAGCACTGGGGATCGAGGTCTCCGACCTCTTCGCGAGCAACGGGCTCCCACGCCCGCGCGTCCTTCGCCGCGAGGCGCGCGAGCCGGTCGTGTGGGGGCACCTCGGCCGCAAGTCGCTGCTCACGCCCAAGCCGTTCCACGCCCTCGAGGTGATCGCAGCCGAGTTCGACCCCGGCGGATCGACCGGCGACGAGCCGTACACCCACGGCGACTCCGAGGAGCTCCTGCTCGTGATCGCGGGCCACCTGCAGGTCCAGCTCGACACCGAGGTCTACGAGCTCCACGCAGGCGACAGCGTCAACTACCGAAGCTCCACGCCGCACCGTGTGAGCAATCCGGGGGGCGACACGGCGGAAGTGCTCTTCGTGATCACTCCGCCCAGCTACTGAAAGGAGACGCAATGCCAACGCTCAACCGGAGGGACCTCCTCAAGCTCGCAGGGCTTGCAGGCGCTGCCGGCGTCGTCGGCGGACCGACGGCCGTCGCGGATGCCGCGCGCACGGCGCTCACCGCAGAGTCGGGCGCGCTGCAGGTGCTCGACTGGGCCGGCTACGGGAACGACGGCGGACAGGCGATGTTCGCGCAGTACGTCAAGCAGCACCCGCACAACAAGCCGCAGTTCACCTACATGACGAACGAGGCGGATGCACTGGCGAAGATCCAGGCCGGTCTCAAGCCGGATCTCTTCCGGCCCTACGTCGGCTGGGTGGAGTACTTCGCGACGAGCGGGCTCGTGCAGCCCTGGAACACGAGCCTCATCTCGAACTTCAAGCACCTCAATCCGTTCATGGTCAAAGCGGGCCAGTACGGCGGCAAGCAGTACGGCATCCCCGACGACTGGGGCCTCGACGCCGTCCTCTATCGCAGCGACAAGGTGAAGCCGAAGTCGAACTCGTGGAACCTGCTCTTCGACGAGCGGTACAAGGGCAAGATCGCGTGGTTCGACGATCCGGTCGAGAACTTCACCATCGTCGGGCTCCTGCAGGGCTACAAGGACCCGTGGAACCAGTCGGACGCCGAATTGCAGGCGTCGAAGAACTTCCTCATCTCGAAGAAGCACCTCGTTCGCACGATCTGGTCCTCCGAGACCGACCTCGATCAGCAATTCGCCTCCGGCGACATCTGGATCGCGCTTGCGTGGCCGAACGACTGGGTGCAGATGAAGGCGAAGAAGCTGCAGGTCGTCTACATGCACCCGAAGGAGAAGCCGATCGCATGGGTCGGCATGTTCATGCTCCTCAAGGGGACGCCGCGGCCGGACCTCGCGCACGCGTACGTCGACGCGTGGAGCTCGGCCAAGAGCGGCAAGTGGCTCGAGGACAACTACGGCTACGGGCACGCGAATGTGCTTGCGAAGCCGTCGTCCAGCGATCTGTTGAAGGCGCTGCAGCTGACGAATCCGCGCGCGGTGACGCTTCCGTACGCGTACCTCGACCGGAACGTGCCGCGCCGCGCGGTATATGCCAAGGCGTGGGATGAGGTGAAAGCGGCCTGAGGCGCCGCCACTTCATAACGCCGGGGCTGCTCGGGCTGCCGCTCGGCTGGCTCGTCGTCTTCTTCCTGGCGCCGATCGGGATCGTCGCGGCGTACAGCGTGAACGCGCTCGTGCTGCCGCCGAGCGCGCCGGGCTTCACGCTGTCGGCGTGGCACTCGTTCATCCACAGCGGCGTGTACCTCGGGCTGTTCTGGAAGTCGGTGAAGATGTCGCTGATCGTCTCGGCGATCGTCGTCGTCGTCGCGTACCCGCTCGCCTACTTCCTCGCGCTCAGCGGCACGAAGCGCAAGTACATCCTGCTCCTCGTCCTCATCGCGCCGTTCCTGACGAGCTATCTCCTGCGCGTGCTCGCGTGGAAGGTCATCCTCGGCGACCAGGGCGTCGTCAACTCGTTCCTCGCCTGGACGGGGATCCGGTCGCCGGACCATCCCATCTCCGCACTCCTCTACAGCAGGTTCGCAGTCATGCTCGTGCTGGCCTACGTCTGGCTCCCGTTCGTCGCGCTGCCGATCTTCGTATCGCTCGAGTCGCTCGACACGCGACTCCTCGAGGCTGCGAGCGACCTCGGCGCGACGCGGCTGCAGGCATTCCGGCGGGTGACGCTGCCGCTCAGTCTGCCCGGCATCGTCGCCGCGTTCCTGTTCGTGTTCATCCCGACCGTCGGCGAGTTCATCACGCCGTCGCTCGTCGGGGGAACGAGCGGCTACATGTACGGCAACCAGATCGTCGATCTCTTCGGGACGGGATTCCCCGACTGGGAGACGGGCTCAGTCCTCGCGCTGTTCCTGCTCGCGGTGATCGCGGCGCTCACGGTCGTCTTTGCGCGCTTCATCGGACGAGACGCGGCGCCCGCCTGATGGACGTCGCGCTCTCACGCAACGGCCGACGGCTCCTGACCGTGCTCTTCGTGCTCGTCGTCGTGTTCCTGTACGCGCCCATCCTCGTCCTCCTGGTCTTCTCGTTCAACAACGCGTCCATCCCGGCGTTCCCGCTCAGCGGCTTCACGCTGCACTGGTACCACCAGTTCATCGACAACGCCGACCTTCGCGCGTCGCTCGAGACGAGCGCGATCATCGCGGCGCTGACGAGTGTCGGCGCGGTCTTCCTCGGAACGCTCGGGTCGATCGCGCTCGCGCGACGGCGCTTCCGCGGCAAGGCGCTCGTCTCGGCGTTCCTGCTCAGCCCGCTCGTGATCCCCTATGTCGTCTTCGGGATCGCGCTGCTCCTCCTCTTCCACCAGATCGGCATTCCGCGGTCGATCCTCACGGTGGTCATCGGCCACATCGTCATCACGCTGCCGTACGCGCTCCTCGTGCTCGTCCCACGGCTCGAGCAGATCGACGCCTCGCTCGAGGAAGCCGCATACGACCTCGGGGCGAGCTATGTGCGGACGTTCCGGTCCGTGACGTTCCCGCTCATCCTTCCGGCGATCCTGTCGGCCTTCCTGATTGCCTTCACGACGTCGTTCGACGAGTACGCGGTCTCGTCGTTCGTCGTCGGAACGCGGGCGACGTTCCCGATCTATCTGTATGCGGCGCTCCGCTTCCCGAATCAACTTCCACAGGTGATCGCCGTCGCCGTCGTGGTGCTGGTGGTCTCGCTCGTCGTCGTGGTCGCCGCCGAGGTGGGACGGCGCGCCGCCGAGAAGCGGCTCGAGGTCAGTCCCAGCTGAGGGAGACAGTCGAGCCGGCCTCGACGTGGTCGAGCGGCTCGTCGCTGAGGCGGATGGAGACGACTCGGCCCACGGCCGTGTCGACGTGGAACTGCCGGTAGACGCCGAGATAGACGACGTCGGCGACGACGCCGTCGAGTCGGCCGCCCTCGTGCAGGATGCGGATGCGCTCCGGCCGCACGGACTCGCGGCCGCCCTCCAGGTCGAGGACGTTCACCGTTCCGACGAAATCGGCGACGAAGTCCGACGCAGGGGTCTCGTAGATCTCGCGCGGGGTACCGACCTGCTCGACGAGGCCACCGTCCATGACGGCGATGCGGTCGGACATCGCAAGCGCCTCTTCCTGGTCGTGCGTCACGTAGACGAACGTCGTCCCGAGCTCGTGCTGGATTCGCTTCAGCTCGAGCTGCATGTGTCGTCGCAGCTTCACGTCGAGGGCGCCGAGCGGCTCGTCGAGCAGGAGCGCGGCGGGGCGGTTCACGAGGGCCCGCGCGAGCGCGACACGCTGCTGCTGCCCGCCGGAGAGCTGACGCGGTCGCCGCTTCTCGTACCCCTCGAGCGCGACGACGCGGAGGATGTCGTCGACGCGACTGCCGTGCTCGCGGCGCGGCACACGCTTGACGCTGAGCCCGAAGGCCACGTTGTCGTACACCGTCATGTGCGGGAAGAGCGCGTACTGCTGGAAGACCAGGTTCACCGGGCGCTTGTTGGGTGGCACGGAGGTGACGTCCTTCCCGTGCAGGAGGATGCGCCCTTCGTCCGGCTCGACGAAGCCGGCGATCATGCGCAGGGTCGTCGTCTTTCCGCAGCCGCTCGGTCCCAGCAGCGAGAAGAACTCGCCGTCGGCGATCGAGAGCGACACGCCGTCGACCGCGTTGGCACCCCCGAAGCGCTTCACCACCGACTCGAGCTCGATCGCGGCGCTCACCGCGTCCCGATCCGCATGCCGAGGCGGCGTGGCACGGCTGCACCGGCGCGTGCAGCGAGGGACGGCCGGCGGCCGGCCTCCTCGGCTTCCTCGACAGCGAGGATGGCGGCGCGGACGAGGCCCCCGCCGATTCGCTTGAACGGCTCCGGGGGCAGCGACGGCGGCCGGCGGACGAGCGGCAGCGACGCCCACTCGTCATCGCGGCCGAGCGCGAGCGAGGCAAGGACCTGCCCGCCGATCCAGCTCGGTCCGACGCCGTTGCCGGAGTAGCCGAGCCCGTAGTGGATGCGCGTTCCCGTCACCGTCCCGAAGAACGGTAGGTGATCGGCGGAGACATCGATAGGCCCTCCCCACGCGCGCTCGACACGCGCGGTAGCGAGCCCGGGCAACAGACGGCGCAGGCCCTGCTCCGCACGGGCCGCCGTCGGCGCATCGTGCGTAAATCGCTCGTCGACGCGGCCGCCGAATCCGATCGGGCCGCTGCCGCTGCCCATGAGTACGCGCCCGTCGTCGGTCGTGCGGAAGTAGTGGATGAACATTCGGCCGTCGATCACCGCCTCGCCCCCGGTCCAGCCGATCTCGGCCAGGAGCTCCGGCACCGGCTCCGTCAGCACGACATATGAGCCGAAGTTCGTTACGTGCCGGCGCACGGGACGCCACCCGGTCGCGTCCGCGTTGACCGCCATCACGACGGCGTGGGCGTGGACGTGAGCCTCCTCCGTGCCGACGAGGCCGTCCTCGACGTGCACCGCGCGCGTCCCCTCGTGCAGGGTGACGCCGGCGCCGATCGCCTTGCTGCGCAGGACACGCACGAGCCGCGCCGGCTGCACGGTCGCGCACTCGGGGAAATAGACACCGCGCCGGAAGATCGGCGAGCGGATCCGCTCCGCGAGCTCGTCGACGTCCAACGCCACTGCCTGCTGGGGCGAGCCCACCGAGGCGGCCGCGGCGACCGACGCGTCGAGCGCCGCATCTTGGGCCGGCGTCGTCGACACGGCCAGCATGCCGCTCTCGTGCAGCCAGACGTCGGCGCCGAGAGCGCGCACCGCGGGAATGATCCCTTCGCCGGCGCGCGCGACCGCGAGCGCGCCGCTCTCGCCGAGCACGGAATGCGCGCGGCCGATCCCCGCCCAGTAGCCGTGCAGGAACCCGCCGTTGCGCCCGCTCGGCCCCGCGCCGCAGCGATCGGCCTCGAGCACGACGACGGTCGCCGACGGGTCGCGGTCCTTCACCGCGAGCGCGGTCCACAGCCCGGTGAAGCCGCCTCCGACGATGCACACGTCCGCGTGGAGGTGGCCCGACAGCGGCTCCGACACGTCGTCGCCGAAAGCTGCGGCCGCCTCCTCGAGCCACCACGATGTGCCGAGCACCGGCGCCACTACGCGAACGTCTCGCGGTACCGGCTGAAGAAGGTCGTCTCCGGCAGGGTCGCGAGCATGCTGCGCTGGTCGCCCAGCCCGATCGCGATCTCGTCGCCGGGCTTCATGGTCCCCACTTGATGGCCGTCGACGAGCACGCAGACGGACACGTCGGCGGTTGCGTTCCGCACCGTCAGCGGCGATCCGCGCGGAACGACCAGCGGGCGCGCGTGCAGCGAGTGCGGCGCGATGAACGTGATCGCCATCGCATCGACGCCGCGGACGAGCACCGGGCCGCCGTTCGAGAGGTTGTATGCGGTCGAGCCGGACGGCGTGCTGCAGATCATCCCGTCGCACGGGATCGTCCCGAGGTCCTCGCCGCCGATCGCGTACGTGAGCTCGACCATGCGGCCGAGCGTCGCGCTCGTCACCACGACGTCGTTGACCGCGACGTGTCTCTCTCCGTCGAGCTTCATCTCGAGCGTCGGGAGCTCGAGCACTCTGTACTCGCCGGCGAGCACTCGCGCGAGATCGCGCTCGAGCGAGTCCGGCGCGATCGAGGCGAGGAAGCCGACCCGGCCGAAGTTGACGCCGATCACCGGGACGTCCGTGCCGAGCAGGCGCGCGAGCGTGCGCAGGATCGTCCCGTCGCCGCCGACCGCGATGGTGAGACCGGCCCTCTCCGCATCGTCGACGACCTGCACGCCGTTCTCCCCCGCTACGCGCCGAACACGCTCGACGGCAGGCCCCACGTCGACGCGCCCGTGCGCGACGATCGCGACGGACTCAGGCTTGGACGGCTGCGGCGATTCGCTCGTCGAGGTCATTGGGGAGGGTCGGGTGGTCGGCCTGCGTGAGATGGAGGAAGAGCTCCCGGTTGCCCTTCGGCCCGGGGAGCCCCGAGTCTACGACGGCGATCGTAGACGCCCCCCACGCGAGCGCGGCCTCGGCCACCTCGCGAACGACGCGCGCGCGGACGGCCTCGTCGCGCACGACGCCTCCTTTGCCGACGTCGGAGCGGCCGGCCTCGAACTGCGGCTTGACGAGCACGACCGCCTGCCAGCCCGGGGCCGCGAGGCGAAGCGCGGCTGGGAGCGCAACGCGGACGGAGATGAACGAGACGTCGCACACGACGAGCTGCGGCGCGAACGGCAGCTCCTCGAGCGCGCGTGCGTTGGTGCGCTCGAGCGCGGTGACGCGCGGGTCTGCTCGAAGCCGTTCGTGCAACTGCCCGTAGCCGACGTCGACGGCGACCACGCGCGCGGCGCCGCGCTGGAGGAGGACGTCGGTGAAGCCGCCCGTGGATGCTCCGACATCGAGGCAGTCGAGACCGACCGGGTCGACGCCGAGCGCGTCGAGCGCATGTGCGAGCTTCTCCCCTCCGCGGGAGACGTACGGCGGCCTCGCTTTCAGCTCGAGCTCGGCCGCCTCGTCCACCTGCTCCCCCGGCTTGTCGTGACCGGGTACGAGCCCGGCGAGCACCAGCGCCTGTGCCTGCGTGCGCGACTCGGCCAGGCCGCGCTCCACGAGCAGGACGTCGAGGCGCTTCTTCATGGCCGGAGGGTAGACATCCGGTGTGGACCACCGGGAGCGGCGCACGACATTCGACGAGGTGGCGGAGCTGTATGACCGTGCGCGGCCGACGTACCCGGACGCGCTGTTCGACGACCTCGTCGAGCTCGCCGACCTCCACCCTGGCTCGGGAGTCGTCGAAGTCGGGTGCGGGACGGGTAAGGCAACCGTGCCGCTGGCGGAGCGCGGAGCGCGGGTGACGTGCGTCGAGCTCGGCGCGTCGCTCGCCGCGGTGGCCGAGCGCAACCTTGCCCGCTTTCAGGACGTCGAGATCGTCGTCGCCGACTTCGAGACGTGGACGCCGCCACACGCTGAGTACGACGCGCTCGTCTCCTTCACCGCGTACCACTGGATCGAACGCGAGCTCAGGTACGTGAGGGCGGCCGAGGTGCTGCGGGAGGGCGGCGCGATGGCGGTCGCGATGATCCATCACGTGCTCCCACCCGACGCCGATCCGTACTTTCTCGAGGCGCAGGCGGACTACGAGGCGGTCGGCCGGGGCGGCAATCCGCCGGGACCGCCCGAGACGGTTGAGGCCTTCGGCGAGGAAATGGCCGCGAGCGGGCTCTTCCGCGTCGTCGCCGAGCGCCGCTACCAGTGGGACGTCGAGTACACGGCTGGGGCGTACATCGACGTGATCAGCACGTATTCGAACAACATCGCCATGCCGGAGACGACGCGTCGAGAGTTGTTCGAGCGCCTCCGCGCGCGAATCGGAGACAGCACTATTCGCAAGACGTATCTCGCGACCCTCGACGTCGCGCTGCGGTCCTAGGCGGTACGCACCGCGAGGCCGTCGACGATCTCGCGCAGCACGGTCGTGTCCGCGTCCACTTCGGCAAGGCGCGCACGCGCGTTGTCGGCCGCGTCGTCCGCGAGCCGGCGAGCGCCGTCGGCACCGTGCAGGACGACGTAGCCGTCGCCGTCGAGGATGTCGTCGACGATCTGGAAGAGCAGCCCGAGCTCGTTCGCGAATCCGCGCCAGGGCTCGTGCAGCTCCTCGGGAAGCTCCACCGCCCACAACGCCATCGTCACGGAGGCGAAGAAGAGGCAGCCCGTCTTGAGGCGGTGCACGACGACGAGATCGGCCTCGGGCACCATCGTGTCCAGGTACTGCCCGCCGATCATCCCGAGCGTCGCCTGCGAGAGCTCGCGCGCGACGTCGGCCGTCGGGTAGCGGCACGCGAGCCTGAACGCCTCCGCGAGGAGCGCGTCGCCTGCGAGCACCGCCGTCCCTTCGCCGTACACCGCCCAGACGCTCGGCTTGCCACGCCGCTCGTCGTCGTCGTCGAGCGCGGGAAGGTCGTCGTGGACGAGCGAGAAGTTGTGCACGAGTTCGATCGCGAGGGCAGCCGGCATCACCTGCTCCACGGGGGCGCGCAGTGCCTCGCCGACCGCAAGCGAGATGACGGGGCGCACGCGCTTGCCGCCCATCTCCACGAGCCCGTAGCGCGCGGACTCTGTCTGCCCGTGCAGCTCAGGCCACAGCTTCAGCCCGTCGAGCTCCTCCTCGACGAGCGCGCGCAGCTCGTCAGGACTGCGGGGCATCGCTTTCCGCCTCGCGCTTCGCGCGCTCCAGCTCCTCCTCGACGCCCTTGGCGAGCTCCGACAGTTCGCTGAGGATCTCGAGCGCGCGCTCGGGCGAGGCGTTCTCGTCGGTCGAGAGCCGGTCAAGCTCGTCGCGCGCGGCCTCCAGCCGCGCGAGCAGCTGCTCCGCGCGGTTGAGCGAGTCGTCGGTCATGCAGCCTTCTCCCTCACGATGCGCCCCAGTATCCCGTTCACGAGCCTCCCCGCGTCGTCGGATGCGTAGCGCTTCGCGAGGGTGATCGCCTCGTCCAGCACGACCTCGTTGGGGACGTCACCCGCGTCCAGCTCCTCGAGGGCGACGCGGAGGATGTTGCGCTCGACTGCGCCGAGCCTGTCGGCGGGCCAGTCATCCGATGCGGCGGTGATGCGCGCGTCGAGCTCGGGCGCGTGCGCCGCCACTGCTTCGGTCAGTGTCCGCGTGTACTCGTCGACGTCGCCGTCGTACAGCGAGCCGAGCTCGCTGCCGGTCACGTCCCACTGGTAGAGGAGGAACACCGCCGCACGGCGCGCCTCACGACGGGAGGTCACGCCAGCTCCTCGACGGACACGTCGACGGCGTCGACCGCGACGTCGCACATGCGCGTCAGTGCGTCCGCGATCTCGCGCTGCACGTCGCGGGCGACGTCTGGCAGCACCTTGCCGTATTCGACCTCGAGCTCGAGGTCGACATGCGCGTGGCCGTCCGCGATCTCCACCGACACCTTGCGGCGCGGCCGGCGCACGCGCGCGCCGTCGACCGCCTCGGCCGCGCGCACGACGATCTGCGTCAGCGCGCCGTCGGTCACCTTCACACCCTCGGCCAGCACCTTCATCCTGCCACGGCCGAGAGCTGGACCTCATCGAGGAACGACGTCGAGTACTCGCCGCTCCGGAACTCGTCGCTGCCGAGAATCTCGTGCAGGACGTCGCGCGTCGTCGGAACGCCCTCGATCTCCAGCTCCTCCAACGCTCGTCGCGCACGCGCGATCGCGAGATCGCGGCTGTTGTCGAGGACGATGACCTTCGCGATCATCGAGTCGTAGTACGGCGGGATCGTCGAGCCCTCTTCGACGAAGGTGTCGACGCGCACACCGGGTCCGAGCGGCGGACGGAAGCGCGTCAGGCGGCCCGGCGACGGACGGAAGTCCGCGCGCGGATCCTCGGCGTTGATGCGCAGCTCGATCGCGTGCCTGGCGCGCGACGCGCGTCCGCCGTGCTCGAGAGGCAAGCCCGCCGCGATCCGCACCTGCTGGCGAACGAGGTCGAGCCCGGTCACGAGCTCGGTCACGGGATGCTCGACCTGCAGCCGCGCGTTCAGCTCGATGAACGAGAACGAGCCGTCCGGGCCGACGAGAAATTCGAAGGTGCCGGCGTTGCGGTATCCGATGTGACGACAGGCGCGCTCCGCCGCTGCCTCCATCTCTTCGCGGAGCTCGGCGTCGAGCGCCGGCGACGGCGACTCCTCGATCAGCTTCTGGTGGCGCCGCTGGATCGAGCACTCGCGCTCACCGCATGTGAGGACCGTGCCGTTGTCGTCGCAGAGCACCTGGATCTCGACGTGCCGCGCAGGCGTGATCGCCTTCTCGACGTACAGCGTGCCGTCGCCGAACGACGCGTGCGCCTCGGCGGCGGCGCGCTGGAATGCGTCGTGCAGCTCGTCCGGATCGGTGACGAGCCGCATGCCCTTTCCGCCGCCGCCTGCGGCGGCCTTGAGCAGCACCGGATAGCCGAGCTCGTCCGCCGCCGCGCGCGCCTCCTCCGGCCCGGTGGAGCCCACGGTGCCGGGCACGAGCGGGACGCCTGCCGCCTTCATCTCCTGCTTCGCGAGCGCCTTGTCGCCCATGCGTGCCATGACGTCGGCCGGCGGGCCGATGAAGACGAGGTCGTTGTCCTCGCACAGGCGGACGAACTCGTCGTTCTCGGAGAGGAACCCGTAGCCGGGATGCACGGCTTCGCAGCCGGTCGTCGTCGCCGCCGCGATCACGGACGCGATGTTGAGATAGCTCTCGGCCGCGGGAGGCGGCCCGATGCGGATCGCACGGTCGGCGAGCCGCACGTGCATCGCATCCTCGTCGGCGGTCGAGTACACCGCTACGGCCTCGACGTCGAGCTCGTGCAGCGCGCGGATGACGCGCACGGCGATCTCGCCGCGATTCGCTACGAGGACGCGACTGAACATCAGACCGCGTCTAAGGGACGACCGGCGAGCGGCTCGAGCTCGAACAGCACCTGGCCGAATTCGACCGGCTGCGCGTTCTCGACGTTGACCGCGCGGACGACGGCCTCGAGCTCCGCTTTGACCTCGTTCATGAGCTTCATGGCCTCGAGGATGCAGAGCGTCTGGCCCGGCGCGACGACGTCACCGACCTCGACGTATGGTGGCGCGCCCGGCTGCGGTGCACGGTAGAACGTGCCGACCATCGGCGACTCCACGCGGTGGTAGCCGTTCGACGGCCGTGCCAACGCTGTCTGAGCCGGCTCCGGCAGCCCGAGCGGCGCGTCCGACGGCACGGTCTCCGCGCTCGAGCGGACGGAGACGCGCATACCGTCTTCCTCGATCGTCACCTCGCCGATGCCGGTCTCCTGCACGATGCGCACGACCTCGCGGATGCGCTCGGCGCGCATCTTGTCGACGGAAGCGAGCTCGTCGCTGTCACCACGCGCGCGGCCGCGGATGCCGAGAAGGAGCCGCTCGGCGTCCTCGCCGAAGAGACCGAGCAGGAGCAGCTCCTCCTCGCTCGCGGCCATGCCTTCGGCGTTCTCGCGCACTTCGCTCAGCCTGGGGGCGACGTCCTCTTCGCTCTCCGGATCGTTCGTCAGCTCGACCGCGCGCTGGACGGCCGGGTCGATCGGGCCCGGAGGCGTCCCGAACGTGCCGGACACGAGCGAGCGCAGCTCGTCCACGATGGTGAGGTAGCGGCTCGCTGAAAGGACGTTGAGGAGCGCCTGCGAGGCGAGCACCTGGCCGATCGGCGCGGCGAGCGGCGGCCATCCCACCTCGGCGCGGATCTTGTCGAGCTCTTCAAGCACTTCCTCGAGCCGGTCCGCCGCACCTTGCGCGCGCAGCGTTGCATCGAGGCCCGCGACGAGCCCGGCGGGCACGTCGTGCTCGGCGGCGCGCACGGCGACGCGCGGGGCGAGCGGCGCGACCGGCTCGTCGCCGATGTGCTCGTCGACGAGGTCGGATGCCTCCCACAGCCTGTCCACGTCGATGCCCGGATCGAGGCCCATGCCTGCAAGCGCCTCGGCGAGCGCCTCGCCCGAGACGCGGTGGAGCGACAGTGCGAGCGGATAGATCGCGCATGCGATCAGCTGCGCGCCGGCCTCCGCCGCCTTCAGCGTCGATGCGAGCGCGGTGCCGCCTGCGCCCTGGAGATAGATGCCGACGGGCAGGCCGCTCGCGTCGGCGAGCGCATGCACGAGGACCTCGGCCTTGTGCGGCAGGAGCGAGCCGGTCGGGTCGTGCAGGAGCACACGCACGGCACCGAGCTCGGGCAGCGCCTTCGCGCGCTCGATGAGGATGTCGATCTCGCCGGTCGGGCCGGGGCTGTACACGAGGCCCGCCTCGAAGTCGCGGTCGGCGGCCACGATCGCCTCGGCTGCCTCGCGCAGGTTGGAGACGTCGTTCAGCGGGTCGTGCAGGCGGAAGACGTCGATCCCGTTCTCAGCCGCAGAGGCGACGAAGCGGCGGGCGAAGTCGGCGTCGACCGGCCGAGTTCCGACGAGGAACCGGCCGCGCAGGGCGAGCCCGAGCGGCGTCTTGACGCGCGACTTCAGCGCGCGGATGCGCTCCCACGGGCTCTCGATCCCGCGCTTGACGGCCGCGTCGAAGACCCCGCCGCCCGAGACCTCGAGGTACGCGAAGCCTGCCCCATCGAGGATCTCGGCCAGAGCGAGCTGGTCGGCGACCGGCATGCGGCCGGCGAGCGGCTCCTGCCCGAGCAGGCGAATCGTGGTGTCGGCGAGGGTGGGCACGGGTGAGGGACCTTACCGCGGGTTCACAGATCTCTTTGACAATGGAGGCGTGCTCGCGGTTGCACAGCCGCCGCCTCGCTTCGCCCTCGTGCCGAATGCAATCGCATTCCGCGATCCGCAGCACGGGATCATGGGAACGGGCTGGCAGGCGTGCGCGAACCAGGGCGGCGCCTTCGGCTGTAAGCCGCAGGGGACGATCTCGATCACCAGCGACGGCGGGAAGACCTGGAGGGTGCTGGTCCGCACACCGCGCCCGGTCGTCACGGCGAGCGTGCAGGGGACGCACGAGCAGGTGACCTTCGACGACGGCGAGACGATCGGCTCGAGCGACAGCGGCATGCATTGGGCGCCGGTGGTCACCGGCCGGCCGAGCTTCACGGGTCCGTGCCCGGCGTTCAGCGTCGCCTTCGTCATCACCCGGTGGGCGCTGTGCGGATCGCAGTCCAGCGCCGGCAACCAGGGCAAGAGCGTCTATCGGCTGACGGCAACCGGCTGGAAGCGCGTCACGGACACGCTGTTCGCAAGCTCAAAGAGCTACGGCGGTATCAGCAGCTACGGCTACGTCCGGGGCATCGCCATGGCGACCGACGGGTTCGGTGTGATCTGGGAGTCGCGCGGGACGCTTTACGTCACGCGCGACGGCGGCCGTGCCTGGACGGGCTTGCCGAAGGTCGCGCAACCGGAGGTCGACTTTGGCGTCGATGCGATCGCACTGCCGCACGGGGTCGCGTTTGCGCTGCTCGCGAACGGCGGCGGCGAGAAGCGACGGCTCGTCGAAACGGCGGACGCCGGCTTCAGCTGGCGCATCGTGCACAGCTGGAGCTAGTGCACGAGATCGAACGAGCGCGCGACGGCGAGCGCCTGCCGCACCCGCGCGCGTGACGCGCGGTTCCCGACCATGACATTCACCTGATAACCGCGGCCGCGTAGGACGAGGTACGCCGCTACGCCGCGGCCGTTGAAGCACTCGAAGCTCGGCGTGTGCACCGAGGTCAGCGCGCTCAGCGGCCAGCGCCCCGGCCGTTGCGAGCCGCCTTCGGTCAGGCTCGTCCAGCCGACCACGA
Source organism: Gaiellaceae bacterium (assembly GCA_036560805.1). GTDB lineage: Bacteria > Actinomycetota > Thermoleophilia > Gaiellales > Gaiellaceae > Palsa-739. Next base: position 51,899 of record DATBQM010000020.1, on the reverse strand, counting down.
CGACAACGGCGCCGGTCGGCTGAACGCGATACGCGGCTACCTGACACTGCGATGCGTGCGCGTGCACGCCGCGCGTTCCCACGACGACGAGCGTGAGCGGGTCCGTCACCGGGGCGTCACCAGCCGCCGTTACGCGCGCCCAGCCTGAAGGGACGGATAGACGCACCCCGTGCGCGGCGACGATCGTCGCAGCCAGCATTGCGAGCAAGCGCATCGCGCGCTATACGCGCGGCGCCGCATGGGAGGTCCCTAACGCTTCAGCAACGTCGAGCGGGTCCGGTCCGCCCAGCCCCAGAAGAGCGAAAAGCCGAACCACACGCCGCCCCAGACCGCGAAGAACACGAGCACGACCGCGCCGCCTCCGAGAAAAACGCCGAAGACGATCCCCAGTCCGACGTAGGCCAGCAGGAGCGCGGCCCGCCAATACACGTCGAGGAGTCTACGCCCGAGAGATGTAGCGCCGCTCGTGCGGGTCGACCTTGAGCCGGTCGCCGACGTTCACGAACAACGGCACCTGAACCACAGCGCCGGTCTCGAGCGTCGCCGGCTTCGTCACGTTGGAGACCGTGTCGCCCTTCACTCCCGGCTCCGTCTCGACGACGTCGAGCTCGACCGACGCGGGGAGCTGCACGGTGGAGGGCTTCCCGTCCACGACGAGCACCTGCACGGTCGCGTTCGGCTGCATGAACGGCAGCGCCTCCTCGAGATCGGCGTGCGGGACCGAGAACTGTTCGTAGCTCTCACTGTCCATGAAGTGGACGTCGCTGCCGTCGTCGTACATGTACTGCACGTTCTTCGTCTCCGTGTGCACACGCGAGAACTTCTCACCCGCGCGGAACGTGCGATCGACGACTGCGCCCGAGTCGAGCCCCTTGAGCTTGGTGCGGACGAACGCGCCGCCTTTGCCCGGCTTGACGTGCTGGAACTCGACGATGCGCCACGGCTGCCCATCGAGCTCGATGTGCATGCCGTTCTTGAACTGGTTCGTGTTGACCGTCTCCGCCACGGCGGGCCAATATAGCGGCGTGAGGCGGCTCATTCGCGCGGTCAGAATCGCGGCGCGCGACGAGCAGATCCCACGGCCTCTCCGCTGGCTCGTCGGACTCGGCCTGCTGCCGGTTCCCGGCCCGATCGACGAGCTGCTCCTCTTGATCGCGTCCGTGCCGCTCGCGCTCTTCTACCGCCACCGCCTCGCCGAAGCGTGGAGACGCGCGGGAGAAGAGTTCTAGCCCACCTCGACGAGATCCTTGCGAAAGCCGGTGAGGTTCTCGATCCCGTCGGCGGTGACGACAACGTCGTCCTCGATGCGGATGCCGAACTCCCCGTCGATGTAGATCCCCGGCTCGACGGTGACCACGTTGCCCGGCTCGAGCACGTTCTTCGACTCGGTGGAGAGGCGCGGATCCTCGTGGACGTCGAGCCCGAGGCCGTGACCGAGCCCGTGCCCCATCGCGCCCTTGAACTCGCTCGCGTCGATGACGCTGCGCGCCAGCGCGTCGCCATCGACCCCCGAGAGACCGGCCCGCAAGCCCTTCAGCGCCGCCTCCTGCGCGGCGAGGACGGTCTCGTATGCGTCTTTCATCCGCCCGTTCAGGGGTCCCGTCGCGAACGTGCGCGTGTTGTCGGAGAAATAGCCGCCGACCGTGCAGCCCGCGTCGATGACGACGAGCTCACCTGCGCCGATCTTCCGGTCGCCCGCACGCCCGTGCGGCTGCGATCCCGTCGGCCCGGATCCGACGATGAACTCGAACGCGAGACCGTCGGCACCTTCCTCGTGGAAGATCTGACCGAAGTCCCACGCGACGTCGCGCTCGCGCCGGCCGACGAACGACACGTCCATGAGCCGTTCGAACGCGCGGTCGGTGACCTTGGCCGCACGGCGCATGAGGTCGAGCTCGCTTTCGTCCTTGACCGCCCGCAATGCCTCGACGACTCCGCTGCGCGCAACGAGCTCGATCTTGCCGGCCGCCAGCATCTCGTACTGCGCATACGGCAGGACCGTCTCGAATCCGACGCGTCCCGACAGCGTGTCGGCGAGCTCGGCGACGAGCGCGCGCTTCGTCTCCACTGCCTCGACGCCGTCGACCGCGCGGGCCGAGCCGATGTAGCGGAAATCGGTGAACAGACGAACGCGATCCGGCTCCACGAAGAGCGCCGCGTTCGAGCTGTCGAAGCCGCACAGGTAGCGGATGTTGACGAGGTTCGTGACGAGGAGCGGCTCCTCGAGCCGTTCGCGGAGGCGGGCGATGCGGTCGGTCATGCGTTCTCCTTCAGGTATTCGAGTGCCATCTTGTAGCCGTCGGGCCCGTGCCCGACGAATCGCGCCGCGACGACGTCGGTGATGACGGACGTCCGCCGCCATTCGTCGCGCTCGTCGACGTTGGAGAGGTGCACCTCGACCACGGGGATGGTCAACGGCTCGAGCGCGTCGTGGATCGACCAAGCGTAGTGCGTCCACGCGGCCGGGTTCACGACCATGCCGTCCGTGTTGTCGTACGCGTCGTGGCACCACTTGATGAACTCGTTCTCGCTGTTCGTCTGACGGCACTGCACGGCCAGCTCCAGCTCGCGCGCCCACCCGTAGATCCGGCTCTCCAGCTCGGCCATGGAGATGCCGCCGTAGACGGCGGGGTCGCGCCGCCCGAGCATGTTCAGGTTGACCCCGTTCAGCACGATGATCCTCACGAGGCGATCAACCTATCGAGTTCACGCCGGACGTCCTCGGCGGGAACCGCCACGTCCCACTCGGGGCCGTTGTCTCCGAGGAGCACGAGCCGCAGCGCTCCCTTCTTGTCGCGGAGGAGCGCCTCCCAAGCGCGCTCTCGGTCGACCCTTACCGGAGTAGGCCGCAGAATCTCCTCCACCTGGTCGATGTCCCGACCGGACAGGCGGAGAGCGGCCAGCAGCCCGAGCGCGACCGCACGGCCGTGCGTGACGCCGTCGTAGCCGGCCGCGGTCTCGAGCGCGTGCGCGAACGTGTGCCCGAGGTTGAGCATCTTCCGCTCGCCTTGGTCGAACGGGTCGCGCAGGCACACGGCCGCCTTGAACGCCGCGCAACGGCGGACGAGCTCGTCGTCCGGCAGCTCCCAGAACGGCTCGCCGGCGAGGAGACCGGTCTTCACAACCTCGCTCATGCCCTCGCGGCGCTGTGTTTCGGGGAGGGTCTCGAGGAGCGCCGGGTCGATGATTGTGCGCACCGGCCAATGGAACGCGCCGACGAGGTTCTTCCCCTGCGGCAGGTCGATGCCGGTCTTCCCGCCGATGGCCGCGTCGACCTGGGCCACGAGGCTCGTGGGGACGGGCACCCAGTCGATGCCGCGCAAATGTGCAGCGGCTGCGAACCCGGCCGCGTCGGTGGTGGTGCCGCCGCCGAGGGCGACGATCGTCCCGCGCCGGTCGAGCCGCAGGTCCTGCCAGAGCCGGTCGAGCGTGGCGAGCGTCTTCGCCTCCTCGCCCGGTGGCAGCTCGTGCGTCTCGGCGAGGCGAGGGCCGAGCGCGAGCTGCGCGTCCATCCCGTGGATACCCGCCACGTGCGCGTCCGAGACGAGCGCGACCGGTCCGTCGCCGGGAACGTGCGCGCCGAGCCTCTTCAGCGCACCGCGCTCGACGTGAACGGCCGCCGCGGCGAGGACGACGTCATGAACGTCGTGCGCGACGACGTCGGCGATCTCCGCATAAAGCTCGCGACGCTCCTCGTACAACCGCCGGAACTCGGCCTCGTCCTGCGCGAGCGGCCGGTCGCTTCCCTGCACACGCTCCCAGCACGTGTCGACGTCGACGTCGAGCCACACGGTCAACGTGTCCCCGAGCGCAGCGCGCACCTTCGGCGACTTCACCGCGCCGCCGCCGAGTGCGAGCACGATTGCCTCTTCCTCGTGCGCGCGAAACGCTGCCTCGCCATCGTGGCGGAAGATCTCGGAGATCGGCTTGTCTGCGGCCGCCTCGACGAGGTCGTCCGAATCAACGCCTCCGACGGCGAGCGCTGCAGTCGTCTTGCCGGCGCCCATGAAGCCGACGAGCGCGACCTTCTTCAGGTGATCCGCTCCACGTAGGCGCGCCACGCGGCGACGAAGTCGCCGAGCGCGTCGCCGCCGAACTTCTCGCGCGCAGTACGCGCGAGCTCCCACGCGACCGCCGCCTCCGCGACGACCGCGAGCGCCTCGACGGCGGAGACGTCGCTGCGCTCGACGAGCGCGTTCGCAGCCTCGCCTGTGTCGAGATCGACCGACGCGAGCGGCTTCATCAACGTCGGCAACGGCTTCATCGCGGCGCGCACGACGACTTCCTCGCCGTTCGACATGCCGCCCTCGATGCCGCCTGCGCGGTTCGACGTACGCCGTCTGTCCCTCCCAATCTCGTCGTGCGCCTCCGAGCCGCGGAGCTCCGCAAGCGCGAACCCGTCGCCGATCTCGACGCCCTTCACGGCCTGGATGCCCATCAACGCGGCAGCAAGCCGCGCGTCGAGCCGGTCTTCCTTGCGCGCGTACGAGCCGAGCCCGGGTGGGACGCCGGTCGCGCGCACCTCGACGACGCCGCCGAGCGTGTCCTTGTCCTTGCGCGCTGCGTCGATCGCCGCCTCGTCGACGTCAGCGGAGCCGCGCACCGCGATCCCGATGTGCGCGAGCAGCGCCTTCGCGACAGCGCCGGCGGCGACGTGCACCGCGGTGTGTCGAGCGGACGCACGCTCGAGCGCGTCGCGCACGTCTCCGAGCCCGTACTTCTGCACCCCCGCGAGATCTGCGTGGCCGGGTCTCGGGAGCCTCACCGCCTTCGTCCCCTTTCCCTCAGGCTCGCCCGCCGGCCGCCAGGGCGCCATGCCCCACGTCCAATTCTTGTGGTCGCGATTCCTGACGACGAGCGCCAACGGCGTGCCGAGCGTGCGGCCGTGGCGGAGGCCCGCGAGCACCTCGACCTCGTCCGTCTCGATCTGCTGCCGCGGCGAGCGGCCGTAGCCCTGTTGGCGACGCCGCAGATCGGCGTCGATCGCCTCCTTGTCGAGAACGAGCCCCGCCGGCAGGCCGGCGAGGATCGCGACGAGCGCGGGGCCGTGCGACTCCCCTGCCGTGGCCAGCTCCAGGTTCATTCGGGCAAGCCTATTGCCCTGCGCATCACGGGTATCGGTGCGGGCACCCCGGTCCAGAGCTCGAACGACGCAGCACCTTGCGCGACGAGCATCTCGAAGCCGTCCAGCACGCGCGCGCCGGCGGCTGCGGCGGCGTTCGCCGTCGCCGTCCGCGGATATGGCAGGTCGATGAGCGTCTGACCCCGGCCGAGCTCGATGAGCACCTCGTCGCGCACCGGCGTCGCGTTGATCACGAGGTCGGCGTCGCGGACGTCCGGCGGCCACTCGCCTTTCCGGGAGAAGACACATGCCTGCGGTAGCGCGTGCGTGAACGCAACTGCCGCACCGCCGTCGCCGAGAATGACCGGGCGCTCGAAGTGGAGCCCGTCGAGGATCGCGGCGTCGGTCGAGTAGCCGACGCCGCCGGCGAGCGTGTTCACCGACGGGAGCTCCGAGCCGACGAGCTTCGCGACCGCGAGCTTGTGCGGCGAGGTCACGTTCGCGCCGGCGAATCCGAGCGCGCCGAGCCCGCGCACCGCGTCTTCCAGGTGCTCGGGCGGAACGTCGAGCGCGACGTACGCCCAGTCGAGCCCGCGCGCCGCGAAGGCGGCGTTCTGCATCCGCGGCGACAGCGAGTGCTCGACCGGATGGCCGAGCAGCGCGACGAGCCTAGTAGCCGTAGAGATGCTCGTGATTGACGAAGTCTTGGTAGTTGGACGTGAAGTAGTGGTGGCGATGATCCGGCTTGCGCACGAAGTACAGGTAGTCGACGTGCGCAGGATGAGCCGCTGCCTCGATGGAGGCTAGCCCCGGGTTCGCGATCGGCGTTGGCGGCAGACCGAGGAACTTGCGCGTGTTGTACGGGTTGTCGCTGTCGAGCTCGGACTGGAGGAGCGGCTCCGTCCCGGGCACGTGCAGGCCGTAGCGGATGGTCGAGTCCATCCCGAGCGGCATCCGGAGGTGCAGCCGGTTGTAGATCACGGCGGCGACGAGCTTGCGCTCGCTCGGGACAACCGCCTCGCGCTCGACGATCGACGCGATCTTGAGAACGTCGTACGGCGTCAGGTTCTTCGACCTCGCATAGGCGAGATCGACGTTCCCGAAGTTCGTCTGGAACGCCGCCAGTTGATCCTGGACGAGCTCCGCGGACGACGTCTTTCGGTCGAAGTCGTATGTCGAGGGGAACAGGAAACCCTCGAGCGCGACCTTCTGCGACCCGAAGCCGGGGATCCGCCGCGGCCCGGAGGCGGCGAGATACGACTTCGCCGAGATCTTCGGATGGACGTGCCGCTCGCGATGCGCGATCTTCGCCACCGCCTGGACGCGCTGCGCCATCTGCGCGCGCGTGAAGCCCTCCGGGAACACGACACGGAACTGGTGCAGCTGCCGGATCGTCGTCGTCGGCGCGGCGTGCCCTCCACCCCCGCAGCCTGCGACGAGCACGGCGAGCGCAGCTAGTGACGCGAGCTTGCGGACCACTCGAGGTAGCTGGAGAGAAGATGCGCCGCCGCGCGCGCATCCTCGGAGGTCGACGAGGAGCTCTGCTCCGCGAGGTCGGTCGTGAAGCGCTCGTCGAAGAGCACGACGGGAACGTCCACCGCTGCACGCAGCGCCTTCGCGAACCGCTCCGTCGCCTTTGCCTGCTCGCCGCGCTCGCCGCGGAGCGTGAGCGGGTGGCCGACGACGATCTCCTCGACGCCCTGATCGCGCGCGATGGCGACGATCTCGTCGATATCGGCGCGCAGCACGACGCCGAGCGGACGTGCGACGACTCCGGTCGGATCGGATACGGCGACGCCGGTCCGCGCCGACCCGAAGTCCAACGCCATCACCTTCACGCGATCGCTTTTCTCGCCGCGGCGAATGCGCTCGGAATCTCGTCGGGCGCATTCCCCCCGGCCTGCGCCATCGTCGGCTTGCCGCCGCCGCGTCCGCCGACGATCTGCCCCATCTCGTTCGCCAGCGCTGCTGCGTCGACGCCGACACTCTCGGCGATGTTCACGACGATGTGCACGCGGCCGTCGGTGATGGACGCGACGATCGCGCCGTCCGCCTTCTCCTGCTGCCGGATGCGGTCGGAGAGGTCGCGCAGCGGGCCGGGCTCAAGATCCGTCGTCTCGGCGAGGACGACGCCGTCGACGCGCTCGCTGATCGTGTACGGCGCCTCGGCCTTCGGCTTCGGCTTCGCTTTCCGCGCGCGCTCGAGCTCACCGCGCTGCGCGTCCGCCTCGCGCACACGCTCGAGCAGGAGCGCGAACGCGTCGCCTGACGTGACCGCTTCGATCCGCCGCGCGCCGGAGCCGACGGAGGCTTCCGCGAGGATGACGAACGGGCCGATCTCCGCGGTCGAGCGCACGTGCGTGCCGCCGCACAGCTCGACCGACCAGCCCCCGATGTCGACGATGCGCACGATCTCACCGTATTTCTCGCCGAAGAGCATCATCGCGCCGAGCTTGCGCGCCTCGTCGATCGTCGTCTCGTATGTGCGGACGGGCAGGTTCTCGAATACGCGCTCGTTGACGCGGCGCTCCACCTCCGCGCGCTCGTCCGCCGTCAATGCCTGCGGATGCGTGAAGTCGAAGCGGAGCTTGTCCGGCCGGACTGCGGAGCCCGCCTGCTTCACGTGCTCGCCGAGCACCTCGCGCAGGCACTCGTGCAGAAGATGCGTTGCGGTGTGGTTCGCCATCGTCGGGAACCGCACGCTCCACGGAACCCTCGCCGTCACGCGATCGCCCTCGCGGAAGCCTTCGCCGCGGAAAACGATCTCGTGGTCGTGATCGAGACGGATGAGCTCGACGATCTCCGCCGTCGTCCCGTCCTCCTTCTCGATCACGCCGATGTCGGACACCTGTCCGCCGCCGGCTGGATAGAAGGGTGACCGCTCGAGCTTCGCCTGGAAGAGCCTGTCGCCGAGGTCGGCGTACGCGACGATCGCGGTCGGCACCTCGGTGCGCTCGTAGCCGACGAACTCGGTGCGCGGCGCGCCGGGAAAGCGCACGTCGACCGTGACGCCGCTCGTGCGGCGCGAGATCTCGCGGTGCTCCTCGAAGAGTCGCGTGTACTCCTCGGCGTTGACACCGAGACCGCGCTCGCGCGCGAGCTCCTGCGTCAGCTCGATCGGGAAGCCGTAGGTCGCCTGCAGCGCGAACGCGTCGTCGCCGGTGATCTCGCCACGCGCGGCCGCCTCCTCGAACACCTTCATCCCGCGCTCGAGCGTCTCGCCGAAGCGCTCCTCCTCCGCGAGGAGCACGCGCGTGATCTCGCGCCGATGCTCGGCCAGCTCGGGGTACGCGTCGCCCATCTGCTCGATCACGGCGTCGGCGAGGCCGGCGAGGAACGGCGGCTGCATGCCGATGCGCTGCCCGTGCTGTGCGGCGCGGCGGATGATGCGGCGCAGGACGTACCCGCGCCCCTCGTTCGACGGCGTCACGCCGTCGCCGACGAGGAACGTCATGCCGCGCCCGTGGTCGGCGAGCACGCGGTGCGCCTTCGTCGCGTCGGGCGAGTCGCCGTATGCGACGCCCGACCTCGAGGCGACCCAGCGCATGATCGTCTGGTAGCCGTCGGTGTCGTACACGGACGGCACCTGCTGGACGATCCGCGCCATGCGCTCGAGCCCCATGCCCGTGTCGATGTTCTGCGCCGGCAGCGGCGTGAGCGTCCCGTTCGGGTGCAGCTCGTACGTCATGAAGACGAGGTTCCAGAACTCGAGGAAGCGCTCGCAGCGGGCGCAGCCGGGCGCGCAATCTGACTCGCCGCAGCCGGTCTCGACGCCCCAGTCGTAGAAGATCTCCGAGTCGGGCCCGCACGGCCCGGGGCCGCCGACCGACCAGAAGTTCTCCGACGACGGCAGTGGAACGATCCGCCCGTTTGGTATGCCGATCGCCTCCCACAGGCGTATCGCCTCATCGTCCGGCCCGAGCTTCAGCTCCGGGTCGCCGGCGTGGACGCTCACCCAGATCCGGTCCCAGTCGAGCGTCATCCGCTCTTGGATGAACTCGGTCGCGAACTCGATCGCGCCTTCCTTGAAGTACTGCCCGAACGAGAAGTTGCCGAGCATCTCGAAGAACGTCAGGTGGTACGTGTCGAGGCCGACCTCGTCGATGTCGGGCGTGCGGAAGACCTTCTGGCACGTCGTCGTCAGCTGCGCGGGCGGCTGCTCACGGCCGAGGAAGAACGGCATCTGCGGCTGCATCCCGGCGCTCGTCAGGAGCGTCGAGCGGTCGTCGGAGCGCGGGATGAGCGACGCCGACGGGCAGCGGAGGTGGCCCTTCTCCTCGAAGTAGGAGAGAAATCCCTCGCGAAGCTCGGCCGTCGTGCGCATCGCGCCATTCTAGGGAGCGGCTCCACGCGCCTGGGACCGCACGTAGGCCTCGAGGTTGAGCGGATCCGCCCTCGTGCGATCGCGCCTCGGCGGATCGCCCGAGACCGGCTCGTGACCGGCGAACGACGTCTCCATGACGCCCTCGCCGTGGGTCACCGAAACGAGCTGCCGTTGCAGCTCCTGCACCCTTGCCGCCGGGAACGTGGTCCAGAGGGTCGCCATGCCTCCTTCGACGAGCGGTGGCTCCGCGCTGCCGCCGAGCCTCGCGGCGGCGGCGAGCGCCGCACCGAGCGAGACGGCGGGAACGTCCATACGGACACGGAGCATCGGCTCGCAGACGACCGTTCCGGCACGCGCGAGGGCGCGCATCAGCACGACCGGCGTGAGCCGCCGATAGTCGTTCGGCATGCTCATCGACCCGCGCCGCGAGGGCGGCCCGTCCGCCGACGCGTACCCGCACAGGAACATCGTCACCACGCAGTCCGTGACCTGCCAGCCGAACAGCCCTTCTTCGAGCGTCTCGGCGACGTACGCCTCCATGCACGTGGTGAAGTTCTCGACGCTCTTGTAGACGTACAGCGGGATCGTCGCGGTCGCCGCATCAACGCGGACCGAAACGCCTGCCCCGGCCGCCACCGGTTCGACGCGCAGCCCGACGTCGGCGGAGAACGGATTCGTCGCGGCATGCAGCCGCTCGACCCATTCGGCAGCGCGCACGGGCCGCTCGACGTGGATCACCGTCGTGTCGGAGAAGCGAACGGCGACGCCGAAGTCGGCGTGGAGCGTCGCTTCGAGCACCTCCTTCTGCACCTCTCCGTACAGCGACACCGAGAGCTCGCCGGACCGCTCGTTCTGGCGGATGTCGATGAGCGGGTCCTGCTCGGTGAGTTGCACGAGCGCGGCGCGGAGGCGCGCGCGATCCGCGGCGTCGACGGGCTCCGCCACCGCCTCCAACGTCGGCGGTGCAAACTCGCGCGCGGCAGGCGGAGCCGCGGCTGGGTCGCCGACGCTGTCGCCGATGCGGACGTCGACGAGACCGTGGAGCTTCGCGATCTCTCCGGCGGCGGCGAGCGGCCGCCCGCGCACGGCACCCTCGTCGAAGACCTCGACCGCAGTCACCTTCGACTCGCCGGAGCCTGCGACGACGACGCGGTCGCGCGTGCGGATCGTGCCCGAGAACATCCGGACGTACGCGATCTTCTCGCCGGTGGCGGTACGTTCGACCTTGAAGACCGTCGCCGCGGCCGGCGCTTCCGGATCGCCGCCGTCGGCGGGCAGGAGCTCGGTAATCGCCGCCTCGAGCGCGGGGACACCCACACCCGTCATCGCCGACCCGAAGAAGACAGGATGCACGATTCCGGCTCTCGTCTGCTCGCGGAGCGCCGCGCGCACGTCGTGGGGCGCGACGTCGGTGCCATCGACGAGCTGGGCCAGTAGGTCGTCGTCGTTTTCGGCCAGCTGCTCGGCCAGCGCAACCCCATCTTCCACTGCGACCGCCGCAGAGCTCACTCGCTCGCGGATTCCGTCCAGCGCCCGCTCGCCGTCGGCACCCAGACGGTCCATCTTGTTCACAAACAGGATGGTCGGGATGCGCAGCCGCTGCAGCGCGCGCATGAGGAGCGGCGTCTGCGGCTGAACGCCCTCGACCGCCGACACGACGAGCACGGCTCCGTCAAGGACTGCAAGCACGCGCTCGACCTCCGCGATGAAGTCCGGATGCCCAGGAGTGTCGATGAGGTTCACCCCCACCTCGCCGATCGAGAACGCGACGACCGCGCTCTTGATCGTGATTCCGCGCTGCCGCTCGAGCTCGAGTGAGTCGGTCTGCGTCGTCCCGCGGTCGACACTGCCGGGCGCGTCGATCACGCCGGCATGGAAGAGAAGCCGTTCGGTGAGAGTTGTCTTACCGGCGTCTACATGCGCCAGGATCCCAAGGTTGAGCGTTTTCCGCGACACGCGCCATTCCCTCCGAGTAGGTCATGAAGGCCCTTTCGATGGAGATGGACACGTCGCGCATTTCCGCTCCCTTGGTCGACGGCGCCGACTTTTCGAACAGGGTGATGATATCGCGTTCCGGCGACGGTTCACGACCGCCGACACCCGACGTATGCTCGCCCGGTGCGACCCCGCCGGAAGTACCGCATCCGTCGGCTCATGCCCGTCGCGCTGCTCGTGCTGGCGGCGGTCGTCGCGGGCGCGTGGATCGGCGCGCGGCGTCCGACTGCAGCCGTGAACGCCGCCGCCTCGGGGCCGATCGTCGTGGACGCGCCTGCCGTCCACACCGAGCGCGCCGTCCCCCTCGCGCCGGAGCACCTGCTCAACGCTGACACCACCGTGTCGCATGCGTTCTCGCCGCCGCTCTCGGCAAAGGCCGCGATCGTCGTCGACGCCGGCACCGGGCGCGTCATCTGGTCGCTCAACCCGCACGAGCGCCGGAAGGTCGCATCGCTCACGAAGATCATGACCGCGCTCCTCGCGCTGCAACGGCTCGCGCCGAACAACATCGTCACGGTCGACAAGTCCGTGCCTCGCGTCCCGCTCGTTCGCGAGGGCCTGCGCGCCGGTGAGCGTGTGAAGGCGTGGAAGCTCTTCTACGCCATGCTCCTCTACTCCGGGAACGACGACGCGCTGGCGCTCGCGATCGCCACGGGAGGCGACAAGTGGACGTTCATCCGCGAGATGAACGACGAGGCGCACCGTCTCGGCCTGCGCGATACGCACTTCATCTCGCCGAGCGGCGTGGTCGACCGCGACAACTACTCGAGCGCGTGGGATATGGCGGCACTCACGCGCGTCGCGTTGCGGAACGAACGGTTCGACCGCGTCGTCCGTACGAAGATCATCCACGTGGCCTGGACCGCACCGACCTATTCGAAGGTGTACGTGAACAACAATCTGATGCTGCGCATGTATCGCGGCGCGAACGGCGTCAAGACCGGATATACGCACAAGTCCGGCCCGTGCCTCGTCGTCTCGGCGAACCGACACGGCCGGACGCTCATTGCGGTGCTGCTCGACGACCCGAACATGTATGCGGACGGGACGCGGCTGCTCAATTACGGGTTCGCGAGCTCCTAGCGTCGACGTCCTCGTCGGAGGCGATCTCCGCGCGGATCTTCTCGAGCGAGCGGCGGATGAGCCGCGACACGTGCATCTGCGAGATGCCGACCTGCTGCGCGATCTGCGACTGGGTCAGACCGTCGAAGAAGCGCAGCTGCAGGATCTTGCGCTCGCGCTCGTCGAGCGCGCGGAACCCGGGCGCGAGCACGGCGCGATCCTCCGACACCTCGTACTGGTGCTCGATCGTCCCGATCGACTCGAGCGGATCCATGTCGTCCTCGCCGTCGCCTCCGCTGGACGAGAGCGAGAGCGACGAGTACGCGCGGCCCGACTCGAGCGCCTCGAGCACTTCCTCCTCCTGCGCGCCGGCGGCCGTCGCGAGCTCCGGAATCGTGGGCGAGCGCCCGAACTGCACCGTCAACTGCTCGACGAGCCGCGACAGCTGGACGTTCAGCTCCTGCAGACCGCGTGGGACGCGAACGGCCCAACCCTTGTCGCGGAAGTGGCGCTTGATCTCGCCGATGATGTTCGGGGTCGCATACGTCGTTAGCTCGACGCCGCGCTCGATGTCGAAGCGGTCGATCGCCTTGATCAATCCGATGGCGCCGATCTGGACGAGATCCTCGAGCTGCTCGCCGCGATACGAGTAGCGGCGGGCGAGCGAGCGCACGAGCGACATGTACTGCTCGATCAGCTGCTCACGCGCTTGCAGATCACCCTGCTCGTGATAGCGCCGGAGCAGGATCTTGTCGTCGAGCCGCGGCACCTCTACCCCCCGCTGACCGTCGGTGCGGCCGTTTGCTTCGTCAATTCCACCCAAGCCCCGCCGTTGCGGTCCTCGACCTCGTACGTGTCGCACACGGTCTCGAGCACGCGCCGTAGTCCGAGCTCGTTGCCGTCGCGTTCGAAATCCTCGAGAACAGCGGACGGGAGAGGCCCCACCGTAGCGCGCATCGACCGGTCGTCGAAGACGACGCGCACGTGCACGTCACCGTCGTCGTCCCTGCGCGCCAGCAGCGCATCCAATGCGACCTGAAGATCCTCGAGCGCATCCATCGTCAGGTCGAGGCGCACGGCAAGGCCGCCGACGACGAGATGCACGATCGGCCTGAAGTCCTCCTGCGCCGGCAGGACGAGCGTTACCTCATCGCTCATCGCGTTTCCTCCAAATCCTCGGTGAGCTCGTCCTCGCGTCGCGCCGCGGCTTCCTTGCCCGCCTGCACCGCGTGCTTCCAATCCTTCTTCGCCTTGAAGTCGGCGGCGCCGTAACTGACGCCGGCGGCAAAACCCGAGACCTTCTGCACGGGGCGCGTCACCGCATGGCTCACGGTCCGCACGGCCGTGTCGACGCCTTCCACCGCGTCGACCGCGCTGTCCGTCATGCGGTCGACCTTGTCGAGCTGTCTGTTGACGCGGTCCACGCTGCCTCCAACCTTGTTGATCACGGGCAGGATCTCCTGCTCTGCTCCCGAGATGAACGCTGAGAGGCGTCCGGCGGTTCCGCCCAGGCGGGCCAGGAGGTAGGCCGAAGCGAGGCCAACGGCGAGGAGGAAGACTGCGAGGGCGAGTCGCCAGAGATCCCCCCACGTGAATGCGGCGACGAGCATTCCGGGCCGATCCTAGCGGTCGGAAGCGGAGGTCACCGTCCCGCAACCGACAACCGCGTCGCCTTCGTAGAGAACAGCCGCCTGGCCACGGGCAATGCCGTATGCGGCCTCGTCCAGCTCCAGCTCGAAGCCGTCTGCGGTGTCCGACACCGTGGCCGGAACCGCGGGCGACCGGTAGCGGACCTTGGCCTCGGCCCGCTCGACCGGCAGATAGAGGCGGCCGGCAGCGCGCACGCGACGGCGCGCGAGTGCCTCGCGCGGGCCGACGACGACCGTGTTCGCGGATGCGTCGGTCTCGAGCACGTATAGCGGCCGGTCGGCCACGACGCCGATGCCGCGCCGCTGGCCCGGCGTGAACCCCCAGGCTCCGTCGTGCGCCCCGACCGCGTTCCCCTCTTCGTTCAGGATCGTTCCTGCGCGCGGCGCCAGCCCGTGCCGGGCGAGGAATGCGCGGTAGTCGTCGCCGGCGAGGAAGCACGCCTCCTGGCTCTCGGCGCGCTGCGCGACGTCGAGCCCCGCACGCTGCGCTTCGACGCGCGTCTCGTCCTTGCGCTGCTCGCCGAGCGGGAACCAGATGCGGTCGAGGAGCGCGGGATCGACCTGCGCGAGCATGTACGACTGGTCCTTCGCGGGATCGACGGCGCGCGCGAGGAGACGACGGCCGCGATGCTCGACGATGCGTGCGTAGTGGCCGGTGGCGAGACGGTCACATCCGGCACGGTCGGCGAATGCGAGCAGCTCGTCGAAGCGGAATGCGCCGTTGCAGCGGATACACGGGTTCGGCGTCTCGCCGTTCGCGTAGCCCTCGAGGAACGGCGAAACGATCGCGCGGCGGAACTCCTCGCGCCGGTCGAGCGTCACGTGCGGGACGCCGAGCCCGTGACACGTCTCGCGCGCGGCGATCACCGCCTCGGGGGAACAGCACGCGCGCTCCGCGTTCGGGCCGTCCGGGTCGAGCCAGAGACGGAGCGTCACGCCGATCGCATCCGGTAGCGCACGCAGCAGCGCTACGGCGCTGTCGACGCCGCCACTCATCGCGACCGCCGTGCGACCCGCCTTCCGCTCGGCGCCGAACACGGGACCGAGCGCGTTCGCGAGCGCGTCGACGGCGAGAGTCTCGCCCGGAACTGCCGCAGCTTCGAGCAGCGACAGCCCGACGAGCGGGCGGTCGAGCCCGGGTGCGTCCGCGTCGACGATGTGGTCACCGTCGACGACGAGCCGAACCGCGGCCCACTCGCCGTTCCGGGTCGAGTCTCCGAAGCATTCGCTCATTTCAGTTACGCCCGTACCAGGTACCAGACTTTCGCCCCTTGCGCGCGTTGCGCGAAGACCGGTACCTGGTACGGGAGAACATAAGAAGGTGGGCCCGGACCTAGGGAACCTGTCGAAACAGGTGGGTACCCTGCCGCCGCGAAGACGGACGCGGGTTCCCTTCATGGTGCTGTTGGTTCACCATTCGGCCCGGACCCACGACACACATTAGCGGGTAAAGCGCCACTGGATGCTCTCAGTGCCCTGGACGCCGAGCAGCTCGGCGAGCTTCGGGGTGAGGTTGAGCTCGCGGCCCGGCGGCACGTCGCCACGGTCGATGACGGTCGTGAGCACCGTACGATCGCCGAAGCGGACGTACAGGCGCACGCCGCACGGCAGAACGGGATGACCGACGCCGACGGTGGTTGCCGTCATTGTCACCCCGCACGCCGTCACCCTCGTCGATGCGGACTGCGCAGCGAGAGCTGTGATCCACGGGCCGGCGCCCTGCGGAAGCGTCGAGTGGTGCCGGTGGCGGTGGGCGACGTACACGGCGATCGCAACTGCGAGCACCGCGACGGCCGCGAGCGACGCAACGCGTCGGCCTGCGGCGGCCGTCACCGGTTCGCGACGAGCTCGCCGAAGCTCTGCCGGACGAGCGCGTCGAAGTCGGCGGGCAACTGCCCGTCGGGCCCAGCGAAGTCACGCAGATACATCAGGAGGAACGTCCGCTCCTCGTCGGCGATCGGGTCGCCGCCCGCGTGCTCGCGGGCGAGCTGCTCGAGGTCCCACACGTTCCATTGCTCCGGCGCGCCGATGCGCGTGACCGACGCAGCGGGAGGCAGCACCGGCTCCGGCGCGGGCGGCGGCGGAGGAGGAGGAGCAGGAATGGGATCGGGGACGGGCGCGAGCCGTGGGGGCGCGGCCACCGGCACGGGCGCCGGCTCCGGTTCCGGATGGGGCACGGCCTCGAGCACGGGCACAGGCTCGGGTACAGGCTCCGGCTCGGGACGAAGCACCCGAACGTGCTCGGGGCCCGGCGCCGGCGCCTCCGGCTGTGCGACGGGGACCAACGGTTTCGCGTCGCCGCGTTTTCCCTCGCGCCAGATCGCGCCCTCGACCGCGAGCACGAGCAGGTATCCGATCGCGCCCGCGCCGACGATCGCCGGCCAGCTCAGCCCGACCTCGAGCGCGATGACGGGAACCGCGACGAGAAACGCCATCTCGACGATGGTGCGCGGCCCGAAGATTGGCCTCATGTCCGGAAGGTTACGGTTGCGGTTCGGACGGCTCGGACGGCGTCTCGACCTTCGCCGGCTGGCCCGCGATCGCCGCGGTGGGCGGAAGCGGGCGCGGCTCGCCCGATTGCTCGGCCGAGCGCACGATCACGGCGGCGACCTCAGCGATCTTGTCCTGCCCGAGCCCGGCTGCAGCGAGCAGCTGCTCGGCGCCCTGCTGAGCGCGACCGATGACGACCTGAGCCTGGCTGCGCGCCCACTCGAGCGTCTGCTCGACCTCGGCGCGGGCGGCGTTCGTCAGCTCGGTGGCCTGATGGCGCGACTGCTCCAGCAGCCGGGCGCCGCGGGCCTCGGCTTCCTGCACCTCGCGTGCCGCATCGGCCTGCGCCTTCGACAGAAGCTCGCGAGCCTCGTTGCGGGCCGCGTTGAGCGTCTCGGCGCGCTGGCGCTCGCTCTCCTGCCGCTGCCGCTCGATCGACGACTCGCGGTCGTTGACCTGGGCGTGGCGGCGGGTGAGCTCCTGCTCGACGCGGGCGAGCTGGGCCGCCGAGGCGGTCTGCGCGTCGCGCTCGACGGTGTCGGCGAACTCTGCCGCAGCGCGAATGAGATGGAGCGCGTCCATGCGCACCGCGTGCCCGCTCGGCTCGCCGCCGCCCGTCCGGGCGCCCGCAGCCTGGAGCACGCGAAGCTGCGCCTGCAGCTGCGCGAGGTGACGGCGAAATGCGTCGAACGCCTCGCGAACGGCGCCCGAATCGAGCCCGTCCCCTGCGGACGGGATGTCCTCGATCTTCGGCAGCGCGGTCAGCTGCGCAGCGCGGTCGTGGCCTTCGGTTGCCATGTGCGCCAAGTATGACCTCTCGGGCGGTGGGGGTGCCCTCTATTTGTCGGCCGACTCGACGATCGACTTGATGCCGAGCTCCCGGAGGACCGAGTCGGGCATCGGCGTCGGGCCACCCGTTAACGGGTCGGCGCCGCTCGCGACCTTCGGGAACGCGATCACCTGCCGGAGGTCGGGCTCGCCCGCCATCCGGGCGACGAAGCGGTCGATGCCCATCGCGAAACCGCCGTGGGGTGGCGCGCCCATCTTCAGGGCGTCGAGGAGGAAGCCGAACTTCGCCTGCTGCTCTTCGTCGCCCATGCCCATCACGCGGAAAACGGCCTGCTGCATCGCGGCGTCGTGGATCCGGATCGAGCCGGAGCCGAGCTCCCAGCCGTTCCAGATGAGGTCGTAGTGCTGGCTGAGGGCAGAGCCGGGATCGTCTTCGAACGACTCGTCGCCCGGCATCGGCGCCGTGAACGGGTGATGGAGGAACGTCCACTGCCCCGTGTCCTCGTCGCGTTGGAAGAGCGGGAAGTCGACTACCCAGTGGAAAAGCTCCGCTCCGGTCTCCGTGAGGTCGAGCTCGCGGCCGAGGTGCGTGCGCATACCGCCGAGAACGCGTGCGACGACGGGCTCCTCGTCGGCGACGAACAGTGCCGTCGAGCCTTCCTCGACGCCGAATGACGTGAGCTCGTCTTCCGACAGGAACTTCGAGATCTGCCCGAGCTGCGCGAGCCCCTTCGCCCCCCACTCCTTCGCGATCTCTTCAAGTCGTGCGTGCTCGCTGCGGGAGAACGTGCGCGGGACGACGATGTAGCGCACGCACTCCGCATTCGCGAACACGCCGAACTGCGAGCCGCGCGTCGCAGCGGTCGCATCCTCGATCTCGAGGTCGAAGCGCAGGTCGGGCTTGTCGGTCCCGTACCGCGCGATCGCCTCCGCGTATTGCATGCGCCGGAACGGCCGGGCAGGCGGTTCGCGGCCGACCGCCTCGAAGCTTGCGACGACGCAGCGCTCGAGCACGTCGAGCACGTCCTCGCGCTCGACGAACGACATCTCGAGGTCGAGCTGCCGGAACTCGAACTGTCGGTCGGCGCGCAAGTCCTCGTCGCGCCAGCACGTCGCGATCTGGTAGTAGCGGTCGAGCCCGCCGACCATGCACAGCTGTTTGAACAGCTGCGGCGACTGCGCGAGCGCATAGAAGTTGCCGGGCTGAAGCCGGACGGGAACGAGAAAGTCGCGCGCGCCCTCCGGCGTCCCCTTCGTCATGCTCGGCGTCCAGACGTCGACGAACTCGAGCTCGTCCATCGTCCGCCGGATCGCGTTGATGACGACGTGGTTGAGGCGCAGGTTCCGCTGCATGCGCTCGCCCCGCATGTCGAGGTAGCGGTAGCGGAGTCGCAGCACCTCGTCCACGCTCTCGTCGCCGATCTGAAACGGCAGCGGCTCGGACGTCGAGACGACGCGCAACGTGTCGACCTGAACTTCGACGTCGCCCGTCGGGATGTTCGGGTTGACCGCCTCCGGCGCACGTCGTACGACCTCGCCCTCTGCCTGGAGGACGAACTCGTTGCGAACGCTGTGCGCGATCGGGTCGTTCTCCGGATGGACGACCAGCTGGACGATGCCCGTGTGGTCGCGCAGGTCGATAAACACGAGGCCCCCATGGTCGCGGCGCGCGTCGACCCAGCCGGCGAGCGTCACGCGGCGGCCTGCGTCGTCCGCGCGCAGCACGCCGCACATCGTGTCGCGCCAGCTCATGCGAGCAGCTCCTCCAGCTCGTCGACACCGTCGACGGTGACGTCGAGCTCGCCGGACCGCCGGACGGTCCACTGGTCGCCGTCGACGATCACCGTCGCGCGCGCGTGCTTCAGGCCGTAGGTCAGCTGACCCTTGAGCGAGCGCCCGGCATGGTCGACGTCCGCCGACACGCCGGCCTTGCGCAGCTCGTACACCGCAGCGAGAGCCGAGTGGCCCTGCGCGACCGCGAAGAACACGTCGAGCAGCCGCTCCTCCGCCTGGATGCCCTCCAGCCGGAGCGACATGATGAGTCGCTCAATGCCGGCGCCGAAGCCGATGCCGGGCGTCGGCGGGCCGCCGATCTCCTCGACGAGGTAGTCGTAGCGCCCACCGCCGCAGATGGTCGACGCCTGCGTGCTCTCGTCCGGCCCGATGAACTCGAACGTCGTGCGCGTGTAGTAGTCGATGCCGCGCACGAGCGTGGGCACGATCGTGTACGCGACGCCGTACTCGTCCAGATAGGCGCGCACGCGCGCGAAATGCTCGCGGCAGTCT
The DNA here is from genome assembly GCA_036560805.1 of Gaiellaceae bacterium. Lineage (GTDB taxonomy): Bacteria > Actinomycetota > Thermoleophilia > Gaiellales > Gaiellaceae > Palsa-739. The sequence goes on along the minus strand of DATBQM010000020.1, from coordinate 32,242 downwards.
TTGCAGAGCGAATCGCCGATCTTCGGCGCGCCCTCGAGCGCAGCGCGCACCTTCTCGTTCTTCACGTCGAAGACGCGCAGCGGGCTCGTCTCGCGCTTCTGCCTCGCGTCCTCGTCGAGGACATCGGCATGCGCGTCGAGCCACCGGTTCAGCTTCTCGATGTACGCCGGGCGGCATGCGCGATCCCCGATCGAGTTCAGCTGCAGCTCGAAGCGCGTGATCCCGAGGGAGCGCAGCAGCGCGTCGTAGTACTGGATGACCTCGGCGTCGACGGACGGATCGGCGGAGCCGACGCACTCGAGCGAGAGCTGCCAGTGCTCGCGATACCGGCCGCGTTGCGGCGCCGCATACCGGTACATCGGCGCGATCGTGAACAGCTTCACGGGCTGCGGCTCGCGATGCATTCCGTGCTGGACGTAGGCGCGGCAGATCGGAGCCGTGCCCTCGGGGCGCAGTGTCAGCGATCGGTCGCCGCGATCCTCGAAGGTGTACATCTCCTTCTGCACGATGTCGGAGCCCTCGCCCGACGTGCGCTGGAAGAGCTCGGTGCTCTCGAACGCAGGCGTCTGGATTCGCGCATAGCCGTACAGCGCGCACAGGCGCTCCATCTCCCGTGTCACCTTCTGCCAGAGCGGCTGGTCGGACGGGAGGATGTCGTGCGTGCCACGCGGCGCCTCGATGCGCGTCACGCCCGCAGCTCCGCGAGGAACGGATTGCGCGCGCGCTCGGCACCGAGCGTCGTGCGCTGTCCGTGGCCCGGGTATACGACCGTGCCCTCGGGATAGCGCTCGAGCAGCGTCCGTACCGAGGCGACGAGCGTGTCCCAGTCCGCCCCGGGCAGGTCGACGCGGCCGACAGAACCGGCGAAGAGCAGGTCGCCGCTGAACAGGGAGCCGTCGGCGTAGAAGGCGACGTGCGCGGGCGAGTGGCCGGGGATGGCGACGACCTCGAAGGCGATGCCAGCGAGCTCGAGCGTCTCCCCGCCGTGCAGGAGGTGGTCGACCGGATGCGCGCGCCCGGGCGCGCCCGCGGGTGCGAACTCGGGATAGCGCTCGAGCCGGTCCCGCTCCCCCTCCGGCATGTACACGGGGGCGCCGGTCCCCTCGGCGAGGTCGGCGACGCCGCCGACGTGGTCGAAGTGCCCGTGCGTGATCAGGATGGCCGCGCACGAGGCGCCCATGCCCGCAAGCTCGAGACGAAGCTGAGCCGCATCCCCACCCGGGTCGACGACGGCCGCCTCGGCGGCGGCACGCTCCGTGCGCACGACGTAGCAGTTCGTCTGCAGCGGACCGAGCGCGTACGTATCGACTGCCAGAGCCACATGGCGAGTCTAACGAGGCAGCGTCAGCGCTTCGGGGGGCTCTGCTCGCGCGCGGTCCAGCGACGGTACGCGAAGCGGTCGAGCGTGTACGTGAAGGGGATGAAGAGCAGCGTGTAGATGACGGCGGCGATCGCCGCGCCGACGTAGTTGTGGTTCTTGTTCAGCATCCCGAAGAGAATGAAGACGACCGCGCCGAGGAGGACGGCCCGCTTCGAGGCGCGCTGCCACGACGGCGGCTGCGGGGCCTTCCGCCTGCTTCGCGCAGGAGCAGCCTGCTTCTTCGCGGCCGGCTTCGCGCCGTTCCGCGCGGGAGCCTCGGGGGCCTCGACCTCGTTGCCCTCGTCGTCGAGGTACACGATCTCGTAGTCGTGCCGCTTCGACTTCGCCTCGCGCCGCTTCTGCTTCCTCGTGGGCATATGCCTAGGGTAGCTCTCCGCCGACGATGACTCGGCTCACGAGGTCGCCGCCGAGGTGGTAGGCGAGGTACCGCCAGTCGGGCGCATCGAGGAGGGCGACGTCGGCCCGATAGGCCGGAGCGAGGCGCCCGATGCGGTCGGACCGCCCGAGGACGTGGGCCGCGTTCACCGTGCACGCGGACAGCGCCTCTGCCGGCGAGAGCTTCAGCTGCGTCGCGGCGAGCGAGGAGCAGAGCGGGAGGCTCTCGCAGAAGGCGCTTCCCGGGTTGAAATCGGTGGCGAGCGCGACGGCCGCGCCGGCGTCGACGAGCGCACGCGCCGGCGGCATCGGCCGGCCGAGGAAGAGCGCACTCGCGGGAAGCACGACGGCTGTTACGTCGCTAGCGGCGATCGTGCGGATGCCATCCGGGCCCGTCGCCTCGAGATGGTCGACCGACCGCGCGCCGAGCTCGATCGCAAGCGGGATCGCTCCTTGCTCTGTGAACTGGTCGCCGTGGATGCGCAGCACGAGGCCCGCGGCGCGGCACGCTTCGAGATAACGCCGCGCCTGCGTCGCGTCGAACGCACCGCGCTCGAGGAAGACGTCCGCCGCCTCGGCGATCGTCGCCGCTTCCGGCAGCACCTCCGCGAGCGCGAAATCGAGATACGCGTCGGCGTCGTCGAACTCGGGCGGAACGGCATGCGCGCCGAGCCACGTCGGGATCCCGCCCGCGTCGCGAATCGCGCGTAGCGACGCGAGCTCGGTGTCGCGATCGAGGCCGTACCCCGATTTCGACTCGAACGTCGTCGTCCCGTGCGCGCGCATCCATCCGCGATGGCGCTCGACTGCAGCGCGGAGACCGTCATCCCCTGAAGCACGCGTCGCGCGGACGGTGGAGAGGATGCCGCCGCCGCGCGTGTGCAGCTCCTCGTACGTCGCCCCGGCGGCACGCAGCGAGAACTCCTCGACGCGGTCACCTCCGAATGCCGAATGCGTGTGGCAGTCGACGAGGCCCGGGATCGCGCAGCATCCCCGGCCGTCGAGTTCGACGACGTCGCCGTCGAGCGCGGACAGGTCGCGCATGCGGCCGACGACTTCGATCGTGTCTCCGTCGCAGAGGATGTACGCGCCCTCGATCACGTCGACCTCGCCGAGCCGTGGCCCGCGCACAGGTGCCTCGCGGCCCGCCGGTGTCGCCACCTGGGCGAGGTCGCGGATGAGGAGTCGCACGGATGGAGTCTACGAGCCTCCGGACGATGCGACCGGCGCGGACTGCGTCGGAGTGACGACGACCGGCGCGATCGTGGTGGTCGTAGTCGCCTGCCTCGTAGTGGTCGGGGTCGTCGTCGTCGCCTTCGTCTTCGTGGTTGCGGCGACGTGCTTCGTCGCGCTCGCGGCGAGGCCGGCGAAGAGCCCGCAGGCGGCGATCGAGGCGCCGGCGATCGCTCCCGTGATCCGGCGCGCACGGAAGACGTTGCGGTCTCGCTGTTCCGGCGTCATCGCCGCTTCCCCTCGAGCGAGAGCGCCAGGCGCGGGCACATGGCGACTGCGCGGCGTGCGGCGGGCTCGAGCCTCCGCGGGAGGGGCTCACGGGCCACCAGCGGGTAGCCCCACTCATCGAGCCGGACGGCCTCCGGCAGCAGCTCGGCGCATTGGCCGTAGCCGTCGCAGAGGATCGGGTCCACACGGATCTTCATGTCATCTCCAATCGCGGGAAGCTCCCACAGGGAGCACGGGTGAATGCGCCGCACCGCTGCAACGGCCCGCGCGGTGCAATTCGATCTCGTCGGCGAAGATGTCGATCGCGCTCGCCGCGAAGCGAGCTGCGCCCGTCGGGTGCGCACATGCGCCGCGGTCTGCGACGAGCGGGGCGAGCCGGTGGACTCGGTCGACGTCGAGCCGTTCGAAGGCATCCGCCAGCGCGGCGACGCCGAAGACGCACGGGCCGCACTGGCCGGCGCTCTCGTTCGCGAGGTACCGAAGCACGCGCGCCGATTCCGCAAGACCGCACGCGTCTTGCGGCAGGACGGCGATGGTGCGCGCGCCGAGTGAAGCGCCGAGCGGCGCCAAGGCGGCATTCGTCAGTGGCGCGTCGAGCACGTCGTGCGCACGGACCCACGAGCCGAAGTAGCCGCCCACGAGCAATGCGTGCGGGAACGCAGCCAGTCCACCGAAACGCTGAAGGATGTCGCGCAGCGTCGTGCCGAGCTCCACCTCTGCGACGCCGGGATTGCGCACCGCGCCGAGGACGGTGACGAGCGCCGTACCCGGCTCATCCGCCGTTCCCCGGCGGCGGAACCACGAGGCGCCGTACCGCGCGATCAGCGCGACGTTCGCGAGCGTCTCCACGTTCTGGACGAGAACGCCGCGCGCGTAGGGCTTCTCCATCGTCGGCTTCGCCGGCCCGCCGTTCAGCAGGTTGAGCAGCGCCGACTCCTCCCCGGCGACGAATCGATCGGGCACGGTCTCGAGGTAGACATCGACGCCGTCGCTGCGCTCGGCCAGCGCCTGCTCGAGTCTCTTTCGCACCGTCCGGTTCGCGCGACCGACGGCGAAGATGACCTCGCGGGCGCCGACGATCCGCGCCGCAACCATCGCGCCGTCGACGACGAGATGCGGGTTCCGAGCGAGGAGCACTTTGTCCTTCAAGCTCGCAGGCTCGCCTTCGACGCCGTTGACGACCACCGTGGGCCGGCGCGCATGCGCGACCGCTGCGAGCTTCCGCGCAGTCGGGAACGCCGCTCCGCCGCGTCCGGTGAGGCCGCTCGTCTCGATCTCCGCGAGGAGCTCGGCGCGTGAGCCGCGCGGAAGCGGCGAGCGGTCCGGCGAAGCGAGGAGGCGCGCGGCCGTGCGCTCGCGGCGCTCGGCGGCGACGGCAGCGCTCACAGCGGTGCTCCCAAGTACTTCGGATACGGGCGCCGGAGCTCGAGCAGCCGCCATGCTGCCGCGGCGCCGACGGCGCCGAGGCAGAAGAGCGCCGTGCCGACGAACCAGGTCGAGTCCGAATCCGTTCCCATCCCGACGCTGTGCACGAACGCGAGCGGCCAGGACGCGTACCCGAACCAGTGCACGCCCTTCCACATCCGCTGCGTCAGACGATGGCGGAGCAGGCTCGTCACCACGATCGCGAGCATCAGGTCGAGCGAGAGCGCGCCGAGGCCGAGGTAGAGGTTGTAGCCCGTGGTCGGATACGGGACGAAGAGCTGCGGGAGCGCGACCTTCGCGTACGAGTCGGCGAGCGCGCTGCCGATGTGCAGCGCGAGAAACGCGCATGCGAGCAGCGACACGCTGCGGTGGAGCGAGAGCGTTACGAAGCGCGGCATCGTCCCGATGCGCAGGCGTCTCGTCGTGGCGATGCCGAGCACGACGACGACGGTGAAGAGGATCAGGGCAACGACGCCGCTTCCACGCATCAGGTACCAGATGGCTGGGTGATTCAGGCTGCGCACGGAAGCGCCTCCGCCGGCCAGCCGCCGGTGAGTGTCACGCGCCCGTCCGGGCGCACGAGCCGCGCGGCGAGGCCGCGGCCTTCGAGCCAAGCCGAGGCGTCTTCGCCGAGAACGATCGCGGCGGTCGACGCCGTGTTCGCGTCGACGCACGAGCCTGCGCCCACGCTCGCCGTGCGCCAGACCTCGGCGGCCGGCCGCCCCGTGCGGGGATCGACGAGGTGGTGCGCTATCCCCTCGTTCGTGCGCCAGCGGCGCACCGTCGTGCTCGAAGTGGCGAGCCCGCCGGCGCCGATCCCGACCACCTGACCGTCCGCCGGGGATGGTGCGCGATGGTCGTCGGTGACGAGCACCGGCCAGCCGCCGGCGGGCGCCGGCCCGGCGACGGCGATGTCGCCGCCGAGACTCACGAGCACGCTCGACTCCGTCGCCCGGAACACCGCCGCTGCGGCCCGGTCGGCGGCGAGCGCCTTCGCGGTCGCGCCCAGATCGACGATGACGCCTGCCGGAGCGCGCACGAAGCCGCGCTCGTCGTCGATTTCGATCCGCCGCCATCCGGCCGCCGGTACGAAGTCGATGCGGGCCGGGCTGCTGCGGGCGACGACGACGCGGAAGTCCGCGTCCCAACCGAGGGCGCGGAGGGATGCGCCCACGGTCGGGTCGACGGCGCCGCCGGTGGCTTGCGCGGCGGAGACACCGGCGTGGAGTGCCTCCCGGAGGAGACGGCTCGCCGACATCCAGTTCCCGCCGCTCTCCGCGAGCCGGCAGATCTCCGAGTCGGCCCGGAAGCGGCTGCACGCCCGATCGATGGCGTCGAGCTCGCGCTCGAGCACGTCGATGGCCTCGGACAGCGCAAGCGGGTCGAGCGTCGTCACCTCGGCGGTCGTGCCGAGAGCGGGGAACGATGCGGTGGCAAAGCTCATGCCACCACTTTCTCCGTGGCAGGTGAGCTGCCTGTGAACGCTGCCTGTGAGTGTGCTGTGAGTTAGGGGTCCTGCATCGGCACGCGCAGGCCGTGATCGCGCGCGGTCTCGATCGCCTCCGGGTAGCCCGCGTCGACGTGCCGGAGCACGCCCATGCCCGGATCCGTGGTGAGCACGCGCTCGAGGCGCTCCGCCGCGGCGTCGGTGCCGTCGGCGACGGCGACCATGCCGGCGTGGATCGCGTTGCCGATCCCGACCCCGCCTCCGTGGTGCACGCTCACCCACGTCGCTCCCGCGGCGACGTTGACGAGCGCGTTCAGGATCGGCCAGTCGGCGATCGCGTCCGAGCCGTCGCGCATCGACTCGGTCTCGCGATACGGAGATGCCACGGATCCCGCATCGAGGTGGTCGCGACCGATCACCACCGGCGCTCTCACCGCGCCGCTCCGCACGAGCTCGTTGATCGCGAGACCGGCTTTCGCGCGGTCGCCGTAGCCGAGCCAGCAGATCCGCGCGGGCAGCCCCTGGAACGCGACGCGTCCCGGCGCGAGCTCGAGCCAGCGCTGCAGCAGCGCGTCCTCCGGAAACAGCTGCTTCAACTCCGCGTCGATCGCAGCGATGTCGGCCGGGTCCCCGGACAGCGCCGCCCAGCGAAACGGTCCAACACCGCGACAGAACAGCGGCCGGATATAGGCCGGGACGAAGCCCGGGTATGAGAAGGCCTCAGCTACGCCACCTTCACGGGCCTCACCTCGAAGGTTGTTGCCATAATCGAAAACATACGTGCCGCGTCGGACGTACTCGAGCATTCCCTCGACGTGCGCCGCGATCGACGCACGTGCGAGTCGCAGGTACTCGTCCGGATCGGACGTGCGCAGCTCGGCGGCCTCCTCCACCGAGTACCCACGAGGGACGTAGCCGTTGAGCGGGTCGTGCGCGGCGGTCTGGTCGGTGACGAGGTCGAAGTGCTCGCCGCGCGCGGCGAGCGCGGGCACGACTTCCGCCGCGTTACCGAGCAGGCCGACCGAGAGCGCGCGCTTCTCCGCGGCCGCGGCGCGAACGCGTGCGAGCGCATCGTCGAGCGAGTCTGTCGCCTCGTCGAGATACCGCGTCTCGAGGCGCCGCTCGATGCGATGCGGATCGACCTCGATGCACAGGATCGCGGCGCCCGCCATCGTCCCCGCGAGCGGCTGCGCGCCGCCCATGCCGCCGAGGCCGGCCGTCAGGATCGTGCGCCCGCGCAGGTCCGGCGCGCCGAAGTGCTTCTCGGCCGCAGCCGCGAATGTCTGGTACGTCCCTTGCAGGATGCCCTGCGTGCCGATGTAGATCCACGAGCCCGCGGTCATCTGCCCGAACATCGTCAGGCCGAGCGCCTCGAGGCGGCGGAACTCGTCCCACGTCGCCCAGCGCGGAACGAGCAGCGAGTTCGCGATGAGCACGCGCGGCGCATCCTCGTGCGTCGTCATAACGCCGACCGGCTTGCCGGATTGGACGAGCAGCGTCTCGTCGGGGCCGAGCTCGAGCAGCGTCGCGACGATCGCACGCAGCGCGTCGTGATTGCGCGCAGCCTTTCCGGAGCCGCCGTACACGATCAACTCCTCGGGCTTCTCCGCCACCTCGGCGTCGAGGTTGTTCAGCAGCATGCGCAGCGGCGCCTCGGTCGACCACTGGCGCGCGTTCAGCTCCGTCCCGCGCGGCGCACGGATGCGCGTCAGGTCGCCGCACAGCGCTTCGACCCGAGAGGTGGCGACGCTCATGCGACGACCCGCTCGTACGAGCCGTCGCGGATCGCCGTCGCCACGACCTCGATGTCGGGTGCGAGCGAACGGTCGTCTTTCAGTCGAGGCGAGAGCTCGCGCACGAACGCGCGCGTCGCGCGCACGCCGAGACCGGGCTCGAGGGGCGCGAGGAACTCGACCGCCTGCGCTCCTGCGAGCAGCTCGATCGCGAGCACACTCTCGCAGTTCGCGAGGACTTGCCACGCCTTCAGACCGGCGGCGTTCCCCATCGACACGTGATCCTCTTGCCCGGCGCTCGTGGGGATCGAATCCACCGATGCCGGATGCGCGAGCACCTTGTTCTCCGAGACGAGCGACGCGGCCACGTACTGGGGAATCATGAACCCGCTGTTCAATCCGCCCTCGCTCGTGAGGAATGCGGGCAGCCCGTCGGACAGGTTCGGGTTGACGAGCCGCTCGACGCGCCGCTCCGAGATCGACGCGAGCTCGGCGCACGCCATCGCCATGATGTCGAGCGCGAATGCGAGCGGCTGACCGTGGAAGTTGCCGTTCGAGACGAGCGCATCCTCCTCGACGAGTACGAGCGGGTTGTCGGTCGCCGCATTCAGCTCGATCGACACGGTGTAGTCGATGTAGTCGAGCAGGTCGCGGGACGCGCCGTGCACCTGCGGCGCGCAACGCAGCGAGTATGCGTCCTGCACCTTGTCGCACCAGCGGTGCGACTCGAGGATCGCCGATCCCTCGAGCTGGCGGAGGATGTTCGCCGCCGACTCGCGCTGCCCGCGCAGGGGCCGGAGCGCGTGGATCTCCGGCAGGAACGATGTGCGCGATCCCTGCAGCGCCTCGAGCGACTGGGCGCACGCGAGGTCTGCGGCAACCGCGAGGCGGCGCGCGCGCACGAGGCCGAGCGCGCAGTACGCAGCCATGAACTGCGTGCCGTTGATGAGCGAGAGCCCTTCCTTCGCCTCGAGCTGCACCGGCTCGAGCCCGACACGCGTCAGCGCCTCGAGGCCGGGGACCCGTTCGCCCTCGAGAAACGCCTCGCCCTCGCCGACGAGCGGGAGCGCGAGATGCGCGAGCGGCGCGAGGTCGCCGGATGCGCCGACGCTCCCGCGCGCGGGCACGACGGGGACGATGCCGCGGTCGAGGCACGCGAGCACGAGCTCGACCGTCTCCACGCGCGCGCCCGAGTTCCCCTTCGCGAGCGTGTTCGCGCGCAGCAGCATCGCCGCACGCACGATCTCGTCCGGGTACGGCTCGCCCACCCCACATGCGTGCGAGCGCAGCAGGCGGAGCTGCAGCTCCGCGGTCAACTCCTCGGGAATGGAGCGCGATACGAAGCGGCCGAAACCGGTGTTGACGCCGTACGTGTGCTCGCGCGCGCCGTGCGCCGCGCGCTCGACAACGTCGCGGGCGGCGCGCATCTTGGCGCGCGCGGCGTCGGTGAGTTCGGTCGGCCGTCGTTCGACGGCGACGGCCCAGACATCGGCGACGGTCAGGTCGTCGCCGGTGAGCGCGACCGGAGGCACAAGGGGAATCTACTTCGCGCGCCGCGCCAGCTCGTCCTCGACCTCCAAGAGGTCGACATCCGCGGCCGCGAGCAGTACATACAGGTGGAACACGAGGTCGGCCGCCTCGGCGACGAGCGCGTCCCGGCCGCCGGCGACGGCGGCGATCCCGGTCTCGACCGCCTCCTCCCCCACCTTTTGCGCGCAGCGCGCGACCCCGGCGTCGAGGAGCGACACGACGTACGACCCCTCGGGCCGCTCGGCCTTTCGCTCGGAGATCGTCCGCCACAGCGCCGGCGCGAAGCAGGAACGCGAGCCCGTATGGCACGCCGGGCCGTCGGGCCGCACGCGCAGGAGGAGCGCGTCGCGGTCGCAGTCGTCGCGGATCTCCTCGACATGGAGGATGTTCCCGGACGTCTCGCCTTTGTGCCACAGCTGCTGGCGCGACCGGCTCCAGAACCACGCCTCGCCGGTTTCGCGCGTCAGCCGCTCCGCCTCCACGTCCATCCAGGCGAGCATGAGCACGCGGCCGTCGCCCGCGTCCTGCACGATCGCGGCCTTTAGCGGAGGCATACGCCGAGCTCCTTCAGCTCCGCTCGCAGCGAGACGAGTCGCGCGGGATCCTCGTGGAGGATGGATGCCAGCAGCGCGGCCTGCGCCACCTCGAGCGCCTCGGCGACGTGCTGGGCGTTGCCGGCGCCGCCCGATGCGATGACGGGGAGCGAGACGGCGTCGCGCAGGGCCGCGAGCTGCTCCAGGTCGTAGCCGTCCTGCGTGCCGTCGCGGTCGATCGACGTGACCAGGAGCTCGCCTGCGCCGCGCTCCTCGCATTCCTTCGCCCACTCGATCGTGTCGCGCGCGGCGTCGCGCGTCGCCGCGTGCGAACGCACGCGTCCCGCCTCGGTGTCGATGGCGACGACCACGGCCTGGCTGCCGAGCGCACGCGCGAGCTCCTCGATCAGGTCGGGCCGCTCCAGCGCAGCCGAGTTCACGCTGATCTTGTCCGCGCCCGCCTCGAGCAGCGAAGTGGCGTCATCGACGGTGCGGATCCCTCCGCCGAACGTGAACGGGATGGTGACGTGCTCGGCGACGCGCGCCGCGACGGCAGCCGCGGCGGCGGTCGAGGTCACCGTCGCCGAGATGTCGAGGAAGACGAGCTCGTCGGCGCCGCCGTCCGAGTACGCGGCACCAAGCTCGACGGGATCGCCGACGTCGCGCAGCTCGCGGAAGCGCACGCCCTTGACGACGCGCCCGCCGGCGACGTCTAGGCACGGGATCAGGCGCGGGAGAGGCACTGCTCCAGAAACCGCTGACCGGCGGCGCCGCTCTTCTCGGGATGGAACTGCACGCCGACGAACGAGCCGTGCTCGACGACTGCCGCGTGTCCTTCGCTCGTCGCGACGGTCGAGTCCGTCACAGCTTCGTATGAGTGCGCGAACCAATACGCTTCGCCACCCGGGTCGACGGGCGCCCAGCCGATGCGCGGGACGCGCTCGGCCTCGAGGCGCACCGCGCGGCCGGGCACGAGCCCGAGCCCGGCGACGCCGCCGTCCTCCTCACTCTCGTCGAGCGCAAGCTGGAGACCGAGGCAGATACCGAGGATCGGGCGTCCCTCCGCGTGACGCGCGCGGAGGAGGTCGGCCGCCTCGCCCAGTCCATCCATCGCCGACCGCGCCGAGCCGACGCCGGGCAGCACCGCGAGGTCGGCACGCTCGAGGTCGTCGATCAGCTCCGCGCCCAGCCGGCGCACGGCGAGCTCGACGGAGCGGACGTTCCCGGCCCCGTACCGCGCGATCGCGACCGTCGTCACATCACGCCTTTCGTCGACGGGAGCACGTCGCCCTCGCTGCGAATCGCGGCGCGAAGTGCGCGTCCCGTTGCCTTGAACGCCGCCTCGGCGACGTGATGCGGATCGTCGCCGGTCGACTCGATGTGGAGCGCGATGCGCGCGTTGTCGGCAAAGCTCGTGAGAACATGCTGCGCGAGTCCGGGGTCGTGCTCGAGCGCGATGCTCGCGTGGCGCCGACCGCCGAGGTCGACGGTCGCGCTCGCGCGCGCATCGTCCATCGGGACGACTGCGTCGCCGTAGCGCGCGATTCCCTTGCGTTCGCCGAGCGCGCGGTCGACGGCTTCGCCGAGCGCGATGGCCGCGTCCTCGGCCGTGTGGTGGTCCCCGGTCTCGAGGTCGCCGCTGCCCTCGAGCACGAGATCGAAGCCGGCGTGGAACGCGAGCTGCTCGAGAAAGTGGTCGTACAGGCCGGCGCCGGTCTCGACGCGCACGCGGCTCGCACCGTCGAGCGCAAGTCGGACGCGCAGTGTTGTCTCGACGGTCGAGCGGACGTGACGGGCGCGCCGCTCCTTCGGCCGCGGCTCGCCGGCGAGCGCGGCGAGGAGCGCGTCGTCGTCCTCGCGGTCGCGCACCGAGATGCGCACCGCGCTGTCGAACACGCGGACGACGCAACCCGCCGCGAGCAGCTGCTCGCCGACCGACGTGGGGTCGTCGACGGGGACATAGACGAAGTTCGCGCGCGATGCGACGGGCTCATAGCCGAGCGCACGCAGCTCGGCGGCGAGCCGCTCCCGCTCCTCGATCACCGGACGCACGTCGGGCGCGGACGCGAGCGCCGCGAGCGCGAGCGCGACCGACAGCGTCGAGACCTGTGCAGGAGCCTGCCGCGCGTTCAGCTCCTCAGCGACATCGCGCGACGCGAGCGCATAGCCGATGCGCGCGCCTGCGAGAGCGAACAGCTTCGAGAACGTGCGGATGACGATCACGTCGTCGTCGATCAGGCCGACTGCGCCGGGATCATCGGCGTACTCGAAGTACGCCTCGTCGACGACGAGCGGCCGCGCCGACGGGATCTCCTCGAGGGCGCCGGTCGGGTTCGCCGGGCGGCACGCGAAGGTCAGCACCGGATCGTCGTCGCCAACGTCGGCACCGCCGAGCTGCGCGGCGATGCTGAAGAGCGGGTATGTCGGCGACGCTGGAACGGAGACCGTGTCGCCCGCGCCCGCGTACGCGCGCGCGACGAGCATGATCAGGTCGTCCGCGCCTGCACCGAGCACGACGTTCTCGGGCTCGACGCCGGCGTACTCCGCGATCGCCTCGTGGATGCGCGGATACCCCCCGTGCGGATACTCGTTCACGCGCGCGAGCTCGGATGCGATCGCGGCCGGCCGCGACGTCGGGAGCGGCAGCGGCGGCACGTTGCCGTCGAAGCGCAGGATCTCGACGGGATCGAGACCCGCGCGGCGCGCGAGCTCCGCCGTCGACGGCGCCCAGCCATACACCTGGAAACCCGCGCCGAGCGCTCTCACCGCCGCACCGCCGCCGCGTGCGCGGGGAGCCCCTCGACCGCAGCGAGCGCCTCGACTGTCGGCCGCACGCGCGCGAGCCCCTCCTGCGTCAGCCGCTGGATCGTGATCGGCTTCAGGAACGTCTCGAGGCCGAGGCCGCCGACCGAGCGCGCCCAGCCGCCCGTCGGGAGAACATGATTGGCGCCTGTTCCGAGATCGCCGCTCGGGACGGGCGACCATTCCCCCACGAAGACCGCGCCCGCGTTGCGGACACGCGGCGCCAGCGCTTCGGCATCCCCGAGGAGCACGAGGTGCTCCGGCGCGAGCGCCTCCGCCTCATCCAGCGTCGCGACGATCCGGCACACCGCCTCGTGGCCGTGCTCGGCCTGCGCGGCGAGCTCGAGCTCCGCGAGCCGCCGGTCGCCGCCCGCGCCGAGGACCACGACCACCTCGGACGGCCCGGCCGGAAGGTCGATCGCCACGTCGCGCGCAACCGTCAGCTTCGCGTCGTTCACGTACGGCCCACCGGGGCCGACGATCTTGTCCACCCGCGCGACATACGCGAGGTATCCGATCGCCTGCGGCCCTCCGAGCGCCCAGACCTCGTCGATCCCGAGCAGCTCCGCTGCGCGTGCGACGAGGCCCGCGCCCTCGGGCGGCGTGCACACGGTGAGGCGACGCACGCCGGCGACCTGGGCGGGCACCGCGCACATGACGAGCGTCGAGACGAGGCCGCGCGGCACGTACACGCCGACCGAGTCGAGCGGCACCCAACGGCGCTCGAGCTCCACGCCCGGCTCGATCTCGAGCCGCACGTCTGCCGGGCGTTGCGCTTCGTGCCAGCGGCGCACGCGGTCGGCGAGCTCGAGGACGGCTTGCTCCGGCAGCTCGCCGTCCGGCTCCGCGCGCGCGGGCTCGACCCCGTCGAGCTCGAGCGCCCATTCGCGCACGGCCTCCTCGCCGCGCACCTTCACGTCCTCGACGATGTTCATCCGAGCATGCGCTCGACGGGGACGAGGAGGATGGACGACGCACCCGCGGCTTCGAGCTCCGGCAGCAGCCGCCACACGTCGGCCGCGGGGACGAGGCTGTGCACCGCCACCATCCCCGGCTCCGACAGCGGCAGCACGCTCGGGGCGCGCGAGCCTGGCACGAGCGCACAGATCGCTTCGAGCGAATCCTCCGGCGCATTCAGCATGAGATAGCGCGTGGCGCGCGCATCGACGACGCTCCGGAAGACGCCCGCGAGCTGCACCGCGTCCTCCCGCGGCGACGGCGGGCCGATGAGCACGGCCTCCGAGGCGAGCAGCGTGCCGATCGAGCGCAGGCCGTTGGTGCGCAGCGTGCTCCCGCTCGAGACGAGGTCGACGATGGCGTCGGCCAGGCCCAGGCGCGGCGCGAGCTCGACCGAACCGTGCACGTCGACCAACTCGATCGGCACCGGCATGAGCTCGCGCGCGAGGCGGGGGAAGCTCGTCGCGATGCGCGCGCCGTCGAGCTCCGCCGGCGCGCCGACATCCGACTCTTGCTGCACCGCCACCTCGAGCGTGCAGGCGCCGAATCCGAGCAGCTGCAGTTCCGAGACGTTCGCGCCGCGCTCGCGCACGATGTCGAGCCCTGTGATGCCGCAGTCGACGACGCCATCCTGCACGTACTCGGGGATGTCGTCGGCGCGCACGAGCAGCGCCTCGACCGGCGCATTGCGGCACGGAAAGGCGAGCGCGCGGTCGCCGGGCGTCTCGGGCCCGAGGCCGGCGTCGTCGAGCAACGCGATCGCGGGATCGCGCAAGCGGCCCTTCGATGGGACGGCGATCTTCAGGATTTGCGCCGCCGCTGGAGCGCCAGCCGATATCCGCCCTCGCCGCGGCGCAGCCACTGCGCGACGCGCGTCACCGTCGTCGTCGAGGCGTGCGCCTTCCGCGCCACCTCCAGGTACGGCAGGCCCTCGTCCAGGAGGCGCGCCACCTGCCAGCGGTGCGCCATCGCGTCCAGCTCCGCCCGCGTGCACAGATCCCGGAGGAAGCGCTGCGCCTCCTCCTTCGTCCGCAGCGACGCGACCGTCTCGAAGAGGTCTCGATGCTCCTTCGTCGGCCAATGTCGTGGCTCCATCGTGTTAGCATGGTAACACGATGCCTAAAGGTTTTCAACTCATTCCGGCGGTGGACGTCCTCGACGGCCGAGCCGTGCGTCTCGAACGCGGTGACTTCGACGCAGTCACGCGGGAGGCCGGCGACCCGGTGGAGCTCGCGCGGCGGTTTGCACGGAGGCGCCCTCCCCTGCTCCACGTCGTCGTCCTCCATGCCGCCCGGGACGGCGGCGTCCCGATCGGGCTGACGCGCAGGCTGGCGGCCGCCGTGGCCCCCGTTCCGCTCCAGCTCGGCGGCGGCGTGCGCAGCCCGGCGGACGCGTTCGCGCTAATCGGCGCGGGCGCGGCGCGCGTCATCGTCGGCACCGCCGCGTTCGAGCAAGGCCCGGAGGCGTACGTCGATGCGCTCGGCGACCGGCTCGTCGTCGCCGTCGACGTCCGCGACGGCGAGGTGCGCGTTCGCGGCTGGGAGTACGGCAGCGGGCTATCGGTGGATGAGGCAGTCGACCGGTGCATCGCCGCCGGCGTCGCGCGTCTCCTCTGCACCGCGATCGAACGGGACGGCACACTCGCCGGCCCCGACCTCGAGCTGATGAGGCGCGTCGCGCACCGCTTCGGAGGCCCCGTGCTCGCGGCCGGCGGCGTCCGCGGCAAGGAGGACCTCGGCGCCCTCGCAGCGCTCGGCCTCGAGGGCGCGGTCGTCGGTCGAGCGCTACTCGAGCAGGCGCAGCTCGAGCACGTGTGACGCATCGAAGCCCTGGATGCGCAGGAGCGCGCCGGCGGCGGCGACCGCGGCCCCCGCAGGCATCAAGCCGACGAGCTCCGCTCCGGCGAGCTCGACGCCGCGCGCAGCTGCCTCGCGCTCGATCGCCGCGACGATGTCGTGCAACGCGGCCGCTTCCCAGTCCTCCACGTTCATGCTGATCTGCGCACGGCCGGCCCGCGGCAGGTCGAGCCCGAGGGCGCGAACGCCGGGAAAGCCACCGTCGCGCTCGCGCACGACTCTCGCGATGGCCCGCGCCGCGTCGACATCGGCTTTGGCAAGGTCGACGTTGAACGCGATCAACGGGCGGCGCGCGCCGACGATGACGCCGCCGGCGGACGGATGCAGCCGAGACGGCCCGAAGTCGGGCGCGAGCTCGCCGTCCTCGATGCGGCGCTGCAGCTGCTCGGGGCCGCCTTGCCGGAAGAACGCAGGCCCATGTCCGTCGCCGAGCTCGGCGTACAAGAAGACCGGCAGCCCGAGCTCCTCGCCGACTCGACGCGCGACCTCGCGCGCGGCCGCCCGTGCGCGCTCGGCGTCCTCGGGCAGGACGGCGACGACGGGGACGATGTCGGCGGCGCCGATGCGCGGGTGTACTCCGTCATGCGTGCGCAAGTCGATGCAGTCGCGCGCGCACGCGATCCCGGCAATGAGTGCGTCGACGATCTCCGCGTCGTCCCCGACGATGGTGAAGACGGAGCGGTTGTGATCCGCATCCGCGTGGACGTCGAGGACGCGCGCGTGCGCACCGAGTGCGGCGCCGATCTTGTCGATGACGCCGCGGTCGCGGCCTTCGGAGAAGTTCGGAACGCTCTCGAGCGGCAGCACGCCGCAGAGACTACGTCGAAATAAAGGGCGCGCAGTCCTCGCACACGCTCGGCGGGACGAGTCCGAGGTGCATGCCGAGATAGAACGCCTTGCAGCCGACGCAGAGGCCGAGGCCGGACTCGAGCGACGCGAAGAGGGCGATGACGCCGGCGAGGGCGAGCGCGGCCGTGTGCTGACCCGCCGCGTACCAGAGCAACGTGGCGACGCCGGTGAAGACCGCGCCGATCGTCTGCGCAAAGCGCTTCGCAGGCCCCGGCGAGTACCGATGCGCCACGTGCAGGCGGGGCGTCACGACGCGCGTCGCGACGAGCGCGAGCGGGCTGAGCTTGGGACCGGTCAGGGCGCGCGCCACGAAACCATAGGCGAGCACGGGCAGGATCCAGCCCTGCTGGAATGCGACCGCCACGACGGCGAGCACGGCGACGACGCCCGCGACGAGCCGAGCGGACGTCTCGTTGACGGGATTCGGAAACGAGAAGAGATCGCGCACTAGTAGAGGTGGAGCACTCGGCGCCAGATCGGAGCGACCGCCCGGCGCTCGGCGCGCTCCCGCTCGGCCGCGATTATCGCGCGGTGGTACGCCATGCGCTCCTCGAGCAACTTCGTCGTCGGATGGTTGCGGAACTCTTCGTCCGCGCGCTCGATCGCGTTACGCATCCTCTCGCTCCTCGCCATCGTCCTCGTTGAGAATGGTACGGATCCTGATCAGCTCACGTCGGATGTCGAAGAGCGCGGCCAGCACGGCGCTTATGTCGTCGCGCTCGATTTGCCGCGTCCTCCAGCACCGCACGCTTGAAGGGTTGCGACCGGCCGACGGTTTGGCAAAAGCCTTTTCCAGACGCGTCTCATGACGACACGCAGATCCTCCTACCGGTCGATCGCATCGCTCCAGCGCGACGGGGCGCACTGCCGCGCGTGTGTGGAGGCGGGTTACCCGTTGGAGTCGCTTCCGGTCCGCGCGCCGTTCGCGCAGCAACGCGCGTACCTGTACGGCCAGGCGCCCGGCATCGTCGAGGGCGAGGAGCGTTTGCCGTGGCGCGGTCGCGCCGGACGCACGCTCCGCCGCTGGCTCGAGCTGGACGAGGAGACGTTCTACGCCACCTTCTACTGCGCCTCCGTGACGCGCTGCTATCCGGGTCGCGCTGCATCGGGGCGCGGCGACCGGACGCCCTCGCCGCGCGAGCGCGAGCTGTGCGCGTTCTGGCGCCACCGGGAGCTCGAGCTCCTGCGACCGCGACTCATCGTCACTGCGGGCGGGCTCGCGCTACGGGAGCTCCTCGGCCTCCCTTCGTCGCTGACCGAGTGCATCGGCGAGCGGTACGAGCTCGACGGCGTCCCCGTCATCCCGCTGCCTCATCCCTCGGGCGCGAGCAGCTGGCCGAACCTGCCGGCCAACCGAGCGCGGCTCGAGCGCGCGCTCGCGCTCGTGCGGGATGAGCTCTCGCGTCTACATTGAGAAAGTGAGCACAGTCCCCTACCGGGCGACGTTTGTGCGCCTGCTCGGCTTCCTCCGCCCCTACCGGATCGGCCTTGCCGTATCCGTGGTGCTCGCCGTCGGCTCGCAGGCGGCGCAGATCGCGCTCGTCTGGCTGACCGGCCGCAACCTCATCGACGACGCCCTCATCCGCCACGACACGCGCCGGCTCTGGGTGACAGTGGGCGAGATCGTCGCTCTCGGCGTCGTCCGCGCGGTGCTGATGGCCGGGCGGCGGCTCCTCTCGGGCAAGCAGGCGCTCGACGTCGAGATGGACATGCGGAGCGCGATCTATGCGCACCTCGTCCGACTCTCCTTTGGTTTCTACGACCGCCACCAGACGGGGCAGCTCATGTCGCGCGCGACGGTCGACCTGCAGGGCGTCCGATTCTTCCTCGGCTACGGCCTCATCTTCTTCTTCCAGAACGTGCTTACGGTCGCGTCGGTGACCGTCGTCCTCTTCTTCTTCCAGTGGGAGCTCGCGCTCATCGCGCTCGCCATCACGCCGCCGCTCGTCGCGCTCGCATACCGGTACAGCCACATCGCGCATCCCACGCTTCGCGACGTGCAGCAGCGGCTCGCCGACGTCGCCACCGTCGCGGAGGAGAACATCGTCGGCGTCCACGTCGTCAAGGCATTCGCGCAGGAGCCGGCCGAGCTGGAGAAGTTCACGCGTCGCTCCGAGCTCGTTTTCAACCAGACACTGCGTGCGAACCGCCAGCGCGCGACATACGTGCCGCTCATGTCGTTCGTCCCGCTGCTCGCCCAGGCGGCGGTGCTGCTCGTCGGCGCGCGCATGGTCGCGCGCGGCGCTCTCTCGCCGGGCAGCTTCAGCGCGATCTTCCTCTATCTCGGCATGCTCGTCGTGCCGCTCCGTTCGCTCGGCATGTGGATCGGCCAGGCCCAGCGCGCAACCGCTTCCGGCGAGCGCATCTTCCAGGTGATGGACGAGCCGGAGGAGATCGCGGACCGTCCAGACGCGACACGTCTGGGGCCTGGCCCCGGTCATGTCCGGTTCGAGAACGTCTCGTTCGAATACATGGCGAACCGGCCCGTCCTCCGGGGCATCGACCTCGACGTTCCGGCCGGACGCACGATCGCGCTCATCGGCCACACGGGCTCGGGCAAGACGACGCTCACCTCGCTCGTCCCACGCTTCTACGACGCCACCGCCGGCCGCGTGACGCTGGACGGCGTCGACGTCCGCGACGTGACGCTCAACTCGCTGCGCCTCGCCGTCGGCGTCGTTTCCCAGGATCCGTTCCTGTTCTCGGCGACCGTGCGCGAGAACATCGCGTTCGGGCGCGTCGGCATCTCCGACGAGGAGGTCGAGCGGGTCGCGAGGCTTGCGCAGGCGCACGAGTTCGTCGAACGCCTGCCGAAGGGCTACGACACCGTCATCGGCGAGCGCGGGATCACGCTCTCCGGTGGCCAGCGCCAGCGGATCGCGATCGCCCGAGCGCTCGCGGTCGACCCGCGCATCCTCATCCTCGACGACGCGACCGCCTCCGTCGACGCGACGACGGAGGCGCACATCCGCGCCGGCCTGCGCACGGCGATGGAGGGACGGACGACGCTGATCATCGCGCACCGGCTCTCGACGATCGCGCTCGCGGACGAGATCGTCGTCCTCGCAGACGGACGCATCGCGGCCCGCGGCACGCACGACGAGCTCGTGAACACGAGCCCCGTGTACCGCGAGATCTACGAGCACGGCCTGCTCGAGCAGCAGTTCGCGGACGCGGTGGAAGCTCGGGCGGACGTGGCATGAGAGTCCACCAGGCCGGAAGTCACCTCATGCGCGAACGCGGCGCCGACGTCGATGACTGGTCGTGGCGGACGACGCGGCGCCGCTTCGGGACGCTGTGGCGCCTGACGCGTCCGTATCGCGGGCGCACCGGCCTATCGGTCGTCTCGCTCCTGACCGCGACCCTCACCGCGCTCGCCCCGCCGTACTTGGCGAAGTACGCGCTCGACGATGCGCTGCACGGCCACACCGGCACGAGGCTCGAGATCGTCGTCGGCATCTTCGTCGCCGCCGGACTCGCCGGCTGGGGCATGACGTACGTCGAGACGTATCTCACGGGCTGGGTCGGAGAGCGGATCCTCGCCGACCTCCGCACCACGCTCTTCGGCCACCTGCAGCGGCTCTCGCTCGGCTTCTACGAGCGGAACCGCGCGGGCGTGATCATCAGCCGGCTGACGAACGACGTCGAGGCGATCGACCAGCTCGTCACCGACGGCGTCACGACGCTCGTGCAGAGCACGCTCACGCTTGCGGGCACCGCCGTCCTCCTCTTCGTGCTCGACTGGCAACTCGCACTCGCGACGTGCGCCGTCATTCCGCTCATGAGCGTCGCGACGATCTTCTTCCGAAAGTACTCGGCCCGTGCATATGCAGCGGTGCGGGAGCGACTCGGGCTGGTGACCGCGACGCTCGCGGAGGACATCGCCGGGATGCGCGTCGTGCAGGCGTTCACGCGCGAGGAGGCTGCGTACGCGAACTTCCGAGAGGTAGCGCTGCGTTACCGCGAGTCGAACATGCAGACGGTCGTCCTCAACGGCCTCTACTTCCCGGTCGTCGACCTCCTCTCGACCGTGGCACTCGCCGTCGTCCTCGGGTACGGCGGCCACCTCTACTTCGCGCACCAGATCTCGCTCGGCACGCTCTTCGCCTTCATGCTGTACGTGCAGAACTTCTTCGACCCGGTGCAGCAGCTGTCACAGCTGTACAACACGTTCCTCTCGGCGACGGCTGCGCTCGACAAGATCATCGGGGTGCTCGAGCAGCAGCCGGAGGTCGAGGACCGCCCCGATGCCGGAGATCTGCCGGCGATCGCAGGCCACGTGCGCTTCGAGAGCGTTCGCTTCGCGTATGGCCGCGGGGACGAGGTGCTGCACGGTCTCGACCTCGACGTGCCTGCGGGGACGACCGTTGCGCTCGTCGGCCATACGGGCGCCGGCAAGTCGACAATCGCGAAGCTGCTGGCGCGCTTCTACGAGCCGACGTCCGGCAGCATCACGATCGACGGGCTCGACCTCGACGAGGTGAAGCAGCAGTCACTACGCGGGCAGCTCGGTGTCGTGCCACAGGAAGGCTTTCTCTTCGCCGGCACGGTCGCCGAGAACATCGCCTTCGGGAAGCCCGACGCGGATGCAGACGAGATCGTGCGGGCGGCACAGCTCGTGGGCGCGCACGACTTCATCCTGCGGCTCGAGGACGGCTACGAGACGCAGCTCGGCGAGCGCGGCTCGCGCCTGTCCCTCGGCCAGCGGCAGCTCGTGGCCTTCGCACGCGCGCTGCTCGCCGACCCGCGCATCCTCATCCTCGACGAGGCGACATCGTCGGTCGACATCGGCACCGAGCAGAAGATCGAGGAGGCCCTGCGCATCCTGCTCGCCGACCGCACGGCGTTCGTGATCGCGCACCGTCTGTCGACGATCCGTGACGCCGACCTGATCGTCGTGCTCGAGCACGGGCAGATCGTGGAGCAGGGCACGCACGAGCAGCTGCTCGCCCGACGCGGCCTGTACACGTCGCTGTACGGCGACTGGGCCGTCGACGTGGCGTGACTAGTTCGGCCAGCCGCCGCTGAGCGGATATGCGTCGACCGGGACGACGACGGTGCCGACGAGCTTGTCGTGCCAGGTCTGGCTCTCGCCGTCCCAGAGCATCCAGAAGTAGCCGAGAAGGAGCGGAATCGCGGACAGGATGCGTGCGAAGTAGCGGCCGACGCCGCGACCGAAGCCGATCGGTCCGCGACCGCGCAGGTCGTACACGCGGATGCCCATGCCGCGCTTGCCAACCGTCTGGCCGGACGCGCTGCCTTCGAGCCACCCGTAGTAGGCGACGCCGAGAGCCACCGCGAGGAAGTAACCGGTGCCGTGCAGCGCCGCTTCGAGGATGCCGGAAACGATGCCGACGATGATGCCGTCGATGAGGGCGGCGGCGAAGCGACGCCAGAAGCCCGCGCGGGGACCGCCGTACGCGCCTGCCGCAGTCTCCATGGCTCAAGCGTGAACGGGCCGCCGGACGTACTCCCGCCACGCCTCGGCCATCGCGATCCGCTGGAGGATGGTCGGATGGTTCTCCTCCCAGATGTAGTCCCACGTCGACGGGTTCGGCTCGTCCAGGGTCGCGGGGACGAAGCGGCGGAAGAGGCCGATCGCGTCTCGCGGATCGCGCGTCGTGACGAGCGCGCGCCAGTCGGCCTCGGACTCCATGTGGCGGCTGATCGCGTTCTGCAGCGGTACCGCGAGCAGCTGGAGGACGACGAGCACGAGGAGCGCGAGCGGAATCGCCTCCGGCTCCCCCATCCCACCGCGCCGCCGGGCGACGAGGCCGAGCAGGAACGTGCCCGGGAACGCGAACAGCGCATACCACCCGACGTCCTTCCAGATGTGGTTGCGCGCGAGATGCCCGAGCTCGTGCGCCATGACGACCTTCAACTCGCCCGTCGTGAAGCGGCCGTCCAGGAGCGTGTCGAAGAGAACGACGCGCCTCGTCGGCCCGATGCCGACCGCTTCCGCATTCGGGAGCGACGTGACGTCGTGGATCCGGTCGACCACCACGGGGACGTGCCCGACGCCCTCTTTTCGCTCTAGCTGCGCGGCGATCAGCTGCAGCTTCTGGTCGGCGAGGCGGTGCGTACCGATGAGATACGGGTCGACGAACGCAAACAGGAGCGCGAGCCCGACGAACGCGGGCGCGGCCAGCACCCACCAGTTCCGCCGCAGCCGGCGCGCGAGGCCCATGACGATCGCGAGCGCGACGCAGAGGAAGACGAACTGGCCGCCGAGCGCGAACCAGTCGCCGAAGACGAACGACGCGTAGCCGACGTGCGAGAGCCCGTGCCGGCGCTGCCACCAGAGGTCGACGACGGAGAGCGGCAGCTGCGCCGCCCAGACGAGCGCGAAGCCGAGCATCCCAAGCAGCATCCCGGTGCCGAGCGGGCCCGCGGCGGACTCGCGCGCCCACCGAGCTCCCCAGCGCGCAAACGCGACAAGTGCCGAGATCTGCGCGAGCGTCGAGCCCCAGAAGAGCAGAACGGAGACCGTGGAGAAGCTCGCTGCGGCGTGGAGTTGCGCCGCCGTGAAGAAGCGGTGCTCGTCGACGTTCGGAAGGTGGAGCGACGCGGGGACGGTCGTGCGCCACAGGAACCATGCGGCGGCCGCCCAGACGGCCGCGAGCGCCGCGGCGATTGCGCCGCGGGCAGTGGTCACGCCGCTTTGGCTGCTTCGGCGAACTCGTGCTCTGGCGTCGGCGCGCCTTCGAGCGGGCTCGCGTGCGGGTACGCGTCCGTGAGGAGCGAGGCGTACGCGTTCACCTGCGCCTGATAGCGAAGCGCGTAAGCGGCGAAGTTGCGGAGCCCCCACGGCGCCGCCCCGCGCGCGAGGCCGACGAACCACGTGAGGAAGGCGGTGACGCCGAGGCCGTAACCGAGGGCGCTGCTGACGATGAACGCCGGGATCGCAAGGATGATCCGGAAGCCCGTCTTCCACCGGTTCTGTCGCGCGGGACCGGGTAGCTCGAGGTCGAGCGGATAGCTGGCGGGCGCACCGGCGAAGCCCGGGAACGGATTCGCGGCGAGATAGAGGAACGCGTACACGTGCAGCTGGTACCGCACGTACCGCGACACGAACGCGTGCAGCGGACGTGCGGGCGTGCCGCGAAACAGCGTCACGAACCAGTTCGCGATGACCGCGCAGGCCGACGCGATGCCCCAGAGGATGAGCCACACGATGTGCGGGATGGCGAGCGGGAGCCGAAAGAACACCAGCACACGCGAGAGGCGGAGATCGTCCGCGTCGCCGACCACGCGGACGACGTGCACGGGCGGGCGCCCGACCCCGTCGAGCATCGCCGTCGGGTCGGCGTCCGGGTAGCGGTCGGTGACGAACAGGAGATACGCGAGCGTCTGCGCCCCGTAGCCGACGCCGTAGGCAGCAGCGTCGCGCAGGCCCTTCGGCATCCGGCCCTTCACGAGGATGGCAAACCAGCCGAGGAACGCGCAGCTCCCCGAGAGCGCTCCGCGCGCGCTCAGCCCCGCGTAGCGAGACCCGCCGCCGCTGCGCGACGTGTAGTTGAAACCGCCGCCGCCCCCGAGCGCCGACGCAAGGATCAACGCCGGCAGTGCGAGGAAGATCCGGAAGAACGTCTTCCAGCGCGGCTGCGGTGCGGGGGCCGGCAGCCGCACGTCGATCGGATATTCCCCTTCTTCGCCCATGAAGCCCGGGTACGGGTTGCCGACGAGGTACAGATAGGCGTTGAGGTGGAGCGAGTACCGGACGTACGCGCAGGTCCAACCGTGCATCGTCACGTTCGGCGTGCCGGTCACGAGCGTGACCAGCCAGTTCGCGATGGCCACGAGGACCATCGCGATCGACCAGAGGGCGATCCAGATGAAGTGCGGGATCGCGAGGATCAGGCGGAAGAAGACCGACGCCCGGTTCCGGCGGAGATCATCCTCGACGACCAGCCGGACGGGATGCTCGGGGTGCATACCTGATGTATGGCACATGAGTCAGACTGCATCCAATGGCGATCGACAAGGAGACCGCCGAGCGGATCGACCAGCCCATCCCCGAGGAGGCGGAGCGGGAGGTACGGCTCACCCCTGGCGAGGCGATCGAGCGCATGCGCATCAACGTGCCGGTGCGCGGCAACCGGAAGCTGCGCACGCTCGTCGATCGCGTGAACGCGGACAAGCAGGTCAAGGCGTGGTGGCACGTGTCGAACGTGAACGCAGTCGCGCGCATGGAGATCAACGACCACTCCTGGGTGCACGTCCAGATCGTCGCCAACATCGCGCTGAAGCTCCTGCGCCAACTGACGAAGCACGGCGTCGAGTCGGCCATGGTGCGCGACTACGGGATGACGAACGACGACGCCGAGGTCGTCGTGACGCTCGCCGCTCTCATGCACTGCATCGGCATGTCGATCCACCGGCACGGCCACGAGGACTTCAGCCTGTTCCTGTCGGAGCCGAAGATGCGCGAGCTCCTCACCGGCATCTACGACGAGCCCGAGCGCACGGTCGTAGTCTCCGAGGTGTTGCAGGCGATCATCAGCCACCGCGCCGACGGCGAGCCGCTGACGACCGACGCCGGCATCGTGCGCGTCGCCGACGCGCTCGACATGGCGAAGGGCCGCTCCCGCATCGGCTTCGAGCGCGGGCGCGTGTCGATGCACTCCCTCTCGGCTGCGGCGATCGAGGACGTCACCATCACCGACGGCGAAGAGCGGCCGATCCTGATCGAGATCCGGATGAACAACTCGTCCGGCCTCTTCCAGGTGGACGGCCTCCTCCGGGCGAAGCTGCGCGGATCGGGCCTGGAGCCGTACGTCGAAGTGGTCGCGCACATCGACACGGAGACCGAACGGCGGCTCGTGCCGGTGTACAGGCTCGAAGTCTGACCCCGCTACAATTCGGCGCGACCCGTTGCGGGATCGTCTAACGGTAGGACGCCGGTCTCTGGAACCGGAAGTTGGGGTTCGAATCCCTGTCCCGCAGCTTCAGGCGACGCGCCGCGCCGCCTCGGCAGAAGCAACGAGCTCCTCGAGCGCGTCGTTCGCCTCCTCCACGTCGCGATCGCGGATGACTGCGTGCACGTTGCGGCCCGCCGTGTCGACGTGGACGCTAGCGAGCCGCAGCCGGCGCTGGAGCGGGCCTTGCACGCGCCGTAGGCTCTGCGCCTTTTCCAGCGGCACCCAGTTCGTCGCGCGGCGGAGCCTGCCGCTCGTGGTCGCGACGCACGTCGGCGTGCGTCCCCACGCGAGCATCCGGTAGCGCAGCGGACTCTTCCAGACGGCGCGGCTCGGCGGCCGCGTCTGTTCGCGCGGGCGGTCCGGCAGGAGATAGTCGAGCAGCTCCTCCGCGACCGCGCGGCTTCCGACCGGGAGCACGGCGCGAAGCGAGCGCCGCTGCGCGCGACCCTCGCCTTCGGCGCGCTGGCGGCCGGCGATGTCGACCTCCAGACGGCACCACCCGAGTGCGCGCCACGCGATCGGCTCGACCATGCGCACGGCCTGGACGCGTCCCGGCCGGATTGTCTCGGCCGTGAGCCCGACGAGCCCGCCGCGCAGCACGATGCCGTCGGCGACCTCGACGACGGTCAGCCGGTACTCCTGGTTGAAGCGCCGCCACACGAGCTGGAAGACGGAGAGGATCCACACTGCGCCGCCGCTCGCGAGACCCGCAGCAGCGGAGGGCGCGAGCACGATGCCGAGCACGAGCCCGACGAGCACCGCCTCGGCCATGATCCCGACGTCGCTGATGAGGATCGACGCGACGAGCCGTCCGGTCGGCACCGTCGCGAGCACGCGTTCGTCGCGGGCCGACGCCACCTCGTCGACGTGTGCGGTCCCGCGCGCGAGCGCGAGCAGGCGGTCGCGCAAAGGATCGACCTCGCGCTCGTGCAGGTACGCGAGCCGGGCGGTCTTGCCGGTCGCGCCCCCCATGCGCAGCCGCAGCTCGGCGACGCGGAATATCCGGGCGAGCCCTGGACGCACGACGTCGATCGCCTGCACCTGCGAGAGCGGGAAGCGGAGCGACTGCCGTCGGATCAGCCCGGTCTCGATGCGGAGGTCGTCGTCGTCCACCCGCCAGCGAGTGACGAGCCACGACACGAATCCGAGGCCCACGATCGCGGCAACGGCCGCGAACTCGATTGCCTCGTTGCTCGAACGGCGAGCACCGAAGAGCGTCGGCAGGATGATGACCGCGATGGCGATCGTCCCACGGCCGCCGCGCACGATGGGCGACAGCGGATGGAGACGGCGCCAGCCGTCCGGCTCGGTCATATCCCGGCGGCCTGCGCCTCGCCGAGCTCGGCCAGCCGGTCGCGCAGGCGCGCTGCCTCGTCGCGCGGCAGCCCGGGAATGCGCGCGTCGCTCGCGGCGGCCGCGGTGTGCATGCGCACCGTTGCGAGCCCGAACGACCGCTCGACAGGACCGGCGGTGACGTCGATGAACTGCATGCGGCCGTAGGGCACGACCGAGAGGCGCGAGAACATGACGCCGCGCCGCACGAGCAGGTCGTCCGCCCGCTCGGCGTAGCCCCAGGCCCTGATCCGGCGCCTGACGAACCACTCCGCAGCGATGCCGAGGACGAGAGCTCCGCACACTCCGCCTGCGGCGACTGCGGAGCCGCCCCGCGAGCCCAGGACGGCGGCCACGACGATCGCCGCGACGGTGGCGACAACAACCTGCACGCGCCGCACGGTGATGAGTCGCGGCGAGGGCGCGCGCCAGTTGACGTTCGAGTCCATCCGTCGGAGTCTAGGCGCGCGATCTGTCACGATTGGCCGCGATGCCCGATCCCGTCTCCTGGTTGATGATCCGTCCCGGCTGGAAGGTCTTCGCGGCCGACGGGGCCGAGGTCGGCGCGGTGGACGAGGTCGCGGGCGACGACAACGCCGACATCTTCGACGGGCTCGCGGTCGCGACGAGCGCGTTCGGCAAGCCCCGCTACGTGCCGGCCGAGCAGGTGACGCAGATCTTCGAGGGCGAGGTGCACCTCTCGCTGACGCACGAGCAGGCCGCGGCGCTTGGCGAGTACCTCGAGCCGGCGACGTCCGCCGAGATCGAGCCCGACTCGAAGGGCGGCCTGGGCGCGTCGATCGGCGCGGACGTGCGCGAGCTCGAGGCGAAGGCGTTCGCGCCCGTCGAGAAGCGCGAGCACTCGATGAACGTCTACCGGCGGATCGGCTTCTTCTTCCGCCGGATCTTCAAGTAGCGGTGGGCTCGCGCCGCGTGGTGCCGGTCGTCCTCGGGGTCGCGGGCCTGCTCGCGGTCGCCGCGGTCGCCAGCCACGGAAGGCCGCTCACCGGCTCGACGGGGACCGGTCCGACGCCGCGCTTCTTCGACTACGTCTTCACGACGATCGCGTTATTCGTGTTGGCGATGGCGGCCATCTTCGTGTGGAGCCTGCTGGGGGCGAAGTGGAAGCGGCGGAAGCAGCGGCCGGTCTTCGGCCTCACGCAGTTCCTCGTGGCGCTCGCGACGAGCATGCTGCTCGGCTGGCTTCTCCTCCACGCGCACTTCCACTTCATCCTCAAGGCGACCGCAGACAAGGGTGCAAAGTCGGGAAAGACCGCGCCGGGCGTCGTGCCACGCGGGCCTCCCGCGGCGGGCCGTCGGGGCGCGCGCCTGCGGTGGGATGAGGTCGCGATCTTCGCGGCGCTGCTCGCCGCAGCGGGTGTCGCGGCGTTCGCGGGCCGGGCCACGAAGCCGTTGAAAGAGTGGCGTTACCGGTCGCACGAGGACGTCGCGCTCGCGCTCGACGAGTCGCTCGACGACTTGCGCAGCGAGCCGGACCTCCGGCGCGCCATCATCGCGGCCTACGCACGGATGGAGCGTGCGCTCGCCGTCTCGGGGCTCCCACGCCGCCCATCCGAGGCGCCGGGCGAGTATCTCGCCCGCGCGTTGCGTGAGCTGGACGCAAGTGCCCCGGCGGTGACCCGCCTGACCGACCTCTTCGAATGGGCGAAGTTCAGCCACCACCAGCCGGACGTTGCGATGCGCGACGACGCGATCGCCGCGCTCGAAGCGGTGCGCGACGAGTTGCGCGCGCCGGCGGAGGCGGCGGCGTGAAGCGGCCGCGCCTGCCGATCGGGAAGGTCCTCGCCGTCACGATCGGCCTGGCGATCGCGCTCGGCCTCCGCCCCATCTCCGCCCGTGAGATCCTCGCCGCCTACGTGCTGGCGCTAACCGCGATCACGCTCGCCGAGCTCACCCGCTTGGCGCGGATCGAGGAGGAATGGGAGCGATCCTCGTCCGATCTCGAACGTGCGCTCGCGCCGCGGAAGTCTGTACGTGGAAGGCCGGCGGAGCTCGTCCGTGTCGAGCGCGATCTCACGCTGAGTGCCGCGAGCGCCGGCGAATTCCACGCGCGGCTGCGGCCGCTGCTTTTCGCGATCGCCGCAGCGCGTGTCCGACATCCGCGCGAGGCGCTCGACCCCGACACCTGGGAGCTGCTGCGTCCCGACCTCCCGGCGCCCGACGACCGAACGGCTTCCGGCGTTCCGTTGCGCCGCATCGCCGAGCTCGTCGACACGATCGAGAGCCTGTGATGGACCTCGTCGAGCTCCGCGACCACTCCGCCCGCATCCTCGACGAGGTCGAGCGTGCCGTCGTCGGCAAACGCGAACCGCTCGAGCTCATCCTGCTCGCAGTCCTCAGCGACGGGCACGTCCTCCTCGAGGACTACCCCGGGCTCGCGAAGACGCTCGCCGCGCGCTCGTTCGCGCGCGCGACGTCGCTCGACTTCGCGCGCATCCAGTTCACGCCCGACCTGATGCCCTCCGACGTGACCGGCTCGTCCGTCTTCGACCAGCGCCGCGCGGAGTTCGAGTTCATGCCGGGCCCGATCTTCACCAACCTCCTCCTCGCCGACGAGATCAACCGCGCTCCGCCGAAGACGCAGGCGGCGCTGCTCGAGGCGATGCAGGAGCGGCAGGTGACGAGCGAGGGCGAGACGCGCCTCCTCGCGCCGCCATTCATCGTGCTCGCGACCCAGAACCCGATCGAATATGAAGGCACCTATCCGCTCCCTGAGGCGCAGCTCGACCGCTTCCTCGTCCGAGCGAGCATCGGATACCCCGCGCGCGACGACGAGATCGAGATGCTCGGCCGCCGCATCGAACGAGGCGAGGACGAGGTGGAGCTGTCGCCCGTCGTCGACGCGCCCACGCTCGTCGCCATGCAGCACGCGCTCGAGGGCGTGCACGTCTCGGATGCGATCGAGGGCTACATCGTGGACGTCGTCGCCGCGACACGCGCATCGCGGCAGCTCGCCGTCGGCGCGAGCCCGCGCGGCAGCCTCGCGCTGCTGAAGCTGTCACGTGCGAAGGCGGCGATCTCCGGCCGCGACTTCGTCGTCCCCGAGGACGTGAAGGCTGTCGCGGTGCCCGCGCTGGCGCATCGCTTGATGCTCCGGCCGGAGCTGTGGGTGCAGCGCATCCGCGGTGAGGACGTCGTCGCCGAGGCGCTCGACTCGGTGCCGACGCCGCCGGCCGAGGACGTCCGCGCCACGACGTGACTCGTCACCTTTCTCCGCGGCTTCCCGCGTACGCGGCGATCGCTGCCGCCGCGCTCCTCGGCGGCCTCGCGCTCGGTCGGGTCGAGCTCGTGGCGCTCGCGGCTCCCTTCGCGCTCGCCGCCGTTGCGGCGCCGGCCTTCGCACGTCCGCCGAAGATTCGCGGCCGCGTTGCGCTCGACCGCGAGCGGGCGCTCGAGTCCGAGACCGTCGCGGCGGCGATCGAGCTCACGGCGGACGCCGCGGAGCGTGTCGACGTCATGCTCGAGCTCCCCGCCGGGTTGGCGACCGAGAGCCGCAACCCGCGTGCGGTCGCGCTCGGGCCCGACGACACACGAACGATCGACGTCCCGCTCAGATGCGATCGCTGGGGCGCCTATCTCGTCGGTCCGGCGCTTCTGCGCGCCCGCGACCGGCTCGGCTTCTATGCCTGGGAGATGCGCCTCGGCGGGAGCACACCGCTGCGCGTCTATCCGACTGTCGAGGCACTGCACGCGCTTCTTCCGCCGCTCGAGACGCAGGTGTTCGTCGGCAACCAGGTCTCCCGCACGAAGGGCGACGGCATCGAGTTCGCCGACATCCGCGCGTGGGCGGCCGGCGATCGGCCGCGGCGCGTCAACTGGCGCGCGACGGCGCGCCGCGGCGAGCTGTGGGTGAACGAGCGGCATCCCGAGCGCAACACCGACGTCGTCCTGTTCCTCGACACGTTCACGGACGCGCGTCTTGGCCGCCGCGGCACGCTCGACCTGACCGTTCGGGCGGCAACCTCGCTCGCGCACCGCTATCTGCAACGGAAGGACCGCGTCGGGCTCGTCAGCTTCGGCGGCTTCCTCTCGTGGCTGCTGCCGACTTCGGGGACGCGCCAGCTCTACCGCATCGTCGACTCGCTGCTGCAGATGGACATCGTCCTCAGCTTCGCGGCACGCGGTGTGGATGTACTGCCGCCGCGCTCGCTCCCACCGAAGGCGCTCGTGCTCGCATTGACGCCGCTGCTCGATCCGCGAACGCCCCCTGCGTTACTCGACCTCCGCGCGCGCGGCTTCGACCTCGTCGTCGTCGAGGTGTCTCCCGTGCCGTTCGTCGACGAGGGATCGGACGAGCTCGAGCAGTTGTCGTACCGGCTGTGGCGACTCTCTCGCGAGGCGATGCGCGCTCGATATCAACAGGCGGGGATCCCTGTCGTCGAATGGCTCGACGGCGTCCCGTTGAACGTCCCGCTCGAGGAGGTGGCGAGATTCAGGCGATACGCAAGGCCCGCGCGCGCATAGCGCTCGCCGCACTTTCCGTCGCTGCGTACTCCGGTGTCGTTGCGTACGTGCTCGCGCGCTCAGAGGAGGCGATAGCCGCGACCGTAGCGCTCGCCCTCGTCGGTGCGCTGTTCCTCGTGTGGGCGCTCGTGCGCGCCAGCGTCGCCATGGTTCCGTGGGCTGTCGGGCTGCTCGCCGTCGGCTACGTCGTCGCGCTCGTCGTGCACGGGCGGCATCTCGACGAGGCGGCGCCGCTCGTGGCCGTGGGGTTGTTCCTCTGCGCCGAGCTCGCCTCCTGGTCGATCGACGAGCGATTCGCGATTCCGACGGAGCGCGCAGTCATGCTGGCGCGGACGTTCGCACTCGGCGCGCTTGCGTTTGCGTCGCTCGCCGTCGGGGCGCTAGCCGTCGGGCTCTCGGCGGCGCCGATCGGATCCGGGCTCGCGTGGACGGTGCTCGGCGCAGCGAGCGTCGTCGGCATCGTCGGCGCCGCGGTCGTGCTCGCCCGCCGAACCTAGGAAGCGCGGCGCCCGTCGACGTCCGCAGGGTCTTCGGGCGCTCCGCGCGGGCGGCGCTCTCCGGCGCTGCGGTCGATCGGGCGTGGCGGAGCGATGCGATCGAGCGCATGCACCTCACCGAGGTCGCGCGCCGCGACCGGCCTGTCGGTTCGCTTGCGCTTGCGGCCGAACACGCGGATCGTGTGCCCGAGGCGCCGCTACACTAACCGCCGTCTCGCGGCGCATTCGTCTAGTGGCCTAGGACACCGCCCTCTCACGGCGGCGGCACGGGTTCGAATCCCGTATGCGCCTCTTCGATGAAGCCCCTGCTCAGCGGGGGCTTTTTTCGTGCCGCTTCCTCTGACGACGGAAACACGAAGTGACCTGCGCCACCCCAGGAAAGACTCCGTACCTGCTCCATCGCCTTCGCTTTGTCCTTCCTTCGCAGGTAGACCAATGTCGTCTCGATCCGCGTATGGCCCATCAGCTCTTTCAGCGCAATCAGCTGATCCGGATTCCCCTCGTCGAACTGAACAGCGAACGCCGCGCGTAGCGCATGCACATGCGAACGGATCCCAACGCGGGCCGCGACCTTGCGAACCGTCTCCCAGATCACCTTGTCCGACCTCTCCGGCTTGCGGACAGCCCCAGGCCTACGGTTCGGGATCAGGTAGTCCTC
>DATBQM010000019.1:0-6229 GCA_036560805.1 Gaiellaceae bacterium | reverse complement strand
CGCTCGGTCATCGTGGCCGGGCCGTACCTGAAGCTGCACCAGTGCGGGCTGCCGAAGCTGATGGCGCTCGAGCTCTTCAAGCCGTTCATCATGAGCCGGCTCGTCGAGCGGAAGATCGTCCAGAACATCAAGGCGGCCAAGCGCCATGTCGACCAGATGCAGGCCGAGGTCTGGGACATCCTCGAAGAGGTCATCCAGGAGCACCCGGTGTTGCTGAACCGTGCACCCACGCTCCATCGCCTCGGCATCCAGGCGTTCGAGCCGGTGCTCGTCGAGGGCAAGGCGATCCAGGTGCATCCGCTCGTCTGCCACGCGTTCAACGCGGACTTCGACGGCGATCAGATGGCCGTGCACGTGCCGCTGTCCGCCGAGGCGCAGGCCGAGGCGCGGATCCTGATGCTGTCGGCGAACAACATCCTCTCGCCGGCGTCCGGGCGCGCGCTCGCGACGCCGACGCAGGACATGGTGCTCGGCTCCTACTACCTCACGTACTCCGACCTGAACTTCGACGAGCTGTCCGTCGAGACGATGAATCCACGGCCGCAGCGGTTCCGGACGGAGGAGGAGGTCGAGTTCGCGCTCGACGCGAAGCAGATGACGCTTCAGCAGCCGATCGAGTACCTGTGGGAGGGCGAGCTCATCCTCACCACCGCGGGCCGCGTCATCTTCAACGCGGAGATCGATCGCGCGCTGCGCGAGGCGGTCGGCCCGCTCGAGGGCGAGTACACGCAGTACCACGACTACCTCAACGGCACACTCTCGAAGAAGACGCTCGACGACTTCATCGCGACACTCGTCGACGAGTACGGGGCACACACGGTGTCGTCGGTTCTCGACACGATCAAGTCGCTCGGCTTCGAGTACGCGACGCGCGCAGGCGTGACGATCTCGAAGAACGACGTCGTGATCCCGCCGGAGAAGGAGAAGCTGCTCGCCGAGTACGAAGAGCGTGTCGGCAAAGTCGAGCACGCGTACGAGCACGGGCTCATCACCGAGTCCGAGCGGCACGAGTCGATCGTGAACATCTGGACGGAGGCGACGGATGCCGTTTCCGACGCGATGCTCGCGAACCTCGACGAGCTGAACCCGCTCTTCATGATGGCCAACTCCGGCGCCCGCGGATCCTTCGCGCAGCTCCGTCAGCTGGCCGGCATGCG
Source organism: Gaiellaceae bacterium (assembly GCA_036560805.1). Classification (GTDB taxonomy): domain Bacteria; phylum Actinomycetota; class Thermoleophilia; order Gaiellales; family Gaiellaceae; genus Palsa-739. Next base: position 5,072 of record DATBQM010000019.1, on the reverse strand, counting down.
CGGGCTCATGGCGAATCCGAAGGGCGAGATCATCGAGCGCCCGATCAAGGCGAATTTCATGGAGGGCTTGTCCGTCCTCGAGTACTTCATCTCGACGCACGGCGCCCGCAAGGGTCTGGCCGACACGGCGCTTCGTACGGCCGACTCGGGCTACCTGACGCGGCGTCTCGTCGACGTCTCGCAGGACGTGATCATCCGCGAGGAGGACTGCAAGACGAAGGACTTCGTCGAGCTGCCGCTCTTCAACGCGGAGGGGCTGAACAAGAGCGTTGCCGCGCGCATCCTCGCGACCGACATCTACAAGCCGCTCGCATCGGGCAAGCCCGGCAAGACGCTTATCGCCGAGCGCGGCGAGGAGATCACGATGCCGCGCCTGCGCGAGATCGTCACGGAGCTCGGCGATGCAGCGGAGAGCTTCGTCGTCCCGGTGCGCTCGGTGCTCAAGTGCAAGGCGGAGGTCGGGGTGTGCCAGGCGTGCTACGGCACGTTCCTCGCCACCGGCGAGATGTCGGAGATCGGTGACGCGGTCGGCATCATCGCCGCGCAGTCGATCGGCGAGCCGGGCACGCAGCTCACCATGCGGACGTTCCACACCGGCGGTGTCGCGGGCGCGGACATCACGCACGGCCTCCCGCGCGTCGTCGAGATCTTCGAGGCGCGGAACCCGAAGGGTGCCGCCCAGCTCGCGGAGATCGAGGGCACGCTCGCGATCGAAGAGACGGAACGGCAGCTGAAGCTGACGATCCTCCCCGACAGCGGCAAGGAGGAGGACGAGCGCTCGTACACCGTCCCCCGCCGCACGCGGCTGCTCGTGACGCACGGCGAGCGCGTCGAAGCGGGTGACGCGCTGCACGAGGGCTCGATCAGCCCGGCCGAGCTGCTACGCCTGAAGGGCTACACGGCGATCGAGCTGTATCTCGTCGACCAGGTGCAGAAGGTCTACAAGTCGCAGGGCGTCGACATCCACGACAAGCACATCGAGCTCATCGTCCGGCAGATGCTGAAGAAGGTGCGCGTCGAGAACAACGGCGGCACCGACCTGTTGCCGGGCCAGCTGGTGGACAAGCTCGTGCTCGATCGCGAGAACGCGCGCGTGAAGAAGGAGAAGAAGGACCAGGCGACGTCCGAGCCGCTGATCCTCGGGATCACGAAGGCGTCGCTCGCGACGGAGTCCTTCCTCTCGGCAGCGTCCTTCCAAGAGACGACGAAGGTGCTGACCGACGCCTCGATCGAGGGGAAGGTCGACCGCCTGCTCGGCCTGAAGGAGAACGTCATCATCGGCAAGCTCATCCCGGCGGCCACCGGCCTGAAGCGGTATCGCGGAATCGAGATCGGCCCGTCCTCGGCCGTCCCGGTCAGCGCGTACACGCGGCCGGCCACCGAGGAGCAGCTGCTGGCGGCGCTCGAGGAGATCGGCTCCGACGGCGGCGACAGCCTCGCGGACTTGAACCTCGACTTCGGCGGGGGACCGGGGGGCGGCAACGGCGGCCCCTCGCACGAGGAGATCGAGGCGACGGAGATCCCCGAGGTCGACACGCCGCTCGATTCGGCCGAGTAAAGACACCGTAAGACGGGGCCCCTCCGGGGGCTCCGTCTGGTATCAAGGGTCGGGGTCGTGAAGCGTCTCGCACTATTCGTCCTGCTGTTCGCGGCGTGGCCCTCGGTCGCGCATGCAGCCATCCCGGCCCCGTATGCGGGTCAGTGCGGCATCCCGGCGACGCAGCCGATGTGGGCCGAGTTCGGCTGGCAGACCCCGCAGTTCAACGCCATCCTCGGCAAGCAGGGGATCGTCGTCGGCGTCGGGAGCGGAACCTACGGCTCGCAGATGCGCGGGCTCGGCGCGGCGACGGTCTACTTCGACCTGAACCTGAAGAACCGCGTCGGGTCGACGACTGCGCCGGCGAACCCGTCGCTCATCCCCGGCCGCGTGAAGACGTTCTTCGCGTTCGCGCAGCAGCAGACCGGATGCGCCACGCCGGTGATCGTCCTCAACGAGCTTTCGGGCCCAGGCCTCGTCACGCCGTGGTCGAACAACAACGCGCAGTACCGCGCGAACATCCTCGCGCTCGTGCAGGGGCTCGCGGCGCTCGGCGCGCACCCGGTGCTGCTGCTCCCGTCGAAGCCGTACACCGGCGGCGATGCCGGCGTGTGGTGGCAACAGGCCTCGCAGGTCGCGGAGCTCGTGCGTGAGATCTATGTCCCCGCACCGTCGACGTGGAAGCTCGGGCCGGTGCTCGGGAACCGAACGCTGCGCATGGACTATCGCCAGGCCGTGACCGACTTCACGTCCATCGGCATCCCGGCGAACAAGGTCGGAATCATGATCAGCTTCGCGACGACGACCGGGTTCGGCGGCCGCAACAACCTCCAGCCGGCGTCGGCCTGGTACCAGGTGGCGAAATGGCAGTCGCTCGCGGCGCAGCAGGTCGCCGCGGAGACGGGCATCGCGTCGGTCTGGTCGTGGGGCTGGGGCGAATGGAACGCGGCCGAGCAGGATCCGGACAAGCCGTTCGCGATGTGCGCGTGGCTGTGGGCGCGGTCGCCGTCGCTGTGCGATGCGCCGAAGGCGATCCAGGGCTTCGATGCGTCGACGACCGAGGGCCAGCTGAGCCTGCTTCCGTCGGGCGCGCAGTGCCTCGTCGGAAAGCAAGTGCTGTCGAACTCCGCGATCGCCCAGCTCGCCGCGCTGACGGGTGATCGCGAAACCGCGTACAGCGCTCTGTACGAGCGGCTCGTCGAGAGCGCGTCGCAGCCGGTGTCGAGTGTCGACGTCCTCGCCGCTGAGCGTGCCGTCATCCGGCAGGAGTTCCGCGGCAGCAGATCGCTCTATGTCGCGGCTCTGAGCCGCGCGCACGCGACGGTCAGCGAGGCGCGCGCGATCCTCGCGGATCAGCTGCGAAGCGCGCACGTCGAGTCGTATCTCCCGTCGTCGGCGCCGTCGGCGAGCGAGGTGAGCACGTTCTACACCTCGTATCCCGATCTCCAGGTTCGGCTGATGTCGGCGAAGCCTGCGCCGCCATGGCTCGGGCACGAGGTGCAGGGGCTCGCACTCCAGGACGTCGCGCCCGACCGGCTGTTCGTGCTCGCGACCGGGAAGTCGGAGTCGGTGCTGACGAGCACGGGGACGTTCTCCGTCAAGGCGTTGCAGGACGCGGCGCCGCTCGGCGCCGTGCCGCTCGGCCGGGCGCGCCCGGCGATCGCGGCGGCGCTGCGCTCGTTCGCGCAGGGTGTCGCGTTCGAGAAGTGGACGGTCGGCAAGCAACGCGCCGCGCTCGCAACGGCGACGTGCGCAAAGGACGACCTCCCGCAGCCGGCCGCCGTCGACCTCGTTCAGTACGTCCCGTTCCTCCGCCTCGGCTAGGCACGGCCGCAGATGGTCTTAGGCCGTGGCCGCGATGGAGCGGCCCTTGCCGGCTTGCTTCGCGGAATAGAGCGCGCGGTCGGCGCGCTCGAAGAGCGTGATGGAGTCGTCCTCCGCGCGCAGCTCAGCGAGGCCTCCGGACAGGTGCAGCCGCCCCGCCTGCCCGAGCGCGCGCCCGGACATGACGGACTGGATGCGCGCGAAGAGCTGCTCCGCGTCCTCGAGGTTCGACTCCGGCATGATCACGGCAAACTCGTCGCCCCCGACGCGGCAGGGAACGTCGGCGGTGCGCACGACCTCGCGCATCCGCGACGCGGCCTCCGCGAGCACGGCGTCGCCGGCCAGGTGGCCGATCCGGTCGTTCACGTCCTTGAAGTCGTCGAGGTCGAACACGATGAGCGCGAGCTTGCGGTCGTACCGGTGCGCGCGCACCGCCTCGCGCGCGAGCGTCTCGTGGAAGTAGCGCCGGTTGTGGAGCTCGGTCAGGGCGTCGAGGTCGGCGAGCTGGCGCGCCTCGCGAAACCTGCGGGCGTTGTCGATCGCGGGCGCCGTGCGATGCGCGATCTCCTCCAGACGGAGGAGCGCAGTGTCGTCGAAGCGCAGGCCCGGCGTCCGCGTCAGGACGACGAGCGTCCCGAGCGGCCCGCCCTCGTCGACGAGCGGGACGGCCAACCCTCCGCGTAGCAGGTCGCCGCCGGCTCCCTCGTCCGCTTCGGCGTACCTGTAGTTGAGCTCCACGGCCCGGACGTCCCGCTGCCCGCGCGGCACGGCGGCCGACTGGCGCGCCGCCTCCTCGTCCGGGAGCCCGACTGCCGCGATCAGCGGCGCGTTCTCGCCCTCCACCCGGATGAGCGCCGCGTCCACGCCCGGCAGGGCCGTGACCGCCTCGAGCGCCCGGCCCAGCACCTCGTCCAGGTCGATCGTCCCGGAGATGTCCACGAGCAGCCGGCTCCTGCGGCCTTCTTCCTCGGCTCGCTCGACCGCACCGCCAAGCTCGGCCGCGAGCTCGTCCAGCCGACGCTCGACCTCGGTCACCCGTCCGGTCGACCGTCGTAGGAGCCCCACGAGCACCCCGACGAGCAGCAGCAGGCAGGCGCAGAGCGCCGCAATCGCCGCAATAAGGAGGTGACTCACGGAAGCGCAGGGACTCTAATCGCCGCGTCCGCCTGCGCGCCAGCCCCGAAATGGCGATCTTTGCGTCGTTTGACGGTATCCACGCGGCTTCGCTACCATTCCGCGGGCCGGTTGGCAGGGGCGCATCCGCCTCCGCCGACCGTCTCTTTGTGGAGAGGGACTACCAGAAGGACTCATGCCGACTGTAAATCAACTCGTGCGCAAGGGCCGCAAGGCCGCCAAGGCAAAGACCAAGGCGCCTGCGCTCGCCGGCTCCCCGCAGAAGCGGGGCGTCTGCACGCGCGTGTATACGACCACTCCGCGTAAGCCGAACTCGGCGCTGCGGAAGGTCGCCCGCGTCCGGCTGACGAACGGCATGGAAGTCGGGGCCTACATCCCCGGCGAAGGCCACAACCTGCAGGAGCACTCGGTCGTCCTGATCCGCGGCGGACGTACGGCCGACCTGCCGGGCTTCCGGTACAAGATCATCCGCGCCGCGCTCGACACCTCGGGCGTGTCCGACCGCAAGCAGGCGCGCTCGCGCTACGGCGCAAAGAAGGGCTCGTAATGCCGCGCCGTGCCGAAGTCCAGGTTCGCT